>JAMQHL010000017.1 GCA_025993795.1 Planctomycetota bacterium
CCAAAGCCGCCGAGTTCAAAGCACTGGTAGACGCGGCCATGATCCGCCGCAAGCAACAGCAAGAAGACATGCAGCAACAAGCCTCCGGGGGTAGGCCCGCCATCACGGCTGCGTAGGCCGTGGGCGAGACGCCGACGGCTCTGCGGGCGGGACGCCCACACCACTCACTGCATGCGGGCAGGATGCCCACATCACAAACCGCGCCAGCGCGAAGGCGGGGCCGGTGGCAATTTGTCGTGGCATGGGCTTGGCCATCGATACGGCTTACTTCCATTCTTGCGTCCGTTTTGACGTAATCGGGCGGGCAGTCCCAGGAGACGATCATGGATGCTACGTCGCGTGTGTTGATGGCAGTGCTTGTGCTGGTTGTGTTCGGTCTGTGGGTCGCTGCCCAGGAGCAGGAAGAAGACTGGGATGTGGGAATTGCAGAGAAAGTGCTGGAAGCCAAACCGGGCGTGCTGTTGACCATCGAACTGCCTGCGAACGGAGCGCGGCTTCAAGGCGTGCGCTTCAAGTTGCCCGAGGGAACGAAGAAAGTCTACGCACAGGTGACCGATGCAAGTGCCGACATCGATTTGTGGCTGACACGGGAACGGGCCAGGGACATGGCCTCTCTGCTTGAAGAAGCAGAAGCCGAGAAGGCGACGGGGCGCTTGAACGAGGTGCTGGAAGTGTCGGAGGGGCTGCGAGGGGGCACCTGCTATGTGTACGCCGGCAGCCTGTCGGCAACGGCAGACGAGGAAGTCAGCTTCAAGCTTTTGATCGGGTTGAATGAGGCGCCGCCGCCGGTCACACTCCCGGCGCTGCCCTTCACTTCACTTGATCAGTTGTCGCCCGCCGAGCGCGCCGTGCACGCGTGCGTGTCTCTGAACACCAATGAAGGTGGCGGCAGCGGCACGGTCGTCACACCGGGCGGGCTGATCCTGACAAACCGGCACGTGCTGGAGAACGAGGACGGGTCGTTTGCGACAATGGTGTTTGTCAGCTTCACGCGCGATCCGCGCGGCTTGCCGGTGCAGACTCACACAGCCGTCGTGATCGACCAGAGCGCGGAGCTGGATGTCGCGCTGCTGCGCATTACCGAAGACCTGAACGGAAAGCCCGTTGAGACCCCGAACTTCGCGTGGCTTCCGCTGGGGCAAAGCGGGCCGGAATTCGGCAGCGAGCTGCGCTGCCTGGGCTACCCCGCGATCGGCGGCTCGGGCAGCGTTGCGAGCATCACGATGACCAGCGGCGTGGTCAGCGGCTTTGCGGTGCGCAAGAAAGTGCTGCAGTGGCTGAAAACCGATTGCCTGATTTCGGCGGGCAACAGCGGCGGCGCGGCGCTGAACGCAAAGTACGAACTGATCGGCATACCGACAGAGAGCCTGCACGACCCCGACACGCTGGAATCACTGGGCTACGTGCGACCGGTCAGCGCAGTGCCGACTGGCATGCTCAAGCGCATCCGCGAAGAGTTGCCGAAGTAGCAATCACTCGCCGACTTCTGACACTCACTCGGCGATGAAACAGGCGGGCGTCTGGTTGGTGCGCGGACTCGTTCATGGAACGACCGGAAGTACACAGGGGGCGATCAGTCCGTTTGCGCCGCGGCGGTTCAAATGCAAACAGGCGGGGATTGCTCCCCGCCTGCTGTGGGTGTTGCGAATCAGTCGGACTTCTTCGGGGGTTCTTCTTTCTTCGGGTCTTCCTTCTTGGGATCCTCTTTCTTGTCGTCCGATGCGTCGCCTTTCTTTTCTTCTTCTGCAACGACGGTTTCGAACGAGGTCACGCTGAACTGGCTGTCCTTGAATGCCTTTTCAAGGTCTTCCTTGGTGAGCGTCTTACCGGCCTTCATCACGATGATGACGTTCTTGTCCATGAAGCTGGCTTCTGCTTTTTCCACGCCTTCCAGGCGGGTTACGGTCTTGACGACCTTGGGCGGTCACGCCACCCCTCAGCCCATGCCGGAAATGCCAACCTTGTAAGTGACCGGCTTGGCAACAGCCTCCTTCTTCTCTACGTCCTTCTTCTCGCCCGTGTCTTGTGCCATCAGCGGGGCGGAAAGGCCCGCGCCCAGCAGCACAAACAGGGCCACAGCCATCAGGTAACGCATGATTGCCTCCCAAGAAAAAGCGTTCAGTTAGTCCAGCACAGATAGTCAACAGGCGGTGCCCGGCCCGTATTCCGTCCTCTTGATTACGTCTTGCCTCGTCGCTTTCAACCACGACGCGTGGTTGTCTGGGGCACGTTGCCGACCGGCAGGATTGCCTTCCGTGCCGAGTGCTCCAGCCACGCGTATCGCGTTCGGCCGGCAAGTCACTGCGGCGCCCGCAAAGGGCGCTCAGTTCGTGCGGGCTTCCGCGCGGACGGCGATGGCCTGTTCGCGAAGGAAGCCAAACCCTTTGCGGAAGCCATCGGCGAAGAAAACCACGGCGCGGGGGCGAAGCTCGCGCGTGGGTTCGCTGCGGGATTCTTTCGGGCACAGAATGATCGCGTTGCGGTAATGGATCGCGGCGTTGTACAGGCGCGGATGAGTCGTCGCGGTGGCGCCCCCTGCCTGATTTGTCTGGTGCGAAGCGGGTGCAGACTTGGCAGGGGCTCGGTCTTGCGATAAACCTTGGGCATGGCAGGCACCACACCGAAGGTGAAGGCATTCCTGATCTGCGACCAGGTGATTCGCAGCACAGACGGCAAGTATTCGATCATCGGCATCTTCCGGCGCGTGCATGCGCCGCAGTTTCCGGTGTTTCACGCCCGCTTCGGCGTCTACGTGATGCTGGGCGAAATGAACGGGGCCTACGACCTGACCATCGAGTTCACCGACCCGGTCGAGGGCGCCACGCTGGGAAAAGCCGAGTTGCGCGGCCTAAAGCACAGCAAGCCGCTAGAAGACTTCGAGACGGGCATCAACCTGCCGGGCCTGCAGTTCCCCAAAGAGGGAACGTTCGAGATTCATCTTTCTGCCAATGGTGACCTGCTGCACGTCGACACACTGCAGGCCATCAAGGTGGATACGCCCCCGGGGCCTCCGCCTGAGGCGACCTGAAGCACGCGAACCCTTTGTCCAATGGGTTTCCACAGTCAGCGTCCCGTTGCAGCGGGGGGCGTGCGTTCTATAACCGGCGTTTCACAGATGGGCGCGGCATAAGCCGTGCGCGCAAGGAGACGTATCACCATGGCCACTGCCCAGGCTGCAGCGCCTCAAACCCGGACGATTGTCAACGACTTGGTACTTCACGTCGCGACCGCAAACGGCAGCGGCAGCCAGACCAGCAACATGGTGCTGCTGCGCACCCTGTTCCAGATGGGCATTCCCATCAGCGGCAAGAATCTGTTTCCCAGCAACATCCAGGGCCTTCCCACGTGGTTCACGATTCGCGCCAACAAGGACGGCTGGATCGCCCGCAAGCAGGACGCCGACATCGTCGTGTGCATGAACCCTGACACCAGCGACGAAGACGTCGAGACAGCGCGCAAAGGCGCCATCCTGATCTACGAAGAGACGCTGAACCTGGCGGGCAAGCGCCCGGACTGCATCCATTACGCCGTGCCGTTCAAGAAGCTGATCGCCGAGGCCTGCCCGGATGTGCGCCTGCGCAAGCTGGTGATCAACATGCTGTATGTGGGCGTGTGTGCCCAGCTTTTCAACTTCGACATGGACGAAGTGCGCAAGGCGATTTCGACGCAGCTTGCCGGTAAACAGAAAGCGATTGACCTGAACGTGCCCGCCGTCGAGTTCGGCTACAAGTGGGCTGCAGAGAACCTCAAGAAGGCCGACCCGTACCGTGTCGAGCGCATGGACGGCAACAAGGGCAAGATCATCATTGAAGGCAACGCGGCAACGGCGCTGGGCCTGATGTTCGGCGGCGTGTCGGTTGTTCCGTGGTACCCGATTACTCCCAGCAGCAGCCTGTGCGAATACCTGGACGAGTACTTGAACAAGTACCGCATCCAGGACGGCAAGCGAACCTTTGCCGTGGTGCAGGCCGAAGACGAAATTGCCGCCGCCGGCATGCTGGCCGGCGCCGGATGGGCTGGTGCTCGCGCATTTACCAGTACCAGCGGTCCGGGCATCAGCCTGATGACCGAGATCATCGGCTTGGCGTATTTCGCCGAGATTCCGTTTGTGATCTGTAACGTAGCACGCACCGGGCCCAGCACCGGGCTTCCGACGCGCACGATGCAGGGTGATCTGATCAGCCTGTTCTATGCCAGCCACGGCGATACCAAGCACATCGTGGTTATTCCGAGCACGCCCAAGGAAGCCTTTGAGATGGGTGGTGAGGCATTGAACCTGGCCGAGGAATTCCAGACGCCGGTGTTCATACTCAGCGACCTCGACCTGGGCATGAACTACTGGATGAGTGACCGCTTTGACTACCCGACCCAGCCCTTCCGGCGCGGCAAGGTGCTGGACAAGGAAGCGCTGGACAAGTTGAACGGCCAGTGGGGACGCTACCGCGACGTGGACGGCGACGGCGTTGCCTACCGCACATACCCCGGCACCGACCACCCCAAGGCCGCCTACTTTACACGCGGTACCGGCCACACACCGGACGCCGCCTACAGCGAAAAGCCAGAACACTGGAAGGCGAACATGGATCGCCTTGCACGCAAGTTTGCCACTGCCAAGAACCGCGTGCCCAAGCCTGAGGTTCATAGCAACGGCCACGCCGCCGGCCTGATCTACTTCGGCACAACCACAGAGGCCGTGCGTGAGGCGCTTGCGGTGCTGGACCACCAGCACGGGCTCAAGCTCGACCTTTGCCGCCTGCGCGCCTTTCCGTTTACGCAGGAAGTCGAAGACTTCCTGCACAGCCATGAGCGCGTGTACGTCGTGGAGCTGAACCGCGACGGCCAGATGCGCATGACCCTGAACGCCGAGTTGCCGAGGTTCGCGGGCAAACTGCGCAGCGTGCTGCACTATGACGGCATGCCGCTTACGGCTGACAATGTCGTGCAGCAGGTAGTGTCTATGGAACGCGAGAAGTAACCATCGGGAACGCGCCTGAGCCAAGCATCAGGCAATGCCCCGGCAGGAGATGAAGCGATGGCAGGTACCACAGAAGCGCCCTCAACCAACAAGGCCGGCCTTCAGAAGAAGGACTACGCCGGCAGCAAGAGCACGCTGTGCGTCGGCTGCGGCCACGACCTGATCACGGCTCGCCTCATTGACGCCGCTTTCGACAACAGCCTCAAGCCTGAGAACCTGGTCAAGCTTTCCGGCATCGGGTGCAGCAGCAAGACGCCTGCATACTTCGTCAGCCGCAGCTTCAGCTTCAACAGTGTGCACGGGCGCATGCCCAGTATTGCAACGGGCACGGCACTGGCCAACCGCAACCTGAAGATGATCGGCGTTTCCGGCGACGGCGACACCGCCAACATCGGCATGGGCCAGTTCGTGCACGTGATGCGTCGAAACCTGAACATGGTGTACATCGTCGAGAACAACGGCGTGTACGGCTTGACCAAGGGCCAGTTCAGCGCGACCGCCGACAAGGGAAGCAAACTCAAGCACGGACAGGTCAACCACATGCACGCAATTGACCTGTGTGCGCTTGCGGTTGAACTGGGCTGCGGTTTTGTGGCGCGCCTGTTTGCAGGCAACACCAAGATGATGAAGCAGGTGCTTCAGGCTGCGCTCGCGTACAAGGGCACAGTGCTTCTTGACATCATCAGCCCGTGCGTGACCTTCAATAACCATGAGGGCAGCACCAAGTCTTTCCCGTGGATGAAAAGCAACGAGCTGGCAATGCAGGATATCGGCTTTGTACCCGCGTATGACCCGCACTACGAAGAAATGGACCACGGCGATGAGCGCGTGATCAAGCTTGGCGACGGCAGTAAGATCACGATCAAGGCTCTGGATAAAGACTACGACCCCGCAAGCCGCACGGGCGCACTGCAACTGCTGGCACAGCACCACGAAAGTGGCAAGGTCCCGACCGGCGTGATCTACCTGGCGGGCGAAACGCCCCGCTTTGTTGACCATCTTGGCATGGTGGACGTGCCCCTGAGTTCGCTGAAGGAAGATGCGCTGCGACCTGCGAAGTCTGTGCTGGACGAGGTGATGGACAGCTTGGCCTGAGGATTACGCATTGCAGACAGGCGCTCTCGCAGCGCGCCTGTTTCATTGTCGCATCACTACCGCATCACTCGACGGGGATGGCCGGGCTGCGTTCGGTTACACCCTGGTCGGCTTCTTCAAGCAGCTCGCCAACGACGACATCGGAGTCGAACCTGATCTCGGCCTCGGGCGGTTCAAGTTCGCGCACGATGCGGCGGGCCTCCTTCAAACTGCGGGCGACTACCCAGTACGTTCGCTGGTACTGTCGCGGCGGCAGCTCCTCATCGTCTGTGCCGAACTCCGGGGCGGGCATCCTGGCGCTTAGCGTCAGTTCGTAACGGTGCGCGCCGCGCAGCCGTTTGACGTCGTGGTATCTCAGCTCGGCCAGGCTCTCGGGGCTCGGGTCTTTGGCGTGGCGCACTTGCTCAATCAGCTTGTTGCGTGCCTGCAGGGTGCGGCCCAGGGCGCGCAGGCAGGCGGCTTCGTTTGCGGTGACGATGTCAATGAAGTCGGCCTTATGTTCTGACCTAGCTGCCCGCTGAAGCGCCTGGCGCATCCGGCGCGCGGTGTGCAGGGCGGCGTCATAGGCGCCCATCTGGCGCAGGCAGAATGCCTGGTGCGCCAGCAGTTCAAACGCGTCGGGATTAATGCGCAGCCCCTGTTTGCAGCGGCGGGCAGCCCTGGCGTACTCGCCTTGGGTGGCCAGCACACGCGCCCAGTTGTAATGCGCCTCCGCACATTGCGGATCCAGCGCCAGCGCCGCTTGAAAGCTGGCGATCGCTTCATCGCCGTGGTCCTCAAGCGCATGGGCGCAACCCAGGCCGACTACGTTGCGTGCGCTGGTCGGCTCAATGGCAAGTGCGCGCCGCATCCATCTGCGTGCGCCCAGCGCGCGGTTCATCTGAAGAAAACACGCGCCGGCCATGTAGGCGGCGTCACTGCTCGCGCGGCGCTTGTAGCTTTCGCGGAACTTGCGCAGCGCCCGCAGCACATAACCGTGCTTCATCAGCACCTGGCCATAGTTGTAAAGGATGTGCGAAGACTGCTCCGGGCCGGCCACGCCCAGGGCGCGCTTGTACTTCTCAATTGCGCCGCGGGCGTCGCCCAGGTTCGCCAGCACATTGCCCCACGCGTCAAGCGCCGGGAAGAAGCGCTGGTCAAGCCGGATGCATGCCTGGAAGCGATGCGCCGCCTCAAGGGGGTCGCCGCGCCGCGCAAGCACCAGCCCCCATAGGTAGTTTGCCTCGACATGCAGGGCCGGCTCAAGGCGGTCCAGGTCAAGCATCTCAAGCAGCATCTGCGCGCGGGACAGGTCGCCTTGGCGGTAAAGGTCAAGCGCGCTGCGAAGTTTGTCGGCTTCTTCCTTCACGCCCTAAGCGTAGCACACGGGATGGGCGGGCGGAAACGCAAGGCAGCTCACGGCACAACATTGGTATTGGCGGTGGGCGACGATTGCGAAGATGCAACGCCGCTGGCGGCGTCCGTGGCGCGCGCCGTGAAGCTTGCGGTCAAAACGCCGATGCGCCCGGCTTCAGTCCGGATCGACAGTACTAGCGTCGCGGTGTCGGCGACCTGCGTCAGCGTCAGCGGCAAGGCAAGCCCGCCCGCAGCGCCAAGGGTGAAGGTGGTCGCATACAAACCGCTTTCGGCGTAGGACTGAAAGAAGGAGTCGGCCAGGTGCAGTTCGGTGGTCTCGCCATCAAACGTGATTGTGATGTCAAGGCCGTCAATGCGCAGTGTGCGCATGCTGCCGCCCGAAAGCGGCGACGCCGCAAGATCCATTGTCAGTTCAAACGAATCGCCGGCCACAACACTGACAGGAAGTGTCGGCGCGACCAGTGGGTCAAGCACCGGTGTCGCCGCAGGGTCCACAGGGGCAAGCTGGACTGTGCGGTTGAACCCGACAACGTCGGAGGTGCTGACCAGGGGGTTACCGGCGCCCTGGCTTTGGCCCTCAAGTACGGGGGTGAACTTCACAGGCGCACCGGCGGCCAGTGTGGTGCCCAGCGCAGTGTCTAGAAACACGAAACGGTAATCCAGGCGCGCCACATCGCCGGGGTTCAGCGTCGCGATAAAGGGCAGCGGGTTACTGAAAACCACTGAGGTCCCGGCGGCGGGGGCGCCGGTAAAGACTTCCGGCACCACGGGCACGCCCAGTTGGCTGAACGCACTGAGTGTGAAGTTCAGCGCCACGTTGTCGATCGCGTCAAGACCCGGGTTGGCCACCCGCACCCGCAGTTCATAGACGTTGTCTGCAGCCGGATTCAGCGTATCGGGGTCCGTCGCAGCCGGGTACAAGTTGTTGCCCGCAGAAGCCGGGTCCAGTGCGCCACCCGCGCCGACCCGGCCGATCTCTGCATGCACCAGCAGCGGCTCGGTCCGGTTGGTCATGCGCGCATCGTTGGTGACGACATGCTCGATGGAGCGCTGGTTGTTGTCGACTTCGGGCAGGTTCCGCACGATCAGCCGCAGCACCCGGAAACTCATATTTGTGGCCACTTTCAGGTCAGGGTGCACGGTCTTGGTCGTGACTGCAAAGTCCGGAATACGGACTCGCAGCTCGGTGTCGCTGTGGAAGGTGAACTCGCCGTCGACCCCGACCGAATCGCGAGTCACTAAAAACTCAGTGTCAAGGTCATCCCCGTTGCGAAGCAGAAACCTGTCCGTGCGACGAAAGCCTTCGCCGCGAATTGTCATCTCCACGTTGCCCGAGTACGGGAAGTTGGAGACGTCAGCGCGGTCAATGCGCGTGGGTCGCAGCGACCCAGTGGCAGAGTCCTGGATGTCGAGCATCTGGCTCACGCCTGGATCAAACACGCCTTCTTTGCCGGCGCCGGCGTAACCCTGCTCAGCAGCGCTCAGCGGTACCGTGGCCATCCAGCGAAACAGCAATGATGCTCCGTCGGTGTCGCGACCCACCACGGAAGGCACTCCGTTCAGGAATGTCTCGGGCGTGCCAAAATACATGCCGTCCAGCACGCCATCATGCGCGTCGCGAAACAGCCCCTCATAGAAGTCCAGTGCCGTGTCGCTGGGGGTTGCCGTCGTCAGCACAAACTCGTTGGCTGCCTTGGCGAGCTGCAGGCAGGCGTAAGTGTACGAGGTCGAACGGCTGTTCTCTTCCAGATAGAAGTACTTTGGCTCTTCGAACATCGGACCATCGGGCGGCGCCGGGTTTTCCGCGCAAGGCAGTGACTTGATCCCGAAGTTGGCCGCCGTGGCGTTGAACACCGCGTTGACGTTATTGCGGTCAAAGCGCAGGTTCACTTGGCCCACCTGCTCGGTTGGCTGGCGCATCAGGCTGTGAAACGCAACCGTGGTAATCGGGTTGACCGAGACGATGTCTTCACCGCCAAGCCACTCGTTCAGCACGCCGACCCATGGTTGACGGGGGCTGTCAAAGGCGACGTCGGGCGTGCCGGCTGCCCCGAAGTCGCGGTACATAGCGGACGGCCCCGGGCGCGCCACAATGATCAGGGGGCGCCCGAGGTACTTGTCTTTCAGCTTGATCGAAAACTTCCCGGCGGCATTGGTGCGCCCGGTGGCAATCAACCCGTCTGTGGCGTCAAGGCCGGTGAATTGCAGCGCGTTGTAGACCTCTACCCGGCAGTCAGAAATGGCCGGAAACCCGACGTGGCCCTTAATGCCGCCGAATGCCCCGCGGTTCACTTCATCGCAACCGGAAAGCACCACCAGTGCCAGCAGCGCAAGCAAGCAACCCCGGAAAGCGGGCATCGGAAATCGAGCACGTCGAATCATCACCATAGCAGTGCCGCCAGCATGCCAACGACTGCCACGAGCGCCAGCAGCAGGCCCATGCAGCCTTTTCTGGCAGCGGGTTCGCTTTGGGACTCGCGACCGGGAATACGTTTGGCCTCGTCAGGGATTGCGCCTGCACTTCCGTCCAGGTGGCGCAGCTTGGCCAGCGCAGAGTCAAGGATGCCGCCAAGGTTGGGGTACTTGCGGCGCAGTTCTTTCAGCGTAGCGAGTGAACGTTGGCTGCCCGAGTCGCCAAGATAGGGCGCAACCTCTGCAACGTGGCTCTCTTTCAGCTTGTCCTGGGCAACGAGGCTGCAGATGAAATCAGCGCCGGATTCATACTTGCCCTCGCGCAGCGCTGCCACCAGGCGCGTGACACTCAGCATTCCGGTGCCGATCCAGTCTGACACGACATCCTGACCCGGGCCGGGAAAATCGCACAGGCCGACCAACGCAGTATTCACGGCTTCGCGAATGCCGGACTGCGCGCCCTCTTTCAACAGCGGCACAGCATGGACATTGCGAAGCGCCGCGGCGGCTGTCATGGCTTCGCGCATGCCGGGTTCGCCTTCTTTCATGCGCTTGCGCAGGTTTTCAAGCTTTGCATACAGGGCCTCCGGCGGAACAACCAGCTTGCGTCCGCAGCCTTCGCAGTCGAACTCAGAGACTTGTTCGCGGTCAACGTGGAACTTCTTGCCGCAGATGCACTCGACATATACCTGCATGTGGTCCTTTCGGCGGCGGGAGTCTAGCCGCGCCCCCCGACAAGGTCGAGTGTGTGGCAAGGTTGTTCAAGTCGCGCCCCCGCGCGGCCAGCCTGCGGGCGATGCGGTTCATCATACAAACAGTTTTCGCTGCCCGGACGGGGCATGGATGGGGCGGGCCAGGTCAGTCGCTAGTTCTTCGGCGCGGATCTTCCGGGGTTGGAAGCGCTTGAGTTTGTTGCCGACGACACTGCCATGCCGCATCACCAACTCATCGAACGCCAACGTAAGGAACGGAAAGCGTTCCAGGTCAATGTGCGGCAGGCTTTCCTCGACCATGCGGTCAACCACTCCGTCGAAGTCCTCATGGCGATTGCCGTGAAACTCGTTGCGGCCTGGAAAGCGCCGCAGGTCGCCATTAAACTGTGGGTGAATGTGGTACAGCTCGTGCAACAGGGTGTGAAGCCGCTCTCGCGGCTGCTGGTCAAGAAAGCGCGGCAGGAAGTAGGTGATGTAATACAGCATCTCGTGCCCGCGCACCCGGGTTTCGGGCCAGACCCACGCATAGCCGTCCCGCGTAAGGTGCTCACGTTTGCCATGCTTGAAGCGTAACGCGTGGCACTGTGCATACACGCCATAGCGCGAACGCGACCGGGCCTGGCTGACCCCATGCAGGATCTGCCCCGGCTTGATGTGTTGCAGCCTTTCGACACGCCGCGACAGCAGGTGCACCAGCAACGCGACGTCGTCAGTAAGGTTATAGGCCTGCTTGCGCATGCCCCCAGAGTACCGACGGTTGCGACACACCCTGGGCACTGTGATCCGATTGTGGAGAATGCGGCTTTGCATAGACTGCCGCCATGACCGAGCACATGGTGCTGGCACTGATCTATGCGGCGCTGGGCAGCGTTGTCGCATCGCTTGCCTTGCAGGCTGCCGTGGCGCTCCACGGCCAGTACGCGCGACTTCGGGTGCTTGCGGCAGACCGGAACCGCACCGTGCCAGCGCTGGTGGGGGTGTACTTCCGAAACACAACTCGCTTGCTGGCGTTCAGTTCACTGGCGTTCATGGCCGGCGCGGCTTCTGATGCGGTTAGCTCAAGGTCTTCGCCATCGCCATTTTCAGCGCTGGTGCTGGGTTACGGCAGCGGCGTGTTCTTGCTGGTCTGTTCCTGCACGCTGGGTCTTCAGGGCCTGGCAGATCGCAAGTTGCGGCTTCATCGACCCACCTGGCGCGTTGCCTACGTGGCAGCCGGAATGGCCGGCGTGCCGTTGGCGGCATCGGGGATGCTGTTGGTAGTGTACTACGGAAGTATCTGGCCGCAGTGATTGCCAACAATTGTTTCACAGATTCATCAAATGGCTTCACGCGGCCTGCCGCAGGCTTGAACCGCAACAAAAACCCCCTACAATCTGACCGCAAGATGACTGTCAGTAATCAAATTCGGGTGATAGACGTGGCCAGGGCTGTGCGCGCTGTAAGGCGCTACGCCCAGTCAATTATAGGGCGCATGCCCGTCTTGTATGGTGCTTAGCCGGCTCGGCCGCGGGACTTGCTCCTGCGGCCGAGTTTCTTGACTGGTGGACTATGCTGGATCGTTCCGTTCTCGTGCTGAACAAGTCCTGGACGCCCATCGCGATCACCACCGTGAAGCGTGGGTTCAGCCTGGTGTTCCAGGATCACGCCCACATTGTGCATCCGGAATCCTACGAGATGCACACGTTTGAAAGCTGGCTGGTGGACAACTCGCTGTCAACGCGTGACCAGTTGCCGCCGGGCCAGATCTGGCTGCGTACGACCAACCTGATGATCCGCATTCCCGAGGTCATCGTGCTGGGGCGCTACAACGGCGTGCCCCGGCGCGAGCTGGCATTCAACCGGCGCAACATCTATCGCCGCGACGGGTTCCAGTGCCAGTACTGCGGCAACAAGCCCGGCCTGAAATACCTGAGCATTGACCACGTGATACCGGTCAGCAAGGGTGGCGTGACCAACTGGGAGAACTGTGTCGTTGCCTGCGTACGCTGCAACACACGCAAAGGTAACCGCACGCCCGAGCAGGCAAACATGCCGCTGAGCACCGAGCCCGGAAAGCCCAACTGGAATGACGGCGTGGGCTTTGGTGAGCGCGCCCCCAGCAGTTGGAACCGCTTCGTAAAGAGCTAACCGTTGTGCTAACCCGCGCATCCCGAAGCGGCGGGATTGAGCTACACTGCGCATATGGCGACACCGGGCGAAGAAACGGCTTCCATGCTTGAGGGCAAGGGCAACCCCCTGCCAATCGGGTGGTTTGCGCTGTTCACGCCCGACGATGCCATGCCCAAAGACCGCGGGCTCTATGTCAAGCGACGCGGCTTGACGGTGGTTCTCGGCGTGGTCGTGATCCTGATCTGCTGGGGCCTGGGCCAGTCACAGGGCTTTGCAGAGAACGTCTTCGCGCGCGGTTTCGGCCAGTACGTCGGCCGTGGGCTTGCGACGGTAACGGGCGTGCAGCCGACCAGCGCGGGCGAGTTACTGATCGTGCTCGTAGCCGGCTGGGCGCTGTTTCTGTGGGCGCGCGCAAGCTGGTATGTGATACGGCGCAAGCGGCGCGCGCTTAATGCGCTTGCCTGCGGCGGGCTCAAGGTCGGTGCCTTTGGGGCGATCCTGATTGCCCTTTTCTATGTGCTCTGGGGCATCAACTACTTCCGTCCCGGCATTATCGAGCGCCAGGATTGGCAGGCGCATGCGCAACCCCCTGCCGATCGTGCTGCCCAGGTTGCCGAGCTCAGCCAGCTGTGCGAGGCACTGGTCGCCGCCACCAATGCCGAGTACCGCACCGCCATGGGCAGCGAAGATTACGGCGTGCCTAGCCAGCCCCTTGCCGAGATGCGCGCGCTGGATGGCGAGATTGAGAAGGCGTTCGCGCTGGTCGAAAAGGACCTGGCACTTGAAGAAGGTTTTGGCGCACCGCGCGCGCCAGCCAAGCCCGTGGCTGCTTCGGTTCTCATGGACTATCTGCAGATTGGCGGCTTCTACTTTCCGTGGACCGGCGAGGCGAACTACCACCGCCTGCAACCGGTCAGCAGTATCCCATTCGTGATTGCGCACGAGAAGGCGCACCAGCGCTGCGTGACCAGCGAGGACGAGGCGAACTTTATCGGCTTTGCGGCATGTGTGCGCTGTAGTGACCCCTACGTGCGGTACTCGGGTTATCTGTTCGCGCAGCGGCAATTGCTTGGTGAGTTGTATGGGCTTGACGCCAAACGTGCGCAAGAACTTGTGCAGCGGCGCTATGCGGGCGTGCAGCGCGACGTGAACCACGTGAATGAGTACTGGGCGCGCTTTGACAAGGGCGTGGCAGGGGCTGTGGGCGAGGTCAGCACGGCGGTCAATCACGCGTACCTGACCGCCAACCAGGTTGAAGGCGGCGTGCAGAGTTACCGCATGTCATCGAAGCTGCTGATCGTTTACGCCCGGAAGATGGGCGGCATCGTGCCGGCCACGAAAGCGGCAGACGAATGATCCTGGTTGCAATGTCCGGAGGTGTCGATTCGTCGGTAACCGGCGCGATGCTCAAGCGCGACGGGCACGACATCGTCGGCTTGTTCATGCGCAACGGCGTCACTGCGGGCAGCAAGGCCAAGTCGAATAAACAGGGTTGCTGCAGCCTGGAAGACAGCAACGATGCACGCTTCGTCGCGTCGCAGCTTGGTGCGCGTTTCTATGTGCTGAACTTCGCCGAAGACTTCGATCGCATCATTTCCTATTTCGTGGACGAGTACAAACGCGGTCGCACCCCCAACCCCTGCGCGGTCTGCAACACTGACCTGAAGTTCGGCAAGCTGCTTGACTACGCGCGCACGGTGGGTGCCGACAAGGTGGCAACCGGCCACTACGCGCGCACCGAGCACCGCGACGGCCGCTGGCGCCTGCTGCGCGGCGTCGATCGCAGCAAGGACCAGAGCTATTACCTGTTTGGCTTGACCCAGGAGCAGCTCAGCCGCGCCCTGTTTCCGCTGGGTGGCCTGACCAAGGCGCAGGTACGCGCGCTAGCATCCGAGTTTGAACTCAAGACGCGCGACAAGCCCGAAAGCATGGAAATCTGCTTCGTACCCGAGGGCGATTACCGCACGGTGGTGGCCAAGCACGACCCCGAGGCGCTGCGCCCCGGGCGTGTTGTCTCTACCATTGGCGAGGTGCTGGGCGAGCACGGCGGTATCGCAGGCTTCACAATCGGGCAACGGCGCGGGCTTGGGATTGCCGCGCCGAAAGCACTGTACGTCGTGCGCCTTGAGCCCGAGACGAGCACTGTGGTCGTCGGGGACGAACGCGACCTTGAGATTGACGAAATGACTGTCAGCAATCTGAACTGGATCAGCACTGAGCCGCTCGCGCCAAGCGAGCACTTGAGGGCCATGGTCAAGGTGCGATACCGGCACGAGGGCGCGCCGGCAACGTTGACAGGTCAAGATGACGGCAGCGTGCGTGTGCGCTTCGACCAGCCGATTCTGGGTGCGGCCCCGGGCCAGTGCGCGGTGTTCAATGCCGACGGCACAGATGGGCGTTTCGCCCCAGACGAAGTGATCGGCGGCGGCTGGATTGCTTCGTGAAACTAGAGTTTCAGCTTCGGCAGCGGATGGCTGGCAAGCCATTGCCACAGGCGCTTGGCGCACAGGCTGCCGGACGCGACGACGCTCATTAAAGTGCGGGTCTCGATGTTCGTGCAGTCGCCGGCAACGTAGATGCCGCCGAACATGGTCTTGCCGCCTTCACCATGGGCGAAGTAGCCGTTGTCCTGGGGCATGCGCTCCAGGCCCGCAACCGGCTGCCTGGGTGCCGGGCCCAGCGCGACGACCATGGCGTCCGTAGGAATGCCCTGCTCTTCGGGGATGCCCTTTTCGACGAAGAACACGTAGTCCAGCGCGTCTTCGCCCTTGACCGCTACCACCCGTGAGCCGGGAATGACGCGAACTTTGTTCTGCTGCGCTCGCTCGACCAGCAACGGCTCGCCGGTTGGTTCGTCTTCGGGGCACAGCACGGTCACGAACTTGGCGTGATGGCTCAGGAAAATCGCGGCGTGCATGGCCTCGTCACCGCCGCCGATCACGACGACACGGCGGTCGTGGTAGATCTGGGCATCGACCTGCGCGCCATAACGAATGCCGCGGTTCACGAACTTCTCGACGCCGTCGATCTTCAATTCGCGCTGGGCGGCACCCGTTGCGATAATCACGGCGCGGCCCCAGAAGTTGCCGCCGCTGCTGTGAACCCGCTTGAATGCACCCTGGATGCGAATGCTGTTCACCTTGCCGCGCATCAGCACGGCACCGACGTGCCTGGCATGCTCGGCGAAATTGGCAGCGATGTCGCTGCCGGGCACCGGCTCATCAAACCCGACGCCGAGGTATTCGTCTACTTCGGTCAGTTTCAGCAGGTGACCGCCCGGTTCTGATTCATCCAGACCCAGCACTGACAGCCCGCCCAAACGGCAACCGTGACACGCCGCGAGTCCCGCAGGACCCAGGCCGACAACGATCACGTCGAATATAGTCTGGCCGCGTGATTCTAGGCGCTCGACGTCATAGCGAACACCCGTTGCCTCGATGATCTCTTCCTGCGTCGGGTCAGGAAACCACTCGTCATTGATGTACAGCACCGGCGATACTGCCGCCCCGCAAAGCTTGCGGATAAAGGCGTTTGCCTCTGTGTCTTTGTTGATGTTGCGCTCGGTCCAGGACAACTGGTTGGACTCAAGCACATCCTTGGCAAGCCGGTTGGATTCCGACACGCCATCGGTGAACATGACAACTCTTGCTGCCGGCATCTTGCTTCCTGACCTAGTTGGGTGCGTTCCCCGCGGGGGTTGGGGAACCGCAGTCAGCCTTTGCACGCAACACACGGACCACAGGCTGTCCCGGTCCGGCTTAGCCTTGCTCAGGATGAAGGCGGCACTTTCGTACCATTTCAGTTGCCTGTCAATCGGCAGGATGCCAGCCCGACCCGTCATTCCCACGCGGGCTGTCGTGGCTATGATCCCGGGCGATGCTTACGCCCATTACAGACGTGCTGGACGACCTGCGCAGCGGCAAACCCATCATCTTGGTCGATGACGAACACCGCGAGAACGAAGGCGATATCGTCATCGCCGCCGAGAAAATCACGCCCCAGGGCGTGAACTTCATGGCCAAAGAGGCTCGCGGCCTGATCTGCCTGAGCCTGACCAACGAGATCGCAGACCGGCTCGACCTGCCGCCCATGACCCGCACCAACGAGGCGCCGCTGGGCACCGCTTTTACGGTCAGCATTGAGGCACGCGAAGGCGTAACCACGGGTATCAGTGCCGCAGACCGCGCGCACACCATCCTCACGGCCATTGCGGACAATGCCAGGGCGCGTGACCTGGTGCGCCCGGGGCATGTCTTTCCGCTGCGTGCACGTGAGGGCGGCGCGCTGGTGCGCAACGGCCAGACGGAGGGCAGCGTTGATCTGTGCCGCCTGGCGGGGCTGAAGTCAGCCGCGGTGATCTGCGAGATTATGAACGACGACGGCACCATGTCGCGCATGCCGGACCTGGTGAAGTTCGCCGCACTGCACGGGCTGAAGATATGCAGCGTCGCTGACCTGGTGCGCCATCGCCTTCAGCACGAGCGCATCGTCAAGCGTGTCAGCGCCGCGCGTATGCCCACCGCCGCCGGGTTTTTCGATATCTACCTGTATCACTCGCAAGCCGACGGCAAAGAGCACGTCGCGTTGTGCAAGAACGTGCTGCCTGAGGACCTGCGCCCAGCCGACGTCACCTACGCCGACGAAGCAGTACTGGTGCGCGTGCACAGCGAGTGCCTGACAGGCGACGTCTTTGGCTCACAACGCTGCGACTGCGGCATGCAGCTCCATGCAGCCATGACGCAGATTCAGGCCGCTGAACGTGGCGTGGTCATTTACCTGCGCCAGGAAGGGCGCGGCATCGGCTTGGGTGAAAAGATCAAGGCCTATGCGCTGCAAGATGAAGGCTACGACACGGTAGAAGCCAACGAGCGCCTGGGGCACAAAGCCGACAAGCGCGAGTATGGCACCGGCTGCCAGATCTTGATGGACCTGGGCATTCGCAAGTTGAAGCTGTTGACGAACAACCCCAGCAAGCGCAGCGCGATTTCAGCGTACGGGCTCGAGATTGTGGACCGTGTGCCGATCGAGATGCCCACGACCGCCGAGAACAACTTCTACATGGCCACCAAGCGCGACAAACTGGGGCACATACTAAAGCTGCCCACGGACTCAGGCCGCCACAAGAAAGCCCGCAAAGACCGCGGCATAGAGTAGGGGCGACGCTTGCGTCGCCCGCGAGCCAGCATCTCATGGGCGAGTCAGTGCCCCCGACGCAAGTGCGGGGTTATCGCACGAGGCATGCGGACTTGGCGCTTGCACTCTGGCCCGAAGCGATTCACGCTTGTTCAGTGTGTCCGTGACCGGAGATCGCCATGAGCAAGCTATTCGCCAGTGTCGGTACTGTCGTCGCGGCAGTCGCCGCGTTCGCCCTGCTTTGTTCTGTCGGCTATTTCACACAGATCGGCATCAGCCAGTCGTTCGGCCCATCCGCAGCGGGCAACACCGCAACTCCGCCGCGAAACAAGCCCCGCAGCAACGATTTCTATAGCAACCGGTCGTCGTCGGACGATCCTGAACCGGAACGGGTCAAGGGTTGGAACGACATACCACTGGCGGAATTGACAAACGAATCCCGCCTGAAAAACCGCCCGGGCAACTTCGGGGCCGTTGGAGCTGTCGTTGATTTTCTTGCTGGGGTCTATCAGGTTGAGCCCGAGTACCGGCACCTCTCATATCCGCTGCAAGTGGACAATAGATTCATCGAGTCAGCGGCCGACTTTGAACCGTGGATCGAGCCAGATCGGTCGGGCTACAACCGGATCCGCAATAGCAACGTCGAGATCGAGAACATGTCGGTTTTCAATCTCGATGCGTCTTTGAGCGTCGACGACATCCCTGACGACATGGGAGTTTCGAGAAAAGAATCCGACTATGTAGCGCGGCTGCGCGAAAGCTACAGCGGGCGCCTTGTAGTCGTGTCGATCAAGATCCGTACTGAATCATTGACTTCGGACGACTCCAATAGCGGAGAGGGAATCCGGTTTATCTTGAACCGCAAGCCCGGCGAAGATTGGAAAATCATCTACATCGTTGACTAGCGAATCGGTCGGAGCCGCCCATTGGCGCTTTGGCGCTTTGGCGGTAAACCGCCGCGATGGACTATGCCGTTCGCGTTTCGCACTACCTGGACCCTGCCACGTTTGAACTTTCGCGCGATGTGATCCTGCTGCTTGTGGGCGGGCACGTGGCCGAGGTCATCACCGGCGGTGAAGTCAGCGGCGGCTTGGACGGCCTTGCCATGCAGACGCTTGACCTCGGCGATGCGGCCTGCCTGCCCGGCTTCGTCAACGCCCACTGCCACCTTGACCTTTCGCACCTGCACCGCCAGGTCCCGCGCGGCCTGGCGTTTACCGACTGGGCCCGCGCCATTATCTCGGGCCGGCAGTTGCCCGAGCCGATCATCCAGGCGGGCATCGACGACGCGTGCAGCATGCTGGCAGCCACGGGCACAACGGCTGTACTTGATATCAGCGTGAGTGGCGACTCGGCCCCCGCACTGGCGCGGCACGGCATCCGCGGCGTGCTTGGGCTTGAAGTGCTCGGCGAGCCCAGCCGCGCAATGCAGCACTGTGATGAAGTCATACGCGCACGCTTTGAACTGGACACTGAGCGCCTTGGCAGCGACGCCGGCGATGCAGCTGCACCCGCGGCCCTGCCGGGAATTGAGTACGGCTACTCACCCCACGCGCCGTACTCGACGGGGGCCGAGCTGTATCAACTTGCCTACGGCCGCGCATTTGGCGAAGGCCGCGTGTGCACCACCCACGTCGCCGAAACCCGCGACGAGTTGCAGTTCATAGGCGACGGTAGCGGCCCGTTTCGCGACCTGCTGGCTGGCCTGGGTGTTGACCTGTCAAGTTTTACAGGCTACGGCGAAACGCCCATCACTCTGCTGCTGCGCGACTGGCTGGGGCCATGGCTGCCGCAGGGAGCCCCGGGCGTTGGTGCGGGTGACCCTTCGTTACAGCCCCAGGCTGATGCCATGGGTTCGTTGTCGCTGGTGCTCGTGCATGCCAATTATCCGCAAGGCCAAGACCTGCAATGGATTGAGCGCACGAAACCCACGATCTGCTGGTGCCCGCGCAGCCACGCGTACTTCGGCCACGAGCCGTGGCCCCTGCGCGAGTACTTTGACACGGGCGCCAATCTGGTTCTTGGCACCGACAGCCTGGCGAGTAATGACGGCCTGGACATGTGGGGCGAGATGCAAGCCGCTGTGCAGGCCCATCCCGGCGCGCCACGCAACGAACTGCTGCGCATGGCGACAGTCAACGGCCGCAAGGCGCTGGGCCTGCCAACCGACATCGCCGATCTCGCGATTTGGGAGTTGCCGCCAGGCTTCCAGAATCTGGAGCTGGAGAAGCTTCTCAACCTGTGGGTCGGTCAGCACCCAAGGCTGGTGGCCAGTTTCAGCCGGGGGCAGTTGATCGCCCGGGCGATCTGACCTCGACGCGGGAAAGCAGGCAGTTGCGATTGCACGATGGTCGCTTGCGCTCGTGGCTCATGTTCTCATATTCGTACGCAACCGCTGCGCGTTTTGTATTGAGGCCGAACATGCTGGACATCAAGTTCATTCGCGAGAATCCTGACATCGTCAAACGCAAGCTCGCAACTCGCGGCGTTGACACCGCTGCCATTGACGAAGTTCTCAAGATCGACGAACAGTGGCGCGCCATCAAGTTCGATGCCGAGCAGCAGCAGGGAGACTTGAACAAAGCCAGCAAGGCCTTCGGCGCCTGGAAGGGTGCGCTGAAGAAAAGCCCGGCGGCACCGGCACCGGCAGACCTGACCAGCTTACTCGGGGCAGCACCCAGGAATGCTGATGACGCCAAAGCTCAACTCGCGAAGCTGGGCGAGAAGCAGGACCACTACGAGAAGGCAGCGGCGGTCTTCGAACAGCAGATTGAAGTGCAGCTGCTTTACCTGCCCAACCTGCCCAGCGACCATGCGCCGGTCGGCAAGAGCGAGCACGATAACGTTGTGCGCAAGGCGCACGGTGAGCCGCCGAAGTTTGATTTCGCGCCGAAGGCACATTGGGATCTTGCGGAGCTTGGCAACGAGATTGGCGGGCGCATCAGCGGCAGCGGCTTTCCGTTTTTTCGTGGCCGGTTGGCGCGCCTGGAACGCGCGCTGATCAACTTCTTTCTGGACCTGCACACGCGAGAGCACGGCTATACCGAATGCTGGACACCGTTCATGGTGCGCGAAGAGACGCTTCGCAACAGTGGCCAGTTGCCGAAGTTCCGCGAAGAGATGTACCGCACCGACGCGCGTGACGACCTGTTCATGATTCCGACAGCGGAAGTGCCGCTGACCAGCGTCCATGCAGACGAAATCATTGCCGACGAGCAGGCGCCCATCCGCTATTGCGCGTTCACGCCATGTTTTCGCCGCGAAGCCGGCGCCGCAGGCAAAGACACGCGCGGCATTCTGCGCGTTCACCAGTTCAACAAGGTTGAACTGATGGTCGTCACCACGCCCGAAGAAGGCGAAGCCGAACATGAGCGCCTGACACGCTGCGCCGAAGCAGTGCTTGAAAAACTCGAGTTGCCTTATCGGCGCCTCGAGCTTTGCACCGGCGACATTGGCTTTGGGGCGGCACGCTGCTACGACCTGGAAGTCTACGCGGCGGGCGTTGACAAGTGGCTTGAAGTCAGCAGTTGCAGCCACTTCACCGATTTCCAGGCGCGGCGAGCCAAGATCAGGGTGAAAGACAAGGACAAGAAAACGCGGCTGGCACACACGCTGAACGGCAGCGGCCTGGCCTGCCCGCGCACGATGATTGCAATTCTCGAGAACAACCAGACGGCGGATGGCAGAGTGCGCATCCCGGCCGCCTTGCAGTCGTACTACGGCAGTGAGTGGCTTTAGAAGAATGCATCCAATGACTGACCGCTACCTTGTATCGTTTGACACGAAGCACCTCAGCCAGGAAACGGTTGATGTGCTGGTCATCGGCACCGGCGTTGCCGGCTTGACGGCGGCGCTTGCAGCTGCGCGGGGTGGGCGGCAGACGCTGATGGTGAACAAGGCGTTGTTGGAAGAAAGCAACACCAGCTACGCCAAGGGCGGGATTGCGGCTGTCGTGGGGGGCGATGACACCTTTGACGCGCACGTGCGCGACACACTGGTCGCGGGCGACGGCCTTTGCGACGACGCTGTTGTCCGCGCGATTATTGAAGCCGCGCCGGGTGCGGTGAACTTCCTCAAGAGTTGCGGCGCGAAGTTTGACAGCAACGAAGCCGGCGAGGTTGACCTGGGCCGCGAGGGCGGCCACTCAGGACACCGCATTCTGCATGCCGGCGGCGACGCCACGGGTACCGAAGTTACGCGCGCGTTGCTGGCCGCGTGCCGTGATACGGCCGGCCTGCGCGCGTACAAGAACACGTTTGTGCTGGACCTGTTGACGGACAGCGGAGCCTGTGTCGGCGCTGTGATGATGCGCCACAACGAGCCGCATGTGATATGGGCCCGCACGGTGATACTGGCCAGCGGCGGCGCCGGCCAGCTTTACCGCGAGAGCACTAACCCGGCGATTGCCACTGCCGACGGCCATGCCATGGCGCTGCGCGCGGGGGCGATCATGCGCGACATGGAAATGGTGCAGTTCCACCCGACGTTGCTGTATGTGGCTGGCCTTGAGCGCCGCCTGATCACCGAGGCGTTGCGCGGCCACGGCGCATACCTTCGTAACAGCAACGGCGAGCGCTTCATGGTTGGCAAACACGAACTGGCGGAGCTTGCGCCGCGCGACGTGGTCAGCCGCGAAATCGGGCGCGAGCTGCGCCGCACCGGCGACGCGGCAGCGTTTCTGGACGTCACGCACCTGAACCAGCCCGAGTTGCGCACCAAGTTTCCGACCTTCATGCAGTCGTGTGACGACGCCGGCATTGATTGTTCCAAGTCATGGGTGCCGGTCAGGCCCGGGCCCCACTACATGATTGGCGGCGTGCATGCCGACCTCGACGGCGTTGCCAGCATCGACGGCCTGCTGGCGGTCGGCGAGGTCACCAGCACCGGATTGCACGGCGCGAACCGTCTGGCCAGCAACAGCCTGCTGGAGGGCCTGGTGTGCGGCGAGCGCGCGGGCGCCCTGGCTGCATCCCGCGGCCCCAACGAGGGCAAGCACCCGCGCCTTGTGAGCGAACGGCCGATGCGCGACACCCGGCGCATCGACGTGTGGGACATGATCAACTCGGTCAAGGGTGCGATGTGGCGCGGCATGGGTGTGGAGCGCGCAGAGCGCGGAATGCAAAGCCTGCTGCGTCAGTTGACCGGCTGGCAGCGCATGATCCGCGAACAGGAACGTCGTTTCCCCAGCGAGTGGCAACTCGAGAACATGCTGGAAGTAGCGATTGCCATGACCGAAAGCGCGCTGTTGCGCAACGAGTCGCGCGGCGTGCACTACCGCACGGACTTCCCCGACCAGAACCCAGCGCTTGCGCGCAAGCACACGCTGATCAAGGGCGGTGCGACGACCCTGACTTAGGCTTTCGCGTGCCTGTCAAAGATGCTGCCGGGTTTGCGCTTCTTCCAGGCGCGGATGTCGCGCTCAATGCGCTGCTTTTCATCGCCTGCAACCGTCATGCCGCGCCGGGCCTGCAACAGCGCAAAGACCAGCACGGCAATCAAGATCCCCAGCGGCGAAGCCACGTAGTAGCGCTGGTCGGGATACGCGAACAAGCCCACGACAACGACCCCGATGCCGGCGGCCATCACGACTCCACAAATTACCGCTGCCCGGTGAAACTTTCGGCGGGCGAACTGCAAAGCCGAAACTGCCGCCGCCAGCTCGCCGTCAAGCTTGGTTTGCAGCTGTTGCCATTTCTCGGTACTGAGGTCACTCACCGAATCTCCAGCCTTCTCCATGCATGTGGCATTTCATCAGCGGTCATTCAGCAACGCCGCGACAAGATTCATATGACGTTCCAGGGCGCCGCGGCCCGCCAGCAGGCGTGCCTGCCCTGCCTGGCCCAAAGCCTGCCGCGCTTGCGCGTCATCTAACAAACGAATGACTTCGCGCTCGAGTTCAGTGGCGTCCTGCACGACCAGCGCGCCGCTGCACTCTTTCAGTTCACGAACGGTGGCCTTGAAGTTCCGGGTGTGCGGTCCGTACAGCGTGGCTTTGCCCAAGGCCACGGGCTCGGCCATGTTCTGGCCGCCGTGAGGGACCAGTGACCCGCCAATGAACACCACGTCGGCAACGCCGTACATGGCGGCAAGTTCGCCCATCGTGTCCAGCAGAATTACGTCGTTCGCCCCTGCCGGATTCTCCGGTGAAAGATCGCTGCGGTTGCGCCATGGAATGCCGGCCCTGGTCAGCATCTCGCGCACCGCCGCGTATCGTTCGGGGTGGCGGGGCACGATCACCACACGGCAGCCAAGGCGCGGAATCATTGCGACAAGCAGCTCATGCTCACCGGGGTGGGTGCTGCCGCAGACCAGCACGCGCTGGTCTGCGTCGATGCCGAAGGCGCGGCGAAAGTAGGCGACCTTGTCGGAGTCGGGTTCTGCTTTGAGCGAGTCGTACTTGAGGTTGCCGGTGACAGTGACTCGGGACTGGGGAATCGGGAATCGGGAGCCAGGCGGAGCGCCATCTCCGTTCCCGATTCCCGATTCCCGGGTGCCAGCCAGTGCCTTCGCACGCGCGGCGTACGCCTCGTCCTGCATTGCCCACACGCTGATTGCGTCGTATGCCGGCTGTAACAGCCATGCAAACCGCCGATAGTTGCGAAAGCTGTTTTCGCTGATGCGCCCGTTGGCCAGCAGTACCGGCACGCTCTTTCGCTTCGCATGCATCAGCCAGTTGGGCCAGAGCTCAAGCTCGACCAGCACGATCAGCGCGGGGTTCAGTGCCCGAAAGAACTTCGCGACCACCCACGACAAGTCCAGCGGCGAGTAACAGTGGTAGTAGTCCGTAAGTTCACGCGCCGCAATCTCGGCGGCGGTCTTGGTCGTGTATGTGACGACAATGTCAAACTCAGGGTGCCGGTCGCGCAGGGCCTTCAGCAACGGCTTGATCTGCAACAGTTCACCGACGCTGACAGCATGGACCCAGATGCTCTTGCTTTGGCTCAAACGTGGCGCCAATTGGCCGAATCGCTGCCCAATGCCCGCGCGGTACTTGCCCGTCGTGACGTACTTGTAAACGAACCACGGCCAGATCCAGGCCGCGACCCACAGGTACCCGAAGTTGAACAGCCAGCGCCGCATGCGGGCGTTCTAGGTTTTCGCCCGGCTGTTGTCAGTGATCTGCCGGTGACCAGCGGCGCTTGCTAGAATGGCATGCCCCGTCCTGCCCCTGCCCGGTTCCGCGATGCGGCTGTCGTTTGCCATGCTTGTTTGCGCGTTGGTGCTTGCCGCCTGCCCCCAGGACGAGCCCAAAAGCAAACCGAAGCCGTCGGGCCTGAACCCGCTGCTGGTGATCGGGCCGTTGGGCGGCAGCGCCGACCCCGACGGCGGAACAGCGGTTGGGCTCATGGTGAGCGGCCAAGTCACGTTTGACAGGCTACCTGTGACGGCAGGCGGGCTGGGCTCAACGCCGACCACAGCTCCCGCCGTGAACGTGTTGATCGAAGCCGTGCGCCACAACGACATGTTTGACGTTGTGGCAACCACGACTACAGACGCATCCGGCAACTACACCATGAACCTGCTGCTTACGCATGATTTCTATATGCGCGCCCGCACGATCACCGGCACGGGTACCGGCATTGACCGTGTGTACCACAACCAGACATCGACACCAGTTCTGCACGCAGCCGTCGGGCCGGTCCTGAACCGTGCCACCGGCAACCAGACCGCCAACCTTCATGCCGACACGACACTTGGCATGAACCGTGGCGGCGCGTTCTCGATACTGGATAGCGTGCGGCGCCTTCGCGCCGCAGCAGCCGGCAGCTACCCGAACCTTGGGCCGCTGGACGTGTACTGGTCGGTTGGCGGGAACCTTGTGACAGACACCGACCCGGATGGGCCAAACAGCCGGCCCACGATTCGGCTTGCGGGCGGCAGCAGTGCCGACCCGGCCAACACCGACCACGACGAGTTTGACGAGACAGTGATCGCGCACGAGTGGGCGAGCTTTCTGCAACTCACGCAGTCGCGCGACAACAACTTCGGCGGGCCCCATGCGGGCGAAGAGCTGGTTTTCAGCGCCTCCTACAGCGAGGGGGTAGTGACAGCCATTGGCTGCGCGCTGCTCGGGATTCAGACGTATCGCGATACCACGGGATACCCCGGTGGCGCGACGAGTGTGCAGTTTGAGTTTGACTGTGAAAGCGGCGTACTGCCCGGTGCGGGCATGGGATACGGCAGCGAGTTCCGTGTGACCCGGGTGGTCTGGGACCTGATCGATGGCGGGCTTGGCGGCCCCGCAGACTTTGACGCCGACCCGGTTGCCATTGCCATGTCGGACTTTTTTGCCAGCTTTGACGCGATGGCAGCCCGCAGCGCGCCCTACGAGGTTGCATGGCTGGCAGGCCTGTTGCAGCAGCTGATTGATGACGCATTCCTGAGCCAGGTCCATGCCGATACGTTGATGCAGTCCCAGGGCGCACAGTTCCCGCCCGCCGGCGGCGCAGATCCCTTTCCGTCAGCACTTGTGATAGGCGCGGGCACCGCATCCGGCAGCCTGGATGCGTGGTCGGGGGTTACGCCCAACCCGATCCTGGGGCCGCAGGCCAACGCCGTGTTCAGACTTGAGGTGGCGACGGCGCAGACCGTTACCGTCACGCTGATCAACACGACAGTCGGATACGTTGGCGGGAGTCACAGGACAGACCTGACTATCTGGGACCTTTCCCGTAACGCCGTGGCGGCCGAAACAGGGACAGGGGTCACGAAGGTAGCCAGTATGGGTCTTGCAGCGGGCACCTACATCGTAAGGGTTCAGCACCTGCCGCAAACGCAGGCGCAGTCAGCACCGGCGACGTTTACGATCGAGGCGCAGTAGCTGCCTTGTAATTGCCGGCAAAGGGGTTAAACCGGCTTTATACCGCCTCTTACACCGGCTACCGGAGGTTCAGACCGAAGCCTCGCAAGCATGCCGTACCTTGAGATCAAACTGGGACCGGACACCCTGTTGCTGCGATTTGTTGGTCGCATCGACTACGCGTTCGGTCGTCTGCCGCGGGCTGACGTGCAATTGCGCGACATGAAGGTCTCGCGCCTGCACACGCAGGTGTTTATCGACAGCCGTGGTAACGCCTTTGTGCGGGACCTGGGCAGCAGCGGCGGAACTTCCATCAATAACCAGCGACTGCGCAAGGGCGTGATTGCGCCTCTGGTAGACGGGTCAAAAGTCCGTATCGGCGATGCGCGCGTTACGTACTACGATGCAGAGCCGCCCGTGAACGCAGCCGACCCCCCAAGCCAGAGCGCTCCACGCGGCTTGATTCGCACCAACCTGCGCGAGCGGCATTTTGAAGCCGACCAGACTGTGCTGGCGATGGACAAGGTCGATCCCGAAACGCAGAGCGGCCCCGCAGAGCCGCCGCCCGAGATCAACCCGAACGACTTTACCGACGACGCGGCGCGCCCGGCGGCAGCACCAGCAAAGAAGGGTCCGCCGCCCTCGTCAACGACGCAGCGCCGCGACACCGGCATTGTCGAGGCGCCGTGGGACAAGCGCGAAAGCGGCAAGATTGCGCCCGGCCAGAAGCGCGTAACGGTGCCGCCGCCAACGCGCCGGGGTGAGCCACTGCCACCGCCCCAGATGGAATCGGCCGAGATAGACGAACACGGCAATTTCCACGTCCCCGGGGCGCCCCCGGCCTCTGGGCCGCGCCCGCTACCGCCCTCGTCGCGGCCCGTGAATCCGCTGCCGCCGCGGACTGTGCAGCCGGCAGCTCCGGCAGCACAGCGCCCGCCGGCGCAGTCGAAGCCCGAACCTGCGGCGCCCCCGACGCCGTCAACGCGCGAAGAGGATGTGCTGGCCGATCAAGACTCCGCCCCGGTTTCAGCGGCTTCAGAAGCGTTCAGCAAACCGATGGCCTTTCACGGCGAGATGCGCGCCGAAGAAGACGAAGAGCCGCGGCCGCGTATGGGCATGCCCACGGTGCGGCTTGAGCGTCCGGCGCTTCAGGACCGTCGTGATGCGCGCGCTGCGGACTCCGATGACGATGAACCGGCGCCGAAGATCCCGACCGCCAAAGTTGATAGCCGCCAGCCCGAGTCGCCTGTCGAAGAGGTGTCTGTACCGGAACCGCAGATCGGGAAGGCGCCACCCAACATGCCGCCGACCGAAGATTTCGGAGAACTGCTCGACGAGGGGCCTGTCGCCACGTCCAAGCCCGCCGCCAGCGACGATGAGGACCTGACGGACGAGCAGATTGCGGACTATCTCGGTGCCAGCGCGTCGGGCCATTACGACGAGGTAGACTTCGGAGATTCCGGCGCAGGCAGCGACGAAGATGCCGACGCAGGCGAAGCTGTGTTCGGCACGGCGAAGGTTTCCCTTGAGGGCGCTGACGACATTGACATTGAAGGAGTGCCGGAATCAGAGCCTGCCGAGGGGCTGGTTGTCGAATCGACAACTTCCATGCTTGGCCATACGACGGCGATCAAGGAAGAACCTGAGCCTGCCCCGCAGGAATCGTCCGCGCCTGAGCATGTGACTCCGCCTCCCATGACGCGCGAAGGTGCGACTGCGGACCGCGAGTTCAAGCCGCGCAAGACACGCAAACTCATGAAGCGCCGCACTGAGTCACTGGACAAGAAGACCGACAAGACGCGCGATACCCCGTTGCCTCCTGACAGCATCAAGACCGAACTCGTTCCGCGTTCGGGCGATCAGCCGATTGCCCTGGGCGCCAAGACGATGTTTATCCCGAAACCGGGTGATGTGGCCGACTCGGGCGGAATTGTTGACGAAGAAGAGACCGGCGTGCCCAAACGCCTTGAAGAACGCGCCGAACGTCGCAGCCTCGCCGAGCTCGGCGAAGGCCCCGGCGGTGACACGGTGGCGTTGCCGCCCGGCTTGGCCGGCGATCTGCGCGCCGAAATGGAGAAGCTGGAAAAGGGCAAGCAACAGGACCAGAAGAAGGACGTCTCAACCATCGGCGACCACCCGACGGTGAGGACATCGCCGACGGACGATGAGGACGAAGATTTCATCGTCGATGACAGCTATGCCTTCTTTACTCCGCCCCCCCCGACACGTCGCGGGGCAGGCAAGTCCAAGGCCCAGTCGGACGTCATCGACGCCAACGACTTCCACAAAGAGACAGACAACCTGCCGCCCGAGAAGAAAGCCAAATCAAAAGACGACCCGGATACGTTGGTTGAGT
The DNA here is from genome assembly GCA_025993795.1 of Planctomycetota bacterium. Classification (GTDB taxonomy): domain Bacteria; phylum Planctomycetota; class UBA8742; order UBA2392; family UBA2392; genus JADJRK01. The sequence goes on from JAMQHL010000017.1 coordinate 28,950, forward strand.
AGCCACACGGGCAAACTAGAACCAACGGCCCGGGACTACCGGGCCGTTTGCATGGAGAAGAAGATGAAGACCCGTACCCACCGATGCGGAGAGTTGCGCAAGGCCCATATCGGCCAGGCCGTCACGGTCTGCGGCTGGGTAGACGTCAAGCGCGACCGTGGTGGCGTGGTGTTCATTCTGCTGCGCGACGTAAGCGGAAAGGTGCAACTCACGTTTACCGAGCAGCACAACAAGGCGCTGGTCGATCAAACCCGCGACGCCCGCCACGAATACGTCATCAGCGCGACCGGCAAGGTCACCGAACGCGACTCTGAGAACCGCACCGAGAAGCTCGCGACCGGCGAAGTCGAGATCATGGTTGAGTCGTTTGAGGTCTTGAACACTGCGGTGACGCCCGCGATCGAAGTACGCGACGACCTGAAGTGCGATCCCGAGTTGCGTCTGAAGAACCGCTTCATCGACCTGCGCCGCCGGCCGATGCAAGCCATGCTGCAGGCGCGCGCGGCGTTGGTGGCGGCTGCGCGCAAGACGCTCGAGGCCGAGGGCTTTCTCGATATCGAAACACCGATTCTCTACAAGCGCACGCCTGAGGGCGCCCGTGACTTCATTGTGCCGTCGCGTGCCCATCAGGGACAGTTCTACGCGCTGCCGCAGAGCCCGCAGTTGTTCAAGCAACTCTGCATGATCAGTGGCCTGGACCGCTACTACCAGATCGCCCGCTGCTTTCGCGACGAAGACAAGCGCGCGGACCGCCAGCCCGAGTTCACGCAGATCGACCTGGAGATGTCGTTTCCAACACGTGACGACGTGATGGAGCTGTTTGAGAAAGTCGTGGTCGGCGTTGTTGACGCGCTGCAATCAGACCCGCGGCTACGCGACATGGACTGGCCGGTACTCAAGTGCGGCAGGCTGGCCCCGCCGTTTGAGCGCATGGACTACGAAACGGCGATGCGTGACTACAGCATCGACCGCCCTGACCTTCGTTCGCGCGACCTGCGTCTGACTGACCTGACCGAATGGGCCAGGGATTGCTCATTCAACGCCTTCAAGGGCGTCGCGGAAAAGGGCGGGCTGGTAAAGGGCCTGCGCTGTCCCGGCATGGGCGAGTCTTTCAGCACCGGCCAGCTGAAGAACCTAGAGCGCGACGCCAAGGGCATGGGCGCAAGCGGCCTGGCGAATTTGACAGTAGGGGCGACGCATGCGCCGCCCGCGACGGATTCCCCGGCGGGGCAAGCCGCGCCCCTACAGGGCGGCATTGCCAAGTTCATCCCGGAAGCCGAACAGCAGGCATTGATCAAGGCGTTCAACGCACAGCCGGGTGATTTGCTGCTGATCTGCGCCCACGAAAAGCACAAGATCGTCCATGCCGTCATGCACAACATGCGCATACTGATTGCCGAGAAGCTTGGCCTGAGCGACCCGGCGAAGTTCGCGATCTGCTGGGTGATAGACTTTCCGCTGTTCGAGTACCGCGAAGAAGACGAGAAGCTATTTGCAAGCCATCATCCGTTCACGCTTCCGCAGAATGCAGCCCGCGTGCATGAAATGGCCGAGATCAGCCGCGCCGGGCGAGAACCGCACCCCATGGCACGCATGCTGCGCGGTGGCGTGAAGCTGGATGAGATTCTTGCCCTGCGCAACAACCAGTACGACCTTGTGTGCAACGGCGTCGAGATCGCGGGCGGCAGCATCCGCATGCACCGCACCGACTGGCAAGCCGACGTGTTCGAGCTGATCGGCATTAGCAAAGACGAAGCCGACAGGAAGTTTGGATTCCTGATGAGCGCCCTTGACCACGGTGCGCCGCCCCACGGCGGCATTGCCAGCGGCGTTGACCGCTTGCTGATGCTGTTGCTCGGCCTGGACAATATCGCCGACGTGATTGCCTTCCCGAAGTCAGCCACCGGGCGTGATCTGATGATCGATACGCCGAACGAAGTGGAGCCGGCCCTGCTGAAAGAACTTGCGATCGAGATAACCGCAGGCAAGCGGACTTGATGCAAGTCGGGGCCTGAGTCTGAAACACATGCAGGAAACGGGACAGGGCCAGCCGTGAATGAGTGCGCGCCGGCCACCTGCCGGCATCATCAGCTTGGATGCGTTGCGCTTTCGCCGTCGATTGCGGCCGGATCCGACGTATAAATCGGTCATGGTTGAGTTCCTCCACAGCTTCGTATTTCGCCCCTATGTAACCCTGTTTCTGCTGGGGTTTCTTGCGCTGAGCTGGCTTGAACAGGGCCGTGCCCGCACCGCGATCTGGCTCATGACGGGCTATCTGGTGGCACTAGCTGCGGAGTGGGGCAGCATCAACCATGGCATTCCGTTCGGGTTTTACACCTACCACTACGATGTCCTGAAAGATGACCTGGTGGTTTTTGGCGTGCCGTTCTTTGACTCGCTGTCATTCGCATTCCTCAGCTACGTGAGCTTCTCGTTTGCCCAGTTCTTCCTGTCGCCGCACTGGCGGCGCGGCCTGGATGTACAGCGCGTTACCTCGCGCAATCTGCGTAATTCCGGCGCCGTGCTGTTCCTGGGTGCGTTCTTCATGACGGTGCTTGACCTTGTCACTGACCCCGTCGCGCACCTTGGCAAGCACTGGTTTCTCGGCGACATCTACCACTACCCTGAACCCGGGTGGCACTTTGACGTCACGCTGGCCAATTACGCCGGCTGGTTTGTCGTCGGCTGGGTGATCATCTTCATCAATCAGCGCCTCGACTGGCTGTTGTCAAGGCGCGAACTTGCGCTAGATAAGCCGGTCACCTTGCGCCACATACCGGCCAAGGGGATGTTTGCGCCGTTGTTCTGGTTCGGAATTGCGGCTTTCACGCTGGGCGTTACCGCGTGGCTTGGCTGGGCCTATGACCTTGAGTTAGTGCCGCTGGCGCAGCGGGAATCCTTTGTTGCCGAAACCCGCAAGCTGTTCCTGTCCGGCATGTTTATCATGGCACCGATCCTGGTACTCGCGTGGGCGCACCTCGTGCGTCGCGGCAGCCACCCGTCGCCGGAGCAATTGACGGCATGGTTGCAGGACTACCCCAACCCGGGGCTGAAATCCCGCATCAGCGAGCCGCCTTAGCCCTACGAGAATCCGCAATCGTTCCGGAACCAGAATGCCCGATTTCTCGTCTCGTGCTTGGATTCGACTCGTTAACCTTGGATAATGCCGGCGCACGAATGAGCAACCGGGCCGGAGATTCGGACGCAGGGCGGGAGACTTGACATGTACAAGGCATTGCTCGTGGCCGCGCTGTGCGCGGCTTTGTTCGCAGGCGGTGTTGCGTCCCAGGACGCTGAGCCGGGCGATAAAATCAAGGCCCGCACGGCCAAGGACATAGAAGTGCTCATGCCCCAGCTTGGGTGCGGCGGCTCGGACAAAGTTCAGCTTGAGTCCGTCGAGAGCATCATCAAAGAGACCAAGATTGAGGTTGAAGGCTGCGAAAAGTGCAAGGGTCGCTTCGCGTCCATGGTCGGCATGGACAAGACCCGCAAGGCGGCGCTGCTTGTGATCTTTGCCTGGGGCGGCCTGGTTGACGCCGACGCGATGAAAGACCTGGCCAGAATCGCAGGCGGCAACGACCCGCTGGTGATCTGCACCATGGTGTACCGAGCCGAAGAAAAGGTGGGCGACAACAGCTATCGCATTATCACGCTGGCCGAGAAAGCGCAGATCATGGCCGGGTACACCTGGCTGATGAAGAAGATGGAATCCGATTTCGTGATTGACCCCGAGCGCCGCTTTCTGATGGGCATGGGCGGCGGGGACGACGACGCGCTTCAGTACGCAAGCATGCTCTGGACGGAAGACGCGGACGCGTTTCCGTTCCGGGCGATCCTGCTGGATGGTCTGGTCAACACCCAGAATCTCGACGAACTGCCGCCGGTTCCGTACATCGTCAGCGCCGACAAAGACTTGATCGACATGAATGTGCAGTTCGGCAACAAGCGCTTGACCAAGCACTTCTGCACCGACGTGTTGAACAAGGGGTTGCCGGTCCAGTACCACGAATACAAGGCGCCGATGTTCGGCGCGCCGGCCCGGATGTTCATGATCCATCGTGACGCGATCGGCGTGATGGGCGGTCCGCCGACGCCCGACTACCCCCGCGAGCGCAGCCTGCCCGGCGTGGTCACCGAAGCTGACAAGGTGCCATTCAAGGACAACGAAGATCGTTACGTCAACCAGGTGATCGAGCTTGCCCGCCAGGAAGAATGGAAGAAGGCCAACGAGTACATGCTGCGCGTGATCGCGAATAAGGACATATCCGCCAAAGACAAGAAAGAGATCAAGTCGTTCCAGAAAGAGTTCGACAAGTATGTGAAAGCGGAGATGGAACGCTGCAACAAGTCAATCGAGATCAGCATCAAGGCCGAGATGTGGCCCCATTGGCTTCACCACCAGCGACTCAAGGCCTTGTACGAGGCATTCAAGGACGAGAAGTGGGCCGCGGGTAAGACGTACGGCGCAAACATCGAGAAGCTGAAGACTTTCGGGCCCGCCCAGCGCGATCAGGAGCGCAAAGTCAAGCTGCTGGATGCCATGAAGCTTGAGCTTGCAGGAAAACGAGCCGAGGCCAAGAAGGTCTACCAGGATATCTCAAAGCAGAAGGACGCTGACGGCGGCCTGTCCGACTGGCCCTACGCTGCTGAGTACCGCCTTACCTGGTGGGTCGACTAGGCGCCACCGCACTGTCATATCTGTGTTGAATCCGGGGCTGCGCTTGCAGCCCCGCTTACATGGCCGCATTCTGTTGCCACCAGCATCGGTGACCCACGCCTGCCCGCAGTTGCCCAAGCGCAGCAGGTACAGGTGTGCTGGTGGCGTGGCGATTTTGCCGCGGTTCGCGGTTATCCAACTGGCCCAGGAAGCAGCGCTCTGGTGGACGGACCTGAAGTAGATTGGCCAGCGTACAGTTGCCGATTCGCCTGTGTAGCACTTTCGTTGGAGTATTCGATGCGCACCGCCGGTCTACTCGGGATCGCCTTGCTCATCCTGGCGACTGCCTTTCCAGTTGGCGCGCAGGAGGCTGACGCCCATCAACGAAAGATTGAGCAGCGGGCCAAGTCAGACGCCGCCCTGATTCTGCCCCAGCTCGGCCTTGGCGGCGACAACACCGACGAACTCAAGCCGCTCAAGTACACCACCAAAGACTGGAAGCCAGCCGCAGATGCCGTTGACCCGATTGACGCGGTGTGGTGCATCCCCGAGGGCGTTGATACGTCACGCGCACTGCCACTGCTGATCACCTTGCACGGCGACGGTGGCAACGCCAAGGGGCAGGCGGGCTCGATGGCCCGCGTCAGTACCGTTGAAGACCCGGTGATCGTTGCATCGGTTGGTTGGCAGAACAGCGCGCGCAGCCTGCGTGGCGGCGACATAGCCGGATTTGTCAAACAGGTGCGCGAGATGACCGACGCGATTGCAAAAGCGCACCCCGTTAACACCGACCGAATCTACATGCACGGCTTCAGTGCGGGCTGCACAGTTACCGAGTTCTTTCTGGTCGAAGAGTGGGAAAAGAATCCTGAACGCATGGATATCCGTGCCGCCTTTTACAGCAGCAAGGCATTTGACCCGCGCAAGAAGTATCCGCCTATCCCCATGATCCAGACGGTGGGCGAGAAGGAAGACAACTTCGCCGGACGTGACCAGCGCGCATACATTCGGCAGTTCTGCGGCATGGCGCGCCAAGCCGGAATCAGCGTCACCTACCACGAGATCCCGGGCCGCGGCCACGAGCTTGCGCCGCGCGTCATCCAGATCGTGCGTGACCATATCCAGGCATTCGGCGGCCCCGGCTGCGACGTCTACCGCACGGCGCGCGGCGCGCAGGAGCCGCCTGATCCGCTGCCATTCAGCAGCGACGACGGGCTGGTAAACGAACTGATCAGCCTGTGTCGTTCCGATGATTGGGGCGGGGCGCTGAAGCGCGCACAGGAGATTGACGCGGATAAGAACTTGAAGTCGAAGGAGAAGAAGGAAGCCAAGAAGTTCCCCAAAGAGATGGAGAAGTACGCCAGGAAGGCTCTGCCTGAGCTGGAGAAGAGGATTCAGGATGCCATGAAGGCGCAAAGGTTTCCGCCCGGATGGGCAGTCAAACGCCTCAAGGCAATCAGCGAAGCCTGGGCCGGAGAAAGCTGGGTCAGCAATCGAAACTGCGGCGCACTGCTTGACGAGCTTGCCAACGACTTTGAGCCCGCCAAGCGCGAGAGGGAACGCGAAGAGCTGTTCCGGCAAGCCGAAGCCCTTGAGGCAGAACAGGGCAAGCAGGCCGAAGCTCGCCAGCTGTACGAGCAGCTCAGCAAGCGCGTAGACGAAGATGCCGGCGCCAGCGTATGGCCCCGCGCAGCGAAGTACCGTCTGCTGTGGTGGCAGGGCTAGCGGCTGTTACCGCCACCGAGGTTGGAACCAATCATCGGTGGTATGTCCGTACGGAGAACGCGGCTGCTCGTATGGCTGAAGCCTGCGTCGAAACTCATCGCGTTCGCGTTGCTGATTCCGGAAGTCCTCGATCATCCACCAGAGATAGAGCACACCGAATATGCTCATGAAGAATCCGACCGCGCAGAAAATCCAGCCGATTGTGAAACCGGTATCCTGAGGCACTTCGCCGCGCTTGACCTCGCCATAGCCCTTGCGTGAAAGGAGAAACCCGATCGGCCCGGTGATCAACCCGATCGGCGACAGAAACACGCTGACCACACCCAAGGCCAGCACAACCGCGCGGTTACTGGGGTAGGTCAGCGGTGCCCAGCGCTGGCCGTACATTGGCGGTGGCGGCTGCCATTGCGGTGGTGGGGTGCCTTGCACCTGTGCCTGTTGTTCGGCGTGGATGCGTTCTTTGCGGATGAAGCGGGTCTCAATCTGGCCCCACCAGTTGCCCGTGGCGCCGCAGGCAGGGCAAGCATTCGTCGCTGTTAGCTTTTCGGGCGAGCCTGAAAACGCCTTGCGGCAGTTCAGGCACGCGGCTTTGATCTTTTGCATACGATCCCATCCACATTCTGCCGTTGCAATTACGCCAATGCCAACCGGAACCACCAATGTTCATAGGTGTTGAATAGCCACCGGAGGTGTTTATGCACAAGTTGATCGCGCTGTCATTGCTCACGTTCTGCTTCTCACTTGCGACCGCCCAGGAAGTACCCGAGGCGCCCTGGAAGACCGAACACCGTGACGTCCAGGTGCCCATGCGCGACGGCAAGTCGCTGGCGGCCAACATCCTGCTGCCCAAGAAGCAGGGCAAATACCCGTGCGTTCTCGTGCAGACGCCCTACGACAAGAACCGCATGGGCCGCGAGTACGGCGACAACACCAAGGAGGCCGGTCGTGGCAGTGAAAAAGCGTTTGCCCTGTTTGACCGCGACAACTACGCCTATGCCTTTGTTGACTGGCGCGGGTTCTATGGCAGCAAAGCCGCCATCCAGGGCGTGCAGCGCGGCAAGTGGAAGCGCGGCCAGGATGGCTACGACTGTGTCGAGTGGATCGCCAAGCAGGAGTGGTGCAACGGCAAGGTCGGCACCTGGGGCGGCAGTGCACTTGGCAAGCAGCAGTTCGACACCGCCGCAGAGCGACCTCCGCATCTGGTGTGCTGCGCACCGCTGATCGCATACCAGGGCAACCGCTACGAATCCTACTACGAAGGTGGCGTTGCACTTGAGGCCCACGTCAAGTCGATTGACCGGCTTGGCTTCGGCGTGGGTGATCTGGTTTCCGCGAACCCCCTTCCCAGCCGACTTTGGCAGCTCATCCGCAGCACAACCTACAAGCCGGACAAGATCGCGGTGCCCTGCCTGATGGTCAGCGGATGGTGGGACAACTTCCCGCGAGAGGTGATCGAGCAGTTTGGGGATCTAATGGCAAAGGGCACTGGCGGCGCCAAGGAAAGCAGGCTGGTGATGGGCCCCTGGTCGCACACCGCGATCGACCTGCCGAACCAAGGCGACCTGAAGTTCAAAGACGCAGAGGACTACTCAACAAAGATTACCAAGCAGTTCTTCGACTACTACCTGCGCGAGATCAAGGATAGCGGCTGGGAGAAGCAGCCGCGCGTGCATGTCTACCAGTGCGGCGAGGGCTGGGCCACAGGCGAAAGCTGGGACAAGCTGCGCGGCAAGGCAGCAACGATGCATCTGCATGCCGACGGCATGGTCAATGCAAATACGCCGGCCGAGTCCACAACGGAGGCTCCGCTGACCCGTGAGTACAATTACGACCCCAAGAAGCCCTCCCCGACCATTGGCGGGCAGAACCTGCCCCCGCTGGACCACGGGCCCAAAGAACTCAGTGTGATCGAAAGGCGCACCGATGTGCTGGTGTATTCCACGGCAGCGCTGGAGAAGCCAATGCGCGTGCGCGGGGAGGTCGAGTTGTCGTTTGCGTTCTCATGCAACCGGGTAGATACGGACATTCACGTACGGCTGTGCGACACCGACGAGAACGGTAAGACCTATCTGGTTGGCGAGACGATACAGCGCGCGAAGTTGCGGGACGGAAAGACGGTGCAGGCGCTGAAACCGGGAGAAGCATGTGAGCTGACGTTGCGCCTCGCCCCACACGCATACACGTGGGCCGAAGGGCACAAACTCAAGCTGATCATCACAGGCGGCAACTCACCGCGCTATGAGCGCAACACGCATACTGGCGCCGACGCATGGGACGAAGCCAAGGCACTGGATGTTGCGGTCAGCATCTATCATGACGCCAAGCGCGCCGCACGGCTGACACTGCCAGTGTTAGAGTAGCTACTCGGGGTCGCTGCCGTCGGTGCGTTTGCCGGTGCCGACCTTGGCGGGCAGGGGCGGGTGCTGGTCCCAGGTCCAGTGCCGCTTGGGAATCACCTGCTTGGGCACGACTACGTTTTCGCCGTGTTTAGCTTCCCATTCCAGCACGCAGACTTCGTGTACGTTGTTCTCGAAGAACTCCATGCGAAAGGGGTAAACGCCGGGGGCCAGGCGCACCGGCGCGCTGCTTTTCGAGCGCTGGTAATGCAGGTTGTCGTCCTCAAGCACCAGGATGCCGTCAAGCCACACCAATATCCCGTCGTCGCTGCGGCAGTGAAAAATGTAGTCGCCTTCCTGCTCAACAATCAGGGCGCCGTACCAGGCAACCGCAAAAGTCTCGGCGGGAAAGGGCAAGTTGAAATCGTTGGCGTTCTCGTAGTTCACCCACGGGTTCTTGCGCACTTCAAAACACATCAGCGGCTCAAGGTCGGGCATCTTGCCGTAGCCGCCGGGGTTGGGCAGGTCAAACAGGTACGCGATCAGCCCCTTGTTTGTCACGTCAATCTGGAACGGATCGCTGGTGACAATCGTGAGGCGCGCCACCATGCGACCCTCACCCAAGCCGACTGGCAGCACTGCGCGACACTTGCGGCGCTGGCTGGCGGCGTTGACCTGCACGACGGACTCAAGCGTGTAGCTGAAAGCTTTGCCGTCTACGGACATCTTCAGGTCAGCCCCCTGCACCTCTGCGTCGCCGGTCACCTCAACTTCGAACTCAAAATCCTGTCCTTCGCGAATGCTGGGCAGTGTCGAAGGGTTGGAAAACGGCACGGCAGGCGGCGTTTCGCCTTCTGAGTAGATGGCCTTGGCGCTAAGGATGCGCGGCGGCTTCGGCGGTACAACCGGCGGAAAGAAGTACTGGTAGGGCAGCACGCGCACTTCTTCCCACATCAGGCTGCCGTCAGGGTTGGCCTGAGTGCCGTGCTTCATTTCGGTAATGCGCAGCGAAGCGCCGGGACCCTCGGCCGTGAAGTCGATGCTCAACGGCAGGTAGCGCTCGTCGCCGGCGGGGACCTCAAAATCAAGAATGGTCTGCGAGTTGACATCGCCCGTGGCACCTTCACTGCCGCGCGCCTGGTCGCCCAGTGTCACGCGAAGCCGCCCGTTGGCCTGAAAGCGGATCAGCCGCGGCCCGTCGGCGGCCCAGTCGGCAGGCAGGCCGAGCTTGCCATCCCAGCGACAGGCGAGCGGGTTGTGCTTAAAAGGCAGGTCAAGGTTCGCGCGTTGGTCGAACATGAAGTCGCGCTCAAGGCGCAAGACTTCGGGCTCGCGCGTGCCGGGCTCAATGAAACCGTAATTCGACCAGCCCTCAAGATTGTGCCAGCCGGCGAACAAGCCGAACTGTGTGGTGACCAGGTAATCCTGCGAATTGGAGGGGATGGGTTCGCCGTATGTCGGTTGTAACATCGAACCGTCTGCCGGGCCGCTGCCGAAGGCGCCGACGGTCTTGGCTTTGTACACGATCACTTTGCCCGTGATTGCCCCGATCGGAACGGTCACTTTCAGTTGTGTTTCGGACTGCTCAAGCAGCGTTGCAAAGGTTCCGCCGATGCTGACTTGGACCCAGTCGGGAAACTCCTTCGACTCGCCGCCGGATGGGCCAATGACGTTGCTCTTGCCAGAAAGATTCTGGCCGTGGATAGTCAGGCCATCCCCGACCTCGCCTTCGTCTTTGCTCAGCTTGGTAATGATCGGCGCGTTGTTGCTCCACAGGTGCTCGGGCAGCAACAGCATCTCGGGCGGCACGGGGATCGGCTTGCTCTGGCCCTCTGGCACATACATGAAGTTGCATGCGCCCATGGCGTCGATCACGCTGCCGTTCTTGCCCTCCATGTACTCGATGCGCAGGGGGTGCAGGCCCGCCTCCAGCGTGATCACCGTGCTGACCTCGGTGTAGTCGCGAATGTCGTTCAGCAGCACCGTGTCGCCCGCGATTACCACGCGCATGGTCCAGTCCGAACCCGCGTACAGCCAGTATTCGCCCGTTTCCTGAACAACGAGAAAACCCTCCCACACGCCCATGAAGTTGGTCAGGTCTATGGGCAGGTCGGACCAGTCGGCTTTGCTTTCAAAGTACACGCGCTGGTCGATGCGCAGGACGTCGGGCGTGCGTTGGTCGAGGGTTGGCTTGTCGGGGTCCAGCAGGTCCTCAAGCGGCGAGCGCGTAAACGCATAGTACCTGGCGTACAAGCCGCGCCGGTCCTGCATCAGTTGCTTGCTGACCTCATCCAGGTTTTTCTTGCCGATCGGGTCCTTGATGCGGCGCGTCGCCGGCCGCGCGTTGCCGAGCGTCTGGTTGGGCGGGCGCTTGATGGCGCGCAGTTGGTTGATTCTGCGTTCGCGCTCGGCCTGTTTGGGGTTCGGGGGTTGTGCGGGCGGCGTGGGCGCCGGCTTTTCAGCATTGCCGGACTGGCTTGGCCCGGAAGGTGTGGGGTCTTTTTCGTTCTTGCCGATTTGGCCCGAGGGGTCGGGATTTCTGGCACGTTCGGCCCGGATTCGCTCGGCTTCGGCGCGCATGGCTTCTTCGAAGGCACCGGCAGGCGAGTCCGGAGTAGCCGAGTCGGGCTCGGTTTTTTCGGCGGGATCAAGGGTGACGTCTTCCGGTGTGGGCGCGATTTGCGAAGATGCTTGTCGGCGATTGTCGCCCAGCAGTGAAAGCGGCGAGGCATCAGGCACGAACAACAGGAATGCGCCGGCCATCAGCAGCACAGCCAGCACCGGCAGGATGATCAGCAGTTGGCGTCGCCCCATGCGTGACCTTGACAGCACAATGTTCAAGCAGGATACCAACCTATTGCGGGTTTAGATTTTTTCTTTGGACTATAATCTCACGCCAAGGCGCTAAGTCGCCAAGACCTGCCGGGCCTTTCTTTGCGTCTTTGCGCAGCGTGAGACCGGCACTTCGAATCCCTGAGGGTTGAGTGAGCGCAGGCGAACCAGAAGATCTGAACCAGCGGCTGCAGGCGAAAATCGCCGAGGGCCTCGGCGAAGAACGCGACCTGCTGAAAAGGCTGCGCGACCTTCTGATCCGGCAGCAGTTTGATGACACGCAAATTGACCAGGTCAGCGGCCTGGTCCTGCACCTGGAAGAGCTGTTTCTGCTGGTGATTGTCGGTGAAGTGAAGGCCGGCAAGAGCAGCTTCATCAACAGCCTGCTGAACGCCGAAGTCTGCAAGGTCGGCGCGATCCCGACGACCGACAAGATTCATGTGTTGAAATACGGCGACGTTGAGCGTGAACGCATTCTCGAAGAATACCTGATCGAGAAGCAGCTGCCGTTTGAGCCGCTGCGCAACATCAACATCGTCGACACGCCGGGCACAAACAGCATCGTCAAGCGGCACGGCGAGATTACCGAAAGCTTTATCCCGCGCTGCGACCTGATTCTGTTCACGACCAGCGTGGACCGGCCGTTCAGTGAAACCGAGCGCGAATTTCTCAGCTACATTATCCAGAGCTGGGCCAAGAAAATCATCTTCATCATCACCAAGAAGGACATCAAGGAACCTCACGAACTAGAAGAGATTCACAAGTTCGTTGCCGACAGTGCGCTCAAGTTTTTCGACTTTGAGCCCAAGATTTTCATGGTCAGCGCCAAAGAAGCCCGCAAAGCCAAAGCAGACAAAGACGACGCGCTGTATGAAAAGAGCGGCTTCAAGGCGCTTGAAGAATATCTCTTCACGCAACTGAGCCAGGGCGAAAAGCTGCAGCTCAAGCTCGAAAGCCCGATCAACAGCGCCATCGCGATTTCAGACCGCGCGACCGAGGCCTTCACAGCGCGCATGACCAACCTCAAGGACGACCGGCGCGTGCTTGAGAACATTCGCGCGCAGCTTGACCAGTCTGAAAGCGACATGTCGGAGAACTTCGGGCGCTTTATTCTGGAAGTGGACAACATCGTCTACGAGATGGAAAAGCGCGGCCGCAACTGGGTCGATGACACCGTCAAGCTGACGAACATGGGCCTGCTGCGCAGCGCCGAGCGCTTTCGCGCGCGCTTCAAAGAAGAAGTCATCAAGGACTACGAAATCAAGATTGACGAAACGCTCAACCGCGCCGTTGACTGGTTCATGAAGAAGTATCTCAAGGTCTGGCAGGACACAACCGAGTACTTTTCTGACCAGGCCGCAAAGCGGCCCCACGAGGGCATGGTAGGCAAGGTAGGCACGAAGTTCGAGTACAACCGCGAGAAGATTTATGACCTTGTGCGCGCAGACAGCAAAGACCGCATCAAGGGTTTCGATTACGATGACCAGGTCCGCAAGTTCATGTCGCGCTCGGCGACGGGAATCAACTCAGCTATCGGTGGAGCCCTGATTGGGATAGGCGGTGCAATCGCGGTGCTTGCAGCAGGTGCGGCAACGTCATTGGCAGTTGACATCACAGGGGTGACTGCCGGTATTGTGTTGACGGGCATCTCTTTGACCATACTTCCGCTGCAGCGCCGCAAGATTAAGGCCGAGTTCAGTGATCGTTGCACGGCGCTGCGCGCAGCACTGACCGAAGTGCTGGATGCGCAGATCAAGAAAGAAGCACGCGAGGCCGTTGAGAAGGTGCGCGAAAGCTTCGGCCCGTTCTTTGACTATGTGGGCCGCACCACCGGCACGGTCGAGGACGCGATCAAGCAGGCAAAAGAAATTCGCGACGGGCTGATCCAGCTCAAGCGCAAGTTCGGCATGACGCTGGAAGAAGAGAAAGACACGCTCAAGGCCAAAGACACGCGCGAAATGAAGGCCCCCCTGCCGCTGCGCGGCGCGAGCGCAGTTCCGCACGAGGCCACGCAGGCCCCGGATGACCAGCCGAAAAGCGACAGCCCCGCAGAAGGCGAGTAACTCAGGGGGTAATGGATGCCCAGCTGCGGCTGCTGCGAACGCGGGTTTCCGCACGTTGCTTAGCCATGCGTGGGTTCGGCATTGCCCGATCGCGTCGTAACCCAATCAGCAAAGTCGGCCGTTTCGGAGTGGTACTCAAAAAATCCACTGCAACTGCACCCGTACTTCGTGCACGTTGCGCCAGTCGCTGATTCTTTGAGTGGCGCTTAGTGCTCCGCTTCTGCTGCGGCCATGGGGGAGTTGCTGGGTGACTACCCGGTAATCCAGGCTCAGTTTCAGGTTGTCGCCCTTGATGAACCAGGTGACGCCGCCGCCGTACTCGTAGCTGTCAGCCCCGAACGCGTCGCCGTCAACCTGCGCTCCGGTGAGTGGTTGGCGACTCTTGAAGTCATCAAACTCGACCAACGAAAAGCGGGCTCCGACCATCAACGCGTCGCGCAGGATGAAGTAAGCCGCGTCAATGGTAACGCCGTAGTCTTCAGCGCCGTGCACCAGCGCCTTGTCAGACGCCAGGTTGGCTTCACCAAGCCGGCCGGTGCTCGAAAAGTTGATGCGCCGGAAGTGCAGCGCCCAGTTCAGAGAAAACCCGATCCAGCGAAAGTGCCCGTCTGCGGTCAGGTGAACAATGCTGGCGTCTACGCGTTTCCGGTCGCTCGCCGGGGGCGGTAACGTGGTGCCGGAGAAATTGCTTTCACCATAGTAGATGTTGTCCAGAAATGTGCCGGCGCCATTGACCCGCGCGCTCATCCAGTTGGCGGCAAGGCCCACCATGAAGAACCACGCGCCCGTGTCTTCGAGCGCGCCGAGATCGACCATGTGGCGCACGACTTCACCCATGGGGTGAAACTCGACGCGCGCGGCGACCATCATCTGGCCATCCACAAGCTGCCCGAAGTTCTCGGCGTTCACGTTTACGTCGTTGTTCCGGAAGCCGCCGCCGAAATGTTCGGTGCGGCCCTGCTCGGTGACCTGTACGCCGCGGTTCGTGATCATGCCGCGGCCCTGGCTGCCGTCGGCGCTTGCCAGTACGCCGTTGTAAAGGCCGACTTGCCACGTCAACAGGGCGGGGTCGGTCCCGTTGTCCCACAGTTCGGCGCGGCCGCTGATGCTGACGCCCTTGCCCCAGCCCTGGCTGAAGGCTTCATCGGCGATCGCGCGGTCGGAAAGGCCCGTGCGCTCATGGTCAACGAGATACTCCCAGCTGGCGGGTACCCGTTCCTGGCCGACGGTTATGTTGAACAGCGCAATCGGTGCCCAGCGCAGGAAGCAGTCCTCAACCCGAAAGCCGGGCCCCGGGCCGCCCCACGCAAGCCAGAGGCGGTACTGAAACTCGCGGGCGAACAGGTGTCCGGTAAGGAAGCTGCGCACGCCGACGTTGCGGAAGTTATTGAAGTCGGCGCCGTTCTGGCCGCCATTGCCGCTCTCGGCGCGCACGTCATGATATGTGAACCGGAACTGCACCGCCGTGGTCATGTTGAAGTCGAAGGCGCCGTCTTCGGTCGCCACGCGCAGGCCGGCATTGCCAAGCTGGGTCTCGTTTTGCGCGGCGCACGCGCCGGCGCATATCACAATGAATGCAAGCAGGCAGACTCGCATGGGCACCCCCTTTGGGCGACTTGGCTAGACCTTCATGACGTCGGCGGTCTTCTTCTCGAGCAGCTCTTCGATGGACTTGTTGCTCTTGTCCGTCAGTTTCTGGACTTCTTCTTTCAAGCCGCGGTGGTCGTCTTCGGTAAGAATGGTTTCTTTCAGAGACGTGTCGCCGTGCTTGATTGCTTCGTGGCGCGCGTTGCGTATGGCTACTTTGCTTTTCTCGGCGATATCCTTGAGCTGCTTGGCGATGCGCTGGCGGTTTTCCTGCGTCATGGCGGGCACGCGGCAGATGATGACTTTGCCGTCGTCGCTGGGGTTCAGGCCGATGTTGGCCTCCATGATCGCCTTGCTGATGTTTTTCACCTGGCTCATGTCAAAGGGCTTGATCGTGATGGTGCTGGCGTCGGGCGTGCTGATCTGAGCCGCCTGTTTGAGAGGTGTGGGCGCGCCGTAGTAGTCGAACTTGACGTTCTCGACCATACCGGTGCTGGCTTTGCCCGCACTGATGCCGATGAATTCCTGGCGCAGGTGCTCAATCACCTTGTCCATCGCCTCTTCGGTCTCAAGCATGATTGTGTCGTAGTCTTTCGACATGGCGCTCTCCTGAGTCAGTTGGGTCGGAATCTACCCGCGCAATGCGCAGCGTCAAAGGCAAGCGGGCCAAATTTGGAGTTTAGATTCAGAAACGGTCAGGATAAACCGCCAACGCGCGCAAATCCAGGAGCGCACGGGCGTGGGCGAACGCGCGTCAGCTTTCGATCAGGGTGCCGACGTCTTTGCCGCGGATGGCCGCTTCGATGTTGCCGGGTTGGTTCATGTCGGTGACGAGCACCGGCATCTTGTGTTCCTTGCAAAGGGCGATGGCGGTCTGGTCCATGAAGCGCAGGTTCTTTTCCAGGGCGCTCTGGTAGGTCAGGCGCGCTACGCGCTTGGCACCCTTGTTCTGGTTTGGGTCGCTGTCGTACACGCCGTCGACCTTGGTGGCTTTAATAATCACGTCACAGCCGATTTCGATGGCGCGCTGGGCCGCTGCCGTGTCGGTCGTGAAATGCGGATTGCCGGTGCCAGCGGCGATGATCGCGACGCGGCCTTTTTCCATGTGCCGGATGGCGCGGCGCCGCACCCACTTCTCGGCGACGCGGGGCACATCCAGGCTGCTTAGCACGCGGGTCTCGATGCCGACGCTTTCGCAGATATCCTGCAATGCAATCGCATTCATCACCGTGCCCAGCATGCCCATGTAGTCGGCGGTGGCTTTGTTGATGTACTTGACGTTCAGTTGCGCTCCGCGCACGAAGTTGCCGCCGCCCACGACCACGGCCAACTGCACCGGAATTGCAAGGATTGCCTTGATGGTCATCGCAATGGCGAGCATGCGCTCGCCATCAATGCCCATGCCGTTCAGCGGGCCAAACGCTTCGCCGGAAAGTTTCAGCAGTGGTCGTGCGTATTTTGCCTTGGCAGCCATGCCGTGCTTGTAACGCGCAACCCGACTGTCGGCAAGCAATGACCGCCAAGGCCCTCAGGCAGGACTTGGGGGCCGCTTGCGTGGCGGGGGGGCAGCGATAGAATCACTCCCGACCGGCTTGACACTAAGGACTAAGGACATGGCGGAAGCAGGCACACCGGGCGTTGCGTACGGCCTCAGGGGCGTAGTCGTTGACGACACGCGCATCTGCAAGATCTTCGGCGAAGAGGGTCGGCTCTACTACTACGGATACAACATCCACGACCTGGCCGAGCGCTGCTCGTACGAAGAAGTGGTGCACCTGTTGCTCAAGGGGCAACTCCCGAACAAGACCGAGTTGGCGCAGATCAAGAAAGAGATCAAGGGCGCGCGGGGCCTGCCATACGGCGTGCGGGACCTGATCAAGAGCGCGCCTAAGACCAGCATACCCATGGACGTGCTGCGCACGGCGGCCAGCGCTCTTGCGCTGACCGACCCCGACCCGAGAGACGACACCGACGAGGGCCGATACAACAAGGCGATTCGGCTGGTCGCGCAGTTTCCTGAAATCGTGGCGATGGACTATCGCGTGCGCCGTGGCGAAGAGCCTGTTGCACCTCACGACGACCTGGGCCATGCCGCAAACTTTCTGTACATGCTGCACGGAACTGAGCCGGGCAAAGACGCCGCGCGCACGATGGATGTTGCGCTGGTACTGCACGCCGAGCACAGCTTCAACGCCAGCACGTTCACGGCCCGCGTGATTGCCGCGACGCTGTCCGACATGTATTCGGCGGTCGCGGGTGCGGTGGGCGCGCTGAAGGGCCCGCTGCACGGCGGCGCCAACGAGGGCGTGATCAAGACGCTGCTCGAAATCGGCGAGCCCGCAAACATCAAGCCGTGGCTTGAGAAGAAGATGCAGGACAAGGGCTTCCGGCTGATGGGCTTTGGCCACGCGGTGTACAAGACGCTGGACCCGCGGGCGATTGTGCTGAAGAAGTTCAGCGAAGCTGCAGGCCGCGAGCGTGGCACCACCAAGTGGTACGAGATGTCGAACGAGATTGAACAGATCATGAAGGCGCGGGAAAAGCCGCTGTATCCTAATGTCGACTTCTACAGTGCCAGCACTTACTACATGATGGGTCTGCCGCCGGAGATCTTTACGCCGATCTTTGCTGTTAGCCGCGTGACGGGCTGGGCTGCGCACGTGATTGAGCAGATCACCCACAACAAGCTGATTCGTCCGGCGGCCAATTACATCGGCGAGTTGGACAAGCCGTTTGTGTCCCTCGACAAGCGCTAAGAGCGCGGGCCTTCCGCCTGCACCGGCCGCGGGTGTCACGCGCGGCCGGTTGTTCTTGGAGTGCAAGACACGGGGAACTTGGGCTTCAACCAGTAGGAAGTGTGATGGCACGCACCCGCATACTTGTGCTTGGCGCCAGCGGCAGCATCGGCGCCAGCACCCTTGACGTTGTGCGGCAGCACGCCGACCGCTTTGTGATTGTCGGCTTGTCGGCCGGCAAACGTTATGTGCAACTGCTTGAAGCGGTAGGTGAGTTCAGGCCCGAAGTCGCGAGCATCTGCGACGCCCAAGCCGCAACCAAGGCACGCGGCGCCATCGACGGTTTGAAAGCCAAAGGAATCAAGACCGAGTGGCGACTGGACGGCACCGACGCGATGGCCGACATGGCGCGCGAAATGGAATACGACGTGTTGCTGGCAAGTGTTACTGGGGCGGCTGGCCTTCCGGCAGTGCTGGAAGCCGCCAGGCGCGGCAAGCGCATTGCGCTGGCGAACAAGGAATCGCTGGTGATGACCGGGCCGATCCTGACCGCCATCTGCAAGCAGACCGGTGCGGAGTTGCTGCCCGTCGATAGTGAACACAGCGCGATCTTTCAGTGCCTGCGCGGTGAAAGACGCGCCGAGATCAAGCGCATTATTTTGACCGCCAGCGGTGGTCCGTTTCGCACGACGCCACTTGCCGACCTCGAGAATGTCACCGTGCAGCAGGCCTTGAAACATCCGACCTGGCAGATGGGCCCCAAGATCACCATCGACAGCAGCACCCTGTTCAACAAGGCGCTGGAGGTGATTGAGGCCAGGTGGCTTTTTGATGTGCCGCGCGCAAAGCTGGATGCCGTGATTCATCCACAGAGTGTCGTGCACAGCATGGTCGAGTTCGTTGATGCCAGCATCATCGCGCATCTTGGCCCGACCGACATGAAAATCCCGATCCAGTTCGCGCTCAGTTATCCCGACCGCATCGCACAGCCGGTGCCGACCTGGCCATGGGAGCGCATGGCAACGCTGACTTTCGAGCCGCTGGACGATCAACGATTTCCCGCGCTGAAGCTCGGGTTTGAGGTGGCCGAGGCGGGGGGAACGCTGGGGGCGGTATTCAACGCTGCAAACGAGATCGCTGTGGATCGGTTTCTTGGCGGCCGCATTGGCTACCTGGACATCTTCAGAACAGTCTCCCGCGTATGCGACGCCCACAACAACATCAGCCAGCCTGATCTGGAACAGGTGCTTGAGGCCGACCGCTGGGCGCGCGAGCAGGCAAGCTAGCCGCGACTATCCGTCCTTGGCGGCACCCGCGCGATAGACGTGAAAGCGCGCGACAGCCCGGATCCACAGCGTGGCGTTGTTCGGCGCCTCGAGGTTCTTTTCGACCTCCACCATGACTTGCTTCCCGTTTCCGCGCCGCAGCATGATCCACCAGCGCATGCTTTCCAGCAGCGCGTCGGGCTCTTTGTTTTCGGCTTGCCAGGCCTCGATGCTGCCCAGGCACTGGTCGTCGTCGCGCGCCTTGAAAAGCGCAATCGTGCGCAACACGCGCAAGCCCGGCAGCCCCGGCTCGCGCGCTTCAAGCTTCGTCAGTTGCTGCAACCCGACCTGGGGCGCGCCGATGCGCAGCGCATCTTCCGCTCGCCACAGCATCACCACGGCCGTCAGCGTTGTGGGCGAATCGGGCAGGCCGAACTCCGACTCTTCGAGCTTCTTGCGCGTCTCGTCCGCCTCGCGGTCGCGAGCGGGGTTTAGGCGCTGTAACTGGTAATGGCGCGTAAGCGTGTCCGGGTGGCCCGGCGCAATCGCCTCCATGCGCAGGTACCACTGGTCTGTGTCCTGGAGCAGCGGGTCTTTCTTGCCCTTTTCGGCGGTGCGCACTGCAAGCATCCACTTGCCGAACAGCGCTGCCCAGCGGGCCTCCAGCACATCCTGCGTCGCCAGCGTGTCGTCAAACACAGCTTGCAGCCCAGTGGGGTCTTCGACCGCCGTGACAAGCCGCGCGGCGTATTGGACCAAGCCGGCTTCGGCAGGCCTGAGCTTGCGGGCTGCGACCAGCTGTTCAATCGCAGTCTTGTCATCGGCTGAACGCAACGCGATCTCGCTAAGCAGGGCGTGGGCGCGGCTGCGTGCTTCGGCGGCGGCAGCGGTGTTCGCGACCAGCCGGGTTGCAAGCTCGGCAGCTTGCGCATCGCGGCCGAGCTGGGCGCTGGCGTAGGCGAGATCAAGCATGAACTCATCGCGAAACGTTGGGTCGGCAAGTTCAAGCGTGATGCGCCGCTGCTCCAACTCTTCCGCTTCAAGATAGGTCTGGTGATACAGCCCGCTTAGCGCCACGCGCGGTTCAAGGCGCTGCGGCGCCAGGTCGCGCGCCGTGAGCAGTGACTTCTCGGCGCTCAACAGGTCCGATTGCCAGCGATGGTACTGGGCAGCCAGCAGGTGGGAGCGGTAGTCTGTACCGTTGAACTTCAGCGCGTGGCTGACCGTTGCCTCGGCGCCTTCCGCATCACCGTCGCGAATCTGCAGGCGCAGGAGGTCGGCGTGTGCTTCGATGTCGGTGGGCGTATCCTTGATGCGCTCGACCAGCTCTTGCTTCTGGTCTACGACTTCGCCCGGCTCTTCGGGCGGCTCCGGGACCAGCGTGCACCCGGCCATCAACCCCGCGAAACACAGCAACCATGCCGCAAGTATTCGCAATGGCGCCGGAAGGTGCAGGTCTTGGCGAAAGGACGCGGCCTTGCTCATTTCTTCTTCCTCTCGGTGACGCCAAGGCCAAGGCCGCGCAGCGCCTCGCGTACACGTTCGCGTCCGCCCGGCCGCAGCAGAAACACGCCTCGGGCCAGCTTGCGCTCAATCCAGCCGCGCAACTCGGCCAGGTCTTCCAGCAACTCGGCTTGCTCGGGGTTGTCTGCAAGCAGCAACTCGGCGGTATCGGCCACCGGCGGCGTAAACTCGCCGCTCCATGTGCGAAGCGCAAGCGCCACGGTGGGGGAAAGCGGGCGGCTGAGCCCTTCACGAATTCTGCGCAGCAACTCATCGGGCCCAAGTGCTGCGGCACTCTGTTTTACGGCGTCGGCGTCGAGCTGGTAGATGTCAGTGCCGCAGCTTGTGCTTAGAAGTTCGAGTAATTGCCGCGCACGCAAATGCAATTCCTCGCGCGGGGCCCTTAGCGATGCGCCTTCACCGGGCTCAATCACAGGCGGCAGGCGGCGCGAATAATCCAGCGCCACTCGCCGAGGCGGCAGCATGCCGCGCAACGTGCCGGCATCGGGCGCCACGCACACACGGTGGCCCCCCGTCAGGACTTCGGGCGCAAGTGTCTCGATCAGCCGGTCCGGCAGCAGCTTGCCCAGGTCGTCCACACCCTCCGCCTCAATGAAAAGGGCGTCAGGCCAGATCTTGATGCGCTCAGACAACGCACCCCAATCCTTGAGCGAGAACTGCACATTCTGCGGCAACGGCGAGCGGCTGAGGCCCGCCAGAAAGTCCGTCAGCCCGGCGGCCCCGGCGCCCCGGCCCAAGGCAGCGGCAAAGGGCGCGCGTTCAAGCAGGTACTTGCGCACGCGGCCCTCGGGCTGCGGCGTAGTGAACCGCGCGAGCTTCCATAGTGTTGCGGCGTCGGGCCGGTCGCCCAGTGCCACGACTTCAAAGTTGGGTTGCACCACGACTTCAAAGGCCGACGCCTCGGGCTCGTCACTTGCCTGCCGCAGCAGCTGGTCGCGGGGGTCGTAGTCGATCCAGCCCAGCCGCGACAACGGCAGCTCACAGATCAGGGCGATCACCGCGCCCTCCACCGATTCCCAGTTTCCGTTGCGTTCGCAGTCTTCGCGCGCGCCGCGCTCGCGAATGCCTCGGTAGTAAACGTTGCGCCAGCTCTTGTCGTCGTCGTGGTTGACGAACAGGTTCGGCAGCGTCTCGTGCACCCGCCGCACCAGCGCCGCCAGCGTCGTATCCCCGTCCAGGGTCGTAACGAGCTCAACCAATGCACGTCGAGCTTCGATCAGGGTCACAGGTCCCGGAATGTCGCTGCCGACGTCAACGGTGCGGCCCTTGCGCATGCCCGGCATTTCAAGCGTTGGTGTGACGCTGAACTCGTTGAAATCCAGTGAGTTCAGCCATGTTTCGCGCAGCTTTGTCCGCCGCTGTGCCAACGGCGCGTCAAAGAAGCGGTCGGCCGAGTCATCCGGTTCAAGGCGGCCGTCTACTTCATGCACAAGGCCGAGTTGCCGGGCCAGTGCGAGCCAGAACTCAACCTGGCTGTACGCGACGCCTTCGGCCTCGACATCCGGTTGCGAAAGCGCGCCGTTGCAGATACGAAAGAACGCCAGGTTGGGCAGGCCGTTCTTCAGGACGCGCGGCTGACGGCTGATCACCGACTCAAGCACAGCCAGCAAGTCAAGCTCGCCCTGCGCATACCCCCGCAACTCATTTGCCGCCGCGTAGTTCACTTCATGACCTTCGGGTGCAGGCCGCGCTCATTCAGCGCTTCTACCAGCCGGGCGGCATCGTCAGTTTCGAGTACAGCTACGTTGGGCGCGGGGCGCGCAAGCACGCGACCGGCACAGCTGGCGGCGGCAAGCACCTGCTCAAGGGTATCGGCGTCTTCGCATTGGACGACGCCCACGTGCAGATGGAACTTCACGGCAACACCTCCGCACTTTGGGCCGCGCTGAGGTCGGGGCTGCGGGCGGGTGTGAAGCGGCCTTGCATTACGTCGGCGGATTCCAGAATGCGGTAGCGGTACCCTTGCTCAACGAGGAAGAGCTGGCGATTGGCGCCGAATTCCTGGTCGCGGGTTTCGCGCGTGACCAGCGTGTAAAAGTGCGCGAGTTGTCCTTCGCCCTTGGGTCTCAAGATGCGCCCCAGGCGCTGCGCCTCTTCCTGGCGCGAGCCGAAGGTGCCACTCAGCTGGATCATCACGTTGGCGTCAGGCAGGTCGACTGCGAAGTTGCCCACTTTGCTTACCGCAAGAGCCTTGATCTCGCCTGCGCGGAATTTCGTGTACAGCTCGTCGCGTTTGCGGCTGGGCGTTTTGCCCTCGATCAGCGGCAGTTGAAAGCGTGTTGCCAGTTCATGCAACTGGTCCAGATACTGCGCGATCACGAGTATGCGGTCGCCCTGATGCAGCTTCATCAGTGCTTCGGCGACGTCGAGCTTGACCGGGTTTTCTGCGGCAATGCGGTATTGGTCGCGCTGGCCCGCCATGGCGTAGGGCATGCGTTGCGGGCCGGGCAGGTCTACTCGCACCTCGGTGCAGTCGGCTTCGGCGATCCAGCCTTGCTTTTCAAGCTCGCGCCAAGGCACGTCGTAGCGCTTCGGCCCGACCAGGCTGAACACGTCTTCTTCCAGGCCGTCCTCGCGCACCAGCGTCGCCGTAAGGCCAAGTCTGCGCCGCGACTGAATTTCAGCGGTGGCGCGAAACACGGGTGCCGGCAGCAGGTGGACTTCGTCGTAAATGATCAGGCCCCAGTCCGCGCGGTTGAAGATCTCAAAGTGGGGGAACTCTTCGCTCTTGCGCTTGCGATACGTGACAATCTGGTACGTCGCGACCGTGACCGGCGCAATCGCCTTGCGCTCGCCGGTGTACTCGGCGATCTGTTCTTCGCGCAGCGTGGTCTTGTCAATCAGTTCACGAATCCACTGGCGGACCGCAACCACGTTGGCCGTCAGGATCAGCGTGTGTGCCCTAACCAGCGCCATGGCGGCCATGGCTACAATCGTTTTGCCCGCGCCGCAGGGCAGTACTACGGCCCCGCTGCCGCCCCTTACACCGCCGCCCGCGTAGAAGACCTCGGCCGCCTCTTTCTGGTAGCGGCGCAGACCGAAGTCGCGCCCGCCGACGGTGTTGGTGCGCAACACAACGTCCAGCGGAGCACCAGGCGTATAGCCCGCCAAGTCCTCAACCGGAAACCCCAGCTTGACGAGCGCCTGCTTCAGGTAGCCGCGGGCTGATTGGTCAATGCGCGCGGTATGCTCATCGACAAACTCGCCGAAGTAGCGCTCGACCGTTTTCTGGTGCGCCAGCATCTTCAGCAGCGTGGTGTCGTCGCTGCGCAACAGAAACCCCTGGTCGTCGCGCTCAAGCACCAGGCGGCCATAGCGGCTTATGTATTCGAGCACTTCACTGCGTACGATGTCGGGCACCGCATAGCGCGAATAGCGTTCAAGTTGTTCCAGTATCAGCGCCGCCGTGATGCCGCTGGAGGCCGCGTTCCACAACGACAGCGGCGTGATGCGGTACGTGTGGATGTGCTCGGGGCTCTTGACCAGCTCAGCGAATGCAGCCAGCGCGTCGCGGGCCTGTTCATAGGCCGGGTGATCCACCTCAAGCATGATGGTCAGGTCGGCTTGAACGATTGCAGGTCCGCGATTGTCGGGCAAGTCAGTGTCCTTGGGCGAAAAATCGAACGGAACAGTGTAGCAGAGACGAGGCCGCCGGTCATGGCCCATTGGGCGCTGTGCAGGCTAGAACGCGCGCGGGTTTTCACTGCCGTCGGGTCTTAGGGGCACAAGCACAGATCGGCCGACAGATTCGTCACAAACCGGCCCGGTGCATGCGTTTGGCTGCCTGAGAACTGGCAGTATGCCAGTGGCAGTTGCTTGGCAACTGGCAATTGAGCGGTGCAGCCAATCTTACACGTCGGCCCCGAACCCACATATGCAGGGTTTCCGGTGCGTCGTGCCATTCGGCCCAGTCAATTGGCACGCCAGGTGCTTTATCCCCTTTGTCTGAGAAACGGTTTCTCGGGCAAGAGGGAGGCAGCCGGCGGTATGGCCCCACCGACCGGCTGCCACGAATTTCCGGGGACAGGTGCGGGCGGCCTTGAAGTTGGTTTCCAGATCAGCGCCGTGGGTTTCCGATTCATTGGGTGCATCGGCGCCCGCACCTGACTCTGCTTTGGCTACGCGATTGTAAGCATGGGCGTCAGTGCTTAACGTCTAGCTACCCTGACCCCGCTTGGGAGCCACAAGAAATGAGAACATGGTTTCTGTTGATTGCGGTGTTGGCTGCCGCGCCACTGATGGCAGAAGACACTTCGCCCGACAACGCCGAAGAAGGCAAAGAACCAATCGACCCATGGGAAGACTTTGAAGTCGGCGACAAGACCGACGGCGCCTACCTGCCGCTTACACTTGGGCGCGACCGCACCGGCCTTGGCTTGCGCACGCGCATGTCGTTCGGTTGGGACAGCAATGTGTACAAAGTAGACCGCAATCAGGACAACGCGTTCTACCTGGACGGCGCGGCCTTTGGGTATGTCGGCGTAGATTTTGGTGCCGTGGCCCTGGGCGCGCGCGGCATGCTGGCCGGCCGTCTGCACTTCGGCGAGACAGACGCCGACATGTGGGACATGAAGCTTGGCGGGTTCGTAAAGCTGCCCTATGGGGGCGGCGGCTGGGGCTTCGGTATCAGCGGCGACATTCTGTACCAGCAGTTGCAGACCTATGAGCTGCTGGGCCCGATCACGCGCCAGGACGACCTGCGCGCCGCAGGCGCAATTGCCCGCGCATACGTCGGCTACAAATGGGGCGGGTTCATGATTCTTGAGCTCGGGTTCACGGGCAAGACCGAGGACTTCACCGAAGAGAGAGAACTGACCAGCGTCGACAACTGGGAGATCGGGACAGATTTTTCAATCTGGTTCAACTTCTTCGACGTCATCGCAATCAAGCCCTACATCAAGTTCGACTACCAGTGGTTTCGAGACCAGTTGGACACCCAGGACGACGGCACACCGCTTTCGACCGAAGACAAAGTGCAGTTGCTCAAGTTCGACTATGGCGCCGATCTTGACTTGGATTTCGGTTTCATCCGGGCCACGGCGCGCGCTTACAGCCTGCGCCAGGACGACAGCGCCGCAGGCTTCCTGCGCTATTGGCAGTACGGCATACGCGGTGCCATCGACTTCATGATGGTTGGTGCCGTCAAATTGTCCGCCGGCGGCCATTTCTGGACGCGCGAGTACGACGACCGCGTTGACCTGGATACCGGCGAGCCCATGACGCTGTTCGAGCGCTACTTTTCAGCGTGGGTTGAGCTGTCATGGAACTTTTGGGAGTTCATGGACCTTGGTGCGCGCTACCGCTACTCGCGGCGCATCAGCGGGCTCAACAACGGCGGCTATGCTGACCACGACCTGAGCGTTTTCCTGGGGATCAGCTTCTGATGGTCAAAGGCCCGGGCAAACGTTCAGGACTGCTGCTTGGCTGGGCATTCTCGATGATTATGGCGGGCGCGCTGCTTGTCGGCGCGCTCGTTGCCTATCAGTTCATTCGCGCAGGCTACGAAGAGCAGCTTGAGCGCCGCCTCATGAGTTATGCTGCAACTTCTGCCTCTGCGTTCAATTCCAATTCTCTCGAAGCAATCGACGGCCCTGACGACGAGATTCTTGACTCGTACGCGGGCCGCCTCAAGCGTCTGCAAGCCGCCAGTGGCGTGCGCCGCGCCGCAGTGCTGCGCAGCGACGGCGTGTTGATTTTTGACACCAACGATGGCGTCTGGGGCCAGCGGGACTACGCATTTGCCGCCGATGCCAATGAGCTCGAGCGTTGCTTTGCCGAGGGTCCGGTCGCCACCATCATGTACGAGGATGACTCGGGCCGCGTCTATCGCAACGCCTTTGCCCCCGTCGTGACGCGCGACGGTGCGATCAGCAACTTCGCCGTCGCCGTTGAGCTTGAAGCCGACTACACCCAGAAGCTCGGCTACGTGCGCCTGACCATGGTACTCACGGTGCTGGGCGTGTTCTTCGTGACGCTGGGCGCCGCAGCCGTGCTTACACGCGCCTGGAACGCCATGCAGCGCGACCTTGCACGCCAGACACGCCTGGCCGAGCAGGCACAGTTCAGCGCGGGCATGGCTCACCAGATCAAGAACCCGCTGGCAGCGTTGCGCGGCTACGTCGAGCTGCTTGCGCGCAGCCTAACCGAGCCCATGCAACGCCAGATCGCCGACAAGCTGGTGAGCGAAATCAGCGCCCTTGACCGCGTCGTGCGCGACTTTCTGCAGTTCAGCCGCGGCGCCCACGGCAGCGTCGAGAAGCTGACCCTGGGTCAGGCCCTGCGCCCGGTGCTGGATGCCGCCCGTACCGCTGGCGGCGACAAGGTGACGGTCCACGACCCGGACCTGCCCGACATCGAAGTCGAAGTGGACAGCACCGCACTTCGCGAAGCCGTCAGCAATGTCATGGTCAACGCCGCTGAGGCAATGCGCGAAGACGGCGGCGACTTGCGGGTGCGGGCGTCTGCCACCGGGCGGCAGGTGAGCCTTGAGATCGAAGACAACGGCCCCGGCATGCCCGACGATGTGAAAGCGCGGCTGTTCACGCCCTTCGTAACCGGCAAGGCAGACGGTACCGGCCTGGGGCTACCAATTGCCCGGCGGCTGCTGCGCGACATGGGCGGCGACCTGGAACTGATTAAGACGGGCGCGTCAGGTACGATGTTCCGCGCAACATTTCTGCGGGAGGCACAGGAGTGAGCAAACCGAAAGTGCTGGTGGTAGACGACAAGGCAAGTATGCGCGACATGCTGGCGATGGCGCTTTCGGCGCGCGGCATGGATGTCACACAGGCGCCTGACGGCCAGAAGGCGCTTGAACTTGCGGGTGCCACGGGCTTTGACGCGATTGTCAGCGACCTGCGCATGCCCAAGCTTGACGGGATGGGACTGCTGAAGGCGTTGGGCGCACGCCGTGAACCACCACCGTTCATCATGATTACGGCACATGGCAGCGTGAAAGACGCCGTCGAAGCCATGAGCATGGGTGCCGCCGACTTTATCGAGAAGCCATTTGACCTTGCCGAGCTTGAGTTCAAGGTCGAACGCGCCATTGAAGAGGGCAAACGCGGCGAGCCATCACGACCGCCCGGCGCGCAGGTATTGCCGGGAATGATCGGCACCGCCCCGCAACTGGCCGAAGTTGCCGACATCGTGGGCCGCGCCGCCCGCAGCACCGTGCCCGTCTTGATATTGGGAGAAAGCGGCACCGGCAAAGAACTCGTGGCGCACGCGGTGCACCAGTTGTCGGCCCGCAAGGACAAACCGTTCATCGCCGTGCACGCGGGTGCGCTGGCGCCGGGCGTGCTGGAAAGCGAGCTGTTTGGCCACGAGAAAGGCGCGTTCACTGGCGCTGATGCCCAGCGCAAAGGGCGCTTTGAGTCAGCCGATGGCGGCACGTTGTTTCTGGACGAGCTTGGCGAAATCCCGCCCAGCGTACAGGTCAAGCTGCTGCGCGTGCTGCAGGACAAGACCTTCGAACGCGTCGGCGGCAGCCAGCAGCTGCGCAGCGACGTGCGTCTTGTGTGCGCCACCAATCGTAACCTGCGCGAAATGGTGCGCGAGGGAACATTCCGCGAAGACCTGTTTTATCGCGTCAACGTGGTGACCGTCACGCTGCCGCCGATGCGCGAGCGCGCCGGCGACCTGCCCGCGCTGGTCCACCACTTCATGAAGCGTGAGAACTCGCAACTCGCCGTTCCAGATGAAACCATGGCGCGGCTCCAGCACTATCACTGGCCGGGTAACGTGCGCGAGCTTGAGAACGTCATCCGCCGCTGCGTGGCACTGGCGCGGGGTGATGCCATCAAGCCCGAAGACCTGCCGCCCGAGATTCTGCAAGCCACGCGCCTGCCGCCCGGAGAGACCGCGCCCCAGGGGCTGGTCGGTGACCTGGAACGTCACGAACGCAACGCCCTGATGAACGCCCTTGAGGATACCGGCTGGAACGTGTCACGCGCGGCGCGGATTCTGGGTGTGGGCCGAACTGCTCTGCAATACAAGATGAAGAAATATGGTCTCAAGAAGAGTGATTAGGCTGTTGAGTGCGCTGCTGGCGGCGCTGCTGTGTTTCGGCGTGGTGAACGCCGACATGCAGCAGTTGAAGCGCGACATCGATGGTCTCAAGAAAGAAGTTGCAGAGGCGCAGTCAAAGCAGTCGCAAGCTGACAAGGCCCTGCGGGACAATCTGAATGCCCAGAAGTCGGCCCAGGGCAAAGATCTTGAGGCACTGAAGCAGGAGGCGCAGGCGCTGGCGCGCACCGCATATCGCAGCACGGAGGACGCGCGCGCCGCCACGCAGAAACTCGCCGCCAAGCAAGGCGAGCTGCGCAATGAGGCGAGCAACCAGGCCGTGGCCCAGGTGAGCGCCGCCGGTGCCCTGGACGGCCGCGTAGACAGCGCGCGCACGGCGATTACGGACTGGAAGGCGGCAATCGGCGAGATCCCGCGCGCACCGCAGGCCCGCGACCTGACAGGTATTCCCGCCGACGACCGCGACGCATTTCGCAAGACCGACATCAGCCGCCTCAAGGACTACGAAAGCTGGGCCGAGTCCGAACTGAAACGCATAGACAGTGAAGTGAAGGCAGCAGACAAACTGGCCGGCTGGAACGTGGCAGCGGCCAAGAACGGAGCCAGCCTGACAAGCGAAGCCAAGTCACTGAAGACATCGCTGGATGCCCGGCGCAAGTCCGTACAGGCAGCACAAGCCAGCGCCAAATCCACCCGCGAAACCATAGAGAAGCAGTTAGGGCGGTGATCAGTGCGTCAGTCCGACGCCAAGCCACGAACGAAGGGCAAAGAAAAGTAGCCTGACCCTTTTTGACCCTTTTGTGACCCTTTTGACCCTTTTCCCTTTCTTGACCCCTGTTTCCTTTCTTGCGGAATCCGTTGTCCCGACCGGCCGCACGGTTGGTAGCATGGAAACAGACCCCGAAGCCGCCATGAAGCAGCCGGGGCGGCCATGGACGCGACAAAAGTGTGAGCCAGAAGCAGCAAAAAAAGGAGCCTGACCCCGTTTCCGTTTGACCCCGTTTCCGTTCTGAGGACGAGTAAACTCTACAGCCGTACTCTCCCGTCCCATGCTGGGAGCGGAACTTCGGAAAGCGCGGCAAGCGGCGGGGCTGACCCAGGAGAAGCTCGCCTTCAAGGCAGAGGTTCACCGGACCTACATCAGCATGTTAGAGCGCGGCCAAGGATCGCCGACCGTGGACACGTTGGTCCGCATCTGTAAGGCGTTGAAAATCCGCGCATGGGAAGTGATGCGACGGGTTGGAGAAGGCAAACGGTAAACGCCCGAGTCAGCAGGTGACTCTCGGCGCAAGCGTCCGGCCTGTTTGCTGCTTACTCTCGACTGACCACCATCCCGAAGTGTTTCACAGCAGCGGCCTTGACGCCCTTGAAAGCCTTACGCTTCTCGTCAACCGCCAGAAACGTCCCTTGCGGCGAGCGCCATTCTTTTCCTGCAACTTTCATCGGGCGCGACGAGTTCCAGTCAATCCAAGCGACAGGAACGCGCCACTCATCAGGCAATCCACCGCATATTTCGCGAAGCCTGTCGAGCCAGCCCCTCGGTGCGATGAAGTCTTCGCCGTTATCATCGCTCAAGACCTGGAGGTGCCCCGTTGCCACGCCTGCTGCGACGACACCGACCTTCTTGGAGTACATCAAGATCACATCTCCGGGGCGAACCGCCTTCATGTCGTCCTCTCTTGAGAACTTAGTCCAACAAGCTGCGTAGCCTGTGTCCTTCATTGCCCGCTCACACCGAGCTGATGAGTCACCCCGGCGGTTCGTATTGCAGAGAAACAGGCGGGCGTCTTTACGAACCTTCATTGACCGCGCCCGCAGAAGCTCGGAATCAAATTCATGTTCCCCAACCACGTCACCGAGAGCTTTGAGTTTGCGTCGCGCAGCATTGGCGAGCTTCTCGCAACGAGCCAACTTCACTTCCGTAAGCGGCGAGGCGTGCCGCCACAGTTCGTCAAACCACTTCCCAAGGTCCACTGCGGCAGGGGGTGAAGCCTCAATGCCAGCTTCGATGTTGTGCCCCAGCCCTTTGCGGGTGAAGTTTGCAGAGGTGACGACGGCGTGCTCCTTGCCAAAGATGTAAACCTTGGCATGAAGCCGGTCGGAAACGTAACGTAGCTCAAATCCCATACCCATCAGCCTGCGCAAGGCCGATGGATTTGACGCGCCCGCTGCGATGTCCAGCGGGGAAAGGCGAGTGATACAGCGTGCCTTGCGCAGCCTTCCGTCTCGGATCAGTTCAGACTCCGTAATGTAGGGCGACACGATGCGAAGCTCTTCTCGCGTTTCATGGAGCATCCGCCGCAGTACATCCTGATGAGCTGACGGCCCAAGGATCACGCCCGATGACTTCGTTTTACCCACGCTTGCCCCTCTTTCTGAATGTCTTGCGTTGACAGTTGCTCGGTAGTTTGCATTTTGGTGTACCGTTCTCTACCCAGCACTTTTGTCCCCACGTCATTTAGGCCAACGATGCCCTCAGACCTGTATCCGTACCAACAAGAGGCCGTCACCGCGCTGACGCGGTCCCATGCCCGGCATCAGCGGGTCTTGCTCTCTTTGCCGACCGGCACTGGAAAGACCTTCACGGCCGCTCGCTACATCAAGCAAGCCTGCCTGGACATTGGAAAAGTTGCGCTCTGGGTCGCACACTCCAGAGAACTTCTGGACCAAGCATACGAGACGTTCACGCGGGACATTGGTCTGCCCGAAGGCTGTGTCGCACGGGTCTACGGCAAGCACCGAGAGGACGACAAGGAACCAGATGCCAAGGTGTGGTTGTTGAACAATCGCATCTACGGTTTGCCCCCGGGAGTGGGTTTCATTGTGATCGACGAGGCACATCACGCCGATGGAAAAACGTACAAAGAGATTCTGTCCGACTACCATTGCCACAGGCCGGACGGCCCCAAGGTCCTCGGCCTTACCGCAACGCCATACAGGTTGCACGAGGGCGAAGTTACGCCGCTGGAGCAGTTCGCTTTCTCCAAGCCCAAAGTACCGATCTTCGAGTCCACGGCCTATCGCAGATCGTTCTGCGAACTTGCGGCCCAAGGCTATCTTGCACCGTTCCGACACATCAAGTTCGAGACCAAGCTCAGCTATAAAATGAAGGTACAGAACGGTGAGTTTAGCAGTGAGAGCTTGAAGCAACTCGACAACGCAAAGCGTAACCGAATGATCGCCGACTACTGGCGAAGCCGTCGCAACGAGTTCGGCAAGACACTGATTTTCGTCGGCACGAAGGAACATGCCAAGAGGCTCGC
Source organism: Planctomycetota bacterium (assembly GCA_025993795.1). Classification (GTDB taxonomy): domain Bacteria; phylum Planctomycetota; class UBA8742; order UBA2392; family UBA2392; genus JADJRK01. The sequence goes on from JAMQHL010000017.1 coordinate 60,965, forward strand.
AAGTCAGTTCGGAGATGACGGCAATTACGTCGTGTCAGGTTCCGAAGACCGCGAGCAGGTGATCGCAGACTTCCGGGCAGGGAAGTTCCCGGTCCTGGTCAACGTCGCAATCTTCAAGGAAGGCGTCGATGTCCGTGACATCCAGACGGTCATGCTGGCGCGGCCCACCGCCAGCCCCGGCTTGTTCACGCAGATGGTAGGGCGCGGTTCACGCATCGCGCCGGGCAAGCGGTTCTTTTACCTCGTGGATGTGCATGACCAGCTTGGCAAATACGAAGACTACTTGGCGGGCATCTATGACCTCGCAGATCGCGGCGACACCGGCCTGATCGAATCCGTTCAGCACAAGGCCAAGGCCCGAGAGGCGCTCGGCGACCTCGATACCGGCACCCTCGCAGACGACGCCGGGACGTTGCTCGACATCCTGATCGCGCCGAACACCGAAATTCTCACGCGGTTCGGTGGATGGGTCGCCTTCGCAACCGCCGATGGCGAGCCCGTGCCCGTTGGTACTTTGCTTGAACGCGAGGAGTTTGCCGACCTGGCGAAGATCGCCGGAAAGGCGCAAGAGCTTCACCCCAAACATGCCGCCACGGTCGCCGGAAAGTCCGGCATGTCATTGCGAGTTGGCAAGTGTGTTCAGGCCCTCAAAGACGGCTTGATCGGCACACTGCATAAGCTTGACGAGGACGCTGCTGCGGAACTGGACCGCCTCAAAGAAGCTGGGGCTGGCTCCTTTGGCATCACCGCCGCTGACGACATCAAGGCGCTGAAAGCATTCACGGACGAGATTCAAAAGCGCGGCCAGAAGCTGGGTGTCGCAGCCACGACGCTTGGTCGCATCGAGAACGAGTACATCCAGAACAGGGCGGTCTTCGCCTGTGTGGCCTGGCTTCAAGGTGAAGCGGAACCCTATGCACGTCTCATTGGCAAGCCCGCCTTTGAGGTCATCGTCAAAGCCGTCGCGCTCAATGCCGATGACAAGCTCAAGTTCAGCGACGCCCCGCGCATTCTGGCGGACATTGAGGCCGCCGATCCTGAACTCAAAGCGCACTCAAAGGCGTTGCTCGATGGCGTCGGCGGAAGCAAGACCCCCGCTCACTTCCTCACGCTGTGCCCCGGCGTGACCGCCTGATCCGCTCTTGTCGCATCCTGCCAAAGGCCGCATTTTACGCCCTTTGCGTGTGCTTCTAGGCCGGTCGTCTCTGGCTTGGTAAAACGCTTTCGCAGCACACCCATTTTCTGCCGGGCCGGTACTCACCGTTTCTGTCGCACGGCTGTGTATGCTGTTCGGTCTCTTGGCGTTGCGGGCGTCTCTGGGGCTGGTATGGGGCGACAGGCAAGGGCAAACAGGCGGCCAGTGCTGGCCAGCGTTCGGCGTTTGGGGCCAGCAAGGCAGCGTTACGCCGCGTAGAGCCTACGCAGGCAAGCCTCCCTAAAGAACTGACTAGCTTGGATAACCTTGGTCTCCTGGCAAGTAGGTTGGGCGGCGGCAAGAGCAAGATCCCCACGTCAATGCTCGACACCGGCTACGACGGTCGCCGCCTGTACTCAAGGCAAGTGTTCTCCCCAGTGGCAGGCAAGGAAGAAGGCTGGGCCAAGCTCGCCAAGAGTTTGAAAGCCCTAAGAGTCATCGACGACCGAGGGATCGAATCCCTGCGTGTTATGGAGGTGGTGTAACCATGCCAAGACTAACACTGTTCCGCGTCCAAGCTTACCCTTTGGAGCCTAGCGGGCTGTGCCGTTTGCGGAAATGGTTGCGTGGGTAACTGATTAATCGGGTGGGGTAATTCCTTCCTCCCTTTGCGGCCGCTGGCCGTGGAAAGGGAGAAGTCATGAGTGGAGTATCGAAAGGGACTGAGGGAGGCGATCAACTCGACGGTCGTCGGCTGAAGGGCAAGGCGGCAGATGTCGAACGGCAGGAAGAGCTTCGGCATGACGAGGCCCGGTACGATTCTGACGAAGACGGACGAGTGGGCATGGATAGTTGAGCTGTCCGCGTTGCTGGAACGACTGCTCACATACGGCGGTACGCTTGGCGAAGAGGACCTTCAACGGCTGCGAGAACTACAAGCCCGCCTCGAAGCGCTTGAGGGCGAGAATCTGGACGATCGCAGCGGGTACTACGTGAGTCAGGCCTTGTGGTGGATTCAAACTGTGATCATTGACGTGGAAAAGTCAATGGACGGGTCGGGCGACCGTTCTGACGGCCCGCCACCGTCTCGAAGGCCGAGTCAGACATCCGCGGTGGGCGGAGGCGCGAGCGACGAAGAGCGCACCACGTTCGAAAACGAGCAACGCGGAATCTCGGGCCAAGACTCATCGTCGAACGGCAGTTCATCGTCAAAGCCGACGCTGCGACCAGGCAGAGACAGTCTCGGCGTGGCCATCATCAAGACTTTGACCGGCTATGACGTCTTGTGTAAAGGGCGGTTGAAAAGTGCAGCAGGTGGCGGGCGAAAAGTGCAGCACCCCTTGCCTGTGTAATCCTCTCGCCGACCACTGAGCGGGGTTATTCGATTGTTCAGGCCTAAAGATATTGTTATCACTACCCATGCACGGCACAGGAGAGGAAATCTATGCGCTCAGCCACTCGGTGCGTGGTATGCGCCATCGTTCTGTGTTCACTGACGGCCGGAATCACGGGCGAAGAGCTGGATCTGCCCAGGGGCCAGAAGCTTCAGCGCGCCGCACAGCGCTGGGAGCTGTTGTGGGACGTTGCTCCTACGACCTATCTTCATTACACAGCCGCCGAGCAAAGGCGCATCGACCCACGGCAGCCGCTGCCGGATGGCGCCAAGCCGATCGATCCCGCGCTCGGGTATGTTCATTTTCTGGGGTACGAGTTCAACCAGATCGGCGAAATCCAGCGCCTGGCGGCCCCCCTTGTGATGGAAGAGCACCTGTTTCAGCCGGCGATGGCCATGTCCGGCGACAAGCAGAAACCGGGCGGAGTCTGGACGCGCGAATGGCTGTTCGACAACGTTGTCGGCAACCCCAAGATCACGCTTTCAAGCAGCTACCTGGTGAAGGAAGCCGAGACCTTCAACGGCGTGGAGTGCGCAGTCATCATCGGCACACACACGCGCGTTGAGCCCGCCAAACCGGAGCTTGAGACGGACCTGCGCTGGCTGACCTACACCAGCACAACGACCACCTGGTACAACGTTGAAGAACGCCGCGTGCAGGCCTCGGCCATTGAGCTGCACGCGTCGCTGTTTCGGCCGGCGGTCACCACCACGCCCGCTGCGACAGAATGCTACGACTGGTACGTGCGCTTTGAGTTCAGCCGCGACTTCGACAGCACTGCGGACCGCTACCTGCATGAGCGCGTGGAAAGCGCCATCGACAAAGGGGTTGACCGCCTGTGGGCGCTGCGCAACGCGGAAGGCACCTGGCCCTATGGCACCAGCAAGCGCGGCGGCACCGCACTGACACTGTTGACGTTGCTGATGTGCGACGTGCCCGCAAGCGATGAGCGTATCAAGCAGGGCTTTGAACTGCTCAAGGGCATGGAGATGGAGACCACGTACAGCGTGGCATGCTCGCTGATGGCCTATGAGGCACGCTATATCACCGAGGCCGAGAAACGTGCATATCTCAGCAATCCCGACAAACCGCCCGAGTTCAAGCGCGCCGTAAGCCCCGAAGACCGCGAACAGATGGAACTGTTGATCGCCTGGATGCGCGGCAACCAGAACGAGGTCAACCCGTTCTACAACTACACTCGCAATGGCGAAGGCGGCACAGAACGCTTTGACTTCAGCAACACCCAGTATGCATTGCTGGGCCTGGCTGCTGCACTGCGCTGCGAAGTCGCCATACCGGCGGGCATCATCAAGCCCTTGGTTGAGGGCGTGATTGCCTACCAGCAGCCCTACGGTCCCAAGGTCAAGAAAGTGGTGGGGTACAAGCCGCCGACCGACAAGCGCAAGGAAGGCAAGAGCACGTATGCCAGCAAGCCGGTTGAGGCGCGCGGCTGGAACTACGCAACCAAGTCGAAGTGGGACAAGTACACCGAAGTTGGCGATGCGTACGGATCAATGACGACAGCGGGCCTGACGTGCCTGCTGGTCGGGCTGGATATCGCGCAGTCGATGGACGTGGAGACATTCAAGGCCGAGTTCGGCAATAAGGCCGTGCACCAGGAGTGGGAGAAAGCGGCCCAGGCCAGTCTTGATTGCGGCTTGGCGTGGCTGGAGCACTGGTTCAGCGTGACGCGCAACCCGAACAAGGGTCGGTCGTGGTACCTGTACTACATGTACGGACTTGAGCGCGTGATGATGCTTGCGCAGGTGCGCTATCTTGGTGTGCACAACTGGTACAACGAGGGTGCGTCCGTGCTGGTGGTGACGCAGGCAGGCGACGGTGGGTGGGGCTCGGCCCCCGACACCTGCTTTGCCCTGCTGTTCCTGAAGAAGGGCACAGTGCCGCCCAGACGAAAAGTAACGACCGGCAGCAAGTAGCCATTGAACGAAAGCAAGCACCGGGTGCATCGCAAAGATGCGCCCGGTTTGTTTTCTGTGGCTCGCCGGGGGTGTGCGGAGTTACAGCCATGGCTACACTGGCCGAGACAGCATGGCCGACAAGGTACAACGAGATGCGTGAAGACCTATTCTTGAAGACTGCCAACCTGCGCGAACGCACGACTAATCTTCAGGTGTCGCTTTGACTACGCTTCACTGAAGCAACGCCTGTCTGACCTCACGAAACAGACCGAAGTTGACGGCTTCTGGGAACGCCAGGAGGCCGCGCAGATCGTCGTGGCCGAGTCGCGCCGCCTTCGTGCCGTGCTTGAGCCGATCGACGAGCTGATGCACAAGCTCGATGAAATCACAGCCATGCTCGACCTGGCCGACGAAGCCGGCGACGAGGCGACTTTTGCCGAAGCCGAGAACGAACTCAAGGTCGCCGACCAGCTTTACGACAAGCTCGAGAACCAGGCCTTGCTGAATGAGGTAGGGGACGAGGGCAACTGTTATCTCAGTGTGCAAGCCGGCGCCGGCGGCACCGACGCGTGCGACTGGGCGCAGATGCTGTTTGAAATCTATATGCGCTGGGCCCGCAAGCAGGGCTACGACATCGACATCGTCGATTATCAGGAAGACGAAGTCGCTGGCATTCGCAGCGCCAGCGCCCACATCAAGGGGCCATTCGCGGCGGGCATGCTGCGCGGCGAAGTCGGGACCCACCGGCTTGTGCGCATCAGCCCGTACAACGCCGCAGGCAAGCGCCAGACCGCTTTCGCCAGCGTGGATGTGCTGCCCGAGGCCATGGCGGGCGAGATTGACGTCGAAGTGAACGAAGCCGACCTTGAGTTGAACTTCTCAAGGGCCGGCGGCAAGGGCGGCCAGAACGTCAACAAGGTGGAAAGTGCCGTGCGCATCACGCACGTGCCGACCGGCATTGTCGTAAGTTGCCGCAGTGAACGCAGCCAGCACCAGAACCGCGCCATCGGCATCGAGTTGCTGAAGGCCAAGCTGTACCAGATGGAACGCGCCAAGCGCGACGACGAGCTGGCCAAGCTGTACGGCGTGAAGGGCGAAGTAAGCTTCGGCCACCAGATCAGGAATTACGTGCTGAACCCGTACCGGCTGGTAAAGGACGCGCGCACCGGGGTTGAAATCGGCGACGTAGACAGCGTGCTGGCGGGGAACATAGACCCGTTCATCGAGGCCTATCTGAAATGGCACCAGACGCGCAAGACACAAGCCGCCAAGTCCAGCGCATAACGTAACCCGCCGTTTGGCGGTCGTCGCCCCGGATTAGTCGGTGCGATAAGGACGTTTGCCAGCATCGCTCCTGACTCTATCCGTCAGGCAATCAAGATTGCCGGACTTGCGGCGTGAAAACCGGTGTTCGGTCTGTGAGCAAACCGTTCGCGGTGCCGACATTCATGGCCCGTCTTCGGTAACTCTCGCCACGCCGTTCCCGCTTGAACAGGAGTCCACCAAGCTTTGGGCAATTTTTATCATTCTGATCGTTCTGTATGTGCTCGGTCTGGTCACGGGCACGACCATGAGCGGGTTCATTCACATTCTGCTGATTCTCGCGGTCGTTGCTGAGATGATCGAAGTGATCAGAATGGCCACCCGCCGCCGAGCGTGAACTTGCCCGTTCAACGCCACCACGCACCCGCGCTAATAGTTGCGGGTGCGTGGTCTGACGGCACACCTGCGCGTCGCTCCTATGGCGTCGTCAACTCGTAAATGTCGGCCACGATCTTATAGGAGGCCGGCTCGTCTGAGCCGGGCGGGGGCTCCCACTTGCCGGCTTCGGTTATGCGCCCCCATTCATCGTTCTCGGAGTAGAATTGGACGGCCGTTTTGGCGCGCATGAGGCCGTGAGGCTGGCTAGTATCGGCGCATGGAGGCTTCCATGCGTACCTGTTGCGTTCTTGCGTTGTTGATGGGCCTTACCGTGTTGTGGGATTCGTGTCCCGTTCTGGCCGGGCCCGGCGAGTCGCCGCGCGTGGTCGTGCGCGACTCCGAGTCGGGTGAACCGCGATCGCTTGATCCCCATCGGGCAGGTGACGTGATTTCCACCCGACAGTGCATGCATGCCTACGAGTGCCTGCTTGAGTACGATGCCTTCACCCCGGGTGCACTTCGACCATGCCTGGCTGAAGGCATGCCCGTCTATGACCGCGAGAAACTGACGTACACCTTCAAGCTGCGAAATGACATCCGCTTTGCCGATGCCCCGTGTTTTAAGGACGGTAAGGGCCGCAAAGTTACAGCCGCCGATGTCGTGTTCTCGTTCAAGCGCCTTGCGGCGCTACCGGACTCCGGCGGCTACTGGGTAGTCGAACGGCAGGTTGCGGGCCTCGACGAGTTTCGCGTGGCCGCCCTTGAAGCCGCCCAGGAATCGCAAACCGCGTGGCTCAAGTGTCTGGACTCGGCGGTAGAGGGACTGCGCGCCATTGATGAGCGCACAATCAGCATCCGACTGCTCCAACCGTACGCGCAGTTTCTGCACGCGATCACACTGCCCTACGGCGCCGTCTTGCCCCACGAAGCCGCGCACGAGTATGAGTTCACGCGCCAACCAGTCGGCACGGGGCCGTTCGTGCTGAAAGAGTACACCGCCAGCGGTTTAACCTGGGCGCGCAACCCCAACTATCGGGATGTGAGCCTGACCGCCGTACCCGCTGACTCGCCACTGAAGGCATATGAGGGCCGCCGGCTGCCGCTCGCCGACGAGTTGCGCTACGAGATTTTCGCAGACGACCAGGTGGTGACGAAGCAGTTTCTTGAGGGCAAGTTGGTGCAAATGGGCCTGAACCGCGACGATTTCGCGCACTTCATTGACCGTGAGGCGATGAAAAATGGCGCCACGGGTGACGACCTGTTGAAAGAAGAATGGCGCAAGCGCGCCATTCGTGTTGTGGACTACACCGAGCCAACGATTCACTACATCTCGTTCAACATGAACGATGCCGTTGTGGGTACCAAGGCCGGCGGCAAAGGGCGCGCAATCCGCCAAGCGATGTCCCTGGCTTTCGATCGCAACGCCTACATCGAGAAGCACCTCAGCGGCCGCGGCACGCCCGCGAACCGACTCATTCCGCCCGGCACGCCCGGTCACGCCGAGGCAAGTGAGCTTGGCAACCAGAAGTACGACCCCGCAGCGGGTCGCAAATTGCTCACCGAGGCGGGCTTCGAACTTCACGAGAAGAACGGTGCCTGGACGGTTACCGATGCTGACACCGGCAAGCAGGTCATCGTGCGAGTCCTGCTTCGCAGCACTAGTGATACAACGAAGGAATACGCTGCGTGGCTCGTGAAGACGATGGCGACGGTCGGCATTGCGGTGGAATGCGAATTGATGACCTTCGGCGAATTTCTCGACCGCCAGGACGAAGGCTCTGGTCAGGCCTACGACGCGGGCTGGGTGATGGATTATCCGGACGCCCAGAACATGCTGCAACTACTGTACGGACCCAACAAATCGCCCGGAATCAACAACGCCGCGTTTGACAACGCCGAGTACAACAAACGGTATGAAGAGCTTGCGCGCCTCGACGACAGCGTACCGGCCGAGCGCAAACGCAAAGGCGAACTGATCGGCGAGATGCACGAACTGCTGGATCGCGAGACGCCATGGATCACTGTCGATTTTCGGCGGATTATCCGGTTGCAACAGGGAAACTTCATGTGCGCGCCGCCAGCCCCGTTCGGCTACACAAACACGAAGTACAACGCCATCGCTTCCAAAGACTAAGCGGCCCGTCGAGAGTTCGTCGCAGGCAGGCACTGCGTGCCTGCTAAGAAAAGTTTGCCTTTCGGGGACTTCGCGGGCGTATCAGCGCTGTCTCTTGATTTCCAAGTGCCGGCTCCGCGTTTGCCACATACTCTTCTGGGCATGCTGGAAAGATCGGGGGTGTTGGGTATGATTCCTCTCCCCCGACGGAGTTGTTGATGCGCCTTTTGCGGCTTGCTGCGGCTTTGGTTCTGCTTGCCCTTTGCATGGGGGTTTCCCCATCGGGCCAGGCTGTTCCCGTGCCAATGCCTGTTCCCGAGCCTGCCGCAGGCGTCTCGACGTTGCGCTTTCCGTTTGCAAGCTCGGCACCTGTCCTTGACCCGCATCGCGCTCGCAACGCTGAAAGCTTTCAAGCCGCCAGCCTGGTTTACGACACGCTCTACATGTGGATGCCCGCGACAGACAAGCTGCCCGCGCGCGTCGTGCCCGCACTGGCGGAGGGCTGGCCAACGGTCAGCGAAGACGGGCTCACGCTGACGATCAAACTGCGCAAGGGCGTAACCTTTCACAACCACGCGTGCTTCGGGAAAAGTCGCACGCGCGAACTCACCGCGCGCGATGTCGTGGACAGCCTGAAACGCGTCGCCGTCTGCGGCGAAGAAGGCATGGGCTGGATGATGTACACGCTGATCGCCGGCCTTGATGAGTACGCTGAATCGGCTCGCGGCGAACTCGACTACGGCGCCAACGACACAGCCGTCGAAGGCCTGAAAGCTGCAGACGACCTCACGCTCGTGATCAAGACGACGCGCCCGTACGCGATTCTGCCGACAATGCTCGCGCACCCGGGGTTTTCCATTCTTCCGCGCGAGTCAATCAACGGCAACGCCGGCGCGCTTAGTGAACGCGCAATCGGCACCGGTCCTTACCGGCTGAACGCCTTTGCCGAAAACCGGCTGGTCGTGCTCAAGCGCGTGGCCGAGTACTGGGGTGAAAAGCCTGCCTATGAGCGCGTTGTGTTCAGTTTCGTGCGTTATTGGGAAGGGTTTGTGCGCGGCTTGGCAGATGGCACGTACGCGAAGATCCAGGTTTTTCCGCGCTACTACGACCAGGTAGTGAAAGATAACAAGCCCGCCGGCGAACTGGTGAACGCCGGCGGCGACGTGCTGAATATAAACGAGCACGGCTACTACTTCATGGCGTTCAACATGCAGGACCCCACGTGGGGCACCCGCGACGCCGACGGCCGCAAGCTGCGCCGTGCGCTGTCGCTGGCCTTTGACCGCGCTGCGCTGATGGAAAGCGCGGGCTGGGACGCAAAGTGGTATTCGCCGCAACTCGACATCCTGCCAGCCGGCACCCTATACGCAGACACCGCGGGCCGGGCCGAGTACGGCAGGCAGGACCTTGATGCAGCCAAGAAATTGCTGGATGAAACCAAGTTCAAAGGCGGCGTTGACCCGGCCACCGGCAAGTCCCTGGTGCTTGACCTGCTTTCCAGCGACGTTGACTTGTACAACTCGATGGTCGCCACGCTGCGCAAGGCGCTGACGTCGCTGGGCATGCGCCTGACTGTGCGGTACGTAAGTGCTGCAGGCTACCGCGACCAGGTGGTGGATGCAGAGCAGCAGATGTTCATCGCCGGGTGGTTTCTGGACTACCCTGATCCCGTCAACTTTCTGCAGCTGTTTTACAGCGCGCACGCGGGCAAGCAGCTTGAGTTCAGCAACAACTCGCGTTACGCCAACCCTGACTTCGACAAAGCATACGACGCCTACACCAGCCTGACGCCCAACGAGGTCAATTTGCCCAAGCTGCGCGAACTTGCGGCGACCATGACAAAGCTGATTGCGGAAGACCAGCCGACCATTGCGCTGACCCACGAAAAACATGTGTACGTGCGCCGGGGCGCGATTGACTGGCCGGCGGCGGCAGTGCAGACGTACAACGCCGCCCGCTTCACCCGGGAGAAGTCGGAATGAGGCTGAAGCCTGACGTTTCCGCACTGGCGTTGTTCGGGTTGGTGCTCGGCGCACTGGCATGGACGCCCGCTTGCGGCAGTACCGCCGAATCCAACGCAGCCGAAGACAAGGGTGCAATCGTTGTGCGCCGCGACGAAACTGGCGACCCGCGCAGTATGGATCCGCACAAGGCAGGCGACGTGGTCAGCAGCCGACACTGCGGCATGACCTACGAGTGCCTGTTTCAGTACGACTATCTTGATCGCCCGGCACGGCTGATCCCGGCGCTGGCGGCAGAAATGCCGTCCTACGACCCGGCGACACTTACATACACCGTCAAGCTGCGCGACGACATCTACTTCCAGGACGACCGCTGCTTTCACGAAGACGCGAGCGGCAAGTCTTACCGCCAAGAGGGCGAGGGCAAGCAATCCAGCCGCGGAAAGGGCCGCAAGCTGAATGCCAACGACATCGCGTACTCGTTCAAGCGCCTGGCAGCCCTGCCTGACAGCGGCGGCTTTTGGGTCATTGAAGGCCAGATCAAGGGTCTGGATGAGTTTCGCAACGCGTCGCTGGACAAGTCGAAAGAGGGCCCGCCCGAAGACCCCGACGAGCTCTGGCGCGAGCACCTGAACACGGCCGCCGTTGAAGGCCTTCGCGTGGTGGATGAGCTGACGATCAAGATCACGCTCAACCAGCCATACCCGCAGTTTCTGTATGCAGTTACACTTTCCTACGGTGCGGCTGTCGCGCGTGAGGCCGCCGAATACTACGGCGAGGACCTCTTCCGAAAACCTGTCGGCACAGGGCCGTTTGTGCTGACCAGCTGGCGCGCAAACTGGGAAATCGTCTGGGAGCGCAACCCGACGTTTCGTGAAGAGTTTTTTCCGGTTTCTGAAAAGCCCGAACACGCCATGTACAAGGACATCATGGGCAAGCGCCTGCCCATCGCAGACCGGGTGGACTTCCGGATTATCAAAGAGTCGCAAGCCAGCTTTCTGAACTTCCTGGCCGGTAACATTGACACGTCGGGCCTCGACAAGGATCAGTTCGCCGCAGTGATCGCGCAGGGCGAACTCACGCCCGCCATGGCTGCAAAAGGCATCAAGCTGCAGAAGTACGAAGAGCCAACCATTCACTACATCAGCTTCAACATGAACGACACCACCGTCGGCACCCCCGCGGGTGAGAAGGGCCGGGCCATCCGCCGCGCGCTGGCGTTGTGCGTACAGCGTGAAGACTACATTGATCGGTACCTGAATGGCCGCGGCAGCCCGGCTTTGCAGCTGGTGCCGCCGAGTGTCACCGGCTATCAGAAAGACAGCATTCTCAAGAGCCAGCGCTTTGACCCCGAAGAGGGACGGCGCATTCTGCAGGAAGCCGGTTTCGAAGTGCGCCGCAAGGGTACCCGCTACGAAGCTGTGGACACTGCCACGGGCGAAGTGGTCAGCGTGACGGTGAGTTACCGCAGCACATCCGAGACGACAAAGCAGTATGCGAACTTCCTGGGCGGCCAGGCCGCGCAGGTGGGCATCACGCTGCAGTCCGAACTGCTTACCTTCAGTGAGTTCCTCAAGCGCCAGGACGACGGCAAGGGCCAGGCATACGACGCGGGCTGGGTGATGGACTATCCCGACTCCCAGAACATGCTGCAACTGCTGTATGGTCCGAACAAGCCGCCCGGCATTAACAGTGCGGCGTACGCGTCGCCCGAGTACGACAAGCTGTACGAAGCGATGGCCAAGCTTGACGACGCTTCGCCTGAACAGCGCGATGAGAAGCTGGGGTTGATCCGGCAAATGCATCAGGTGCTGGACCGTGACGTGCCGTGGGTGCTGATGGAGTTCCGCGTGATTTACGCTCTGTACCACGAGTGGTACCTGCCGTCCCACGAGCCGAACCCATTTGCGTACACGTACTTCAAGTTTGCGTACTCCGACTCGGGCCGGCGGGCAGAGAAGGCCCAGACCTGGACGGATGCGCCGTTCCTGCCCGGGTTCATCCTGTTTCTGGTGTTGCTAGTCCCGGTGGGCCTGATGGGCTACAAGATTTCTCGCCAGCGCTAGAAGACCAAGGCACGCATGCTCTCGTACGTCCTGCGAAAACTGATGTACATGCCCTTCATTCTGTTGGGGGTCATCTTCATCACGTTCGTGCTGTTTCAGATGTCCACGACGCCCGAGTCGCTTGCCAAGATTCAGCTCGGTGAAAAGGCCAGCGCCCGCCAGATCTACGAGTACCTGAACGAAAAAGGACAGGTCTCATGGACAGAGGCCGGCGACAACAAGCGCGCACTGCTTGGCCAAGGCGCGCTGGACAACAAACGCACGCAGTTCTTCGTGGCCGGCCGGCTTGAAGAAATGGTCGAAAGGCGCGACGACCTGCACGAACGAATTGTTGACCTGCATCGCGATATTGCCGTGGACGAAGCTGATGAGCGGGCCGCACACGCGGAGCTGGTGGGCGATGCCGACAAGCCGTTTCGCCAGTCCGATGACCTCAAGAAGCGCAAGCAGGAACTCGGGCGTGCGCTGAAACGCCAGCTTGAGAACCGCATTCAGATTCGCGCTGCCATCCTGGACGCGCGGCGCGTGTCGCAGACGTTGCTGCTGCGCGAACAGCTCTCGGCGGGCGGATTGAGTGGCCCGGCGTTGAAGCAGCAGGTAGCTGCGCGAGTGGCTATGCTGCAGGGACTTGATGCGCACCAGTTAGAGGCGGTGTTTCTGCGCGAGGACTTGGAGATTCTTGAAGGGGCAGAGCACAAGGGCTTGGCGGAACAGATTGCCGCGGCGAGGCAAGCCGTCACCGACGAGAATGCCGCCATCGAGAAGGCAATTGCAGACCATGAAGCCGAGGCTGCGGGCCCGGATTCTTCCGGCCCGTCTTTCCTTCGCGCGGACTGGAAGGTGTGCGCCGGCATCCGGGCGAAGCTTGCAGACGTCGAAGGCATCGAGCCCGACCTGAAGTACACGGCCTGGTATGTGAACTTTGTCTACTACCTGTGGGACATCGCCACACTGGACTTCGGCGACACCAACAACCGGCGCCCGGTGATGGACGTAATCAAGGAGGGCATGTGGCCCAGCCTGGCGCTGGCCATTCCGGGCTTCCTGATTGCCGAGCTGATCGGCGTGTTTTTCGGCCTGTTCGCGGCGATGTATCGCCAGACGCGCGTTGACCATGTGATCGTGGTCAGTTCGATCCTCCTGATGAGCATCAACGCAATTGCAATGATCATGTTCGGGCAGAAATTTCTGGCGGCTGATTTGAACTACTTCCCGATTACCGGGTATGCCGAGGGTTTTGGCGCGATGCGCTTTCTGGTGCTGCCGATCATCCTGTACATCACGATCACGTTTGGCGAGCGGGTGCGCTTCAACCGTATCGTGATGCTGGATGAAACGAATCAGGATTACGTGCGCACCGGCCGCAGCAAAGGCCTCAGCGAGAACCGGATTCTGTTCAAGCACATTCTGCGTAACACTCTGATCCCGTTAATTACCCGCTGGGTAGTGGCGATTCCGTCACTGTACCTGGGATCGCTGGTGCTCGAGACGTTCTTTGCCATCCCCGGACTTGGCTACATGACGGTGGACGCCATTGCCAACAGCGACGCAAATGTGATTCGCGCGGTGGTCGTCTTCGGCAGCATCAGCTTCATGCTGGCGGCGCTGCTGTCCGACGTGCTGTACGCCGTGGTCGACCCGCGCGTGAAACTGAGTTAGGAACACCCAATGCCATGGAGAGAGGTCATCCGACTGCTGTTGAGGCGCAAGCTGGCCGTGGCCTGCTTTGCCGTCGTGGTGATCTGCGCGTTCATTGCACTGACCGCGCAACTGTGGGTGGCGGATTCGGACCTTGAGTCAAACCCCGGCATCGACACCGCGGCCAACCTGATCGAGCGCAAACAGCTGCTGCGGTCGCAGGAACTGCTGGACGAACATCCCGACATGACCGAAGTTGAGGCGCGTGCAAAGGCCGATGAAGAAGTACTGGCGGGTCTAAATGTAGACGCCCTGACGGTCACAAACCTCAAGCGCAGCTACCACCCGCCGACGTGGGTACTTGCCCTGAATGCCAACCACGCGCACTGGAAAGAAACCGCCGTCAAGGATGAGGCGCTCGCCGCCGATCAGCGCTGGGGATTCTTCAGTGCCAAGGCGTGGCGATTTCCGATGGGCTGCGACGTCGAGGGTGTAAGCATTCTGGCCAAGCTGATCCGCGGCCTGCAGCTTGCATTCATCATCGGCATCATCCCGACCGTGATCAGCTCAATCATCGCGATCACGATGGGCCTGATTGCCGGCTACTTCGGCAAGTGGATCGACGACATTATCGTGTTCATCATCTCAACGATGGCGTCGATCCCGCTGCTGCTGCTGCTGATCGCCTTTATCCAGGCGGTACGCAACAGCGAAGCCATCACCCAGTGGTTTGAGTACTTCTGGCTGGGTGAAGACCAGAAACACTGGCGCAACATGATCCTGGTGCTGGTCGTGATCGGCTTGACCACGTGGATCGGCCTTTCACGTCTGGTCCGCGCCGAAGTGATGAAGCACAAGAACCGTGAGTACATTGACGCTGCGCGGGCGCTGGGTTACGGCAACCTGCGCATCCTGTTCAAACATCTGCTGCCCAACGTGTTCCATATCGTGATCATTTTCTTCACGCTGGGTTTTGTCGGCGCTGTCGGCCTGGAGGTGTTTCTCAGCTACGTCGGCATCGGCGTTGAAGCGAAGCTGCCGACGTGGGGCCAGATGATCAGCGGCGGACGCACCGAGCTTCAGCGCGACCCCAGCGTCTGGTGGCCTTTGACATTTGCCACGGTGGCTTTGTTCGTGCTTTCGTTAGCGTTCAGCCTGTTTGGTGACGCGCTTCGTGACGCGCTTGACCCCAAACTCCGCACCTGAATGCGGGTGTAGTGCACTCTGGATTTTGCTCGTTCCTCTGGTAGCGTCGCCGCCCCATGCGCACCGGCATTTTCATCACTGGCACGGACACCGGCGTTGGCAAGACCATCGTCTCTACCGGCTTGATCCTGGCGCTGAAGGCGCGCGGCTTGAATGTCGGCTACATGAAACCCGTCGAATCCGGATGCCAGGTGCTGGACGGCGAAGTTGTCGCGTCAGACGTGCGTTTCGTGCGCGAAGTCTGCGGTATCCGCGACGACATGGACCTGATGTGCCCCTATCGACTCAAGGCCGCTGCGGCGCCCAGCATCGCCAGCCGGCTTGAGGACATTCACGTCGATATCTCGTACATCGTGGACCAGTACTTCCAGCTTTCGCTGATGCACGAGATCATCGTGGTGGAAGGCGTCGGCGGGCTGATGGTGCCGCTGAACAACAACGAGGTTGTAACCGACCTGATTCTGCAGCTGGGCCTGGAAGCCGTCATCGTTGCCAAGCCGGGCCTGGGGACGATCAACCACTCGCTGCTTACGATCAACATGGCCAAGATGATGGGCATTTCCGTCCAGGGCCTGATCGTGAACGGGTTTGGCAAAGACGTGATCGGGTTGCCTGAGCGCACGAACCCCGACGAAATCCAGCATTTCGGCAACGTGCCGGTGCTGGGCATTCTGCCGTGGCTGAAAGACCTCGATTTCAACGCCTGCAAGCCTGGCTCGCTGCTCAGCGAGTTCATGGAGCGGATCGACATCAACGACCTGCTGCCGGGCGACGACGACGGCTACTAACCCGGGCGCGTCAAGCGCAGAACGGGTACCGGTTCGGAAAATCCCTTTGCGTAGGCCTGCTCGACCTGGCTTTGCCAGTGCTGTTCGCGCAGTGCCGCGCAGTTGTCCGTGCGCTCGGCCAAAGCACTGCTGACCAAGATATCGCCGCCCTTGCTCAGGTGCTGGACTCGCGCGGCCAGGTTCACGGTCGTGCCGAAGTAGTCCAGCCGTTCATTGAGAGTGACGGCGATGCAAGGGCCCACGTGCAGCCCGACTTTCAACTGCACGCCCGCCGTGTGCCCCTGCTTGCGCACATAGGCGTCCGCCTTCTCGTGCAGCTCTGCGGCCGCCTGCAAAGCGGCATCGGGGCGCGTGAAGACGGCCATGATCGCATCGCCGATGGTCTTGACGATGGCACCGCGAAACGTCTCTACGATCTCATGCAGGATGTCGAAGTGTGTGCGGACCAGCGCAAAGGCTTTGGCGTCTCCCAGCGAGTTGTAGAGCGCCGTGCTGCCGACCACGTCCGTGAACAGGATCGTGGCGTCCTCAACAGCCAGTTTAATGCCCGGGGCCAGCACCTCGTTGCTGAACAGGTCGCGAAAACGCTGGTCGGCGACAAGCTCGCCAGCCGACAGGGCGTCGTTGGCCCATTCGACAGATTCAATGACCGCGACCACGTTGCGCGTGCTCTTGTTGGAAATGCAGACGCGAAAGGCGCTGCCGGCTGGGGCGGTCTGGTCGCCACCATCAATGGATTCGTCACGGCAGGTGAAGGCAATCACGGGGCCGCCGGTTGCGTTCGGGCCGACTTCGAGCCATCGGTAGCTCTCGTCGCCTGTAACGCGCATACGGTAGCGGCCTTCCGCCAGCCGGATGCTGAACGTGTGCACGTCGCCTGGTTTGAACAGATGCTGATACACGATGTGTGGAGTTGTTCCCGGGCCGCCGAGGCAGTAGTGGAACTCAGGAATCTCTCGAACCTGCGGGTGCGGTGTGAAGACAGCCTCAAGGCTGCGGTCGAGGTCAACGTCAAAGTCCACGTTGCAACTAGGGCAGAAAGCCGTTTCCTTGACGTCGCCCAGTGACGACAGGTTCATTTTGTCGCCGCGGCAGTGGGGGCAGATCACGTCCCAGCGCATCTTCAACATGCCGGCGCGTGTGGCGGCCAGGAACAGGTTCAGTGTTTCGGCGAAGTCGCTGTGCCACATGCGGGCAAACGCGCGCGGCTGCATGCGCCGCAGCTTTTCGTCCGTGGCACTCCGCACAGTTTCTGACAGTTGTTCCAGCAGCGGCGTGTCGAACAGCTTGCGCGTGCGGTCAAGGAAGTCGCGCAGAACCCCGGCCTCGGCCTTGGCGGTCCGTGTTTCGTCAGTCAGTTCCACAGGACGATGCAGGATCGCGCTGTGCGAGCGTTCACGGTTCAGCTTCTGTTTCAGTCTCTCGGCGGCTTGGCGGAAAACTCGCTGGTAGGGCTTCACGCCCTTGTTGCGGGTGCCGCTTTCGGCAAACACCCCGAATACGCCGCAGGGTTCAAACTCGAACACCGTGCGCACAGTGCATCCGGCGTCGGGGTTGCCCGGGTCGTCCTGGATCAGTTCGCAGGCGTGTCGGAACGAGCTGAAAGCCCCCTTGCTGAACACGCGGCGCACTTCGTAGTACTGTTCGTGAATCCAGGTAAAGGGAAGTTCCTCGTACTCGAAGTGGATGGTTTTGCGATAGCGGCAGAAGCGGCGACTGGTGCCGTCGGGTTGCGGCTCGTCGCGATAGTCGATTGCGGGCATGCCCGCGGCGCCGTCGATAAGGTCGGTGTCCGAAACGACGCGCCAGACCTCGGTAACGGGAGCGTCGAAATGAACATCAAAGGTAAGTGACCTGGTCATGATCCGGGGCCAATATACAGCAGTGGCAGAATCCATTCCCCCGGATCGTCACTTCATTAGACGAAGTGCATCGCGACGAGGTCTTTGATCGCGATGTGGCCCTTGATCTTTCCGCTGCCGTCAACCACCGGCAGCTCGCCAACGCGCCGCTGCTGCATCAGCAGCACGGCCTCCGGGGCGAGTTTGTCCCCGTGGATGCTAAGGCAGGGGCTGGTCATGACCTCAATGATGGGGCGGCTCAGCAGGTCGGCTTCATCGACATGGCGGCGCAGGTCGCCGTCCGTAAACACGCCCTTAAGCACACCCGTGTCAACGACAAATGCTGCGCCTGTCTTATGCAGCGTAATGGCGTGGAGGGCGTCGCCGATGTTCGCGGTCACGCCGACAACGGCGGTTTCTTCAATCGGGCGCATGACCTCGTTGCACTTCATCAGGCTGCGGCCAAGCGCGCCGCCCGGGTGAAAGCGCGCGTAATCCTCGCGTGTGAAGTTACGGGCCTTCATCACCGCCAGCGCCAGCGCGTCACCCATTGCCAGCATCGCGGTGGTACTCACGCTTGGCGCCATGCCGATCGGGCAGGCCTCGCTGACCTTGCCCAGGTTCAGCACGATATCGCTGTGGGCCGCAAGCGGGGATTCAGCGTTGCTGGTCACGCCGATGCATTTGCACCCAAGTCGCTTGACCACTGGCAGCATCCGCGTCACTTCTTCGCTGCTGCCGCTGTTGCTCAGCGCGATTACAAGGTCATGCACGCGAAGCCGCCCCAGGTCGCCATGCATGGCTTCGCTGGGGTGAAGCGCGAAACTTGGCGTGCCGGTGCTGGCCAGCGTGGCACTGATCTTTTGGCCGACCAGCCAGGGCTTGCCGATGCCGGTGACCACGACGTGCCCGACGCACTTCAGCACCGCTTCAACCGCACGGTCAAAGTCGGCATCCAGCAGCTCAGCCAGGCGGCGCACGCCGTCTGCCTCTTGTTGCAGGACTGACTTTGCAAAGTCCCGGATCTCTGTCATGGCACCGTTATAGCGCGCTGCGCCCTTTTCTGCCGCTACTTTGCACGGCCGAAGCAGAACGTGGTGTTGTTGCACGTCAGCCCGACGTAGTCCTCTGTCAGCGCCAGCTGCACGAACAGCGGGCTGTCCTCGACCCGATGCTCCCACTTGAAGCGTTCGCTGCCGTCGCTGTTCAGCACCAGCGCACGAAAGCCCCATAACCTCAGGCGGCCATCGATGATCCGGTTCTCGGAATAGACCGCTACGATGCCGCCCTCAAACACGGCTGCCGTCTGCAGTTCAACGCGGTCATTATCATTCTGGCGGGAAAGCGTGTATGCGAACGTCTGCTTTCCATCGGCCAGACTGTAGCCCGTCAGCTTGGCAAGATTTCCTGGCGAACGCGTCGCAAGTATCAACTGGTTCGGCAACAGCAGGTTGGCCGTCACCATTTCGGTCTGCGCGTTGTCAACGCGCCAAACCGTGTCTGCGGTTGCGGGGTCATACAGCGTCACGCTGTTCAGGCCGACTACCACAAGCTTGTCGCCGCGTGCCTCCAACAGCGTCGGGTAGCGGACCCGGGTGTCGTGGACACGGCCGGGTTTGAGCGTGTCGGCACTGAAGAAGTGCAGCTTGCCGTCGCGATCGGCGACAATGATATGCGTGTCGGTGGCGACCGGCGACACTGTAATGCGGCCGTCGGTGGGCGCGCTGGTGCGCGCGCGCTCTTCACCGCTTTCGGGATCAAGCAGCACAAGCTGCGTCTCGTCGCCCAGCAGAAGCACCTGGATGCCGGAAACCGACTGGCCGATCCAGCGAACACTGACTGCCTCAAGCTGCGTTTCCCACACCTCGCCGCCGCTTGCGGCATCGCGAGCACTGATGCGCACCATGTTGCGGCGAGTGCGCGTGTTCAGAAACCGCGTGCCATAGATCAGCATTCCCGCTTGCAGGCTGATTGGGTCGGGAGTGCCGCCTGTGGCGGCGCTCCAGACTTCGTTGCCTTCGTCGTCATGCAGCGCAAAGCCCTGGTTCAGCACGAACAGCGTGCCTCGGTTGGTGCGTCGGGTGTCGGTGACGGTTACTTCGGTCTCTCGCGCCCAAAGTTCTCTACCACTTGCCGCCTCAATGGCCACGAGTGATGTGCCGTTGCGCGTTCGCTGGCCAATGAAGAGCCTTCCGCCGGACGCTGTCGGCTGCAGCGGCAGGCGTGTGAATCCGCCCACATCCCATGGTTTGCGCCACAACTCCATCATGCTTGCAGGCAAACTCGGCAGTGCCTCTTCGGCGCTGTCGCGATCACCGTCCTTGAGCAGTGGCTCAAGCAGTTCTTTGTAGGTCTGCTCGCGGCCCAGCAGCGTCAGCTTGCCGCCGGGGCTTGCCCGCAGCACGCGGCCGGCGACCAGGCGGGCGCGCAGTGTCTGGCCTGCGCGGCTGTAGGCCACGGCCATTACGACGTGCAGGTCGTCGCGGCGGGGGCGTTCGCTGAAGTCTTCAAGGGCGGCACGCACGACTTCGGCTGCGGTGTCAGGCCTGAAGTTGAACAGTTCGTGCTCGGCCAGCTTGAAGGCTGCATCGTCGGATGCGCGACTCAACGGGAACTTGTCAAGCACGCGGCGCCAGGCGTCAGCATTGGCGGCGGCCATGAGCGCTTCCGATTCCTGTTCCGGCACTGAAAATACATCGCGACCGCTGCGCGCAAGGATCTCGCGAAGTTTGTCCAGTGCCAGGGCGCGAATCGGGGTGCCCTGATAGGCCAGTCGCTGGTTTGCGTCAAACAGGCGATGATACAGTTCAACGGCTTCTGCCGGTGCAGTTTCGCCGACCAGGCCGGCAACACGAATCGTTGCATACAGCTGCGCGGGCAATTCCGGGTCAGCGCCGATCCCGAAGTCAGGGTTGGCCTTGATGATGGCGCGATAAAACTCAAGGGCGTCGCCGGCGGTGCCACCGGCCAGTATTGCCTTTTCGTTGCGCAGAAAGCACTCGGTGCGCTGGCTTCGAGTGACCGCATATCCGCGCGCCTGGGCGACCAGCCCCAGCGCTTCCATGTACTTGCGGCGCAGCAGTGCCGCGTCGGCCTGGCTGAGGTACTCATCCACCAGGGCGTGGCTGGCCTGGTCACGCACCCGCGTGTTGGGCGGCGGCGAAGCCGCAAGTTCGTATGCACGGCGAATCGACTTCATGCCCTCGGCGCGGTCGCCCAGGCGCAATGTCAACAGGCCAAGCCGCAAGTGCGCGTCGGCGTCTTCGGGGTTGCTCTCAAGTTCTTTGCGCGCGGTGCGCAGCAGTTCGTCGGCGTCAAAGCGCACTGCCAATTGCGAGTTGCCACGTGAGTAGTCTTTGCCTGCGACCGTAAAGACTACACCGTGCTGCGCGAACACGGAAAAACCAGCGCCGCCATAACTTGCGGGCACAGTCGCTGAGTTCACGGCCCGCATCGAGTCAAGTTCGACCTCGGCAATCACGCTGCTGCCCGCCGTGTCAAAGCCGGGCCAGAGCAGACGGTTGGCGGCCATGCATGGCCGCCCCGCAAGTGCCAGCGTACCGCCCCCGTTTGCTTCACGCGTGACCCGAATCGACTTGGTGACGCGGCCGCTGGTGATATCGACAGTGTGAAGCATGCTTGCGCCGCCGCCACGAACACCGCCGTCGCCGGCGACATACGCCACGCCGTCGCGAAATCCGACCAGCGCGCGGCCGCCGTACAGGGGCTGGCTCTCGCGCGCCAGGCGCCAGATTTCTTTGCCCGATGCGGCATCGAACGCAAACATGTAGTCAGCGTCTGCGGGCGCGATAATGACGTAGGCCTTGCCCTGGTGCTCGGCGTAGATGGTCGGCGAGTTGTACCAGGTGACATCGCGATAGAACGTATCGATGTACTTGCTGACCGGCCGCGGCATGTATTCATAACGCGACACCCAGCGGATGCCACGTGTGTTCAGGTCAACGGCCACGACGCCGCCGATGTTTGTGCACAGGTACAGCAGGCTGCCCGAGATCGCGGGCAGGCTGGCCAGCGGCTCGCGCGCCGGTCGGCCGAACATCGTAGTCTCCTGCTGGCCATAGCACAGTCGCAGTTTCCACAGCAGGTCACCGCTATCAGGTTTCAGCGCGACCAGAAACACGTCGGACAGCGATTCAACCTTGCTGGCAATCGCGTACAGAACACCCTCATACACCACGGCACTCAGAAAACTGGTCGTCGACAGGGCGTCGCCCTCATACTCTCCGCCGACCTTCCACAACAAGCGCCCCGTCGACCCGTCAACGGCGCACAGGGCGCGCCGCACCTTCGGGTAATGGCTGTGCAGCCGGAAATTGGGGTCCGGGTGCATGTTGTGGTACGCGGTGGAAAGCGGGTTCTCCAGTGCGGCATAGACGGTGCCGCGGTGCACGCTGACCGGCAGGATCAACGACGGGTCCGGTTCTATGGTGCGCCAGTTGTGGCCGAATGTAGGAATCGGCTTGCACGACCACATCGGGCCGCGCGCACCGTTGACCAGGTCATATGCGACGAGCTGGTCACCCTGGTTCACATAGACGACTGATCCGTCGAACATCGGCAGGAAGGGCGGCACGACAGGCGGGTTGTACTTCATGAACCGGTCGGTGTGTGGCGACGCCGAAAGCCCGGGCAGATTCTGCGCCCAGGCGGCTTTGGAGTAGTTTGTCGGTTTCTCGTACAGGCCGGTGTTGGCGTAGTTTCCGCCGGGCCAGTGTACGCCGCGCCGGTCAATGGTGTCGCTGGCGCCATCGCGGGCCTCGGCCAGGCGTTTCGTAATCAGTTCACCCAGCGTGACGCTGGTTTCGCCTTCTTTCACGACTTCGCCGTGGATTGGCGCGGACTCGTCAAGAATGCGGCGCAGGGCGGCACGCTCGCCGCGCTCGCGGTAGCAGTGACTTAGCCAGGCGTACAAATATGCGCGATTGGCTGCCGGGATCGACGCTGCGTTCTCGAGAGCGCGCTCAAGCATGCGCGCAGCCTGGGCCAGCGAACCTTCTTCCCAGTGCAGCGCGGCCAGCGACGCTGCTGCTTCGGCTCCGCCGAGAGTCAGCCCAAAGCGTCGGTTCAGGTCGCCCATGCGGTTGCGGTCCCGCGTTCGCAGCGCATCGGCGAGTAACAGCCGCACTCGCGGCCCGAACAGCTCCTCGTACAGCTTCATGCCGTCGGGACCGAGACTCCTGATCTGGTCCTCGATGGCGCTGAATGCCCCCTGCCAGCGCAACGCAAGCCCGGGCACCCGCGCGTTCTCGGGCGCACGCTCAACTACGACGACGCCTGAGGTGTTGGCTTCGCGGTTCAGCTCTCTCTGGCAAATCTCCAGAATCGAGGTCATTAAGAAGCGGCGTTCTTCGGCGTCCGGGGCGGTATGCAGCGAAATCTTTAGGCGGGTAATGCGGTTCAATGCATCTTCAAGGTCGGCCTGTGTAGTAATGCTGAAGGCTGTGGGGTCAGTGTCCGGCGTAAAGCTGCGCGGCATGATCTGGGCGTTGCTGAATGCAATCGCGCAAGCAACGAATGCCAAGGCAGCGAAGATGCGTCGCATGGGTTCTCCAGTCCAACCTTAGTACGCGCAGGGGCGCATCAAGGGCCGGATTTCCTGCCAGTGTAGAGGCGCGGCACCCGCCAGACCACCACAAGCCAGAACAGTATGGCAAGACCTGAGCCCAGGGCGTCAGCGGCAATGTCGCGGAAGTCGAATACCCGCCCGTGCAGCGCGCCAACGTGCGCTTGCACCATCTCGACGGCAGTGCCAAGCAGCATGGTCAGTGTGAAGGTGAGCGTGGCGCAGGTTGCTGCCCGGGGCAGTCGGGCCCGAGGCCAGCCAAGCAGGTAGGAACCCAAAAAGAACAGCGTCGCCAGCCAGGCATGGGCAGCGGCGTGCAGCAGTTTGTCGAAGTGGGAGACGTCCGGTCCGACCAGAACCGCCGCCATCGGCCGTCCGGCACCCTCAACCAGCAGCAGTACCCCGGACGCGACGCCCGCCAGCAGCAGGCCGAAGCCGAGGCGAGGACTGCAGTCCGGTTGATTGAAAGCGATCACGACGCGGTTTTGCCACAGTTGCCGCCAAACACCAAACGCATATCAAGCCGTCGCCAGCGAACGGCACTGCCCCAGCGGCCCTGTTCACTGGCGCGAAATGCAAACCCCGGCGTTGCCGCCGGGGTCCGGAATGTTGCCCGCCTTGATTGGCGCTACGTCAGGGCGCGTGCAAGAATGGCGACAATTTCGTCCTGCGTTTCCTTGGTGTAGACGCAGTCGTTCATCAGCATGGAAAAGGCCACGCGACGGTTGTCGGTCAGTATGTAACCTGACAGCGCCCGCACGCCGCGGATGTAGCCGGTCTTGGCATACACCCTGCCCTTGATCGCCTTATCGTTGAGCCGCTTCTCCAGGGTGCCGGTTTCCCCCGCGACTGCCAGGCTGTCGCGGAAGGCTTCGAAGTTCGCGCCAGCCGCCATCGCTTGCAACAGCTTGGTCAGCATGTGCGCAGTGACGCGGTTGTCGCGGGCAAGTCCGCTTCCGTCAACGATGTTCACGCCCTCAGTCCACCAGCTTTGCTCGCGCAGGAAGGCCTCGACTGCGGCGCGGCTTGTCTTGAAGCTTCCCTTGCCGCTGTATCGCAGGCCCAGCTGCCGGAACAGCAGTTCAGCGTGCAGGTCCTGGCTGTTGGTGTTGATCGGAGGCAGCGCACTCAGCAGTGTGGACTTGTGCTCAACCAGTACTTTGCAGCGCTTGACGTCCTCAAGGCCCAGGGTGACCGGTTCCATGGTGCCGCCGACCTTAATGCCCTGTGCCTGAAGCGTCTCGCGCAACACTGTCGCAGCGTACAGTGCCGGGTCGTGCACGGTTACGTCGATTGAGTAGCCCCATGTCGCCTGCTCATACACCTTTCCCTTGACGGTGATGGTGTTCTCGCCACGAGGCCGCACGATGCCGATCTCGGCGCCTTTGCGTCCGGGCTGCGTGGTCGTTTCATTGATGATCTTCACGGCAGCCGTCGCTGGCGTCAGCTCAATGGTGGCAGGCTGGCCGGCTTTGCCGGGTACGACGCGCACGCCGATACAGTTGTCATTGAAGGCGAGCGCGCTTACTTCGGCGCAGTACCACTGAATGTACTGGTCGTCCTTGGGCCAGCCGTCGCAATAGCTTTCACCGCCGAAGACTGTGCTGTCATAGCGCAACCCGTTAATCTCGGTGATGCCGGCTTTTTTCAGCTGCTCGGCCCAGCCGCGGAAGACCGCAAGCACGTCGCCATTATGGAAACGTCCGCTGAGGTTGGGGTCGCCGCCACCAAGCACGTACAGTGGCCCGCCGTCCCCGCCTTCGCCCAGCAGCAGTGTGCGAAACTCGAATTCGCTGCCAAGCAGCTTGAGAGCGGCGGCAGTCGTGACGAGCTTCATGTTGCTGGCTGGAGCGAGTGGTTTGTCGGGGTTGTGGCTGAAGATGGTATCGCCCGAGTCCAGGTCAAGCACGACGCAACCGGCAGTGCCGCGCTTGCCCTCAGCTTTGTCGAGCTGAAGCTTGATTGCGCTGCGCGCATCGGCGGGCAGTGACTTGCCGTCGGAACGGGCATCGGCGCCGGCCATGAGCAGCATCGAGATCGTGAACAGCACAGAGAGCGCACTACGGGAGAAGATCATCAGTGTTGGCCTCAAAGAGTCGGTACTTGCGATACAGAACGCCCCCGGCCTTATCGGCCAGAGACACCATTGGTTCATTGTCTTCGAGCACCCAGCTGAGCTCGCAGTACTGATATCCCAGGGCCTGCCCATTCTGGATGACCTGGTCGATCATCATGGCGTCAACGCCTTTGCCGCGATGCTCTGCCACGACGCCCATGAGCATGGTGCGAAACCCGCGAACCGCGCGCAGGCCATGGAGCAGCTTCCACCATCCCCACGGAAGCAGCTTGCCATCCGGGATCTTGTGCAGGACTTCATTGATGTTGGGAACGCAGACGATCATGCCCACCGGTTTGCCGTCGATACTTGCCACAGAAGTGATTCCCGGACGCACGATCGGCTTCAGGTCAGCGGCGATGGCATCCACCTCGGGCGGTGTGACTTCTACAAAGCCCCAGTTCTGCGCCCACGCTTCATTGAAGATGTCAAGCATGGTCTTGATGTCGGCGCGGAAGCCCTTGCTGTCAAGGCGCACGGGCCGCAGGTCAAGCTTGGGTGCGCGGCGCCGCACGGCCTTCATCAGGCGCTGGAAGCGCTCGTCGGCCATGGTTGCGCGCGTGACCAGGTACGCAAGGAGATCTTTGGCTTTGCGCATACCGGCGTCTTCGAGCAGGCGCTTGTAATAGCGCGGATTGTGCGCCATCAGGATCAGCGGAATGCCATTAAACCCCTCATACAGCACTCCGGGGCATTCGTCGTTCAGGCTGTAGTTTACCGGGCCGAGGATGCGCGAATAACCCTTGTCTTTGACCCATTGGGCGGCGCGGCGTACCAGCGCGCTACACGCGCCAGCGTCGTCATCGCATTCAAAAAAGCCAAAGAAGCCGGTGCTGTCGCCGTACTTTTTCGCGTGCAGGCGGTTCTCAATCGCGGCGATGCGTCCGACGGTTTCGCCGTCGCGCTTTGCCAGAAAGAACGCTGCATCGCCATGTTTGAAAAACGGATACTTCTTGCGATCAAGCAGTTTGCGGACGGCCATGCGCAACGGCGGCGCCCAGTCCTCGTCGCCCTGGTTCACACGCCACGGCAGGTCAAGGAAGTCGGGGCTGCGGCGGGGTTCCGGCAGTTCTTCGATCTGGATTTCACCGGCCATGGAATCTCCGGAAGACGAATCGGCAAATGGGTCCGATAAACTATATGGAAAGACGCAAGGCAACCGGCACAAAAGCAGACAACGGCCCGTTGGGACCGTTGTTTGCAACGAAAGCGCTCAAATGGTCGGCGCGCGTCTACTCCTGCTTGCCGACCGCGTACACGTACACCGCGCCGTCAATCAGTGTCTCCGGGCCGATTACGTCGATATGCACGGGTGTGCCGATGGTGTTGCCGGTTGTGCGGTCCAGATCAAGCCGGTGAAACCGCAGGTACGACTTGGCGTTCGGAATCGGTGAGCCGGTGTACGCCGATGAGCCCTCACCAAAGTACAGCGAGAAGCGCAGCGGGTCCTGGTACCAGCCCATACTGCGGGTGATCTTGTTGCCGGTGGTTGTGACCACCTGCGCAGAGGTTGTCAGCGCGGTCTCATTGTCTGACAAGGACTGCACCACGTCGTTTACAACGTAGAGCGAGCCGCCGGCTGCCCCGGAGAAACGATAGCCTTCCGCGAAACCAGTCGCGCCCTTGACCACAGCCAGCACAGCGCCGTCCCGGGATGGCTCCACGACCTTGATGACGCCCGCGCCCGGAATGTTGGTCAGGTTGATCGCCAGGCTGGGCAGGGGGCTGGAAAGGCTGTTCATCTGCAGAACGTAGACGTCTTCTTCGCCGGCATTTTCTTCGGCGACGAACATCAGGTATTCCGAGGTGAAGGCCGTAAGCCCCGGCCCATGCAGGCTGCGCAATTGGTTGCCCCAGTGCTCCAGATTTACTGCGCCTGCCGGGTCGGGCGCGAATCCCGGCGGCAGATAGGTGTTTTCAAGTGGTGAAGCTGCCGTGCCGTTGCGCGGCATCTTCATGTTGGCGCTATCGTGAGAGCGCTGCACCGGTGCGATAATCGTGGAGACGCCATCGCGCAGGTCCAGATAAAGCAGGTCACCGTTGTCGGCGTCGATCAGGAACAGCACATGGCCGCCGCGAGACTGAAAGCCGCCAAAGTAGTTATCGGTATTGGTGGCCGCGCCGGAATTGTATGGCTGCGGCGCGCCGGCCTCTGTTCGGTTCGTGATGCTGGGTGTTGCGATGCCGGTGGCGGTCAGGATGATGTTTGCTGTAAACAGGTGCTGGTTCTGCCCGTCGACGCCCGTGCCGTTGACCGTGGCAACGCTGAACACCAGTCGGTTACGCATGCCCGCGTTGGGGGCAACTTTCGGAAAGTAGAAACCCGGAACGATTGTCATGTCGGCATGAAAGACTGCGCCAACGCCGTAGCTACCGGTGGTGGTGCTGTTAAGCCGGAAGCAGTCGTTTGTGCCCTGCCCAATCCGCGCCACGTACAGGTAGTAGACCACAGCCGCGGGCGTCGTGCCGTCAACCGTGTTGCGGTTCTCTCGGGTAACGAAGGCGCACAACTCGCCGTCGAAATTCACCACGACGTCTGAGCCGGCCAGGTTGGTGCTGCCGCTGAATGCGTTGATTCCGGCCATGTAGACGCGTCGGTCGTTGGCGCCGTTGTCGACGTTGCCGCTGCCATATGTGGCATTGCTGCCCAAGTCCCACATCACGATCTGTTTGGCACCGCCGCCTCCGGCAAAGTCCGTAACCGAAATGATGTTGGGGTTGCCGGTGTTTGCGTTCTGGATCGCAAATACATTATGGGTCGAGTACGCGGGCGGGGTCTGCGTGGTTGAGGTGAAGCGCAGGTTGCCGTCGCCGGCAATGAAGACGATGGTGTTGCCGTCGCCGGAAACGTTCAGCTCGTCGGCAACGTAGCTGTGGGTGGTGCCGCCCGGCCAGTTCTGGGCTGCGGCAACCGGTGCTGTGCCGGATGTGCTGCCGTCCACGGCGCAGCGATACACGTTGCCGGTGCTGGTTGCGAAGTACAGGTAGTTCCCAGCAAACTGCAGGCTAAGCGGCTTGAGCGTGCCGGTTACAGCGGTCAGGTTCAACTCGTTGGCATTGCCTCCGCTTGAAATCCATGGCGTGCCGTCACAGCGGCACACGAATATGCGCGGCGTAGCATTGTCGTGCGCAACCGCGAAGAACGGGAAGCTCGCGAACTTCTCATGCAGCGCGATTTCTTCATGCACCGGCTGACCTCCGGTATTGAAGTTCTCAACTTCACCATTGCTGTAGGCTGCGAAGAACGCGTCGGACAGGCCGGTCGCCGTCGGCCCGGTTGAACCGCTTTCGGTGCTGGTGTGGTGGAACAATTTGCCCGTGACTGCCTTGTTCACCGCAGGCAACGCCGGGTCGCCGTCCGGCACCGCGGGCAGGTACGTGCGCGTGAACGAGGGCAGGGCGAAGTGGGCGAAGATGCTGTTGGCTTCGCGGAAGCTGACGCCGCTGTTCATCAGCGGCTCCGGATATGAGTGTGTACCGTTGGGCGCGAACAGGGTCGAGCCATTGTACATGAACCGGTTGCTCAGCCCCGCGGGCGAAGTGATCCGGTCATAGGCCGGGTCGAACTTTCGAATCGTGCGCACAAAACTGTCCGGCGCGTTGGCAATCATGTTGTCCTGCACGCCCGAGACAATCACATACTCCTCAGGCGGTGGCGAAGGCGGCGTACCGCTGTGCGTGAATGTGAACGGATTACCCGTCGGGCCCTGCGGCGGCGCGCTTGCGACAGGCACCGGGATCAGCGGCGGTGTGCCCTGGTCCGAAAAGTACGCAATCACCGTCACGGAAAGAGTTCCTCCGGTGAAGTTCTCGGTTGCCGGTACAGCCGGGATCACCACGTCCCACGTGTCAGCCACCGTCTGCGTTGCCGCAACGTTTACGGTGCCGCTTGCGAACAGGAAACTGATGATGATCAGGTACTGGCTGGCACCGATTGGTGCATTTGTGCCGGTCATGACCATGGTGCCGCCGCCGAACTCATCGCTGGTGTTCGGCGCCATCGTTGCCGCCGTCGGCAGCGGCGGAGCCCCCGCTGGCAGGTAGGTGAAGCCATTCGGCAATGACAGGTACGGAGGATTCTGCCCTGTAATGAAGACATCAATATCAACCGAGCCTGTCCCCGGCGGCGCTGTGAACATGTTGTTGCCGGAACCAGGGTTCTCGATGCGGTTGCCGACGCTGTTGGTCATGCCGTTGAACTGCAGCGTGCCGAACGTGACCACAACGGCAGTCAGTGGCAACAGGTTCTGGCCCTCAATGAAGAAGTCCGTGCTCGAAGCCTCTGGCCCGACGTTCGGCGAGCACGAGATCAGGCGCGGCACGATGTTGGGGTTGAACACGCCGCCCGACCCGGGCGTGACCGTGAACGATCCGCCAACCGTGCTGACCTTCTCTATGCACCCCGAAGTGACTACTGCAAGCGCGATCAGGAGACCGCTGACGATCCAGGAATACTTCATGTGTCCTCCGCATCTCGAAGCACTGACGCAAGCCGCTTGTTAACGGCATTGCGAGCGACCCGAGCATGTCCTCCCATGACAGGATGTAAGCAAATGGCATGCCCCGCAGGCGATGCTGTTCTTACACTGTCGCGAATTGCCTCTCCAAAGTGTTAATCTAGGGCGGCAGATGGCTTTACGCAAGTTTTCTAAGCCAGAACCGCCCATCCTGTCGCTCCGCATGTCAGATTCTGGAACTGTGCAAGAACGACACATTTCGGGGTTTGGGTGGCAACACAGGCTCACTCCCATTCCATTCGTGTACTGACTGCCGGCCGGATTTCCGTCAACATCTCAAGCGTCGGCTTGTCGCCAAGGTCGTCAATCAGGCGATCCAGCAACCTGATTTCTGCCGGACGCAGTTTCGTCTTTGCCCCCAGACGCACTTGCACCTGCCACTCTCGCAGAACTGTCAGCGCGCTCTCGGCGTTGATCCGGCTGGTGTGAACCAGGGCGTCGTCATCCATACGCCGGAACTCAAGCACGACCTCATGGCCATACGCCAAGACCTGCAGTGCCGCCGGCAGCAGGCTGATGCTGACATGACCATCTTGGTCGGTGTGCAGCCGCTCCGTAATCTGGAAGCCGTCTTCTTCACGTGGGCCGGCGGCTTTAAGCCACAGGTCGGCAATGCCGCGATTTTCAATGCGCTGCTCGGTAGGGCCCAGCGGGCGGTAGGTGTCGGTTTCTTCGGTCCATGAGCGCGTGGTGCAGCCAGCGGCCAGCAGTGCGGCCACAACGAGCAACGAGGCGAAAGTGGTCCTACTTTTTCTCGTCATCGTTGGAGTCGACTGCAAAGAAAACGAGGAAGACCGTCAGGCCCAGGCTCACAACGCTGCCCAAGATGCCGAAGAAAACGAGTCCAAAACTATCCCAATCGAAGGCAAACTCGGTGTCTTCGTGCTTGACGTACAGGCGTTCGCTTGGCGTGACCGCTACCTGTACCTGTTCGCTGGCCGTCACATGCAGGTGTCCCAGGCTGCGGTCTTCTGTGTATGCGGGCGCTGCCAGCGGCGTGATCTCAACGCGGTCCTGCCGCTGCCAGATGTCGGTTGAGCTGCTGGCACAGCCGATGCTCAAGACGCCGCAAGCCAGCAACGCCGGGATCATGCCAAGTCGAACTGGATTCATGGGCGGCATACTAGCTTGGGTCCGCGTGCAAGTCTGGTAGTTCGGGGTGCAGGGCACTGAACGCGGCGGTATAGTCCCGGCATGGATGAGCCATGGTACGTCCGCGCCTTTGCTTCTGAGTACCTTGAGCTGTATCACCACCGCAGCCCGGTACAGGGTCGCCAGCAGGTTCAGCAGATGCTGGCCGCAGCCTTGTTGCCCAAGAGCGGTCGCGTGCTCGATCTCTGCTGCGGCGCGGGACGTCACCTGCAGCCCATGCGGGCTGCCGGGCTGCGGGCATGGGGGCTGGACCTCTCACAGCCGCTGCTGGCTGCTGGCGAGCTTGCGGGCATCGCGGTGCGTGCTGATGCGCTGGCGATTCCGTTTGCCGATGCGACATTTGACTGTGTGACTAACCTCTTCTCGTCATTCGGATACTTTCCCAGCGACGATGCGCACCGCGCAGTGCTGGCCGAAGTCGCCCGCGTGCTGGCGCCAGGGGGCAGGCTTGTGCTGGACCACATGAATGCGGTCGTGACGGTTCGTGATCTCGAGCCCGTGAGTGTCGAGCAGCGTGACGGGCTGACGCTGCGCCAGACGCGACGCTACGACAGCCAGAGCAGGCGCGTGATCAAGGAGGTCGAGTACATTCCGCATGGCCTGCCGCCACGGCACTGGCACGAAAGTGTGCGCCTGTTCGAGCCGGCAGAGCTTGATGCATTCATTTCGCGCGTTGGACTGAGTGTCGTGGCCCGTTTCGGCGACCTTGACGCAAGTGTCTTCAAGGAATCCACAAGCAACCGACAGGTGGTTGTCGCCCAAAAGCCCGATTCCACTTGACGCCCAACGCCAAACGAACAAAACCAGCACACGCCACTGCAGTCCCCGAAACCCGAAACCCCGGAACCCGGAAACCATGTCCGCAATACTCCAGACCAACATGCCTGACCTGAAGCTGCTTCACCGCGGCAAGGTGCGGGACTTGTACGAGCTTGAAGGCAACCTGCTGCTTGTCGCATCAGACCGCCTGAGCGCATTCGACGTCATCATGAGCCAGGCCATTCCCGGCAAAGGCCGCATGCTGACTGAGTTGTCGCTGTTTTGGTTCGAGTTCCTGCAAGACATTGTCGGCAATCACCTGATCACGGCCGACGTCGCGAAGATGCCGGCGATTACGCACAAGTACCGTGACCAGCTGGAAGGCCGCACGATGTACTGCAAGCGCGCCGACATCTTTCAGGTCGAGTGCGTTGCGCGCGGGTATCTGGTGGGCAGCGGCTGGAAAGATTACCAGAACACCGGCGCCGTGTGCGGACACAAGCTTCCCGCGGGGCTGCAACTGGCGCAGAAGCTTCCGAGTGTGCTGTTCACTCCCGCGACCAAGGCGCCGCAGGGCCAGCACGACGAGAACATTGACTTCGAAACGATGTGCGCGACAGTCGGCAAAGAAGCAGCCGGGAAACTGCGCGACCTGACCATCAAGATCTACGAGAAGGCAGCAGAGTTCGCCACGACCAAGGGCATTATCATCGCCGACACCAAGTTTGAGTTTGGCTTGCACGACGGCAGGATCATCCTGTGCGACGAAGTGCTAACGCCCGACAGCAGCCGTTTCTGGGACGCCGGCCGGTACAAGATCGGCACCAGCCCCGAGAGTTTTGACAAACAGATCGTGCGCGACTGGCTGGAAAAGCAGCCATGGAACAAGAAGGCGCCGCCGCCCGACTTGCCGCCCAACATCACGCAGCGTACGGCGGACCGCTATCGTGAAGTGATTGACCTGCTGAAGTCGTAAGGCGCATCTTGAGGAGAGCAAGACATGCCCGACGTTGTCCTGATGATGGGTTCAGACTCAGATTGGCCGACGCTGGAGCCGGTGGTGACCACGTTGCGCGAACTGGGCGTCTCGTGTACGGCCCGCGTGCTTTCGGCCCACCGTACGCCTGACCAGACGCGTGCGTTTGTCGCTGAGTCAGAAGGCTCCGGTACCCGCGTCTTCATCTGCGCCGCGGGCGTTGCCGCCCACCTGGCCGGCGCCGTGGCAGCCCACACAGCCCGGCCCGTGATCGGTATTCCGGTTGCGTCGGGGTCCCTGAACGGCTTTGACGCGCTGCTGAGCACCGTGCAGATGCCCCCCGGGGTGCCGGTGGCGACCGTGGCCATCAACGGTGCGGTGAATGCAGCCGTGCTGGCTGCGCAAATCCTTGCCACAGGCGACGCTGAACTGTCGAAAAAACTTGTAAAGTGGCGCGCCGCGCAGACGTCAAAGGTCCTGGAAAAGGACAAGCGCCTGCAGGACAAGCTGAAAGAACCCTAGGCGCGCCTCCCCCGCCGCGCGGAGAAGTGCATGGCCGACAACGCGCAGGGAACCGAGAAGCTGGCCGCTTTGCGCGAAGCCCTGCGCCGCGCCGACACCGTGCTTGCATTTGCCCGCAAAGTGCTCACTGATGGTGGCGACGTCCCGTCAGGCTTGCTGGAAGACTTTGATGAAGCGCGCAGGGAGATCGAGAAGGACTTCGTCTTCTGCTACAGCGCACTCGACCACGAGGCCCAGAAGAGCTTTCGCAACTTCCTTCAGGTCACCAAGGGCATCAACAAGAAAAAGCTTGAGAAGAACCTGCCCAAGCTATCGCGCCGCACTCGCAGCCTGCTCAACCGCATCGTGATTTCCGAGGGTGCAAGCCCTTCCGCCTCGGGTGACGTCGCCATTGTGCGCTTTAACGACCACGACCCGCCGCACACCCCGGCTGCTGCCGCGCCGCCATCTCAGGCCGCACCTGCCGCGAGGTCAACCTCAACCCGTCGCAGCTCGCGCCGTGTGGTTGTCGCGGTGGTGCTGATCTCGGTGCTCGGCATGGTGGCCATTCTGGCGGCGTGGATGGCAGGTGCGTTTTCAGCGACGGCCCTCGACAGCAACACACCGGACATTGCGGCGAACGCCTTGCGTTCCAACTCTCCGGCAGGCAACACTGGGCCGGATGTTCCGGTCGATCCCGACGCGCCCTTTGACGAAGTTGCCGCCGGCTACACCCACACGCCGACGGTGATCGTGCCGCTCTCCGGCGCGAACCCCCTGGACGTCGCGCCGGGGGCCATGGTTCTGGACCAGCTGCCGGCACTGTTGCTCGGACTCGAAGAACTGGTGCACCAGATTGAGCCCGAACGTCTCAGCCGCAAGCCTTCCGACACGCGCGCCGAATGGGCCGCCTTTGCCCAAGGCGTTGTTGTCGCCGAGGCGACGTGGCGAGTCGAGCACAAGCCGCTGCTTGACGCCTTTGTCGCTCACCTGCGCACCGAACTGCACCTGGCGCGCTATCCAGCAGACAGCAGCGCCAACGTGCTGCCAAGCGATGTGCTGTACTCGGCGGGTGCATCGCAGTTGCCGCTGATTGTGACTGTGCAGGTGCTGGCACAGGGCTGCAGCTACGCCACACTACCGCTTGCGCCAAATGGCCCCTCGCGGCCCGAGTTGGCGCTGCGCCTGCGCGACAAGATCAGTACCTGGAACGGCGAAGCCCTGGGCCTGCGTACCGGAAACCACCCGGTGCTGAAACCGCAGGAAGCGCTGCTGGAACTGTCGCTGATGCTGCGCGCTACCATGAAAACGGAGCGCGGCCGCCTGCTGGCCGACGCAATGATCCTGCACCTGGCGCCGCTCTTCACAGCCGAGATGGCGCGGGGTGCGTTGGCAGATATGGACCATGTCTGGCTCAACGCCCCGGGCGCAAACGCGGATGACCGTGACAAACTCACGCATCGCCTCAGCAAGGCATTGCAGCCGGCTGTATGTCGCGTCTTGACTGCGGAAAACCAGACCGGAACGGTCAACGACGCCTTGAAGCTGTATCGCATCGCCAACGCCGCGGGCGACAGCGTGCACGCCCGGGCCGCAATGCTACTGCTGGGCAAGCGGGCCGAGAAAGGGGCGATGCTGGATGGCCAGCCGCTGGCGTATGCCGTCGCTGAACTGCTTACGCAGATGAACCGCCCCGATGAAGCCGAGCAGTGGTACCGCCGCGCCCACGACGAGCATCCTGACGACCCGCGAGCGGCGTTGCGCCTTGCCGACCGCACCAAGGGTGAGGCGCGGTTTGCATTGCTGCGCGAAGCCTATGCGCGCGGCGAGCGCTCGGCGGCGTTCATGCGTCAACTGGCGCGCGCTGCCGCACAGGAAGGCGAGGGCCTGCTGACGCTGGCGGTGCTGGATGAACTATGCGCCGGCAAAGAGTTTGACGCGCTGGACCTGGAAAACGCCGCCCTGCAATGCATCGCGCTGGAACGTACGGATTGGGCGCTGGAGCGTCTGGCCCGGCATGCCGACCTGGTGGGCAGTGACGGGCGGCTGCAACGCCTGGACCTGATCTGCGAACTATCGGTCAACGGGTTGAGCCCCCGGGCCAAGGAACTGGCGGCGGCGTGGCGTACGCGCGGCCAGAAAGACCCTCAGGTGGAAAGCCTGCTGCAAAGGTTCGGGGGTTAGGGTCCGGCTCCTTTCCGGAGCGCAGCGCAGGAAAAGTTGTCTGGACCCCTCAGCGATTGACGATGCAACATGCCACCCATGCCCCAGAAACCTGGCAAAATCATCGACCCCGACAGCGAGCTGCTGAAGCGCGTTGCAAAGGGCGACGACGAAGCCTTTCGCCTGCTGTTCGAGCGGCACCACCGGCTCGCGTACTCGGTGATCTACCGCCACATCGGCGTACAAAGCGCCGCCGAAGACTTGGTGCAGGAAGCGTTCTTGCGCGTGTACCGCAACGCCGCCAAGTGGGAGCCAAGCGCCAAGTTCAGCACCTGGCTTTACACGGTAGTGAGCAACTTGTGCCTGAACTACAAGCGTGACAGGGCCCGCGACAAGCTGCGGCTGGTAAGCGGCACGGGCGACGACGACGGCGGCAACCCGCTGGAGCAGCTTGCCGCAGCATCCGAACCTGACCTGGATGCCATGGACGCGCAGGAGCGCACGCGCATCATCCAGGCCGCAATCGCCGAACTGCCCGACAACCAAAGAATGGCGCTGATCCTCAGCCGCTACGAAGACAAGAGCTACGAAGAAGTAGCGACGATCATGGAAACCACAGTGGCCGCAGTAAAAAGCCTGACCTCCCGCGCCCGCGAGACCCTGCGCGAGAAGCTGGCAAAGCTGCTAGAACCAGAGTAACACCGCCGCAACCGGCCGCCGACACGCACACCCAGATCGAGCGCCCAAAACACAACCCACCAAGGCAATTCAAACCCCAGGCCAACGGCAATCGGTCTTTGGGGTCCATTGCCGAAGAGAGCTGCGCTAAACCGGCCGTTCCCATAGGAAACAGCTAAGGAACCAACTTTTTCTGGACCTCGCCAGAGTGGGCGCTAACCCGGATGTTGCATCGGGGGTTGTGGATAATCGGGGTTGGGGTTTGTTGGCGTGATTTGCGTGTGATTCCGGCTTGGGGCGCACTGGCGGG
>JAMQHL010000070.1 GCA_025993795.1 Planctomycetota bacterium
CGCTTCAAGCCCCAGGCCGATCGAGAAGAGCTGGTTGGTATCCATGCCCGCATGTTATCCTGATTCAGCCGTTTCCATAGGAAACAGCGAGGAACCGTTTTCCTGTCCCGTCGTCGTTGTCAGCCACGGCATTCCTGTTTGCGCTGGCAACCGAGGAATCAGAAACGCTGACCGGTCTGGACGACTTGTTAGTGTTGGGATTCGGACTGTTTCACGGTGACGGTTCCTCAACCGCATCCGGCGGTGAGTTGGTTGGGTCCCTTCGTCTGATGAACGTTGGTGGGAATTTTGTCCCCAACGATCCCCCGCCACCGCCGGAAGAACCGCCAGTGCTGGATTAGTATTCATCGTCGGTAACTGATGGGGGCACGGCTTGTCGGCGTGCCCCCATCGGCCTCGGGTGGCTCTTGCCGCACTGGAAACAGCAAACGCCGCCCTGAGGGCCGAAATCGCCCTGCTGACAGCCGACGCTCTCGACAGGCCTTTCACGCCGAACAAGACCACCGCCGAGTTTGTACTGGGCACCATTCGCCACATCAGCTGGCACTCGGGCCAGATCGCGACGCTTCGGCGCCTTCACCGGCAGGCACATCCGGGGTGTTGATCTCGATGGGTTGCGTGCCGCAGCCTGTGCGCAGGCCGCGCTGATCGCGGCGACACCGCTGCGGCCACAGACATAGATTCGGGGACTTTAACTTGCGCGCATCACGTTGGTAGTGGGGCGCGGCGGACCCTCGCAACTCTTCGCCTCAACCTTGAACGCGTGAAATGAGCTCAACATGAAATTAGTTTCCGCTCTGGCATTGATGCTGGTCGCCTGTTCCCAGGTGCCGAGCAACTCGATGAACACCGAGAAGTACATCTCACCTGAAGACAATCAACGCTACGAAGAGCTTGTGCTGGATGGGCGCGGCGCGTTTCTTGAAGAAACGCGCACGGTCGTCGGCGTTCAGAACAGTCACGAACGCTACCGGCAGGCACTGGCAATCCGCTCTGACAACTATGTCGTACTCTGGGAAGCCGCGCGCACAGCCGTATGGCTGGCCAACTACGGCCCCGAGGACAAGCAAGAGGTCTACGCCCGCGACGGCATCAAGTACGCCAACACAGCCGTGAAACTGAAGCCCGACGGCGAAGAAGGCCTGTTCTATGACGGCGTGCTGGCTGGCAAGCTGGCGGACCTTGACATCACATACGGCCCCAGCGGTCTTGAGATCATCGTGCAGCGCATGCGCCAGTTGATTGAACTGAAGTCCAGATACATCTATGGCGGGCCCGACCGCGTACTTGCGATGGTGCTTATGCGCGCACCCGGCTCACCACTCGGCCCCGGTGACTGGGACGCAGCCGAAAAGCACATGACCCGGGCA
The DNA here is from genome assembly GCA_025993795.1 of Planctomycetota bacterium. GTDB lineage: Bacteria > Planctomycetota > UBA8742 > UBA2392 > UBA2392 > JADJRK01. Next base: position 1,371 of record JAMQHL010000070.1, read on the forward strand.
CTCGAAATCGACCCCAACTGGCCCGAGAACCAGCTGTACATGGCTGAGCTGGATTTCGGCTTGGCGAACAAGCGCAGCGAGCCCAAGCACGCCGAAAGCGCCCGCGCGCGCCTGCACAAGCATTTCCTGAGCGACGATGCCCAAGCCCCCATGGGCTCGAAGTACGAGTTCATTTATTGGCAGGAAGACGCCCGCAAGCTGCTGGAAGCCAACAAAGAGTAAGGCGCGGCGCGACAGTCAGAAACACCTGTACCGCCCGTGTCGTCAGACTAAGCATAGACTTCCGCCCGGCGGGCACTCATCTGGTGCGCAAGCTTGATCGCTTCGTGCATCGCACCGGGGTTGGCTTTGCCCTGGCCGGCGATGTCGAAGGCTGTGCCGTGGTCAGGGCTTGTGCGCACGATCGGCAGCCCCAGCGTGATGTTCACGCCCTCATAGAACGCCAGCGTCTTTACCGGTATCAGACCCTGGTCGTGGTACATCGCGACCACGGCGTCGTAGCGGCCGGCCCTGGCATGGGCGAACACGCTGTCGGCAGCCAGCGGGCCCTCCAGCTTCCAGCCCTTCCTGCGCAGGTCGTCCACCAGCGGCTTGATCAACTTGCGGTCTTCATCGCCGAACCTGCCATTCTCGCCGGCATGCGGGTTCAAGCCGCAGACCGCGATGCGCGGGTTTTCAATCGCGAAGTCCTTGATCATCGCCGCGTGCACAGTCTCAAACACGCCGCGCAGCAGCTTTCGCGTGATCAGCTTTGGCACGCGGCTCAGGGGTTCGTGAATCGTGGCCAGCGCAACGCGCAGTCCGCCCCCCACCAGCATCATCACCGCATGCTTGGCCTTGCACACGTGCGCGAAGAGTTCGGTCTGGCCGGGGAATGGAAACTCATCCTCGTCCATGACTTCCTTGCAGATCGGCCCGGTGACGACTGAGTCGCTGATGTCGCTTGCCAGCATTTCTGTGGCCGCAGCGAGATAGCTGCCCGCGCGCTCGCCCGTGGCGCCGGTCGGCTTGCCGGGCTTTACCGCGCGCTCATCTTTAAAGCCGCAATCAAGAAAGATCGGCCGCCACGGCTTGTCGCCGGCCGGCTCAATGTGCTCAAGCATATAGCCGGGGTCGCTGATGAAGTCGTCAGCGGGAATGATGTGATAGGCGTGCATCGACGACGGCTTGGCCAGATGGCGTGCATAAAGGAAAGCGTCGCCGATCACGGCAATCGGGCGCTGGTGCAGAACTTCGTGGCGCTTCTGCAGCAGGCGGACGGCGCGGTGTGTTACCTCTGCGCCGACGCCGGCGGGGTCACCCATGGTGATCAGCAGGGGCATGGGAAAGTCCCACGCCTCAAACTCTCCGCTGTCGTCGTTCAACTGCGTCTCCGCACCACCCGCTCAAGGGGCATCAGGATAAGGAACAGCGCGCACAGGTATACAGCCCCCATCGGCCAATCTCGCCGTGTGAGTCGTGTCTCCGGCAGCTTCGACGCCAGCTCGGCCTGCTGCGGGTTGTCGTCTACCGCCTTCGTGAATCCGCCACCCCGGCCCTTGCGAGTCACATAGACGTCGCCGATGCGGCGCTCTTCGTCATCTAATCTCTCAATCACCTCCGCGGCGCCGAGCGGAAGCCCGCCCGCGCACGTGAGCAGACTGTCCGCCAGATCAAGCGCCATGTCTCCTGCCGCCGTTCGCAGGCTGTACTTGGCACCTGGCAGTGGGTCAAGCAGGCGAATACCCTCGGGCGTTGCTTCGCCGACCAGCCGCACGTCAGGCACCTCACGCGGCAACAGCCAACGCAGGCTTGCCGCGAACACGCCGGGAAAGTCGCCCCAAGCCGTGATCTCGCCCAGAGACTCGGGCTCGCCCCCTACCGACCAGAACGCCACCCGGCCCAGCCCGTAAGCGTGAAACGCCAGCGCCGGCGGGTCGCCCGGCGCGTTGAGACCCAGCGTGACAGCGGCTTCCGGCTTGGCGGCACTGCGTGCGTACCAGGCTGCCCGCGGCGCCGGTCTTGGTAACGCGTCGCTACCAAAGAGCTGCCTGCCCGGTGGCAGCAGCGTAAGTGGAAACTCGCCGGCAAGCACGTCGACTTTCGGCGGCTCAAGCTCTGCGGCCCTTTGCTCGTCGAGCTTGCGCTTGCGCTCTTCTTCTTCGGCTTTCTTCTGATCGTCGTAGGCCTTGAAGGCCGTTTCAACTGCGGTCACGAAGATCACGTGGGCCTTCTCGGCCGCTTCGCCCTCGCCAGGAATGAATGAAAAGCCCTGCTTGGTGGCCAGGTCTTCAATCGTCTTGCGCGCAGCCAGCACCTCGGGCGTGCCGCCCACGAAGGCATCGCCGATGCCGACGGTCATGATGTTCACCGTCTCGCGCCGCGCTTCCTCGGCGATGTTCGCGAGCAGCTTGCCCTCGCGCGCATTGGCGGGGCGGTCGGCGCCGTCGGTCATCAGCACGATCACCTTTACGGCGCTGTGCTCTTTCTTGATCACGTCCAGCGCCTCGCGCATCGCGGCGTAGACGTCGGTGTTGTAGTACATCTCGTCGTAGTCGGTGTCGCCCTCTGTCGCGGCAAGGCGCTGCGCCAGGTTCTTCACGTCGAAATCAATGAACACCCGCGGTTTGTCTATCCATGTCTGTTTCAGCGTGAAGGCGAGCACCCCGACGCGCGTGTTGGTCTGCTCTTTGGCTTCCTTGATCTTCTTGAGCGCCTCGGTCACGCCTTTGCATGCGACACGCCAGCGTGTCAGGTCGGCGCGGCGATTGACCGTAGCATTCATGCTGCCTGAGCGGTCAAGCACGTAAATGATGCTGGCCTTGGCGACTTCGGCTTTGCCTTTGATCTCTTCTACAGGCGGGTCCTCAGGCTGTGGCGGCTTGCCTTCCTTGAGTAACGTCACGGGCAGCAGCATCTTTGCTTCTGACGCCAGGTACTCCGGCGCCACAAACTTCGCCCCGTCGCCCGTGACGTACAGCCCCCCCCCGCGCGCAACCCAGAAAGACAGCCCGTAGATCACTGACGGGTTCGACAGCGACAACTGATACAGGGCGTCGACACTGGTCAGCACCACGCCTACAACGTTGTCGGCATCGTCGAATCTTCCGGCGTTGAAACCGGCAAGGTCGCCTCGTTCAGTTTTCCAGCCGGGTGCCAGTTCAATTGCGCGCTTCTCGTGTTCGGCGGTCAGGCCCAGCATCAGCAGGATCGGTGGCTTCCCCACGCGGGTCACACTGCCGCTGCGCGCCAGTTCTTTGCCCTGTGCGTCGTGCAATACGGCTTCAAGCAGATGCACGCCCGGTTTGTCTATCCGGATTTCAGCGTGGCCTGACTTGTGGGGCAGGTCAGCACCATCGAGCAACAATTTCAACGTCGCGCCGGCCAGGAATGCCGAGACGCTGACCTGCCCGGCTTCGCCTGGTTGCAGGGTTGTGGGCGCGTCGATGTGCAGAATCATCGGCGACGGCAGCACATTTACTTCAGGCCAGTGCGCCGTGCACGGCAGACCCAGCGCAATCACGGCGTCGCGGGCGCGTGTGGATTGTTCGTGACTGCCCCACACCTCTGCACGTTGCGGAGGTTGCTCGCCGGCAAGCGCGTCGCGCACACGGTTGGTGAACGTGAGCGGCGTCTCGCGAAAGTCGCTGGCGTCGGCGGCCGGGGCGTGGTCATCCAGCAGCAGGCGCCATTCTCCTTGCGGCTCAAAGCGGCTGGTCTGGGGCTGAACCTCGACAAAGCCGGCGAGGGCAAACACCAGTAACGCGACGGCGATGACACGAATCATGCCTGCTATGGCCACCGTTCGTTTGCCATGGCGCCATGGCAGCAGCAGTACAAGCAAGCCAAGGACTGCACCAATGCCAATCCACGGAAGTGTTGCGGGATGTGCAATCTGAAGGCTCGATAGATCCGGCATCAAGCGCTTCCCGTTGTGCGCGCCAAACCTTGCATGCATAGTGCCCCCGCAAAGGGCAGGCACATGACCGTTACGGTACGAACACTGAAGGATTCCGTCGACCACGAGGTCGAGCTCAAGGGCTGGATGTACAACCGGCGCGGCAGCGGCAAGCTGCTGTTTCTGCAAGTGCGCGACGGCACCGGCATTGTGCAGGTGGTGGTCAACAAGAAAGACGTGCCTGAGCCGGTGTTCGAGACAGCCAAGCGCATCGGCATTGAAAGCAGCATCATCGTGCGCGGGCGCGTCACGAAGGACGACCGCTCCGCTCTGGGCGTTGAGCTGCAATGCAGCGATCTGAGCGTGATCCAGGAAGTGCACGACTACCCGATCCAGATCACTGAAGACGTGCCGAACATCGACAAGCTGCTCGACAAACGCCACCTGTGGATTCGTTCGCGGGTGCCCAATGCGATCCTGCGTGTGCGAAGCGAAGTGGTTCAGGCGATTCGCGACTTCTACTACCAGCGCGGTTACGTGCTGTTCGACGCGCCCATGTTCACCCCGGCAAGCTGCGAAGGCTCCAGCACGCTGTTTGAAGTGCCGTACTTCGACGCCACCGCCTATCTGTCGCAAAGCGGCCAGCTGTACGGCGAAGCCGGTGCCCTCGCGTTCGGCAAGGTCGTGGTCTTCGGCCCAACGTTTCGCGCCGAGAAGTCCAAGACCCGCCGCCACCTGACTGAGTTCTGGATGGTCGAGCCCGAAGTTGCGTTTCTGGAGCTCGACGGAGTCATGGACCTGGCGGAACAACAGATCCAGTACGTGGTTGGACGTGCACTCGAACGCTGTGCCGAAGAACTCAAGGTGCTTGAACGCGACACCGCCATCCTGCAGCAGGTCAGCAAGCCATTCCCGCGCATCAGCCACGCGGAAGCGCAGGTGGTGCTGGCCAAACTGAAGGCTGAGTTCGCTGCCAGCGGAAATGAAGAACTTCAGAAGCTAAGCAATGACATTCTCAAGAGCGGCCCCGACGCCGACCTGGGCGCCGCGGACGAAACCGTAATCGGCATGCACTTCAAACAGTGCGTGATGATCCACCGCTACCCGCGCCACGTGAAAGCCTTCTATATGAAGGGCGACCCTGCCGACCCGACCAAGGCCCTGTGCGTGGACGTCATCGCACCCGAGGGCGTGGGCGAAATCGTCGGCGGCAGCCAGCGCGAAGACAGCCTGGACGAACTGCTGAAGCAGATTGAGCACCACAAGGTCCCCATGGAAAGCGTCGAGTGGTTCGTTGACCTGCGGCGCTACGGCAGTGTCCCCCATGGTGGCTTCGGCATGGGCGTTGAGCGCTGCGTGCAGTGGATCACCGGTTGCCAGCATGTGCGCGAAGCCATCCCATTCCCACGGACAATCTACCGCCTGAACCCGTAGCACCTGAAGCAAAGGCTGTCCCTTGGCTGAAGCCATCATCATCGACCTGTACGACACCCTGACCGATGAGGCAGACAACGACCGCAATGCGTTGGCGCTGGTGCGCCAGGTCGTCGCGACGGCTGGGCAGAGAGTCACTGAGCAGGCGTTCGCGCAGGCCGAAGAATTTGCCATCCAGAGCTTTGCGCCGAACATGTACGACGCAATGATCTTCAAGCTGGTGAATCGTGACACGACGCTGGCCCTGCGGTGCATCAGTGCGTTCAAGAAGAACAATCCGCGCAGCGTAAAGGTCCGGGCTGAAGCCAAGGAAATCCTGAAGATCTGCAAAGAGCGCAAGTGGAAAGCCGCGCTCGCCCACGCGCCCGACAAGGACGAAACCGAGGCATTGCGAAAAGCCGGGCTGCTGGACCTGTTTGATGTGAAGGGGCCGCCCGCGGCGCTCAAGATTGAGCTGCCGGATATCAGGGTGCTGGAGATTCTGCTGGGTCAACTGGCGGTTCGGCCGGGTGATTGCGTGATGCTGGGCAACCGGATCGACAACGACATCCGGCCAGCCAACATGCTGCGCATGACGACCGTGCAGTTGCAGGTGGGTATCCATGGCAAGCGACAGTTTCCGCGCGACCTGAAAGACGTGCCCGCGTATGAGGCGCCGACGCTGGCAGCGCTGATGAACGTGCTTCCGACCGTTGTCTAGGGGTTCTTGCCGGACTGAGCGCTGCGGCAGGAAGAGGCCGAAGCTTGCGGGCAATGCAACCACGAGCACCCGTGTCCGGCCTCCAAACACCCGGCACCGTTCGTCGCCAAAGTCAAAGGTCACGAATTACTGGCCGGCATGCATCTCCATGCGGCTACTGGAAACACCGGCCATTAGCCTCTAGCCTCGGCCCAGATGACGAACGCGACCAGGACAGAGTACGAGCCCGTGATTGGCCTTGAGGTGCATTGCCAACTCAAGACCCGCAGCAAGATGTTCTGCGCGTGCGAGGTTCGCTTCGGCGCGCCAGCCAACTCATTGACGTGCCCGGTGTGCCTGGGTTTGCCCGGCGCGCTGCCGATGGTTAATCACCTTGCCGTTGAGTACGGAATCAGGATTGGTTTGGCACTGAACTGCCAGATTGCGCACCGCGCGAAGTTTGACCGAAAGAACTATTTCTATCCCGACCTGCCCAAGGGTTACCAGATAAGCCAGTACGACGAGCCCCTGTGCTTCGACGGCGAACTGCAATTGCCGATCGTCGATGAGTCCGGCAATCCGAAGATTTGCCGCATCACGCGCGCGCACCTTGAAGAGGACGCGGGCAAGTCGATCCACATGGGCCACAGCACACTGGTGGACCTGAACCGCGCCGGCACGCCCCTAGTTGAAATTGTCGGCGGCCCTGACCTGCGCAGCCCCGAAGAAGCCTATGGTTACCTGACCACGCTCAAGCGCAACCTCAGCTACCTGGGCATCAGCGACCTGAGCATGGAGAAAGGAAGTCTAAGATGCGACGCCAACGTCAGCATCCGGCCCAGAGGCCAGGATGAGTTCGGTGTGCGCAGCGAGGTCAAGAACCTGAACAGCTTTCGCGCCGTGCGCGCCGCCCTTGAATTCGAGATCAGGCGCCACACGCAAGTGCTCGAAAGCGGCGGCAAACTGACGCAGGAAACACGCCTGTGGGACGAAGAGAAACTCGAAACCCGCAGTATGCGCAGTAAAGAAGAAGCGACGGACTACCGCTTCTTTCCTGAGCCCGACCTGACTACCTTTGACGTACCCCGGGAATGGGTCGAAAAGGTCCGCGCCACGCTGCCCGAAATGCCCGAAAAGCGCCTGCTGCGCTTCCTGCACGACTTCAAGCTGAACCAGCCGGACGCCGAGTTCCTGGTCGGCGAGAAGGCCTTGGCCGACTGGTATGAAGCCGTGCTGAAACTCTACGACGAGCCACGCAAGGTGGCGGCCTGGGTTGTCGGCGAAGTGAATCGCGAGTTACAGGAACGCCACATAGAGATCAGCGAGTTCAAGGTCAAGCCGGCCCAGTTGGTTGACGTGATCAAGCTGCTGGACACAGGCAAGCTGAACAACATCACCGCCAAAGAGGTCTTCAAGGCAATGGCTGAAACCGGCGAGAATGCGCTGGCTGCGGCCAAGCGCCTTGGTCGCCTGATCGAACAGGACGAAGGCGAAGTGGACGCCGCCATCGCCGAAGTCATCGCCGAGTTCAAGGACAAAGCCGTCGCGGATTACCTCAGCGGCGAAACCAAAGCGCTGGGCTTTCTGGTAGGCCAGGCCATGCGCAAACTGAAAGGCAAAGCCAACCCTAAAGACCTCGGCACCCGTTTCGAGGCTCGATTGGCAAAGCAAGAGCCCGGGACGCCAGCCACGGGTTAGCACCCGCAGCAACAGGCCGCGAACGAGCTTGCCCATGTACCACGACCTGCCAAAGCTCAGCCATGCAATCGTCGCGTTGATCCATGACGGCGACGACATGCTGCTCATCGAACGCTCGAAGACGGACACCTACCCGGGCTACTGGTCCGCCGTTACGGGCGCCATGGACGCCGGCGAGACCCAGCAAGCCGCCTGCATACGCGAGGCGCGCGAAGAAGTCGGTTTGCAGGTCAAGCCCGTACGCAAGGTCTGGGAAAGCATAACGCGCCGCGCCTCGTTTGTGCTGCACTGGTGGCAGTGCGAACTTGTCGGCCCCCGGTCTGTCGTCGCAAACCCCGCTGAAGTGGGCGACTATCGCTGGGTGCGCGAACACGAGATCGCAAAGATCCAGCTCATGTTCAGCGATGCCCGCTGGTTTTACAGCGACATCTACCCGCGGGTACGGCGCTAGCGCCACAGCCGAGACTGCACTACCCTGCCCGCATGCACGCATTGCTAGCCCTGACCCTTGCGCATGCCCGCGACGTTGCCCGTCGGCCGTCCACCTTAATTCTGGCGGCCGTGGGCGCTGTCTTGGTGCTGTCTCTGCGCTGGTTCTCAGCGTTTGGTCTTGGCTATGAAGTCGTGCAACTGGTCGAGCTCGGTGTCTACACCATTGGCATGCTGGGCGCGGTTGGAGTGGTGCTGTTCTGGCTGCCCCGTGACGACGAAACCGACGACCCTGAACTTCTGCTCTTGACACGTCCAGTCTCGCCGTGGGCACTTGCCGGCGGCGCGTTTGCCGGGCGACTGGCCGTGGTTGCCCTGCTATTTGCCGGCTGGTTGTTATGCATCGCTGCTGCGCTGTTGTGGTTCAAGCTTGAAGACGCGCAGCTCTTTGGCTATCGCGGCGCTGACTCAGTGACGGAGGAAGCGATCAGGGCCATTGGCCCGTTGTTCGGGCAACTTCTGGCCACAGGCGTGCTGCTCGCGCTTGCCCAGCCGATTGCGCGCACCCGCAAGCCTGCTCTGCTTGCCGGGGGCGTGCTAGGGCTCTATGTGCTCGGGTATGCCGTCGCGTTGCCGGTGCTTCCTGACCTGGCACGACAGGATGTTACCGGTTCGCTGTGGGGAATGCCGGACAGCAGTATTTCGGCTTGGCAGATTGTTCATGCTTGTGCATGGTGTGCGGTCGGGATAGCCTTGGACACCGGCGTCCTGAGACTTCGGTCAGTGTCCTAAACCACAATCTCGACGCGGTTTGTAAGCGGCTTGTGGGGCTGTGGTTGGCTGTATAGACTGCAATGCGGACTATTCTGGTCTATATCGCTTAGTCTTTGAATTTTCACGTCCGGGTTGCCCGGGGGTTTTTGCTTGCGTTACGCAATCTTTGGCGACATCCACGGGAACCTTGAGGCTCTCGAGAAGGTGCTCGGTCTTTGCAAAGACCAGGGCGTCGACCGTTACTTGTGCTTGGGCGACATCGTCGGATATGGCGCAAACCCTGACGAGTGCTGCGACCGCGTGCGCGAGATGGGCTGCCCCACGGTTGCGGGCAACCATGACTGGGCAGTATGCGGCAAACTGAGCATCGAGTTCTTCAACACCTACGCCAAGCAGGCCGTGTACTGGACTCGCGACAACCTCAAAGAAGAGAACATGCAGTTCCTGCGTGAGTTGCCGCTGGTACAGGAGATTGACGAGAACATTACGCTCGTGCACGGCAGCCTGAATTTCCCTGACCTCTTTGATTACATCCAGACCAGCCAGGACGCGCGTTTGAGCCTCGAGAAGCTGCGCACCCGCGTTTGCTTTCTCGGCCACAGCCATGTGCCCGTGACGTTCTTTTCCGGGCCGATGGTCAGCTACTCCATGAGCTACGAGATCAATCTCAAGGGTTTCGAAAAGGCGCTGGTGAACGTCGGCAGCGTCGGGCAGCCGCGCGACGAAAACCCCAAGAGCTGCTTTGCGATCTACGACAGCGACAAGGAACTCGTGAAGATCACGCGCATTGAGTACGACATCGAAACCGCCGGCCGCAAAATCCTCGACGCCGGCTTGCCCGAAATCCTTGCCGAACGTCTGAAGTTCGGGCGTTAGCCCCCGACAACTGCACGACCACCCGGGGCGCTCCGGCACAGGCTGATGCTCAATTGCGTGTTCAGCCTGAAAACGCCTTCTTGGCGCGTTCGCCCAGCAGCCATTTCCGAACGCCGCCCAGCCAGTTCTTGCGCTGGCGCACTTCCTCGTGCTGGGTATCCCAGACAGGCCTTGGCACCTGCTTGATCAGGTCGCGCACCAGGTCACGGCTTGTGACGCTGTCGGCCTCGGCGTGAAAGTTGGTCAGCACGCGATGGTGCAATGCCGGCAAAGCGATCGCGCGAATGTCCTCGGGGTATGCTTCGTCACGTCCATCCAGGGCAGCACGCGCCTTGGCGCCCAGAATCAGTGATTGCGTGGCACGGGGGCTGCCGCCGCAATCCACCATGTCTTTGACCAGCGCGCTGAAGGTGGTTGCCGGGCGGGTTGAGCGCACGACGTCAATCGCGTACTTGATGCACTCGTCACGCATGTTGATACGCCGAACGACTTCAAGCATGCGCAGGACCTTTGTAGCGCTCAGGACCGTGCCGACCGCTTGCTCGGGCCGCGAGGTGGTCTGAAGCAGCATTTCCATTTCGTCGTACTGGGTCGGGTAATCCACCAGCACCGTGAACATGAACCGGTCCAGCGCTGCGGCGGGCAGCAGGTAGGTGCCCTCCTGCTCGATCGGGTTCTGGGTTGCCATCACGAAATACGGCTGCGGCAGGTCGTAGCGGTGGCCGGCGACCGTGACGGCGTACTCTTCCATGGCTTCCAGCAGCGCGGCTTGCGTCTTGGGCGGCGTGCGGTTGATTTCATCGGCGAGCACAAAGTTGGCAAAGATCGGGCCGCCAAGGAATTGAAACGCGCGTTCATCACCGTCGCCAACCAGCACGTCGCTACCCGTGATATCGCTGGGCATCAGGTCCGGCGTGAACTGGATGCGATTGAACTTCATGCCCATGATCTGGGCCAGCGTGCGAATCAGCAGCGTTTTGGCCAGACCGGGCACGCCCAGCAGCAACACGTGTCCGCCGGCAAAGAACGCTGTGAGGACCTGCTCAACGACTTCGTCCTGGCCGACAATGCGTTTTGCCAGTTCACGGCGGATTGCCGCGTGGGCATCCCCAAGCTCTTTGAGCACACGATAATCTTCGCCCGACAGGGCTGGTTGTTCTTGCATGCGGTCCTCATTATGGAAACGAAGCGCTCTGCGTAAAGCGGAACGAATTCGCCGCGCCGACGGGTGCCGCACTGAACCATCCGGATGTCCGTCCGTTTTCACATGGTGAACCAGTCTGTCCTGGCAGCATCCGCCCCGTTCGGCACGGCACTTGGTGCATTCCCCGTGGGCCGGTTGGAAGACGCTGAAACTGCATTCCCGATACCAGGGATGCACCGTTGGAACAGTTTTCCGTTACCGCCCGGTAGCGCTGGCGATTGCGGGATGTCGGAATAGACTGATCGTCCCCTGCTTTGACAGTGCCCGGAGGAGTCTTATGCGCACACACACTGCCCGGCTTCGCGCGCTTTCGATCACGCTGCCTTTGCTCCTGCTTGCGGTGTTCGCGCTGCTGCTGGCAAGCCCCGCCGCGCCTGTTGCCGCCCAGGAAGAGTTCAAGACGCTCAAGAAAGACTATGAAACGGCCCGCAAAGACGGCTCTCGCACGCAAATGGGCCGCATCGCGGCCAAGATGGGCGACACCAACGAGCCCGATGCCGCCAAGTTCCTGCTGAAGGAGTTGGACGAAGACCAGAAAGCCCGTGCCAGAAAGAAAGCCGGCCTGCCCGGCGAAGTTCGCGACGAAATCATCAAGGCGCTGGCCAAGTTCACTGACGAGAAGAGCGTTGAGATGATCGGCAATGCCTGCCTGGCCCTGAAGTCAGACAAAGACCCTTCGCTTGCACTGGACCAGTTCGACTTCTTCATGGCGCTGGCAAGCATGAAGAACAGCCCCCCCGCTGAAAAGGCCGTGCGCGCAGCCATCGCCGACGCCAAGAATGCGTTCATCAAAGTGGCAGCAATTGAGGCGGTACGCCAGGCCAAGGCCAAGCAGTACACCGAAGATGTAGCCAAGGTCCTGGCCGAAGAGAATGAAGCCTGGCACAAGACCTGGCTGATCGTGCCGATCAACGTGTTCGCGTGCCTTCAGGACTTGATTGAGCCCGAAGAAAAGGACATGGCGATCAAGGTGGTTGAGGCCACGATTGCCTGGCAGGAACGCACCACCTGCGCCGATGAGCGCGTGCGCTTTTTCGGCGGCAACATGCTCTGGAAGCTGACCGGCGAAGAAGCCGACATGTCCAGCACCTACTATTGGAAGTGGTGGGTGCAGCAGATGAAGACTGTGGGCAACATCGACGCCGCCAACAAGCCCGAAGCAAAGCGCAGCAAGACCGTGGCCAGCCCGCCGGTGTTCGACACTCAGCCCATCGGCAAGCGATTTGTATTCGTGATCGACGTGTCGGACAGCATGAAGCTGCCGCTGAAAATCACCCTGGAAGAGATCGAGAAGCGGAAGAAAGACCGCGGCCCGATATCGGGCCGGCGCAAGAAGGACAAGGAAGCCGGGGCTGGTGACAAAGAACCTGAAGACAGCAACCCGCTGCGCAAGCTGCCATGGGAAGAAATCGGCACCAAGATGGACCTCGCCCGTGAAGAACTTTCCCGGTCAATCAAGGACTTCGTCGGCGACCGCTACTTCGCCGTCATCATCTACAGCACCGAGCACACGCTCTACACCGAAGGCTGGATCAAGGCCACGCCCGAGAACTGCAACAAGTGGTCGCGCACCGTGCAGGAATTGACCACCGACGCCATGACCAACATCCATGGCGCGCTGATGCGCGCCTTCCGCATGGGCGGCAAGGGCGACACGGAGACGGAACATCCTGCTGTCGATGCCGACTGCATTCTGAACGGCGCCGATTGCATCGTCTTCTTGACAGACGGCTGGGCAAGCTGGGATGACCAGAGCCAGGGCCGGACCAAGGACAAGCGCAACAACGTGGACAACAGCGTTGGCGACGGGCCGTTCATCTACGGCGAAGACATCTGGCCGGACGTTCTGCGCCACAACGTCTTCCGCAAGGTGATCATCAACACGGTCGGGATTGGCAACCACGACAAAGACCTGCTCAAGAATCTCGCCAAGCGCACCGGCGGCGTGTACGTCGACTGGGGTTTCCCCGAGAGTTAGGCCGCGTCCCCTCGTGGCATTGACAGGACAACTACATGCCTCGAATCATGAACCTGCTGTCGGCGGTTGCAGCTTTGATGTGCACCGTCGCCAGTTTCAGCGCGCAGGCGCCGCGCGACGTCAATCCACATGCGATCAACGACGTGGACCGCGGGCGCGCCTACGACCACTTTGAACGCCTTCTGCCACTGGCGCTGGACAGCGCCAACGAAGCAGCAGCCAAAGAAGTCCGCGGGGCGCTCACTGACGGCAAGTCGCCCTGGATCACGATTGCGGCAGTCGAAGCCGTCCGCCAAGCCGAAGTGGACAAACCCGGCTCCGGCAGGATCTTCTTGCCCGACGTGATGGCACTGATGGGCGAAAAGCACGCCAAGCTGCATGAGGAAGAAATCGTGCCGGTCAACGTGATGGCGTGCCTGGGCGTGCTGGTGAAAGCTGAAGACAAGGACAATGTCACAGCGGTCGTACAGGCGCTCGTGGACTGGCAGAAGCGCACCAAGAACGAGATTGTGCGCCTGCGCCACATGGCGGAGCGGGTGTTGTCTACGCTGACCGGCGAGGACTGCACCCTGCGTGAAGACACGGTGGCGTTCTGGGAGTGGTGGCTGAAGAATCAAGCCGCCAAAGTCGCCGAGAAGGCGCCCGAGAAGAAAAGCAAGACGGCCCCTGTTGTCTTTCGCGAGCCGATTGTGGGCACGCGCATCGTGTTCGTGATCGATGTGTCTGACAGCATGAAATGGAAGATCGACGCGGATGATATTCCCAAACTAAAGGCCAAGGCCCCCCACCTGCCTTGGGACAAAGAGCGAGAACCCACGGCGCTGTGGCTCGCAACCCAGGAACTCGCCCACTCGATCACGCAGCTCAAGCCCGATGACCCCAAGAAAGGCGGCGGCAAGGGCACCAGACGCCCCAAGAACGACCCCGAGCTGCGTTACTTTGCGATTGTCACGTATTCCAAGGACATCAAGCTTGTGACGGATGGCTGGGTAGAAGCCAGTGAAAAGAACTGCCGCGTCTGGTCAGACCACGCCCGAGACCTCGAAACGGAAACCCTTACCAACATCCATGGCGGGTTGATGCAGGCCTTCGGCCTTTCCGCGGCTCGCACCAACACCAGCAGCCCCGAGCTTGACCGCGACTGCGTGCTGACCGGCGCGCACACGATTGTGTTCCTGACCGACGGCTACCCCACATGGAGTGAAGACTCCAGCGACATGTCCGGCACCAACGAGTTCAAGCATGCGGTCGGCAACGGCGAGCACGTCAAGCGCGAGAAGCTGATTGAGCTGGCTGTGCGGACGAACCGCTTTCGCAAGGTCATGATCAACACAGTCGGCATCGGCAATCACGACAAAGAGCTGATGAAGGCGTTTGCCAAGAACGCAGGCGGCGCCTACACCGACTGGTTCTGCAACATCCTGTGGAAGTAGCCCGAACCTGCAAACGTCCGTGCCGACGCTTGTTTGCCGGCTGGTTTGGCGTTATCCAGATGTGATGAAACCTGCCGTGGTACTCGTTTCGGGGGGGCTGGATTCTGCGACCGTGCTTGCGATCGCGATGCAGTCCTTTGACTGCCACCCGCTGACGATTGACTACGGGCAGCGGCACGTCACCGAATTGCATGCTGCCCAGCGCGTTTGCAGCCAGCTCGGCGTGCGCGCGCCGCGCCAGGTCAAGATTGACCTGCGGGCAATTGGCGGCAGCGCACTGACCGCTGACATTGATGTTCCCAAAAGCGGCCCCGGCGCCGGAATACCCGTCACCTACGTGCCCGCGCGCAACACGCTGTTCCTGAGTTACGCCCTGGCGCTGGCGGAAACACTGGGTGCCGAAGACATGTTCATTGGTGTCAATGCCGTCGATTACTCGGGCTATCCCGACTGCCGCCCCGAGTTCATTCAGGCGTTCGAGTCGCTGGCCAACCTCGCGACCAAGCTCGGCGTTGAGGGCATGCGGTTTCGCGTTCATGCGCCGCTGCTGGCGTTGACCAAGGCCGACATCATCCGGCGGGGCATTGTGCTGGGTGTCGATTACGGCCTGACTCACTCGTGTTACGACCCCGTCAAGGAAAGGGCCTGTGGCCGCTGCGACTCATGCGTGATCCGCCGTCGCGGGTTCGAGAACGCGGGAATCCCCGACCCCACTCGGTACGTTCAGCAGGCCTAAGTGCCGCGGCTGGTAATGAAATCGCTTCCGGAAGCCCGAATCAGCTTGATTCCGTCCATGGCGTAACTACCTTTCGTCCGCGAACGGAGGACAGAATGCCCACACAAACAGTCACGATCAACCTTGACCGTCTCGTAGACGCCATGCTGGACACCCGCATGCCGCACTATTGGGACCCCAAACGCAGCAAGCTGATGCGTGGCGCAAGCGAACTGGACGACGACAAGGGTCGTCGCGTGCTTGTCGACACCATCGGCAACCGCAAGTACCGCAAGCTCACGGACGGGTTTGCCAAAACACTCGATCCGAAAGACGGCAAGCTGGTCATGGAAGCCGTAAAGGGCAGCTTCGACAAATTCAATCGTCTGCTGCAGAAGCGAGCGGATCTGAAGAAGGAATGGATCGCCTATGCAGGCAGCGAATTGATGGAGGCGGCCATTGACTGGCTGGCCATGCAGGGCGTGGATGAGTTCATTGCAACCGGCGAGATCTCGAAATTTGCCGTCGAGGGCGAAGAAGAAGCGCTCGAGGAAGAGGAATCAGACGACGACGATGACGAAGAAGAAGACGAGGACGGGGAAAGCGAAGACGAAGACGGCGAAGAAGACGCCGAGGGCGAAGAATCCGAAGAAGAGGAAGAGGAAGAAGATAGCGCCGAAACCGGCAGCGAGTCCGCCGACGCTGACGACGAGTAACCCCAAAGTTCGTGCACTTCAAGCCCGGGCCTCGCGCCTGGGCTTTCTTTTCGGCGGATTCACGCTGTACTGCCACTTGAGGCTGCACTGACTGAGCCGATGGACCAACTTTATACGGCACTGCGAAGCCGGCTGGACAACGCCGAATCCGGCGGATTGTCCGGGGTGGCGTTCAGCCTGTGCATCGCGGCAGCAGCACAGACCACGTCGCTGCTTCTGGTTGTCACGCCCGGGCCGGAAAGCGCCGAACTGATCCAGCTTGACCTTGAGGCGTTGCTGCCCGCGTACTCGACCCTTGTCGCCCCGCTGGTTGATGACAATAGTCCTGACAAGCCCGCAGCCTGGGTCACGCTGCTTGCCCGCCTGCATGGCGGCACACGCATCCTGCTGGCCCCCGTTGCCAGCCTGCTTGACGCACTTCCGGCCCCGGACGAAATTCGCGAAAGCAACCTGGTGCTGGCGCCGGGCGCGAGGCTGAAGCCTGAGCCGCTGTTCAATCGCCTGGTCGAATCCGGCATGCAACGGGTTGAGCAGATTGACGGGCCGGGGCAGTTCGCTCGGCGCGGCGGCATCGTCGATATCTACCCCTCGACCCGCAACAACCCGGTACGACTGGAACTGCTGGGAAACGAGATCGAAAGCGTACGCGCGTTTGACGTCGAAACGCAGCGCAGCTTCGAAAGTTTGCCCGATGGCGTCGCGTTTCCGCTGGTCGCATTGAGCGGCGAGAAGACCACCGGCTTGCTGGACCATCTGGGCGAGCACGCAACGCTGGTCATTGAGCCGGACCAGGTGCACCAGCGTATCGCTACGCTGCTCAGTTTCAGCGAAGACATGGCCCGCGATGGGCGCGCCCGCCGCGTTGAATCGCTGTTGGCTACCAGCGACGTGAAGCGGCTTTGCTCCGCCACAACGGATCATTGCATCAAGTGCGTTACGCCGATCAACCTGGGCGAAGGCTATGCGGGTGTTGCGCAGTTGATCAGCGCACTCCGGCACGGCGGCAACCGCACGCTGCTGTTCTGCGGCGCCGAATCTGAGTTGCGGCCAGCCCGCGAAGGCCTTGCCGGCCAGGGTGTTTCTGAGGACGACTCGCTGGTGCTGTTGCGCGGCGACATCGACGCCGGCCGCGTGCTGCCTGAGCTGCGCACCGCGGTCATGAGCGTGCACGAGCTGCTGGGCCGCGGGCACCGGCGCATGCACATTGAGACGCCGGCGCGTCATATGGGCGACGTGTTCGATGACTTCGTGGAGCTTGAGCCCGGTGACTACGTCGTGCATTTGCAGCACGGCATTGCCCGCTTCAAGGCAATGGAGACGCTCAAGCGCGAAGGCAAACCCGGCGAGTTTCTGGCGCTGGAGTTTGCCGAGGGAACCACGCTTCACGTGCCTGCAACCAACGCCGACGTCGTGCAGAAGTACATCGGCATGCGCGGCGAAGTCCCCCCGCTCAGCAAGCTCAACACGGCAGCATGGTCTGAACGCAAGCTCAGGGCATCCCAGAGCGTGCTGAAACTTGCAGCCGAGATGCTTGAGCTCAATGCGCTGCGTGCCCACGAAGCCGGCTACGCCTGCCGGCCCGACGGGTCGGATATGGCCGAGTATGAGGCCGCCTGCCCGTTCCGCGACACACCCGACCAGGCAACTTCAAGCATAGCCATCAAGCGCGACATGGAGGGCCTGAAGCCGATGGACCGGCTGTTGTGCGGCGACGTAGGCTACGGCAAGACTGAACTGGCGATGCGCGCGGCATTCAAGATGGTGCTTGAGGGCAAGCAGGTTGCGATGCTCGTGCCGACGACGGTGCTGGCGCAGCAGCATTGGCTCAGTTTTCGCGAGAGACTGCGCAGCTTTCCGGTCAATGTCGAGCTGCTGTCGCGGTTTCGCACGCCGCTTGAGGCCCGCGAAGTGATCGAGAAGCTTGCCGAGGGCAGGGTCGACATCGTGATCGGCACTCACCGCCTGCTCAGCAACGACGTGCAATTCAAGAACCTCGGCCTCGTGATCATCGACGAAGAACAGCGCTTCGGCGTTGAGCACAAGGAGAAGCTGAAGCAGCTGCGGCGGACAGTTGACCTGCTGACCCTTTCCGCGACTCCGATCCCGCGCACGCTGCACCAGGCTTTGCTTGGCCTGCGCGACATCAGCAACCTCACGACGCCGCCCCAGAACCGCATGCCGATTATCACCCGGCTGTCCCACTGGAACGACCGTGAGCTTCAGGACGCCATTCGCTCAGAGCTTGCGCGCGACGGACAGGTCTTTTTCGTGCACAACCGTGTGTTCGACATTGACGTGATTGCCGAGCGCGTAAGGCGCCTGGTGCCCGAAGCGCGCATCGAGATCGGCCACGGCCAGATGCCCGAGCGCCAGCTTGAAGAGGTCATGGTCCGCTTCATGGCGCGCGAAATTGACGTGCTGGTCTGCACCACGATCATTGAAAGCGGCATCGATGTCCGCAACGCCAACACGATGATCATCAACAACGCCCAGAACTTCGGCCTGTCTGAGCTGCACCAGCTTCGCGGCCGCGTCGGGCGCTACCATCACCAGGCACACTGCTACTTGATGGTCCCCGATGACATCAGTTTGTCCGAGATCGCGACAAAGCGTCTCAAAGCCATTCTTCAGTACCAGGCACTGGGCAGCGGTTTCAAGATTGCCATGCGCGACCTCGAGTT
Organism: Planctomycetota bacterium; assembly: GCA_025993795.1. GTDB lineage: Bacteria > Planctomycetota > UBA8742 > UBA2392 > UBA2392 > JADJRK01. The sequence continues at coordinate 19,865 of JAMQHL010000070.1, forward strand.
GCGCGGCGCGGGCAGCCTGCTGGGCGCCGAACAAAGCGGCCACATCGCCACGATCGGCTACGACCTGTACTGCCGCCTGCTGGACCGCGCCGTAAAGAAACTGCGCAATCAGCCGGTACCGCCGGAAGTGGACACACAGCTTGATTTCGGCTTGTCCCTTGAACTGCCGCGTGACTACATCCCGGGCCAGAAACAGCGGCTTGAGGTTTATCGCAGGCTTGCGCGCATTCAGGATACCGAGGGGGCCGACGCCCTTCTGCGCGAGATCGCAGACCGCTTTGGTAAGCCGCCGCGCGAGATTGAGCGCATGGTGACCGCGGCGCTGGTGCGCACACGACTTGCGCGACTGGGCGTCATCAGCATCAGTCGCGGCGAGGGACACCTGAAGCTGCGCGCCCTGAGTGCAACCCAGACCCACAAGAAGCTGAAAGAAGCCACGGCATCGTTCCGGGTGCTGGACGAAACCTGGCTTGCGTTGCCGTTGCGCAAGGGGCTTGAGGCGCCGGAAGACCAGTTGCGCTTTCTGCACAACCTGCTGCAGACGATGTCGGCCAGGAAGCTGCTATAGCGGGCGGCTATCCACGCCCTTGCCCAAGTTGCGGCGGCAATTCATCCTGCATCCATGAGACGATTCCTGTTCGCCTTCTGCGCCTTGCTGGTATGCGCAGGCTCACACTTTGCCGAAGACCCGGTACTTCCCGACGGCACCAACGAGGTGCTTGCGGTCGTGAACGGCACGGCGATTACCTACCAGGAGATCGTCGGCGACACCGACATGCAGGCCGAGATCAACGCGTGGCGCGCGATGCGCCAGATTGAAGCCTCGGTGACCGATGTCCAGATCGAGAAAGCACTGGTCTACCAGCGTTTGCAGACGTTTGTGCTGCAAAGGCTGCTTGATGCCGAAGCCCAGAAGATCCAGTTGAACGTCAGCGACACCCAGATGCGCATGATCTTGTCCCGCGAACGCAAAGGGCTGAACATCGCGGATGAAGACACCCGCGGCTGGGCCCGCTACCTCAAAGAGCGCTACAACCTGTCGCCCGGCGAATACCGCGAGCGCCGCCGCCAGGAAATCAAGCGCAACGAAGTCTTGCGCTGGATGTGCGGAGTGTACGGCCCGCTGCCGCCGCAGTACCCGATCGAGATCTACTTCTCTTTGGCGGTAACTCCGCGTGAGGTGCGCAAAGAGTTCGACAAGGAACGCGACCAGTACCGCATTGCCCTCGAGATTGACTTCCGCGAGTTCCGGCTGCTCTACCCGCAGGACTCGGCCTTTGAAGTGCGCCGCAAGCTGTACGAAGCCGTCGCCGACGGCGAAACCAGCGTGCATGCACGCGTCACTCGCGGCGAATCCATGGAGGCCGCAAGCGAAGGCCTTCGCAAGCTGATCGAAGACCTTGGGGTGCCCGGCGTCAAGCTGCAACTGCCGGCCCGGCGCCTTGCAAAAGATGACAGTGAACTTGACCCCAGCGCCTATGCCATGGTGATCAGTCTGCCGGCCAGCGGTGGCATCAGCGAGATCGGCTCAGTTCGAGACACGGGAGAAGACGGCACTGAGTACGACGGCTTCATGTTTGTCCAGCTATTCAAGCGGCGCGACGGGACATTGAAGGCTTTCGAAGACCCCAAGGTGCAAGCCGGCATCCGGGATCGCCTGTTCAGCGTGCGTTTCCAGCAGAACCAGCAGAAAGTTGAGCAGGAACTCATGCACCGTGCCGCGATCGTGCCCGAGCGTCTTTTCAAGCGGTGATTGCGCTCACGCGTGGGAAAAGTTAAGCACCAGACAGTCCACCGGAGCCGTCATGGCAGCCCCACCGAAACGCTACAAGGTAGGCGAGATCATGCGCCACACGCAGCTTTCGCGGCAGACCATTCACAATTACACGATGCTGGGCTTGATTGCGCCGGTTGAACGCACGGAATCGGGCCATCGCCTTTACGACGAAACGGTCTTCGACCGCATCCGGAAAATCGAGATGATGAAGGTCCACCGCACGCTCCAGGAAATCAAGGAGTACCTGGACGCCGAAGACGCCAAGGCGCCTCACGCCTGAAGCACCGCCCGGCATGCCGCCGACACACGCTCGACAGTGATCGACTGCATGCAGCGGTGGTCGATCGGACATTCCTTCAACTGGCAGGGCCAGGTGTAAGGCGCGCAATCCACTTGCTCACGAATAACCTCGCCCCTCTCTACGTCCGGCAGAGCCGAATAGCGCGGATCATTCGGGCCCATCACGCAGACCACCGGCACACCCAGCGCCACCGCCATATGCCGAGGGCCCGTATCGTTGGTCAGCACCAGCGAAGCCTGCTGATACATCGCCTTCAGCGTTCCCAGGTCCAGCCCCTCGTTGGTGCCGAACGAACGTCCCGCCGCCTTCTGCACACAGGCCGCTGTCTCTTCTTCGCCGGGCCCAAAACTGAGCAGGATGCGGGCGCCCGACAGCGAGTTCACCACCTGCGCGAAGCGCTCGGCTGGCCAGAGTTTGCTGGGGCCATATGCGGCCCCTGGCGCGACAATCACCAGCGGCCCGTCGCCCGGCACTCTTTGCGCCAGTGCAGTGGCGGCATTGGCTCGCTCGGCCTCCGTCACCGGCAAGGTCGGGATAAGCGGCCCTGGCGGCACGCAGATCACATCAAGCAGGTCCATGAAGTAGCGCCCGGTGTACTTGGGCAGGAATTTGCCTTCTGCATCATGTTCGCGCTCAAGGCCCGCATGCAGCAGAAAGCTGCGGCCTTCTTTGAAGTAGCCGACCCTGCGCTTCACCCCGCCCTGCAGGAACTGCCACGCGCTGCCAAAGCTGTTCGGCAGCAGGATCCCGAGGTCAAAGTGGCGCTGCTTCAGCAATCGCGCAAACCGCATGCCGCCCAGCAGGCCCCGGTGCTCGCCTTTGCGGTCGTAGGGAAGAATCTCACGAAACCAGGCGTTGCCATTCAGAAGCGGCTTGCCGGCGGGCAGACAGACCAGCGTCAGCCGCTCGCGCCCGTAGTGGGCCGCAAGGCGCGCAAACGCCGGCGTTGCCATCACAAGGTCGCCCAGCGCGTTCGGCGCACGAACCACTACGTTGTCAGCCTTCAACAGGTCGTCTAGCATCGCTAGATCATAACCACGAGGCAGCAGTGCGCATCATCGAGAGAGATTTCGACAGCACCGTAGAGCGCTTCGGCGCATCACGCCGCCTGGCCACGAGGCTCACTGCGCTTGCGCGAAAGGGCCTGCTGGTCAGCGAAACCGTTCTGGAGATGGCGGTCGATGACGACGGCAAGCCCCTGCGCGACCTGCTGCTCGGCAAGAAGCTGCTCGACGCCGCTGACACTCTGGACTCCAAAGCCATGCGCAAACTGGCCAAGGGTGCCTATTTCAAAGAGAACGCGCTTGCGGTAGCTGTCCTCGGCGCACAGCGGGTCATTTGTCTTGAAGAGGAAGCCGGAGACGAGGCTTTACCGGAACAGGCGCCGACAAGCAGCCGCGAACTGGCCGTCGGTGGCGTCGGCATGCCCCCGGTGATTGGCAGAGATGAAGTCCGGCGCATGCTCGACCCCGAAGAGGTCTCGCGCCTCAAGCTCGACCTGGTCACCAGCAGCGACGCGGGGCGCAGGCTTGAAGCCGTCCGCAAGCTGTACCTGAGCGAGCTGCCACCGGACGAGAAGCTGCGCCTGTACCTGACCGCGTTGCGCGACCGCGATGCCGATGTGCGGGCCGAGACCGCCCGGGCGCTGGGAGGCTTGGGGCTGGACGGGGCGCTGACCGAGAACCTGGCCAAGGCAGCGCGCGGCGCAACGGCGGAACGCGTTGTCTCGATCACGAACCTGACCCGCGTGCTGCCGCGGCTTGATGCCCAGCAGCAGCGTCTTGGGCTTGCGCTGTTGGTTGAGTTTATCGCCACCGACGAAGAGACCGAGGTTGTCCACGCCGCCATGGGCGTGCTGTCGACGCGGATCCCGGACCTGCCGGACGCACACGGCATGGCAGCCGGGCTGCACAAAAAGCTGGTCGAGCTGCTGCAGGTGAAGCTGACCCACCACGAAGATGCAGCCCGCAGACTTTACGGCACGCTGTTCCGCCATGAACGAGAGCACATCTCAAGCCTGCTGGCCGGAAGCATTGAAGAAGCCAGCCAGCCGGCGCTGCGTTACTTCCTGCTTTCGCTGATCACCGAACACAACTTGAGTGCCGCCGCCGCGCCTGCTGTGGTTGAGCAGCTGATTGCGGGACTGGCCGGCGGGTCAGAGCTTGACCGCAACTATCAGGCCTGCACCGCGGCCCTGTCAAGGCTTGGCGAAAAGGCGGTGGATGGCCTGATTGAGGCGCTGCGCGACACGCCCGACGCGGGCAAAGGTCGCCTCATCGACCTGCTGGGACACCTGCTGCGCGCCGGCGACCAGTCGGACTACCCGGTCAGCGCAGACTCTGCGGCGCGCATTTCGCGCGCGTGCCTTGACCTGTACGTCGAGTCAGGCCCCGAAGTCTGCACGGCGTTGCTTGAGAGCCGCTTCTTTGAACATCCGTCGCTTGATGACACTGCGCGGCAAGAGGCTGTTCATGCATTCATTGACAGCCTTCATGAGTTCCGGTTTGAGCGCCAGCTTGAGCTTGTGCAGGCGGCGCTGGTGCGCTGTGGCCACGCTGCTGTTGCGCCGCTGGCAAGGGCGATGACCGATTCGGCCCACGATGTGACACGCCTGAGTGCTGCCAAGCTGCTGCCGGAAATCGTTGCACACGACACGCAGATCACGGCCGATGAGTTGCCTGGGCTCGTGCAGAGCATGCGTGCGCTGGTCGATGCCGAGGACAGCGACTTCCCGGATCGCGGTACCCTGTACGTCGCCCTGGCCAGAATCGGCGCGCATCCGCTTACCGCGCCCCAAGCGGCCGACGAACTTGCCGCCACGCTGCGCGAACGCGTTGGCCTGAGCAGCAACGTGTATGACATCCTTGAAGCCATGGGATGGCTCGCCGCGGGCGACAACCTGGACCGCAACGAGCGCCTTGAAATCGGCTACCTGCTGCTGACGGTGCTGAAGAAAGGCCTGCCCGGCATGTCCGGCAAGATGCGTCGCAACGCCGAGGGCGAACACGTGCTGCACTTCGGGCGCGAGACCACGGCCTACACCGACATGATCCCGCGTATTCTTGAGGGCCTGGGACGCATGATTGCGGCACCCAAAACGCCCGACATCCTGTTCGAGGCCATCGTCGGCGATCTGACACAGCTCTGGGCCGAGATCGTGGACTACAAGCGCATCTGGGCGCCGGCGGCCACGATCACGCTGGCACGTTTGCTGGGCGACATCGCGCTGGGTCCACGCCGCAGCGACGGTGTTGCCGACGAGTTGGCCGAGCTGTTGTCACGCAAACTGATCCTGCTGCCGGTAATGCAGGTGCTCAGCCGCCTTGCCATGGTCCAGCGTGACAGCGAGCGCATGGACGTCATCGCACAGCGCGCCTTCAACGAACTGGCAAACCGGCTGAACCAGGAGCCGCAGCCGGAAGTCACAGAGCGTCGCCAGATTCTCGAGACGATGGCAGCGATTTCCAAGCGCACCCGAATCGGCGAGCGCGACAAGGACATTGAGCACGCCCGCAACGTGGTGATCGAAGCGGCCTTTGACGCCTTGCGCGAAAAGATGTTCCACGCGCGGCTGATACTGGAAGACCTGTCGCGAGCCGAAGGCTTCTCGGCGCAGATGCGTGGCGAGATTTCGCGACGCCTGAAACCCGCCCAGCGCTGAGTTTTGTCCACATATCCACACGCACGAATGTCAGTGAACTTTTGACAGCTGCGCTTCGCTTTGTCGCGTCGGCCGCTACCCTCTGCGCCGGAGGGACTCATGCGCGCATTTCATTACAAGCTTCTTGTCAGCGGACAACCAAGCTTCCGTACCATTCGAGACACGCTGCCCCAGATCAGCTACGAGCCGGGCAACGAACGAGGATTTCTGCTGGCGAAGGAGAGTAACCAGAACCGCGTGAAGGGCCGCTACATCTACACGCGCGTCGGCAAGACAGTGACGATCGACCGCGAGTCTCTTGAGCCCAAGGAAGAACCGGTAGAGAGCCTGGCCGAGTGCCGCTTTGAACTAGACCAGCAGAAGGGTCTGGCCTCGGTTGAGCAGCGACGCGGCGAGCTGAACGCACTATACGAGGCGCTGGATTCCATTCCGGACGTGCACGTCGCGTTCGAAGACCTGAACCTGAACTTGGCCGAGTTGCTGGCCGAGGTACAGGGCGCCTACAAGAAGAACACGATCAAGTCGCTGCGCATCAAGGACTACCTGGCCCGTGAACACATGCTGACAAGCGCGACATTCAAGGTGATTGAGGCAACCGACGGCGAAAAGATCGCCGAGCGCTTCAGCGACCAGCTTGACGCCTTCACGCTCACCCTGAAGCTGCCCGACGGTGCCTGCGCGCTGACCGTGACCCGCAATGGCAGCGTGCGCACCAGCGATGACGCGCCCGACGAGCTGCTGCTGTTCGTGAAAGACCTGCTTCCCCGCTTCCATGAAGCCGAGGTCGAGACCACAGAAGTCGTGGACCCCGTGGCAGCACAGCGCAAGCCCCGCCGCAAGGGCTAAGCGGGCCTAAGGCGCGGGGCCGTCGAGAATACGTGAACAGTGCGGGCAACGCACGAACTCGGTGCGGGCCTTGGCGCGCATGATCATCTGCATGTTCAACTCGCCGCTGCAAGCTGCGCAGAAATCTGTGCTGGTGCGGACCATCGCGGTACCGGGGTGACGCTGCGCGCTGCCGTCATAAACGCGCAACACATCCTCGGGGATATTGGCAGCAATCGCTTCACGCTGGCGGTGCAGGTCGTCGATGATTGCCTGCTTTTCGCGGGCTGTCGCCTTTGCGCCCTCGCGCTCAATGGCTGCAATCTTGCGCTGCGCCTCGATCTCGTTATCGAGCTGCTTGACCTTGGCCCGCTGCGTATCGATGTCGCCGAGCAGGCTGAGCCCGTCCATTTCCAGGGCCTCAATGGCTTCGCGATGTTTGGCCACCGCAGCCTCTGAGTCAGGCACTGACTCAATCTGCCTGATCCGCGCATCCAGACGCTTCAGCTCTGCCTCGAGCTCGCGGTGCCTGACTTCCATCAGCTTGTACTCTGCGTCGGCGTCGCCCCGCTGCTTCATCAGCCTGTCCACGCCGCGCTCAGTGCCCGATGCGCGCATGTCTTCGCGGGCCATGAACTCGCGCGCCCGAAGGCTTGCCGCGTCCAGCGCCTGTATCTGCCACAGCAGGTCGAGGTATTCTGCGAAAGTGCTCATGGCACCTTTCTAGCGGCTGAGCACCGCTGATGACAATGAAAAGGACCGGCGTTTGCCGGTCCCTCTTAAGCGAACGATTCGTTACTCAATGTCGTCATCGACTCCTTCAAGACCCCCCGCAGCCTCCAGCGCGCTGAGCAGCGCCGTCGCACTGACGCCGTCAAGGAAGCCCTCAAGCTTGCGTGACCGCACGGGGTGCTGCAACTTGCGAATCGCCTTGGCCTCAATCTGGCGCACGCGTTCACGAGTGACCTTGAAAATCTTGCCGACCTCTTCAAGCGTGTACGTGTGCCCGTCGCCGATACCGTAACGCAGGCGGATGATTTCGCGCTCGCGGTAGGTCAGCGTGTTCAGCACGCGGTCAATCTTGTCCTTGAGCATCTCCTGCGAGGCCACGCCTACAGGGTTGTCAGCATTTTCGTCCTTGATGAAGTCGCCGAAGAAGCTGTCGTCGGAATCGCCAATCGGCCGGTCCAGGCTGATCGGGTGCTTGCTGATCTTCAGCACCCGTTTGGCCTCTTCGTAGCTGATTTCGGCCGCCGTCGCCAGTTCACGCACGCTTGGCTCGCGCCCCGTTTCCTGCATCAGGCGCTTGGCGACGTTGCGCAGCTTGCTCATCGTCTCGATCATGTGCACCGGGATGCGGATGGTGCGGGCCTGGTCCGCGATGCTGCGCGTGATCGCCTGGCGAATCCACCACGTCGCATATGTGCTGAATTTGTAGCCGCGGCGGTATTCGTACTTCTCGACCGCCTTCATCAGTCCTGTGTTGCCCTCCTGGATCACGTCCAGGAAGCTCAAGCCGCGGTTGCGATACTTCTTGGCAATGCTCACCACCAGTCGCAGGTTGCCGCTGAACAGGCGCCGTTTGGCTTCTTCATACGCCTGGTAGCGGTTCTTCATTTCCTCGCAGCGTTCGTGCAGCTCTTCGCGCGGCTCCATCGCGCGGCGCAGCAACGTCTCAAGCTCTTCCTTCAACTGCTCCACGCGTTTGCGCGCCTCGGGCACGGCTGCCAGGCGTTCGATCTCACGGTGAAGCCAGTTGGCTTTGCGGCTCACACGCTCGATCTCGTCCATCATCGGCTTGATCTTCTTGGTCTGAATGTTCAGTTCTTCCAGCAGGATGACGGCCTTCTTCTGGCGTGAACGCACACGCTGGAACGCCTTGTCGCGGTCTTTCTTGGCGGCCTTGCCGCACCAGAACAGCCAGTCTTCCTGGTTGTGGTGCACGAGGTGCTTGAGCGTCGTCAGGTTGTCGTTGAGACGCGCCGACATCTCTGACTTTGCCATCTCGAATTCGCTGTTGAACTTCATCGTGCGGTCAAATGCCAGTTCCCCGCGTTCGACCTCGCCCAGGATGCGGATAGCCTCGACCTGCGCGATATGGCTTTCCAGTACGCGCTTCTGGAATCGCTTGCGCGTAACCTCGATCTTCTTGGCCAGCGCGATTTCTTCGTCGCGCGTCAGCAGCGGGATTTCGCCCATCTGCTGCAGGTAGGTGCGCACCGGGTCATCAATGCGGCCGTCTTCATCGACCGGTGGCTTGGGCTCGCTGTGGCGGCGGTCTTTCTTGTCCTTGACGCGATACTCGGGGCTGTCCTCAACGACCTCGATCTTGAGTTCGTCCAGGCGCATCAAAATCTGGTCCAGGCGCTCGGGGCTTACGACGTCGCCGGGCAGAGCCTCGTTCATTTCGTCGTAGGTGATGTAGCCGCGGTCACGGCCCATCTTGATCAGTTTGCGAATCTGGTCGTCCACTTCTGGCTGCGAAAGCACGTGCGTGGTCGGCAGCAGGTTCGCGGTTTCCGTGGGGACGATCGTGGTTGTGCCGGCAGCGGTCTTTTGAAAGCCCGCCACGGGCTTGATCATCTTCTTCTCAACCTCTTCCTTGCTGGGAAGGTTGGGCAGCACGCGTGTCAGCGTCGCGGTGTCGCGGCGCTTCAGGGGCTGGGCTGGTGCCTTGGGCTTGGGGCCCTTGCGGGCTGCCGTCTGGCTGGGAAGCTTGATGGTACTTTCGCCGTTGTTCTTGTTGCTCATTTCCGTCCTTGTGCCCGCTGGTCGGCCGGTTCGGCCGTCTGGTGAACCATGTCCGTCCTATCTGCTTAACGAACGGGGTTCTCAAACCCTGTCCGTTTAATGCCTGTTCAGGCCGTTCTGGGGCCTTTTCTGCCTTTTCTTTGACGCAACTCCGCCAGGCTTTGTCCACCGCCGATCTGTATTTCCGTGTGTTCGGCAAGGGTTTGCAGCTCTTTGACCAGTCGCGCTTCCTGTTCTGTGTCGGTGCTGGGGTTCGCACTCTGGTTCTCAGGCAAACTTACGTGTTCCAGCACTCTCTCAAGCTCGGGCCGTGCATCTGCGGGTAGCTGCGCCAGCAACGCCCCCGGGATCAACTCGCCGTGTTCTTCCCACGCGTTGAGCATTTCCCGGTACAGCGCCTGCAAACCCGGTGTGGAAAACGCGTCCGGATACACAATTTCGCCCGCTCTGGAAAGGGCGTTGGGGTGCTCAAATAACATTCTTAGCACTTCACGCTCATAGGCCTGGCGCCCAACGTTAACGGCGTTGATCTGAGGCTTGGTGTCCGCTTTGGTCGAAACACGACTGTAGCGGGCGCGTACTTCGCCCACGGCGTGCAGCACGGCGGTTTCCCGTACGCCGTTCAGGACCCCATGAAGCTTCTTGCAGTAGTCTTCTCGAAGGCGAGTGCTTTCGATTCGGCCTATGGTCTCTGCTAACTCCTTCAACGCCTCCTCGGCCTCAACGGGGCGCGCGAAGTTGTGTCGAGTGCGCACGGCATCAAGCTTGAACTCAAATGCGTCGCGGCTCTTGTCCAGTATCGCCTGAAGGCCAGCCGGGCCCTGTGACCGCAACAGGTCAAACGGATCCTTGGCGCCCTCAACCACCGCCACCTTTGCATCGATGCCTGCTTCCAGGCACACGTTCACGCCGCGCTCGGCGGCGGTCAGGCCGGCTTCGTCGCCGTCCAGCACCAGCGTCACGCCGGCACCGTAGCGGCGCACAAGGGCAAGCTGCTCAAGCGTCAGCGCCGTGCCCAGCGGCGCCACCGCGTTGTCAAAGCCCGCTTCGTGGGCGGCGATCACGTCGGTGTAACCTTCCATGATCAGCACGCGCTCCGTGTGCTTCAGCATCTGCGACTGCGCCAGCCGGTCAATCCCGTACAGCAGCTTGGACTTGTGAAACAGCAGGCCCTCAGCGCTGTTGACGTACTTCTGGGCCTTGGCATCAGGGTCAAGCAGGCGCGCGCCGAAGCCCACAATCCGCGACTGCGCATCACGAATCGGAAACGTCACGCGACCCCGGAAAAAGTCGTACCAGCCGCGTTCGTTACGCTTGCACAGGCCCGTGGCTTCTACTGTTTCGGCGTCAAACTTCTTCAGGGCCGCGTCGGACTGGCGGTGGTACTCGTCCGGGGCAAACCCGATACCCCAGCGCTCAGCGACGTCGCCACCGAGGCCCCGCAATTCCAGGTACTGTCGCGCGGGCTCATGGCGTTCAAGGCTGGCGACAAATCCGCGCTGTGCCCACAGCATCATGTCAAGCGCCTTGGCGCGCAAGCTGCGGTCGGCTTGCGTGGGACCGCCGCCGTCAAAGCGCAGGCTGACGTTGGCGCGGTCGGCAAGCTTCTCGATCGTCTCGACGAAATCCAGTTTCTCGTGCTTCATCACGAAGTCGATCACGCTTCCGAACTCGCCGCACCCGAAGCACTTGTAGGTCTGGCGCACGTGGTGCACGGTAAACGACGGTGTCTTCTCGTCATGAAAGGGACAGCAAGCCCAGAACGACCCGCCCCGTTTCTGGAGCGGAAGGTAGCCTGCGATCACTTCGACGATGTCGTTGGTCCTGCGGACCTCTTCGATACTGTCGCGCGCAATTCTTCCCAACGCGGCATTCTCCGGTTCAAAAGGGTCCAACTCGGGGGGCTTGCACATGTGACCGAAAGCCGAACCCTTGACTGCCGAATTGGCAGTTCTGGAACTCTATGATGGAACCGTACCACGCGAAACGAAGATCGTCAAACGGCACTTGACAAGAGTCTGCAGTTACCAAAGTGTGTAAACATATGATTGACAGATATTTAGCGACTATTCCAAAGACGGCTTTTGGCCTATGCTTGAATCGCAATCGTTCGTCCCTACACTGTGCCGCTCAAAACCCGACGGAGTGAAGCCATTCCGCCGCGCCCCTATCGTCTAGCTGGCCTAGGACGAGGCCCTCTCAAGGCCTAGACACGGGTTCGAATCCCGTTAGGGGTACCATTCGACCTGCGCGGGTTGCCGTTCGGCGGCCCGCGCTTGCTTGTGCCGGACCGTCGCGAGGCTCCTGTTTTCCCGGTGCGCGGCCTGTAGATTGCCGGCATGACCACTCTTGCAGACATCCGCGCCGCCGCCGAACGCATTGCGGGCGTGGCCCATGTTACGCCCGTGCACACTTCGCGCAGCGTGAACGAGCATGTGGGCGCCCAAGTCTACTTCAAGTGCGAGAATTTCCAGCGGGTCGGGGCCTTCAAATTTCGCGGTGCCTATAACGCGCTTTCGCAACTTACGCCCGAGCAGCGCAAAGGCGGGGTTCTCTCCTACAGCTCGGGTAACCACGCGCAGGCGATTGCGCTTGCCGGCAAGCTGCTTGGCATTGCTACGCTGATTGTCATGCCAGACGACTCGCCCGAGATCAAGCAGCGCGCCACACGCGGCTATGGCGCTGAGATCGTGCTGTACAGCAAGCGCGAACGCACGCGCGAAGAACTGGGCGGCAAGCTCGCGCGCGAACGTGGCATGACCATCATCCCGCCCTACGACCACGCCGATATCATCGCCGGCCAGGGCACGACGGCGCTTGAGTTGCATGAACAAGTGGCAAACCTGGACGTGCTGTTGGCGCCCTGCGGCGGCGGCGGCCTGCTCAGCGGCTGCGCCGTCGCGACCAAGGCGCTGCACCCGAACTGTGAAGTGATTGGCGTAGAACCTGCGACCGCGGACGACGCCACCCGCAGCTTCAAGAAGGGCGAATTGCAGACCGTGCTGAACCCGCCCACGATTGCCGATGGCGCGCGCACGCCGTCGCTGGGTGAGCTGACATTCCCGCTGCTGCTGGAGTACGTTGACGAGATGGTGACCGTGCCCGACACCAGCATCGTGGCTGCAATGCGTTATCTGTGGGAGCGCATGAAACTGGTCGTTGAACCGACCGGAGCGCTGGCCTATGCCGCAATCCACAGCAGCAGGCTGAAGCGCAAGGGCAAGCGCATCGGGGTCATCATCAGCGGCGGCAACGTGGACGTGGCAGGTGTAGCGAAACTGTTTGTCTGAGACGTTCCAAGCGAAGAGCGCTCACCCGCCGCGGCGCTGCAACTCGAACTCCATATCCTTGCGCTCGGCTTCATCGATGCCGCTTGTTTCCCATTGTTCAAGCCAGAAGCGGGCAAGGCCCAGCCGGTTGCGGTCCAGCGCAATGCGCGCCAGCGCCCGGCATGCATGGGCCTTCAGGGCGTTGGCTGGCTTGCTGTCAGCATCGATGGCAAGCACTGCCTGGGCGCGTCCGAAAGCCTCGCCAAGCAGGCGCTCTGCGTAAAGCGTGTCTTTGCCTGCCTTGTCAACCAGACTGACGCCCTCTTCAAGCAGCCCCTTGATCAGCACCGCACGCGACTCTTCTTTCAGGGCGGCAAGGCGCAACTCGCGGATCTTCCCGGCGTAGGTCGCTACGTTTTCAATGCCCCTGTTGGCGCGCTCGTCGGACTCGTCTACAGCCAGAACTTTCTGGAAAAGCTGTTTGGCTTCGTCCAGTTTTGCCTCGGCTTTCCCAAACTCCTTCGCTGCGGCGTGAGCCTCCCACTTGCCAAGCTCAACCTCGGCTGTGTCGTTCAGGCCGAGCACTCGCTGCTCGTCCAGCTTCTTCATGTACCACAACGTGCCGAGGACACCCCCGACCACCAGCGCGATCATCAGGATTACACCCGCAACTTCCTTCTTGTTGCGAACGATCCATTTCATCAGCAGGCGCAGCGGCGAGTAATCGACCGAGCCCATGGCCCGGCCCTCGGTGAAGTTGCGGACGTTCTCGGACAGTTCTTTGACTGACTTGGGGCGCGCCTCAAGCTCTTTCTCAAGGCACAGCAGCGCCAGTCGCTCAAGCTCTGCCGGGATTTCCAGCTCCGGGTTGCGCTGGCTGGGCTTGACCGGTGTCAGTTCGCGCACCTGCTCAAGGACTTCGTCGCTGGATTTGCCGGTCCAGGGCGAGCGCAGGCACAGCATTTCGTACAGAATCACGCCCATGCTGAAGATGTCGGTCGGCGGGCCGATCGCATCCAGGTCGCCACGAGCTTGCTCGGGCGACATGTAGCTTGGCGTGCCGATGACGCTGCCCATCATCGTGTGCACAGCGCCGTGGTCGAGGCGGTCGGTCATCACGACGCCGCTGTCATCATCGCTGACAAACTCGCGGCCAACGACCTTGGCAACACCCCAGTCCATGACCTGCACTTCGCCGAACTTCCCGACCATGATGTTGGCCGGCTTGAGGTCGCGGTGGATCACGCCGCGGTTGTGCGCAAAGCTCATGCCCTCGCAGATCTTGATGAAGATGTCGAGCAGCTTCAGCAGCGGGTACTCGCGGCGCACGTCGCGATTGCCCTCACGCAGCTTCAGCAGGATCTCAGCAAGGCTCAGGCCTTCAACGTACTTCATGGTGAAGTACAGGTTGCCGGCGCCGTCTACGCCCATTTCGTGAACGGGCACAATGTTCGGATGTTCGAGCTGGCCCGTGATCTGGGCCTCTTCCAGAAAGCGTTCTACCACGTCGCGGCGGCCCAGAAGTTCCTTGCGCAGCACCTTCAAAGCCACGCTGCGGCGCAGCTCCGTGTCTTCGACTTCGAGCACCTTGCCCATGCCGCCGCGGGCGATTTCGCGCACAACCACATAGCGCTTGCGGTCGGCGGTCGCGTCGGGTTGAAACTGGGCCAGCGACGACTGCATCTTGTCACTGATCAGCTTCACCCCGTCGCCCAACTCCATCTGCTCGCGCACCTGTGCAATTGTCATGTTGCTGCCGGCGATGATCGTGCCGGCGGGTACTTCTTTGCCCACGTCGCCCACGGCATCGCTGTCGTCATGCAGCGACCAACCGGCGCCCTTGCTGCCGGTGGCGCTGCGGTTGGTGGTCTTGCGATTGGTCGTACTGCGGCTGTCTTCTACGTTGCTCGTCGGTTTGTCAGTCGCGCGCTTGGTGCCGCTGTCATTCAGCTGGCGTGTCGTGGCCTCTTTGGGCCCGGCAGGCGGTGAATCGGGCACCTGGCGGGTCGGCTTCTGTTCGGCCCGCTGTTCAACGTGCCGGCTCGTCTTGCGATCGGTGACCTGGGGCTTTGGCGCCTTGGCGGTTGGTGCCTCGTCGGTCCAGTCTGAATCGGGCGCCAGCGTGTTCATGCCGATGTCGTCGCTGTCGTCGTCCACGGCGACGACGGCGCCTGAACGTGGTCCCTGCTGGCGCCAATTGGGCGCCTCGACGGCGGTCATGTCGGGCGAGGGGCCTGAACTTCCATTGCTGCTGAATATCTCGAACAGCTGTTCGCCGTGTTCGCGGGTAAAGTGCCCCTTGCGGATTACAAAGGCCGACATGGTGAGGTTTTTCTCAAGAGACTTCTTGCGTTTGAACTCGGTACGCAAACTCTCGGCCTCAAGGGCCGACAGGTAGTTCCTGCTCTCAAGGTACGTCAGGAACTCGTCGTCGCTGTTTTTGACAGGATCAGACATTCGTTTCTGCCTGTTACCGATTATCAGTTGCGCGGAATCATACACGCTGGCGCATTGCACAGAGTAGACAAATGTTCCACATCTCACGCACTGCTTAACTGCGTTATCTGCCAGCCGCGAGAAGCTCCGCTATCAGCGCCGCCATTCTGGCGCTGCTAAGGGCGAATGTACGCGTGCGGTCGGCGCGCGCAATGTTGAACCCGACAACTCGGCCGGAAAGGTCAAGAATCGGGCTGCCCTGCTGGTTTGGCAGTACCACACCGTCGTGCTGGATCACCGGACCCATATGAGTGCAACGGTCGTTGATCGGGCCCTTAACATTCGGTCGGCCGCCCCCTGGCGGCGGCGGCGGCGCATCTTCCTCCGCGAGCTGGATGTCAACGTTTACCTCTTTTCCGCCGCGCTGAAGCACCACGACGATCGTGTCACCAATCTTGCGGGCCTTGACCGCCTCGTCTACGTCGCGCTGCTGGCGGATGTCTCTGCCGTCGACTTTCAATAGCAATTCGCCGCTCGTGACGCCCGCCAGTTCAGCCGGAGAGCCCGGCTTGACGCCGCCGACCTCGACACCCTTGTCCTGTGGCCGGCAACCGAAAATGCCAAGCTCCGGCTTGCCTGTACCCTTGCTGGGGGGCGTCTGGCCCATGGCCTGTGCGCGCGGCACGAGAGTAACCTGAAGGTTCAGGCTTTCCTCGCCGCGTTTGACCGTAAGCGTAATCGTCTCGTCGGATTTGCGGCCGCGGATCATGGCCACGAGGCTGGTCCAATCCGGCACGGGTTGTTCGTTCATGGCAGTGACGACGTCGCCAACTTTCAAGCCGCCCTTTGCCGCCGGGGAGTCAGGTGTCACCGTCGTGACCTCGGCCCCGCCGGCGACATCGCGAGCGTTGATGCCCAGGAACGGGCTGTTGGGGTCAGGCGCGCCGCCGATTTTGTCGCTGTCATAAGGCGGCAACGCCACAAACCCGTGCGCCAAAGCTTTGCCGCGGGCATCAAGGGTCACCAGCATGGTGCCGATCTCTGGGTACTCGGCGCCGGTTTCGCTTGCCTTGAACTCGACAAATCGCGTGAACTTGCGGGCCGCCTTCAGCAACGCGACGTCATATCGGTCGTTGCGGGCCACCAGCTTGGCTTCAAAGGGGGCTGTGCCGTCCAGCAGCTCAACCTTTTGTGCCGCATCAAGTTGGCTGGCCTTGGTGACCATGTAACCGTCGGCCGAGATCGCCGTTGCGAATGCCGCCTGCTTGCCGTTCTGACGAATTGGATACACTGCGCCCGCCATGCTCTGGAGCCGGCTGTCCCACAGTTTCAGCAGGTTGTTGCCCTGCTTCCAGTCCGGCCCCGGCAGCACGCCGCCGCCGGAGTCTCCGCCGCCAAGGTCACCGGTGCCGTAGCTGAACTTGATCAGCTCTTTGCTGTATCCGCGGCGCACCAGCAACGATGCTTCTTCGGTGCTCGGCACGTTCAGCATGGCGTTTGCAAACTCAAGCGTGCTGCTGATCTTTGCCTCACCGACCTGTTCGATGATGTCGCCAATCCGCAGGCCCGCGCTGAATGCGAGACCGCCGTCAACCAACTCAATGATCTTGGCGCCGCCCTGGCCGAACACCTTGGCACCGAACGGCGGAATCATCAGGCTGGCAGTGACGCGCTTGCCTTTGCGGCTGATGCGCAACTCGTCGTCCTTGGTCAGCCCGCGCTCAATGGCCCACTCGACCCAATCCGACGCACTCTCCAGCTTCTGCATGCCGACGCGCTCAATCACATCGTCCACCTGCAGCCCGGCCGCTTCAGCGGGCGAGTTCGGGGCCACGTCGTCGATGCGAATCCCGCTGCGGCTTCGCACGCGCAGGCCGATCAGCGGCTTGGCATTGGCGCGGCGGGCCCATGCCAGCCACTCAATGTAGTCTTTGCGCTGGCGCAGCGGGTCAAGGTCAGAGTCTTTCTCGGCGTGGTCGAGGTCTGCCCAGCCCGCTTCTACACTGCGTTTGAGCGTTGCGACGGCCTTGGCCGCCATGGCGTCGGCCTCTTTGTCCTTGAGCTCGGCTGCATACAGCGAGTACGCGCATGCCGCATTATACAGCACTTCGGGCGGGCGCTTGGCAGGCGCAACCAGTTTGTCAAACAGCTCGCACGAGCGTTTGAGCTTGCGGTCCTGCAGCGCCTCAACGGCTTGCTGGTACTCGCGCGGCTCGGTGCCGGTCAGCGAGCCTTCAGGCGCTTCGCGCATGCCGCTGCCCCACTGCGGGCCGCGCGCGTTGCCGAAGCCCTCTTTGTTCTTGAACTTGGGAAGCAGCTCTTTGTACAGGTCAACGGGCGTGACGTTGTTTACGCTGACGTTGTTGGTCTGGATGCTCTGGTTGATCGCAATGATCTTGCCGCCCAGGTCAAACACCGGTCCACCGGAGTCGCCGCTGATCACCGGCGCGTCGGTCACGATCATGCCGCGGGCATTCTCAGGCACGAGGCAACGGCCGGCGCGCACCACCGCATCACGGCCAGGCTCAGGCCCCAGGGGGTGGCCCATCGGAATAATCCACTGGCCCGTCTTGACCTTGCTGCTTTCGCCCAGTTCACAGAACGGCACCTTCTTGCCGCCCGTGTCGGCCTTGATCAGGCCGTAGTCCATCTTCTCGTGCCAGCCAAACACCTCGGCGGGCAGGCTCTGGCCACCGTAGGTGATGATCGTGCACTTGGTGCCGACGGCAGTACCGCTGACGTGGCCCGCGGTCGCCACCCAGCCATCGTCCGAGATAAAGCACCCACTGCCGCTGCTGCCCGACATGCGGCACGCCACTACCGCCGGACGAACTTTGCGCACCACCTCCTGAATGCGTTTCTGCAAAGACGCAAGGTCTTCGAACTTGCCAACGGGCGCGTCAGGCGCAGACTGTGCCTGCGGCTGCAACGAAAGCAGCAGCGGCGCCAGCAGCAGGGCAATCAACGGACGGAAGCGGGCCATCATGAGCTCCGGTCGTGTGATGAAGGGGCAAGTGGCACTTTATAGCAGAGCACGGAATACCTCACAGGCAAAACAGTGGCCGGCATCTATCTCATACGTCACGCAGAACCCGTTTCTCCTTACACTTCGAGTGGCAACGATGCCACGCGGCCGCTATCGGCAACGGGTCGCAAGCAAGCCGAAAGCATGGGCCGCCTGCTGAAATCCAGCGGGGCCACAGAATTGCGCTCAGCCCCCCACCGGCGCTGCGTCGAAACCGCCGAGCTGATTGGCAAGGCCCTGGGCCTGACGCCGGTCCTTGACGAGACACTGCACATTGCCCGGCGCTTTGAGCTGCCGAGGCTGTCCGGCGTGGCGATCTGGGTAGCCCACAGCAACAACATCCCCGGCGCGCTGGAGTGTGCCGGCATAGACTGCCACGCCTGCGACCACGCCAGCGCATGGCACATTGAGCAGGACGACAACGGGCAAGTCATTCAGGCCAGATACTTTGAGCCCGACTTGGACGCCTGACGTGGCAGCGCATAGGATGCCAGCCCCAAACAGGAGCAGCCAAGTGGCCGGTCTTGATGTGACACTTCGCGACCGCATTGCCACGGTGCAACTGAATTCTCCACCGCGGAACATCCTCACGTCTGAACTGCAAACCGCTCTCGCGCAGGCGTTTCGGACACTGCGCACCTCTCGCGGCCACAACGCGGTGATGCTGACCAGTGCATCGGCCGACTTCTCGGCCGGCGCCGATGTGGCAGAGCACCTGGTGCGCGACAACGTAGAGCGCATGCTCAAAGCCGCCCACGCCCTGATTGCTGAAATTCTGCGACACCCCGTGCCTGTCGTTGCTTGCGTGCGAGGCAACGCCCTGGGCGGCGGCTTTGAACTGGCGCTGGCGTGCGACCAGATTCTGGCCCAGGCAGAAGCGCGGCTTGGCACGCCAGAGATCACGCTGGGCTGCTATCCGCCCGCCGCCACGGTGCTCGCACCGGCAAAACTGCCGGCGCTGCTGGCCCACGAATTGGTGCTGACCGGCCGCGTGTATGCGGCAAACGAGTTGGCAAGCCGGGGCGCCGGCCTGCAAGTCGTGCCGGACCTGGACGCCGCTGTCGCGGACATGGCAAAGACCTATGCGTCTCTGCCCTGCGGCCCGTTGGAAGAGGCCACGCGACTGATGCGATGCGGCGCTGCAGAACGCTTCGAGTCCGCAATCGGCAGCCTTGAACAGGCCTATCTTGACCGATTGCTGCAAATGCACGATGCAATCGAGGGCCCGCAGGCGTTTCTGGCGAAACGAAAGCCAGCTTGGGACCACTCAAATCTGGAATGAGACATCACCGCAAAGGCAGATTATCCGGGGCAGCCGGGCGGTCTTTGCGTTAGAATAGTTGGCAAGGAGAAGGACTATGCGAATCAGCCTGCCATTGGCTGTCCTGTGTGCGCTGGCACTGGCCTGGGTGACCGGCCCAAGTCTGGCCCAGGACAAAGAGAAAGTTGACAAGCGAGCCCTGTCGGAGGCCTACGGGCCTGTCAAGGCAATGATCGCCGACAAGAAGCTCGTGGACGAGACCGTTGCCCAGATCAAGAAGTGCGACGGTCTGCTCGATTACAAAGCCGCCATCGAACTGCTCGGCTTTTTCGAAGAAACTGACCGCGCTTGGGACTCGGCCGAAGGCGACAAGAACGCCCCGAAAGAATCCAGGGGCCGCCCGGTGAACGCCTACAAGATCGCGACCGCGATTCTGGATTGCGTGCGCAAGATGACCTATGCCACTGAGGTCATCAAGTTCGCCGAGGAAGACGATCTCAACAACACAGAGAAGTTCAGCTTGCGCCCGCGCATGGCCATGCTTGACGCCATCGCTCGCAGCGCCGGCAAAGACGAAGATTGCATGAAGTTCCTGATCGAGTATTGCCGCGACGCCGAAAACAAAGCCGACACCGATCTGCGCATACTCGCGATCAACCACCTTGCGGACTACCCCAGCAATACGGAAGTGCCGGTCATCCTGATGGTGGCCCTGAAAGACCGCAGCTGGCGCATTCGCGACGTGGCCATCGACGCGCTGGCCAAGGTTGCCGGCAAGACCAGTGAAGACCAGATCATCCTGGCACTGATCAACCAGCTTGCTGTCGAGTCCGGCAAACTGCGCGAGAACCTGCGCAACGCGCTGCGCAAAATCACCGGAGAGCGCCTGGGCACGGACAGCGACGAGTGGAGCGAGTGGTTCAAGAACAAGAAGCGCAGCGAGCAGGGCCTGCCCGAAAAGAAGGGCGGCGACAAGGGCACGCGCGTCAAGGTGTTCAAGACCGAGAGCTTCAGCGACCGCTACGTGTTCGTGCTGGATACGTCCGTGTCGATGCTCAAGAAGATCACCGACGAAGAGAAAGAAAAGCTGAAGAAGTCGATCTCGGGCGACGGCGATGACAAAGACCCCCGCCGGCCGCTCGACTGGAGCCTGATCAACTGCAAGCTCGACCTGGCACGCGAAGAAATGATCCGCAGCCTTGAAGTGATGGACCCTGAGAAGACACGCTTCACGCTGATCACGTTCGCTGAGAAGATCACCGTATGGAAAGACGAATTGGTGCCCACAGAGCCCAAGATCGTCAACGAAGTTGCAGACTACCTGCGCGCGATCAAGGGCGGCAAGACCACCAACATCTGGGGCGCGCTGGACAAGGCATATGACCTGAGCGAGCAGATCGCAGGCGTAGATACCGACAAGCGCAAGCCCAAGAAACGCGACAAGGTCGTTACCGGCCCCCACCGCGACGAGGCACTGCCTGACACCATCTATCTGTACACAGACGGATGGGCGACCTACGGCAAGTACGCCGGCGACGACAAGAACTGGCAGAAGTTCAGCCAGGAAGAGAAGTCAAAAATGTACCACGCCATCATGAAGGAAATGAAAGAAGAGCTGAAAGATCGCAACCGCGTCTCGCGCATGACCATCCACTGCATCGGCGTGGGTGATCCGCAGGACAACTACACCCTGAAAGACATCGCAAGCATGACGCGCGGCGAATACATCGCCATCGGCAAGTAGCATGCGCACGTGACACCGCAAGAGGCCCGGCTGAAACGCCGGGCCTTGGCTTTTCAACGCGCCAGGCACAGCCATCGGGTAGACTCAGGCCATGGACCGACGGCAGCAACTGCTGATCCGCAACATCGTGGCCGGCGCGCTGCTGCTTGCACTGATTGTCGCGGTCGCAGCCTGGGCGGGGTTGTTTGAGGGCGCCGAATCGGATGACGCGCAGATCCGGGGGTTGATCGATCGCGCCCGCGACGAGATCAACGATCACGACTACGATGACTTTCTCAAACTGTGCGACCTCACACCCGCCGAGCGCGAAGCATGGCTGGGCGCGATTGAGGGCCAGCCGCTATCGAACTTTGTCGTCGTCGACACCCTTGAGCCACGCGGGCTTATCAGCGTGCCAGCCGGCGCCACGGAGTACCAGGTTGGCGTAAATGCGATCAGCCATCTTGAAGTGCCCTTCAAGGGCAGCATCCAGGCCGACTCCATCAATGGCACGTTCTACTTTGTGAAGGTCGAGGGCCGCTGGCGCATTGACCTCGACAAGTCCGCAGCCACGCTGCCGTATATTCCCAAACCCAAACGGCGTTAGCGCTCGACGACTGCGCCTGCGGTATCGCGCGGACCTTCAATCGCCACGGGTGCAACCGGCACATGCACAGCCGGACGTATCGTAATCGGCAACAGCGCCAGGGCAAACAGCGCGCAGGCCATGGCCGCCTTCCAGAAGTTGCGCGTCACCCGCGTTTCATGCCACCCGCCAAACTGGAAGTGATGATGCAGCGGCGAGCACCGGAAGATGCGCTTGCCCTTACTCGCCTTGAAGTAGCCAACCTGCAGAATCACCGATCCGGCTTCGGCCACAAACACGCCACCTGCCACCGCGAGCAGCAACTCCATCCGCCCCAGCACCGCCATCAATCCCAGCAGCGCGCCCAGGCCCAGGCTGCCGGTGTCGCCCATAAACACCTTGGCCGGGTGGCGGTTCCAAACCAGAAAGCCCAGCAACCCGCCGGCCCCGGCCATGCCCAGCACCGCCACAGCCCACGAAAGCGCGGGGTCAGTCTCGCCGAAGATGGCAAACAGCGCCGCGGCACCGCCCAGCGCGTAGAAGGCGATTGCACCGGTGCCGCCAGCCAGCCCATCGAGACCGTCTGTCAGGTTGTACGCGTTGCCTGCCCCTACCATCACCAGCATGCCCAGCGGAACGATCAGCCAGCCGATCTCAAGCCGTAGAAACGGCAGCAGCAGCACACGCCCCTCAGGCCCCAGCAGCACCGCTGCCGCGGCACACGCCACGGCCGCGATTCCGCACTGCGCCAGCAACTTGTCGCGCGACGAGATGCCGTCTTTGCCGCGCCTGGTGAGCTTGCAGTAATCGTCATAGAGACCAAGCAAGGCGCTTGCTGCCACCACGCCCGCTGCAATGCCGAACACGCCCCAGATTCTTGCGGGCGCGCCCAGCGCCGTCAGCACAATGCCGCCAACGAGCATCGCCGCCAGCACAGCGGGAACCAGAAATGCGCCGCCCATGGTGGGCGTGTTCTTCTTGTCGGCGTGCAACAGGTTCAGGTAGTCGCTGGCTTTGCGCTGCTCACCGTCGTTGAGCTTGCGCTTGACCAGCCAAGGTATCACAAGTCGTCCGCCGCCAACGCTGCAGGCAACACCCGCGGCAAACACGCCAAACAGCATGCCCAGCGCAGCCACAAGGCCCGAGCCTGCAAACGCGAGTGTCATGGCAGTCTGCATGTGCGATCCTAGGCAGCGGGTTTGCTGAGCACGTCGGGCAGGGGGTCACCAACCGGTCGTTCGCGGCGGGTGGGGCGCAGGACGTGCGATGCCGCCCCACCGTGCTGCTTGTGCAGCGCGGTAACCAGCCGGTTCATCTTCATGCCATTGCTGCCCTTGACCAGCAGCACATCTCCGGCGCGCAGCTCGGCGATCACATGCTCTGCCGCTTCATCGGAAGAGTCGAAACGCCAGACCGTGCCCTTGCCGGTTTCGAGAAAATGTTCTTCATAGATTTCCGCCAGCGCCCGCATGCGCTTGCCCACGGCGACAACCAGGTCAACGGGCTGCGCGGTACCTGCCCATGCCACTTCGCGGTGCAGGCGTTCACTGGCCGGGCCAAGCTCCAGCATGTCGCCCAGAATGGCAATGCGATGTCCGTTGCACGGAAACTTCGCAAGTGTACGCAGGGCGGCGCACGTGCTGGCCGGATTTGCGTTGTAGCTGTCATCCAGCAGGCCGATGCCGCCGATCTCCTGGAACTCAAGGCGCCGGCCTACCGGCAGCACACGCCGCAGTGCTGTCTGCATGTCAAACATGTTGACGCCGCTGACCCAGCCTACCGCAATGGCGGCGAGCGCATTCATCACATTGTGCTCGCCGTGCAGGCCAAGCCGAAACTCGTGCTTGTCATTCAGAAGAAAGTGGGTGCCGTGCCGGTTGCAGCGAATGTCGTCGGCGCGCAACTCGCAGCGCGAGTCGGTGCCAAAACTGACGACGCGGCAGTCGGCGCGCTCGGCGGCAGTTACACAGCGCGGGTCGTCAAAGTTCACGATCGCTATGCCATCGCGCGGCAGGCAGGCAAGCAGTTCGCTTTCTTCGCGCACGACGCCGTCAAGATCGCCCAGGCCTTCCAGGTGCTCTTCGCTGATACTGGTCAACACGGCGCACTGGGGCGCCGCGACCTTGGCCAAGGCCGCAATCTCGCCCGGCTCGCTGGTGCCCATCTCAATGACCGCGAAGTCGTGGTGCTCGTTCAGGCGCAGCAGCGTATGCGGCACGCCAACCCGGTTGTTCTCGTTCGCTTCGTTAGTCAGCACGGAAAAGCCCGAGCGCAGAACCCCGCTGACCAGTTCGCGCGTTGTCGTCTTGCCGTTACTACCACCGATGCCGATCACGCAGGCCTTGTGCTGGTCGCGGTGCCAGCGCGCCAGGCGGCCGAGTGCGGTCAGCGCGTCCTCGACGATGATCGTGGGCACCCGCGGCACGAAACCGTCGGGAATGCGCGAGGTGACAAGCGCGCAGGCGCCCTTGGCCTGGGCGTCGGCCAGGTATTCTGCGCCATCGAAGTTCGGTCCGCGCAACGCGACAAACAGGTCGCCGGGCACAATCGTGCGCGTGTCGGTACAGACCGAGCACACGCGCACTGGCACCGTGCGATTGCTTTCGTCGCTTTCATGGCCGTCAACGCCGTCGGGCCGGCGCAACCAGATGCCGCCGACGGCAAGCTTGACGTCACGAACCAGAAGACCCGGCATGTGCATCCTCAGACAGAGACAGCGCGTCGGCCGCTTCCCGCGACACCCCAATAGAAATCGAGCGCGCTGCGGGCTTCTTCTCTGTCGTCAAAATGCACGGTCCGGTCTGAGAAAATCTGGTAGTCCTCGTGGCCTTTGCCGACAATCACGATGACGTCGTCGGGCGAGGCTTCTGCCACGGCGCGGCGAATCGCGTCGCGGCGATCGACGTACGTCTCCACTGGGCGACGCTGCGGCGAAATGCCCGCGAGAATTTCTTCGATAATCGCCTGCGGGTCTTCGCTGCGCGGGTTGTCGCTGGTGACGATCGGTCGATCAGACAGCTCGGCGCCGATCGCACCCATTTTTGGCCGCTTGGTGCGGTCGCGGTCGCCGCCGCAACCGAACACGCAGACCAGCCGGCGGCCCGCACACACCTTGCGCAGCGTGCCCAGTACGTTCTCCATCGCGTCGGGCGTATGGGCATAGTCAACAAACACGCTGGGCGCCGGCTGCTCAAACGCGACGCGCTCAAGGCGGCCCGGCGCGCCCTTGAATGCAAGCACCGCGCCGCGAATCTTGCGCAGCGGCAGGTCAAGGGCCAGCGCCATGGAAACAGCGCCGGCGACGTTTTCGACGTTATAGCGGCCCGTCAGCGGGCTCACGAACAGCGCCGCGCGGTCCAGCCAGCGCATGCCGAAGCTCATGCCTTCAAGCCCCAGGCGTACCTGCTCAATCTGCAGGTCTGCGCCGGCTGCCTGCCCAACGCCGAACGCCAGACCCTTTACCCGCTCCAGCATGCGGGGCCCGTACTCGGCATCGATGTTGATCACGCCCGCGCCGGCGACCGGGTCCAGCATGTCAAACAGACGGGCCTTGGCGTTGAAGTAGTTTTCGAAATCGCCGTGATAGTCCAGGTGATCGCGGGTCAAATTGGTAAAGATGCCGCCCGCAAGGCGCACGCCGGCAATGCGCTCCTGGTCGAGGGCGTGGCTGGAAACTTCCATCACGCAGGCTTCCTGCCCCAGTGCGCGCATCTCGGCCAGTGTGCGGTGGACTTCCAGCGCGCCGGGTGTGGTCAGTTTTGCGGTCCGCTTTTCGTTGCCGACGATGTTCCAGACCGTTCCCATCAAGCCGCAGCGAATGCCGCAGCGTTCAAAGATCTCGCGCAGCAGAAATGCGCTGGTGGTCTTGCCGTTGGTGCCCGTGATCCCGATGACTTTCATGTGGCGCGAGGGCTCGCCGTGCAGCAGGCTTGCCAGATGGCCCAGTGTGCGGCGCGGGTTGTCGCTGACAATCTGCGGCACCAGCTTGAACTCTTTCAATGGGCGACCGACCAGCAGGGCACCGGCCCCGGCATTCAGGGCATCGCGCACGTACTGCGTGCCGTCGGCTTTGCTGCCGGGCAGCGCCGCAAACAGGTTGCCGGGCATGACGTGGCGCGAATCGTCAACCGCGCCGGTGATTCGAAGGCGTTGCAGGTTCAGCACCCAGATGCTGGGGTCCAGCGTCTTCAGGGCACGCGCAAGCAGATGAAACCGCATGGCTACTCCTCTGTCTCTTTCCCGGCAGCGCGTTCTGGTACTCCCAGATGCTTGAGTGATCGCAGCACGACCCGCGCAACTGTGGGCGCAGCGACGGTTCCGCCGTAATGCCGGATGCGCCAGCCGTACTTGTTGACGTTGCGGCCGCGGGCCTCGTTCACGACGACGATGATGCTGATGACGGGGTCTTCGGCGGGCGCGAACCCGACGAAGCTGCAGATCTTGTCAGTCGTGTACTGGCCGTCCTTGACCTTGTGGGCCGTGCCCGTCTTGCCTGCAATCTGGTATTGCGGCAGCAGGGCATTTCGCGCCGTGCCCTCGTTCACGACGTCGGCCAGCATCGGGCGCAATGCCAGCGTCGTCTGCTCACTCATCCAGCAATCAAGCAACTCACGCGGCTGGCCCTGGTGCAGCACCTTCTTGTCTGCACCGGTGACGCTCCGAATCACGTAGGGTTTGTAGACGTGGCCGCCGTTGGCAAGCGTGTTGAAGCAGTTCAGCATCTGCAAAGGCGTCACCTGGATCTCGTAGCCCATGCAGACCGACACCAGCGAGTTGGGCACCGTCCAGTCGGCTTTCTTGCGGATAATGCCCGGGCTTTCACCAAACCGCGTACCACCCATGTCGAATCCGGTGCGCTGTGCAAAACCGACACCGGTCACGGCGGCGTGAACTTCGTCAATGCCCAGCATCATGCCGACGCGTGCGACGCAGGTGTTGCTGGAGTGCACGATGGCCTGGCGCACGGTGACGTATTCGCGTCCGTTGCGCTGGATGCGGGCTTCAGGCAGGATTTCGTGGCCCTTGTCGCTGACCAGCTTGCGCCGGCCCTGCACCTTCAGTTCAACGTCGTACTCAATCAGGCTGTCGGGCGTGATCAGGCCTTTCTCAAAGGCGCGGGCATAAATGATCGGCTTGATCATGCTGCCGGGTTCAAAGGCGTCGGTGATTGCGGTGTTCTTGCGGCTTGCGGGATCGCCGTTGCGTTCGTTTGGGTCAAAGCTGGGGTAGTTTGCAATGCCGAGAATGGCGCCGCTGTGCGTTTCCATGACCACGATCGTCGCCGACACGGGGTCCCAGCGTTCAATACAGGTGCGCAATTCGTCTTCGACAATGGCTTGCACGCCGCTGTTCAGCGTCAGTTCGACGCGGGCGCCGTCCATCGGCTGCTGCACGGCGTCGTCCATGCCCTCAATCGGGCGGCCAAGCGCGTCCACCATGGTGACCCGGGTACCGGGCCGTGCTGCCAGCCAGCTTTCAAGGGCGCGCTCGACGCCCTCAAGCCCTTCCATGTCGCGCCCGACAAAGCCGACAATCTGTGAGGCAAAGTTGCCCAGCGGATAGCGGCGCGTTTCGATGTTGCGAATCTCGACACCCGGCAACTCGCCAAGTTTCAGCGACGCCCGGATGCGCTCAACGTTCTCGAGGGGCGTTTCGTACTGAACGCAGTAGTAGGCCTTGTCACGGCGCTGGTAAAGCTGTTCTTCCAGCGCCCGGGCATAGTCGCCATCGTGACCCAGCAAACCGGCAAGCCGCGTCGCGAGTTCCGCCCGTTCACCGCCGGGTACGGCTCGCGGGTTCACCACGATGCTTGCCCCGCTGAATGTCGTCTGCGCAAGGCTGACGTTGTCAGCCGTGTAGATGCCGCCGCGCGTGCCGGGCAGGCTGACGCTGCGGGTGTTGTTTGCGTTGCGCTGCGCCAGGTACTCGTCGTGGTGCACCACCTGCAGGCTGTAAAGGCGCCCGGTCAGGCCGAACATCAGGATGACAATCACGCCAAGCCCCCAGCTCGCCGCGCGGCGCGGGGAACGGATCAAGCCCTGATCCGACAGCATCCATAACAGAGCCCTGGCCAAGTTAGTCCTCACCTTGCTTTGTATCTTCGGGCGCCTTCTCCTGGCGCTTGCCGGGTATTGCGGGCAGGCCGTCTTCCGGCGGCAGAAGGTTGATGCCCTCAGCGCGGACACGGCGAATCATCTCGGCCGGGTTGCTGGCAGCCGCGTGTTTGTCTTTCAGTACCCGGTTGGCTTCCTGCAGGTCGCGAAGTTCGCGATTAAGTTGTGCGGTTTCAAACCCCACGCTGCGAATCTGCACGCGCTGGCCGACAATGACGGCGCCAAGCGAGACCAGGAATACAATGAGGATGATGCCGACTTTTAGGTTCATTCGTTTCGCGTTCCGAGGCCGCTTCAGCGGTGTCTCTTGCTTCGATACCTGTCCGCGCCTTCCACCTTCTCTGGCGCTTCCCCCCAAGCGAATACCCGCAACTTCGCGCTTCTTGATCGCGGGTTGCCTGCGCGCTCTGCTTCATCGGCGGTTATCGGTGCCGGCTTGAGGATTCTCCCGCGCTCCCGGGTCTGCCAGTCACGATATGTCTGCTTGACGATTCGATCCTCCAGCGAATGAAACGAGATCACGGCAACCACACCGCGCTCGTCCATGCCGTCCGGCACAGCCATCAGGGCGCGTTCAAGCTCGCGCAGTTCATCGTTCACATGAATCCGCAGCGCCTGAAACGTGCGCGTCGCCGGGTCAATCCGGTGCTGGCCCTTCCCGTAGGCGCGACGGCAAATGAGCGCAAGGTCTTCGGTTGTGCTCAACCGGCCCTGCGTCAATGCAGACTTGATACCCTTGGCGATGCGCCGTGAGTGCCGCTCTTCGCCAAGCCGCCAGATCACGTCCGCAATCTCGTCTTCCGCCGCGCCCTCGAGAAACGCTAGAGCACTGCCTCCGCTACCGGGGTCCATCCGCATGTCGATGGGCCCGCTTTTCTGAAAACTGAATCCCCGCTCCGGCCGATCTAACTGCCAGCTTGAGACACCCAGGTCTAAGAGAAGACCCTGCGCACGCCCCAAACCCAAAGCAGAGAGCTGTTCATGCCACTGGCTGAACCGGCTGTGTGCGACAACGGCACGCTCTCCGAACTGTCGAAGATGCTGAGCCGCGCTTTCCAGCGCCGCGTTGTCGCGGTCGAGTCCCAGGACTCGCAGCCCTGTATACCGCGCGAGCAAGGCGGCACTGTGTCCACCAAAGCCGCAGGTACCGTCCACGACAAGCGCGCCAGATGGCAAGGCCCCGAAGGCCCGCACAACCGCTGCGACAAGGACGGGAAGGTGTTCGGCCACGGCGGGTTCAAACAACCCCCGCCAGGCGAGAGCTCTCGTGCTTGTCCGCCGTCTTGATGACGCGCATGACGTAGGGGCTGAACTCGACGCCCGGGCTCAGTTCCTGCACGCGCTTGAGCAGGTCTTTGCAGCGACGGATTTCGGGCAGGCGATCACTCACCTGCTGCTCAAAGTCATCTTCCGTTCCCTTCTGCAGCAGTTCAGCGACTGCGGCAAGGCCGTGCGGGTCATCTTCCTGGCGTGTGTTCTGGGCATCGAGCATGGTTCCCCCCAAACTAGGCACAGCGCGGCCGCCGGCGCAAAGAACGGCGCCACCTGTGCCAGAAAACGGTTATGCCGCCAAGGCGGCGATACGAGAGTGTGGTGCGCAAGCGCCGTGCACCGGGCGGCTGGCTTTATCGCGGCCAGCATGCGCTGTGGAAGCCTGTCCCACAGGGCGCTTACGCGCCACACGCTATCCCTGCTCAGGTAGCGTGCTGTTGTAGATTCTTGCCACAGCCTGCGGGTCCAGCTTCTCCACACTGACTGGGGCCTGCACGGCGCGTGCTTCTTCAGGATCGTATGCCTGCATGTGATCCCCCGCGCCGGATATGACGATTTCTGACTTCAGCCTGGCGTATGTGACGTGGTCCCTGGGAAGAAGAATCCTGCCGGCTTTGTCCACTTCGACCTGCTCGACCAAAGCCAGCAACCTCTGCCGCTTGCGCTGTTCTTCCCCGGGCAGTCCTGCATTGCCCGTGAGTTCCTCGATCCTGCGTTCGCCACTCTGCTGATCGAAAATGGCGAGGTGCGGAAAGTCCGGTCCGATCATCACGTACAACTGCACTTTTCCATCGCTCGACACCGGCAGCCTGCTACGAAACTTAGCCGGGATCGTGATGCGGTTCTTGGCATCGACGGTGGTAGTGGCGAGACCAAAATATCTGGGCGTACCCGCCATTTACCCCTCCGACGTGGGAAGATACCCCACTTTCACCCACTTGTCCATTTCTTCGCATGATTTTCTGGAAATTCTTTGCTGACATACCCTTATGCGGTCGCACCCATACATAGAGAGTTAAGTCCACCTACTACACCCCACATATAGTGGGTTAGCGGGTGGAACTCACCTGATTCTGACATATTATGCACAAGTTATCGGACGTAAACCGACTATTTTCTGGTCACGTTCACCCACTTTCAAACACCGAAAGGCAGAATTCTGGCTCTCGCTACCCCTACCGGCGCCGAACCCCCTTCCACCACCCGCCAAAACTCGCACAATCCGGACCATGACCCACTTCGCTGATCGCCTGCAGCAAGCCATCCAGGCCAAAGGCGCGGCCACCTGCGCCGGTATCGACCCACGCGCCGACTGGATTCCCAAGGAATGCTACGACCGCGCATTCAGCCAGCATGGCCGAACGCCAGCCGGCGTGATTGCCGCCGTGCGCGACTTCTGCATCGAAATGCTCGGAATCGTCGCGCCCTTTGTGCCCGCGGTGAAGCCACAGGCGGCCTTCTTCGAGGCGTTAGGGGTCGGCGGCTGGGACGCATTCGCGGCGATCTGCGGCAAAGCTCGCGAGCTGGGGTTGCTGATCATCGCCGATGTAAAACGCGGCGATATCGGCAGCACCTCCCAAGCCTATGCGCAAAGCCTGTTCGGGGCGAGTGAAGTCCAGGGCGTGAAGCTGGACTCATGCGGCGCCGATGCAGCCACCGTCAACCCATACCTGGGCGCCGATGGCGTGGTGCCGTTCATTGACCGCGCGCGGCTAAACGGCGCGGGCATATACGTGCTCGCGCGCACCAGCAACCCCGGCAGCGCCGAGTTTCAGCAGCTTGAGCTGAAGCAGGGGGGGGCACTGGTTGATGAGGTCGCGCGCAAGATTGACGCATGGGGCAGCGAAAGCGTCGGCGATTGCGGCTATAGCGACGTGGGCGCGGTGGTCGGCGCGACGCACGTTGATGCCGCGCGCCACTTGCGCCGACTGATGCCGCGCACGCCGTTTCTGGTACCCGGCTGGGGCGCGCAGGGCGGCGCAGCCGACGCGGTGCGAGCCTGCTTTGATGACAAAGGTGCAGGCGCGATCGTGAACTCAAGCCGCGGTGTGATGCACGCGTATGCCACGGGACCGCTGAAAGATCACGGGCAGACACACTGGCGCGAGGCGGTGGAGAAAGCGGCCCGGCAGTTCCATGAAGAGATACGCCTGTTGGCGGGTCGTTAGGGAAACCGAACCAGCGGCGCGCAGCGCCGTTTACAAGGGCAGAACCGGGGTTGTCATCTTTGCGCGAATCGGGCACACTTGCCGTCCCGACCGCAATAACATCGGAGGTACCAGTGATTCGCAACGCTGTCGCATTGACGCTATTGGTTGTGTTCGCAGGCTCGCTCTGCGCCGACGAAATCAACTACTACAAGAAGGGCGCCAAGTACCGTGAAATCGCCAACCACAACTCGGTCGAAATCACGGGCTGGAGCGCCGCAAAAGTCGACTTCAAGGGTGCTGATGGCAAGACCGGCAGCGTGCCCGGTACCGACATCATCTCGGTGAATCGCGCGTACGGCACCATGCACAACGACCTCAACCGCGCAATTGAACGCGTTGGCTCAGACCCGGAAGCAGCGATCCCTGCGCTTAAGACCATTGCCGCGTCGGGCAAGTCGGCACTTGACAAAGAAGAGGCATTGTTCTGGCACGCGCTGGTGTACGTCAATGAAGCAAACGCCGGCGGTGACATCTCCCGGGCGATCACCGAACTCAGCGCCTACCTGAAGGCGTACAAAGCCGGTTTCTTCGCCCGCGACGCATACCGCATGACAGCCGACCTTCAGCGCCGCACCAAGAAGTTCAGCGACGCGCGCACCACGCTCAAGTCCATGATCAGTGCCGACAACGCGCTCGCCCGCGAAGGCAACCAGATGCTTGGCGAGCTTGAACTTTCGGAGAAGCAGTACGCTGAAGCGCTTCGCGCTTTCCAGGCGGCCAAGACGCAGGCGGCGCGCGACGGCAACAAGAACGCCGAATACCTGGCGCAGGCATGGGAAGGCACCGCGCAACAGGCCAAAGGCGACGCGGCGGCGGCGAAGTCACTGCTTGAGCCCATCACGAGCAACCCGGACTTTGACGACCCGATGAGCTTTGACGATGAGCTGGCACTGGCGGTGGCCTACCCCGCACTCGGTGACGCCTACTACGGCTCGGGCAACTTTGAGAAGGCATACGACGCCTATGTGCAAGCCGGCTATTACGCCTGGTGGACACAGGGCCAGCAGGAAGGCTACTGCATCGGCCAGGCCTATCTGTGCGCGCGCAAACTGGAAAGCACTGACGACAAGTGGAAAAAGCGCAAAGACAAGTTGCGCACCGCGCTCGCCGTCGGCTTTCCGCGCGAACTGCAACGCGTAGACAAAGAGAAGTAGCGAGACGTGGACGTTGGTGAATCCACAAGGCCGGGATTGCGCCAAGCAATCCCGGCCTTGTTTCACGTTGTGGCGCTCGGTTCAATCCGCGGCGGCGATACGGCGGTTCTGCCCATTGCCTCGTGTTGAGGCCGTCCCACGTTCACTACTTCATTTCGTGCTTTGCCAGCTCGATAACGGTTTCCTTCTCGCCGTCTTTCACGATCTTCTTGACCGGGATTCCGTCGCTGACCCATTCCTGCACTTCGCGATTGCCTGACACCGTCTTGAACAGGTCGCACTTGAACTCACCGGCAGCCACCTTGACCATTTCGCCTGTCTTGTCTGCCTTGGCGTAGTCCTTCAGCCAAGCCGCCTCGGTTTGCGTGAACTCCGAGACCCGCGCGCCGGGCGCCGGTACGCCTTCAGCGTCGCAGGTCACCATCGTCAGCTGGGTTGCCTCAGCCGTGACTTCAAGGACTGCGCGCTTGACGTAGCTGTCGCTGCCGGCCCGCGTGATCTTGTGAATGTAGTAGTTGCCGACGGTCTGGAAAAAGCGCGGCAGCTTTGATGCGGGCGTGGGCTCAACGGGTTTGTCACCTGGCTTATCGCCGGCCTTGGATTCGCCAAGCTCTTTGCTCTTGAACCCGGTCAGCCACACCGTGTCGGCGCCGTCGATGGCCTGCTTGACGATACCGCCGCACGGCACCTTGGCGCAGTACCACACGGCCATGGCAGTGGTGCCGGAAGTCCAGCTTGCGACATCGCAGGAAAGCGTCTGCTCGCCGATCTTGAAGTCAGCGACCGTCCAGGCGACGTCAATGCGGTACGGCAGTTTTCCGAACAGCGGGCAATCCGACCAGGCTTTGGCACGCTGCTTGTTCGAGGTTTCTTTGCCGTCCTTGTCGTACATGATGTGCTTGAAGTGAATCTTGTCTTCTACGACGTCGGTCACCTCGTAGCGCACCTTGTTGCCGAGCTGCATCGCGTACTCGGCCCAGTCGCCCTTGTGGGCGTTCTTCCAGGTATTCTTGCCGGATTCCCAGTCTTTCGGCTCTGCCGACGCCGAGCTGACAGCCATCAGCGCAATCGCGCAGCAGATTGCCGCGGCGTGGATGAAAAGACGCATTCGGTTCCTCCTCCAAGGCCCGCACCAGTGTAGCGCAGCCCCGGCCATCTACCAAACGGCACGCCAAACATTTTCGCGAATCCGCAGGTAGCGATACGGTAACAAGCGGCAGAAATGAAAGGCTGGCTACTCCAACTTCAGCTCTATGACCTCCTGCGTCATCGACATGTCCTTCGTTTCCATCAACAGCTTGATGGTCACGCCGTGGTGCATCCACATCGTAATGCCGCCTTCGTGCTCGGTCTTGATGCAGCGAAACGTCCCCGCCGGGGTCGTGACGCTCTCTTCCAGCTGGCCTGTGTATGGCATGCGGGGGCCATCACTTTCGCCAATTGCCAGCTCTGAGTCGTTACGAAACTGCTCGTTGCCCTGCTGGTCATAACTGATCATCGTGAACGTCGACTTGCCGTCTTTCACGGCACTGACCTCAACGCGATTCTGTTGCTCCATCTGCATGCCACCAAATGAGGTGCTGCTCTTTTGCAGATAGTAGTTCCCGGCTGTGCGGTACAGCCGCTGCGGGTCATGCCCTAGGTCAAACTCGACCAGTTCGGCCTTCACGTTGCCCGTGTCGTAGTAGACCATCAGAGACGGCCATACCGCCGAGTTCCAGTACTTGGTTTCACCGATTTCGAAGACTTCGCAATCAAACTCTCCGGCTTCACAGGTTTTCTTCTCGCGGCTGACTGGTGTTGGCACATCCGCTTCGGCCTCAAGATCCTTGAACTCAATCTTCATATCCGCGGCGGCGGCACCGGGCATCGCCTTCTTGTTCTTGTCCAGCATGGCGTTGCTTACCGTGGCGCCATCGGCTGTGACCGCCTTGACGGTGCTGCGCGAGTACGAAACCATCGGCTCTTTGCCGCCGACGTTGACATCCATGCGTTGCAGCCAGCTGCGGCCCACGACGCGGTACAGCGACCACATGTCGCGCTCGGCGGAGTCGAATGCCGTGAGCTTGCGAATCTGGCAATAGCCCACACCCAGCTTGACCTGCTTGACGATCAGCGGGTGGTACTCGGCGCTGACCCAGGTGTTGGTCTCGATGCCGTCCTGCTTGCTGGTATGCCTGCGGCAGGCCCATACGCGGCCGGCCATCTCAAGTGTCTCCTGGCGCAGTTTCTCGTCGGCCCAGGCATTGTGCTCAGCGCCGGGCTTGGCGATGTCAATGTTGCCACGACTTCCGCCGCCGCCCTTGCCGTCTTCGCGAGTGTAGTTCGTCTTGTATCCGGCAGTCTTGCCGTCACTTTCGGTGATGCTGCCAGTCTCGTTGCTGATTATCGGTTTGCCGCCGCGGCGCCATTCGGTGATGCGGTGGCTCCAGGCCCGACCTTTGGCTTTGTAAAGCTCCATGGCCCTGATTGGCGTTACTTCGGCGGGTTTGGGTGCGTCCTGCGCACGCGTCGCCCCCACTGCCGAAACCAGCAGCAAGATCGTAACCAGCAGCGTCCTCATGGGAGTCTCCGGTGAATCGGCGGTCAAAGCTACAAGCAGCGTGCAGCGACCGCACGCCGAAAAAACAAAGCAGGCGCCTCTTGGCGCCTGCTTCTTGATCGCTGGCTCGAGAACTAGTCCTTGAACTCAACCAGTTCCATCTTCATGGTGTCGGTTTCCATCTTGACGGACAAGCCGGGATACTTCTTGCTGCTCCAGCTCTTGGACTTCACGCCGCCTGCTTCGCTTTCAACAACGTAGCACTCGAACTCGCCGGCTGCGACCTTGATGGTCTCTTCGGTCATCTTCGGGGCTGTGGTGCCGGTGCAAGCCGGGGTGTCAACCACGGTGAACGGGATGTCCTGGTCCGCCGAGTAGGTTTCCTTCTTGTCCTTGTCCATGGTCGTCATCTTGACCTTGGCGCCCTTGTCGTTCTGGCTGAGGACTTCCATCTTGGTGTAGCTGATCATCGGGTCAGGCATGCCTGCGATAGTCATGACGCTCTTCGTGGTCCAGCTGCGGCCAACCTTCTTGTACAGGGCATACGGGTCGGACTTCGTGGCCGTGCCGCCGCCGGTCGTGTCGCCGCCGCTACATGCAGCCCCGTTGCCGCCGCCTGCTCCGTTTCCGGCTCCGCTTCCAGCCCCGTTGCCGGCCCCATTGCCAGCCTTGGCACCGTTGGCCGGGGTGTTGCCGCTGCCACATGCGACCGCCAGGATCGCAACCAAGCTCATTACCGCCAGAAAGATGCTCTTGCGCATTTACGTTCTCCCTAAACTATGATGCCCCTGTCGGGGTTCGTTACCAAATGACGTGTGCTTGCGCATGAGCAACGAATATGCCATATCTAAACCAATCGTCACAAACCCTTCCATCTAGCGGATTGTGGCGCGAATGCCATGCACACACCCATTCCGCTACATGTCACGTTTCTTGGTGCTTGCGTAAGAAAACTTGACACTCCATGCCGATCTACGAATACAAACACACCAGTAATCGCGGCGACACCTGCGAGGAAACCTTCGAGACGTTTCAGAAGATGTCCGACAAGACGCTCACGAAGTGCCCTGTCTGCGGTAATCCCGTCGAGAAGTTGCTCTCGCGTGTTTCAGGCGGTGTGGATAAACTGGCGCCAAGCCGCCTCAAAGAGCTGGGTTTCACCAAGCTTGTCAGGCGCGACAAGGGAGTCTACGAGAAAGAATAGTGCCCGGTTTCACGCCTTCCCCGCGCTGCCCCCGCTGAAGTTTACCTATGAGATTACGACTGCTGCTGGCGCTTTCCGGAATGCTGCTGCTTGCGGCTTGCCCGCAAGATGAAGAAAAAGACCCGGCGCTTGAGCCCGTGGAGTTCACACCCGGCGTCGCAGTTGCCGAGCCCGCTACCCCGACCAACGCCGCCATCGAAGTTGCAGTGGCATACGACGGAACACGCACCCACCTTGTCTATTGCCAGAACGACGGCGCCGGCGACCACGACATCATGTACACGGCGCGCGTCGGCGCGGGCAGCTTTGCCTTGCCGGCCCCCGTGTTTCCGGGCTCCGTAGTCGATAGCCGCGAACCACACGTCTGCCTTGACGGTACCGGCACACTGCACATCGTGTGGGAAGAAGGCACGTCGCCCAACCGCGAGATTTACTACGCCACGATCAACGCCAGCGGCTCCATCAGCGCCGCCACGCCCCTGACCGCAACCACCGAAGACGAAGCCAACCCCCGGGTGCACGTGGACAGCACCAATCGTGTCCATGTCGTCTGGGAGGGCTCAACGCCGCCGCCTACCCCCACCAGCAGCATCTTTTATCGTCGCACACAGGCCTCGGTGTTCCTTGCCGCAGTAGTTCTGCCCAAGGCCAACGGCAGTCAGCCCGCGGAGATGCCTGACATCTGCACCGATGCCGGCGACCGCGTGTATGTGGTCTGGTCTGAGCAAAATGGCAGCGCACGCAACATCCGGCTGCTGCGCAGCGACGACAATGGCGCCAACTTCGGCGCCACGGGCAACGGATTTGCGGCCCACGGCGGGGTTGACCTTACCCAGCCCCGCATCGCAGGCGGCACCGACGGCGAGATCTTTCTGGTCTTTATCGGGCAGGACAGCCAGGGCGAGCGCGCGGTGTTTGCCACGTTCACCCGCACCGGCTATTCCATGGCAAGCCCTGGCCAGCTTTCGAACAACCAGACCGGCGGCATCCGTGACCCCAGCATCGCGGTACACGAACAGAGCAACGGCCAGTTCACCGTGGTCGTCGCCTGGAACGATGGCGGGGCGACCGGCGGCAACATGATGGTGCATGCAAGCCACGACAGCGGCGAACACTACCCCGGCGACCCCACCGACCTGAGTCAGGGCAACACACAGCCGGCATCCAACCGCCGGCCGATGATTGCAGTGGACGATAATGAGCTGATCGCGGCCTGGGACGGGCAGCCACAGGGAGGCGGCGTGGTCCGGGCGTGGCTAAGCAACTCGAGTTACAAACTGCCGAAGAAGAAGTAGGCACCGAGACGTCGGCGGGTTGCCGTTGCGGGTGTGTGTTGCCACATCTGGCGACTCCTCGGCGGAAACGCCCCGTTGACACGGCGGCGCGAGTTCTTACCATTTTTGACCTTGGTTTTGGCGCCTCGTCTCTGCTGACGGGGCGACGTTCATTGGAGCCGTGAATGGCCACCGCAATTGCCTCTGACTTCCTTTCCGCAATCACAGACAGCAAGAACCCTGAGATCAAGTCATTGCTGGATCTGCGAGATCAGCTGCTGCAGGACCCGGCGATGAAGAAGCACGCCGAGGGCGCGCTTGACTCCTGGAACGCATCGCGCGAACGCCAGGGCGTTCTCCTGTACCTGTTGGGCCGCACCGAACGTGCGCTGGCTGTGCTTGAAACCGAGGCCGGTAGCGCGCTGGGCAAGCACTTTCTGGCACGTTCCCTGGTGGCCGGCGGCTATTACGCCCGCGCCGAGGAAATCCTGTCCGCAGAATGGAAGAGCGGCAAATCGTTCGAGACCGGCATGCCGCTGTTCCGGGCGCTGGTGATGCAGGGAAAACTTGATGAAGCCGAAAAGATCATCAAGGGCGTCAAGGAAGACAACGCCGCTGTCAAGGCCGCACGCATTGAACTGTTGATGCGCGACGGCAAGCTGCAGGAAGCCATGGACCTTGTGGTTCCGCTGCACGAGCAGCAGGGCCACGACCGCAACGTCGCATTCGTGTACGCGCTGGTTGCCCAGGCGGCAGGCGACGACGACGCCGCCCGCCGCGCCTATGAACAGATCGCGCAGCGCCCACCCGTGTCCGCCGATGTGCTGATCAACCTTGGCACCATCTACGAAGATGAAGGCCTGTGGGAGCTGGCCATCAAGTGCTACGAGACCGTGCTGCGTGAATACCCATGGCACCGTCGCGCCAAGCTGTTCAAGCGCGATGCCGAGGCCAGTCGCAACATGTACTACGACGAAGACCGTGAGCGCAAGGAAGACAAGCGCCTGCAGATCCTTCGTACACCGGTCACTGACTTTGAGCTGTCGGTGCGCTCGCGCAATTGCCTGCAGAAGATGAAGATCGACACGCTGGGCGACCTGATCCTGAAGACCGAGATCGAGCTGCTCAGCTACAAGAACTTCGGCGAGACCAGCCTGCAGGAAATAAAGGCAATCCTTGGCTCAAAAGGCCTGCGCCTTGGCATGCGCACCGAAGAGGCGCTCGCTTACACGCCGCCCGAAGACGGCAGCGTGCCGGTGCCGCCGGTCGACGACACACTTACCCAGTCGATTGACGCACTTGAGTTGTCCGTGCGCTCGCGCCGCTGCATGGAACGACTTGGCATCAAGACCATCGGCGACCTGGTCGAAAAGACAGAGGCAGAGCTGCTGGCTGCGCCGAACTTTGGCCAGACGTCGCTGAACGAAGTGCGCCAGAAACTGGCAGAGCTGAACATGTCCATCCAGGCCTGAGGCCGTGGTGGCGCTTGAGCGGTCCGTCGAGGCAGGTCACGGATTTTTGCAGGCTCAGGTCAATGC
Source organism: Planctomycetota bacterium (assembly GCA_025993795.1). Lineage (GTDB taxonomy): Bacteria > Planctomycetota > UBA8742 > UBA2392 > UBA2392 > JADJRK01. The sequence continues at coordinate 58,787 of JAMQHL010000070.1, forward strand.
GTTTGCCGGCGATGACGCTTGACCCTCGACTTGGGGCAGGCTGCGCTTGCAGCTTGCCCGTCCATCTGAGGAATTCCCAGCGTTGCGGTTACGGGTGGCACAATGGCGGATGGGGTAGAGACCGTTACCGACCCGCTGGAGTTCCGCGAAGGCCGCGGCACACTCGACTTCGGCGTGTTGGCACTGCGCAACGGCCTGCTCACACCTGAGCAACTGGACATCGTCCGCGCCAAGCAAGCTGCCAGCGCCAACCTGGGCGAAAACCGCACGCTCAAGGACATCATTCTGGCCGACCAGATGATGACCGAAGAGCAGGCGCAGCGTGTCGAGCGCGCACAGGCCCAGCTTACCCAGGACCGCGAACGCAAGCAGGACCTCAAGTTCAAGGGCTATGAAATCATCAGCACGCTCGGCGAAGGCGGCCTGGGCAGCGTGTTCAAGGCGCGCCAGGTAAGCCTGAACCGCCTGGTCGCCCTGAAAGTGCTGCACAACCAGTGGATCACCGACGACGAGTTCCGCAAACGCTTTGTGCTGGAAGCACGCATCGTCGGCAAACTCAGCCACCAGAACCTGATCCAGGTCTATGACGTCGGCCGTGAAGCCGACTACTACTACTTCAGCATGGAGTACGTCGACGGCCGCACCGTGGAGGAACTGATCCGCGAGTCGCCGCGCCGCCAGATGGAAATCGGCCGCGCCGTGGAGTTGCTGATCCAGACCCTGCGCGCGATCAACTACTACAAAGATGTTGACATCGTCCACCGCGACATCAAGCCCAGCAACATCATGGTCACGCGCGGCGGTTTGGTGAAGCTGGGCGACTTCGGGTTTGTGAAAAGCAAACTGGACAAAGAGCTCGGCTATGAGGGCATGGTGCTGGGCACGCCCGACTATATCGCGCCGGAACAGGCGATGGGCAAGGACGACGTCGACTATCGCGCCGACATCTACAGCCTGGGCGCGACTTTCTATCACATGCTGACCGGCCGCCCCATGTACGAGGGTACGCCTTCGCGCGTTATGCTGGCCCATACCCGCGAGCCCATGCCTGACCCGCGCACCTATCGCCCAAGCCTGACCGAGGACGTGGTTGCTGTGCTGCAGCGCATGCTGGCCAAAGACCCCAACCAGCGCTACGCGAACATCAACAACCTGTTCGCGGACCTGGAAAATCTGCGCGACACCCACAAGCCCAAGCTGCCCAGCAAGTACGAGATCGGCAAGTCCAGCATCATGCGCGCGCTGAACATCGAGAAGAGCCGCCACGCCGAGATCCAGGCAAAGATCAAAGTCGCGGAAGACAAGGCCGCGGCCGCCCTCGCGGGCTCGCGCGTCGCGTGGGGCGTGGCCGCCGGCGCAGCCATCGCCGCCGTCACGTTCCTGATTCTCTGGCTCACGCGATAACACGCGGCCGGGTGAGCACACCGGTGCTACGCAAGGCGCTGCCAGTACTCCCAGAACGCCGGGAAGCTCTTGGACACACACTCCGGGTTCTCGATGGCCAGCGGTAGCCGCAGGCTCGCCACTGCGAAGCTCATGGCCATGCGGTGATCATCGTAGGTTCGAATGCTTACCCGTCGTTCGCGCTTCGGGCTCCTGTTTCCAAGCCCGTCGATCTCCAGCCAATCCGAACCGGCCCGTGTGATCACACCCAGTTTGGCTAACTCGGCTTGCAGTGCGGCAATGCGGTCGGTTTCCTTGACCCGCAGCGTCGACAGGCCAGTAAGGCGTGAAGTGCCTTCCGCGAACGCACACACTACCGCCAGTGTCTGGGCACAGTCAGGCAACGCCGACAGGCCGGCGTCAATCGCCTGCAACGGCGATGCTTGCGTCGCGCGGGAAACCCCCAACCCGTTTGGAAACTCCAGCACTTCGCAGCCCATGCGCTCGAGAAGATCCACAAAACGCACGTCGCCCTGCACGTCTTGACGCGTCAAGCCATCGATCACGCACTTGCCGCCGGCGACCGCAGCCGCGCCCCAGAAGTAGCTCGCCGCTGTGCCATCCGGCGGCACGCGATAGGTGCTGCGGGCGTCTAGCCTTTGGTCGCCGGACATCCTGTCCGGCAACTCCGGCTTCACGACGAAGCGGCGATAGCCCTCCCGCACTACGCCAACACCAAACGCTGCCATGACTTGCAGCGTGATGTCCACATAGGGCTTGCTGACCAGCTCTCCTTCAATCTCGATTTCGACACCCGCGCCTCTCGTGGGTGCCACCATCAAGAGTGCTGAAAGGAACTGGCTGCTCACGTCCCCGCGCAGGGCGCACTTGCCGCCCCGCAGAGACGCCCCCTCAATCGCCAGCGGCACACATCCCGGCTGGCCGCGCCCGTCAACCACGGCACCAAGCTGCCGCAGCGCGCCCAGCAACTCCCCCATGGGCCGCTGCCGCATGCGCGCGTTGCCATCCAGCACAAAGCGTCCCGGCACCACAGTCAGCAGCGCGCAGGCAAAGCGCGTGGCTGTGCCGGCGGCGCCGGTGTAAATCTGCGTCACATGCGGCCCTGCAACGGGCCTCGACGGCGGTTCCAGCCGGACCTCAGTGGAAAGCGGGTTCAGGCGTGTCACACGCCAGCCCAGGTCGCTAAGCACGTTCAACATGATCGCGGTGTCATCTGCCGGCGAAATGTTCTGAATCGTGCAGGTCGCCCCCCGCAAAGCGGCGCACACGATGGCCCGGTTGGCAAAGGACTTCGACCCCGGCAGTTCAAGCCGCGCGTCAATGGGCCGGTCTGCCGGTTGCAGGGTTTGGGTCGTCATTCGTGTCGGGGCTGCTAACCCAGGCCCCTCAGGTGCTTGTAGTTAGCCACGCAAAGGTCGGCGAGGCCGTTGACCTGCTCGTCCGTAATGTCCGGACCGAACGAGAACCTGATGCAGCCGATCGCGTCTTCCCAGGTTAAGCCCATCGCTGCCAACACATGGCTGGGGTCGGTCTCGCCGGGCGCGCAGGCGCTGCCCAGCCCGACGCAGTAGCCAGCTTCGCCAAGCTGGATGGCCATCGCCTGGCCTTCGATGTGAAGGAAGCTGATGTTGCTGATGTTTGGCAGCCGCGGCGCGCCTGCGCCATTGATGCGGACGTTATCGCCCAACGCCTTGGACAGCATTTCTTCAAGGCGGTTGCGCAGCGCCTCGACGCGTGGCCATGCGCGCTCACGCTCGGCGTCGGCAAGTTCCATGGCAACGGCAAGTGCAGCCATGCCGCTGAGGTTCTCGGTGCCTGCGCGGTAGCCCCATTCCTGTGGGCCGCCGATGATCACGGGCGCCAGGCGATTGGTCATTTCGTTGTACAGGATGCCCGTGCCCTTGGGGCCGCCGAACTTGGCGCCGGCGAGCGTCAGCAGGTCGGCGCCGATTTCTTTTGGATTCACCGGGAGCTTCCAGAATGCCTGCACCGCGTCGCAGTGGTATTTTGCGCCCGCGGCGTGGGCGATCTTTGCCACTTCGTGCACAGGTTGCAGCACGCCGGTCTCGTTATTGGCGTACATCACGCTGACAAGCGCGGTTCGCTCGCTGACCACACGGCGCAGGGCATCCAGTTCAATCACGCCATCAGCGCTCACGGGCGCGTAGTGTACGCGCGCTCCCGCGCGCTCCAGGCGCTGAGCTTCAAGCAGCACGGCGTGGTGTTCAATGGCGCTGATCACCAGCTCGTTCCGCGGGGCCTTGGCGGCGGCCAGCATGCCGCGCAGGGCGAGTACGTCGCTTTCCGTGCCGCCGCTTGTGAACACGATTTCGCGAGGGTCGGCACCGATCGCGCGCCCCATGCGGTCGTGCAGGTCATACAGGTGCTTCTTGGCAATGTAGGCCAGCGGGTGGTGCGCGCCGGGGTTTGCGTAATGCCCTGTCGCGAACTCGGCGAACGCAGCCAACGCCTCAGGCCGGCACGGCGTGCCGGCAGCGTAATCGCAGTATATGTATGACTTGGTGCTCACTTGTCGCCTTTCCTGCTTCTTGCCGGCCTAGGCAGCACAACGATGCTTGGCGGCTTGGTTGGGCAGGCGTGCACGCACAAGCCGCAGCCGGTGCAGATACGGCTGTCAACTTTGGGCACGGTGCCGTCGAAGTCAATGGCGTTGGGCTCAAGCGGGCACGCGTCCTGGCAGGCAGTGCAGGTCTTGCCCAGGTAGCCCAGGCAGGTGTCGGGCTCAATGACGGCGATGCCGATTCGAATCTCCCCCACCGGCGTTGGTTTCAATGCGCCGGTCGGGCAGGCCGCCATGCAGTCGCCGCACATGGTGCACGCCCCGTGGTTGGGTCGCAGCACCGGTGTTCCGGCTTGCGGGCCGTCGCCGTCGCGAGCGACGTGAATGACTTTCTCGGGGCAGGCCTGCACACACTTGCCACAACGCGAGCACGCGTCGAGAAAGTCCTGCTCGTGCAGCGCACCAGGAGGCCGGAAGAACTTGCGACCATGCATGTCCGTGAAGTCTTTCGGCAGCGCCTGGTTGCGGTGCATGCCCGACTCGTACAGCTTTTGAAACAGCTCCGAATCCCAGTTCTGGACAATGCGCGAGCCGGGCACCAGCCGCGTTGCGTGCTTCACCGCTTCGCCGGCGAGTTGCCGCATGGCGTTGCGCTTATCGGGATCGGCAGGCTTGTCGTCGGCCATGGGCGCAGGATAGCGGCGCCTGAGACTCCGCGTCAGGGGGATGTATCCGCTACACCCACTCGAGCTCAACGTTGCTGGTGACGAAGCCGCGATCACGGCCGAGCTTCAGGAACAGGCGGGCGGCTTGCATGCCTTTGTCCCCGATATCGACCGTGTAGTCGTTCACGTACATGCCGACAAACTTGTCGGCCCTTGACCGGTCAAGGCCACGACCGTAACTGAGCGCGTAGTCCAGCGCCTCCTGCCGATGCTCAAGCGCGTACCGGATGCTGGCGCTGAAGCATTTGCTGAACTGGGCGATCACGTCGTTGCCCAGGTCCCGGCGCGCAACATTGCAGCCCAGCGGCAACGGCAGCTCGTGCTTGGTGTGCCACCATTCGCCAAGGTCCACCACCTTAAACAGCTTCAGGTCGTTGTACGTCACCTGACCTTCGTGGATGATCACACCGGCATCAACGCGGCCATCCAGCACAGCCGTCTGCACTTCGTTGAAGTTCATGTGCACCGGCTCAACGCGGTCATTGTAAAGCCGCAGCGCCAGCGTCGCGCTTGTCAGTGGTCCCGGCGTGGCAACCCTTCGGCCGTTAAGGTCCTGGGGGTTCATGGGCTCGCGCGAGACGATGATCGGCCCGTAGCGGTCGCCCATGCTTGCCCCGGCCCGTGTAATCACGTACTTGTCGGCGATGTACGGGTAGGCGTGAAAGCTGCATGCGGTCACATCCAGCTCGGCGGTCTTTGCCCGCTGGTTCAGTGTCTCAATGTCGCAGAGTTCATGCTTGATGGTCAGCCAGCCGGTGTCGATCTTGCTGTTTGCCAGCGCGTGAAACATGAATGCGTCGTCGGCGTCAGGGCTGTGCGCTACCGTAATAGTTCTGGGCTGGGGCATGGTGCTTTGCGACGTCTGAATCGGGGGCTCAACATCGAATCCACGCCGGGAGCCCGCACACCGGCGGCCCAACCCTAGTCCCCAATCTGTGATTCGCAACCGCCAGTTGGTCTACCGCGCGGACTTCTGGGCATCGTTGGCGTCGGCAAGCCGCACGACCTTGAGCTTCAGTTTCTCCCAGATCTTTGTGTCGTTGAACAGCTTGACCACATCAGGGTCCAGGTCGCCGTCGGCCGCCATCGAGTCAAGTATCTGCAACGCGCGCTCAAGCGGAATTGCAGGCTTGTAGGGCCGGTCACTGGCGGTCAGGCTGTCGAAGACGTCCGCGACGGCCATCAACCGCGAACCCAGCGGAGTCTCGCCAGCGGGCACGCCGTTGGGATACCCGCCGCCTTTCATTTTTTCGTGGTGCTGGCCCGCAATTTCCGGCACGCGCGCCAGGTCGTCCGTCCATGGGATCTGCTTAAGAAACTTCCACGAGTCAGCGACATGGTTCTCGATTTCCTTGCGTTCTTGCGCGTTGAGGGTGCCGCGCTTGGTGGACAGGCTGACGTACTCGTCTTCATCCACCAGCGGGTAGAGGTCTTCACCAATCTTCCAGGGGTTGGCATGGATGGCCGCAAGCCGCGCCTGCGATTCATCCGTCACGAAGATCGGCTTGATGTGTTTGCGCACAAACTCAAGGTCCGATGCAAGCCTGGCAAGGTCTGCCGCGAGCGCCTCGCGGATGCCCTTGGACAAAGCCTCGCTTGATTCGCCGTCGGCGATCAGCCTGGCTTCGCGTTCCAGCGCGTTCAGTCGCAATTCGCGGCCGATGACCTGTGCGCGAAACTCAATTGCCTGGGCCTGCGCAGGAAACAGCTTCTCCGCTTTCTGCAGCACGTGTTCCCGTACGCCGATCTTGCCGAAGTCGTGCAGCAAGCCCGCATAGTGCAGCTCAACCATCTCGGCGTCGGTAAACGTGACGTCTTTGTACACGCCCGCCTTGTCCTTGTTCACTTCATCGGCCAGCGCCATTGTCAGCCGGTCTACGCGCCCTGAATGGCCGGCGGTGGCCGGGTCGCGCTGCTCAACGGCCTGTACGCACGCGATCACGAAGCGCTCGAACAGGTGTGTGATCGCGTCCATCAAGCGCACATTTTCAATGGCGACGCCGGCCTGGCCACCAAGGCTGGCCGCAAGCTCAATGTCTTCGTCCGTGAAGGAAATGATCTCACCGATGGCATTCTCACCCAGCTGCAGTTTCTTGAGCGGGTCGCGTTTCTTGTTGATCAGCTGCACGATGCCGACTACGTCATCCTGCGTGTTCTTCAGCGGCACCGTGAGCATGCTGCATGTACGGTAGCCGTACTTCTCATCGATAAACTTGTTGAACCTGTACGGCGCGCCCTTGGGAAGGTGGTAGACGTCTTCGATCGCCACGATCTCGCCGGTAATCGCTGCATAGCCCGCGATGCTTTCGAGGTTTGCCGGAAACACAATTTCTTCAAACGGAATCTGCAGCGTGTCATTCTGGGCGGCGGCAAAGCGCAGGCTGAACAGTTGCTGCGTCAATGCGGCACGCTTGACCGCAACAGCGCGAGTGCGGCGCTCAGCACGGCCCAGCACCTTGCGGCCGCCCAGCGCGGAGCCCTTGCCATACTCGATGATGTAGATGCTGCCGGCGTCGGCATCCATGATATTGCGCGCTTCATTCAGCACGACGGCCAGCAGGTCTTTCAGCACACGCACATCGGACAACGCCGTGCCAATGCGGTTCAGGCGCGCAAGCTTTTCTGAGCTGCTTGCCGTTGCGCCTTCGTTGAATGCCCGGGAACGAAGCCACGTCAACTCCCGCGCACGGTAAAGCACACGCGCGATTTCCGGCGCCTCAGGCTCTGCCGTCAGGTGCGCGTCAATCTGCGTGTCGTCACTGCGCAGGCCCCAGCTGGCGACCACGGACGAGGGGCCGCGGTCTTCAAGATACTGCGAGTCCAGCGGCGCGCTGTCGGTGTCCATGATCAGCAGTGTTCCGTTGCGCAGGCTGAAGCTGCCGGTCTGGTCGGGCGCGGTGACCTCAATGATCGAATCCCGTTCGTGGTCGAACTTGCGATTGCCGCTGATCGCGGCAAGCATGGCTGCGCGCCGGGCCGCGTCCTGGCAATAGAGAATCACCGTCAGCGACTGTCGCTGGGGGGTAATGGGCAGGCGCTTGGCAAGCCGGGCAGTCGCGGGGCGCATGGGCAGGAGTATAGCGACCGGAAATGCGTCAGGGACGAGAAACTGTTGTTCGCTTGCTCCAGTCAAACTTCAGGCGAAGCGTATCAAAGTAGCTGCGCACGGGGTGGGCCACCAGTGTCATCGGCATGGGCGCCCTCGTGATCTCGACGAAGTCTCCCCCGGTGAGCTCACGACTGCCCTCGCCGTCCATCGTGACGGTGAGCCGGTCGTCGTCTTCGATCTTCAGCAGTAGAGTACCAGAGGCCGGAACGACCAGCGGGCGCAAACTCAGCGTGTGCGAAAACAACGGCGTCAGGATAAGCGCATCCAGCTCAGGTTGCAGCAGGGCCCCACCCGCAGCCAGGTTGTAGGCCGTGGAACCAACGGGAGTACTGACGATGAGACCGTCGCCAAAGTAGTCGGCAATCGGGGCGCCGTCGTAGCTGGCGTGCACGTGGGCCATGCGGTGCTGCGGCGAGCGCTGGAAAACCACGTCGTTGATCACGATACGTTCCTGAGTTTCGCGGCCGGCCCTCACGCGCACCACAAGCAGCAGCGAACGGCGCGTTGGCAGTGTCCCTGCCACGGCGTCTTTCAGCCGCACCAGCAGTTCCGGCAGCTCGTACTCTGCCAGAAACCCGAACTTGCCGAAGTTGACACCCAATAGCGGCACCTGGTGCCGGCCGAGGCGACCCGCCGCCCGAAGGATGCTGCCATCGCCGCCAAAATTGATCACCAGCGCCGGTGGGTGCTTCTCAAGGTCAAGTGTCTGATCAACATCGACCAGCACTTCGTCGGTGAGTTCGCGCAGCAATGGCTCTACCTGCGCGATTGCGTGAATCACGTCTGCCCGCTTGCCGTCACCAACCAGTAAGATCATCCCGTTACGCTGCCTGTGGCAACGCTGCGCCGTGAAGTCTCGCCCGACGCCCGGCGCAAGCCCAGACGCCTCTCGATACTGGCCGCGATGCCCTCAGGATCGAGGCCGACTTCCTGCAGTACCTCAACGCGTGCGCCGTGGTCTACGAATCGATCGTCAATGGCCAGCACTTCCAGCTTGCCGACTTCAAGCCGTGCGTGATTTGCAAACTCAAGGATGCTGCTGCCAAAGCCGCCGCGGCGGACGTGCTCTTCGACGGTGAACACGTGGCTGTGCTTCTCGATCAGCATGGCGAACATCTGCTCGTCAAACGGCTTGGCGAACCGTGCGTTGACCAGCGTAAGGCGCTTTCCGTGGCGTTCCTCAATCTTTTCGATGGCTTCCAGGGCATGGTAGACCATGCTGCCGTAGGCGATGACGACGCCATCGTCGCCTTCGCGCAGGATCTCGGCTTTGCCCAACTCGAGCGGATGCCTGGCGGGCAACTCATCGATCGGCGAGCTTGCGCGCGGAAAGCGAATTGCCGCCGGCGTCGGGAGCTCAAGCCCCCACTCCATCATGCTCTTCATCTCGGTCGCGTCGCGTGGCGCCATCAGCACCATGTTGGGCAGCATGCTGAGATAGGCGATGTCGAACACGCCGTTGTGGGTGGCGCCATCGGGCCCGACCAGACCGGCGCGGTCAAGTGCCAGCAAGACCGGGCACTTGATCAATGCGAGTTCTTGAAACAGCTGGTCCACCGAGCGCTGCATGAATGTTGAGTAAATGGCGCAGATCGGCTTGAGGCCACCGAGCTTCAGGCCCTGCGCGAAGCCAACCGCATGCTGCTCAGCCATGCCAACGTCATATACCCGATCAGGGAAAGTTTTCTGGACGATCTCAAGGCCGGTGCCCTGAAGCATCGCTGCGGTGATCGCGATGACCTTCTGATCCTTTTTCATCAACTCCGTGGTCTTGTCCACGAACACGTCGGTGTACGATGGCCCGCCCGCCCGCGCGTACTCCTTCGGCAGGTGCGCCGTCAGCTTGCTGTGGGTCTTGGCGGCGTGATAGGCGTAATGGTCCGGCACGTCGTCCTGGAAGCCTTTGCCCTTGCGCGTCAGCACATGAAGCACAACGGGCTTGGGCACACGTGCCGAATTCTCGAATGCCTCAAGCAACTGGTCGGTGTTGTGGCCGTCGATCGGCCCGTAATAGAAATAGCCGAGTTCTTCAAACAGCACGCCGGGGTGGGTCGCGGGCATCAAGCCGTGCAGACCGGCCTTCACATGATCCAGCACATCATGGATGGCGCGGCCCAGACCACCTGCCTGGTCTTCCAGCACCTTGAGCATCTTCTTGACGTCCTTCTTGGCGCTGGTGTAGGCGTGGCTGGTGCGGAACTTGCTGAAGTAGTTGGCAAGTGCGCCGGTGGCCGGGCCGATGCCGTGTTCGTTGTCATTGAGCACAATCAGGAACTTCAGGTCGCGCAGGTCGCCGCCGTGGTTCAGCGCCTCCAGCGCCTGGCCTTCCTGCAGTGCCCCGTCGCCGATGACGGCGATGCTCGTGCGGTCAAGCAGGCCCTGGGTCTTGTTGGCAATGGCAACACCCAGCGCGGTGCTGAGCGATGTGCCGCCGTGGCCGGTCTTTACCTTGTCGAAGCAGCTTTCTTTGGGGTCAGGGAAGCCGCTGATGCCCTTGTATTGGCGCAGGCTCTCGAACTGGCTGCGACGACCCGTAAGCAACTTGTGGGGGTAGCACTGGTGGCCGACGTCCCAAACCACGCTGTCGTGGTCGCCAAGCCGGTAGTAGTAGTGCAGGGCAATGGCCAACTCGACGGCTCCGAGGCCGGAGCCCAGGTGGCCGCCGGTCTTGCCGGCGACACTGTCGATGATGAACGCGCGCATTTCTTCAGCCAGCCCGGGCAGCTCGTCGCGCTTCAGCAGCTTCAGGTCTTCCGGCGTGTTCACGCTGTTCAACAACTCGGACATTCCTACCTCATGTAGCCCACCAAACCGCGAGTTTAGCCCAGCATCGCGGACAGTGACAGCCCCCAAATCAGTGAGTTCTGGCGACAAAATAGGCGGCAATCACGCCCAACGCCTCGGCCTTGGCCAAGCCCTTGAGTTCGGCCAGCGCAGACTCCACCAGCTCTTGGGCGTGCTGTGTTGCGGCTTCCAGGCCCATTACGCGCGGGTAGGTCATCTTGTTTGCCGCGCTGTCTTTGCCGGGGGACTTGCCCAATTGCTCGGCTGTCGCGGTTTCGTCAAGAATATCGTCAACTACTTGAAACGCGAGCCCCACCTGCTGACCGTAGCGCCGCAAACGCGACAACCCTGCGGCATCGGCACCGCCGACGATTCCGCCACATACCACCGCAGCGCTGATCAACGCCCCCGTCTTGTGAGCGTGGATGTAGCGCAGGCGTTCAAGGTTGGCTTCTGCGCCTTCGCTCTCCAGGTCAGCCATCTGGCCGCCAACCATGCCCTCAAGCCCGGCGGCACGCGCAAGCTCCAGAGCCGCGGCGCCGGCCTTCACCGGGTCGCTGACGCCCTCAAGAATCGCCTGAAACGCGTAGGTGTTCATGGCGTCGCCCGCGAGAATTGCGGTGGCTTCGTCAAACGCCTTGTGGCACGTGGGCATACCCCGGCGCAGGTCGTCGTCGTCCATGGCCGGCAGGTCGTCGTGGATCAGGCTGTACGTATGCACCAGCTCAAAGGCTGCAGCCACGGGCATGGCCTCGTTGGCGTCGCCGCCGACGGCTTCGCATGCTGCGAAAACCAGCATCGGGCGCAGACGCTTGCCACCGGCCTTGAGCGAGTAGTTCATGGCCTCGACCAGGCGAGTCGGCGCGCTGGTGGATGGCCACGCATAGCGCTTGAGCGCCTGCTCGACCATGGGTTGCATGCGGTCGAGCAAGCGCTCAAAGTTCTGCTTTGCGTCTGTTGACTTTCCCATCCACTGCCCTGCTTATGCGCCCGGGTTTACATCGGCCGAGCTCTTGGGCCGGGTGGTCGGGTTGTAGTGCTTGGGCTTGGCTTCAAGGCCGAGCTTGCGGAAGCGGTTTGGCCGAATGTTGGCCTTGGTTTCGTCACCGTCTTCATAGATCAACGGGCGGATGTCGCGGGCAATCTCCGGGGCCTCACCGGGGCGTGCCGTGCCGCCCTGGCTTACGATCTGGGGACGCACGAAGAACAGCAGGTCAGTCTTGTTCGTGGTCTTGTTCCAGCTCTTGAACAGGTAGCCCAGGAACGGGATGTCCTTGAGGAACGGAATGCCGTTTTCATCCTGGCGTTCGCGCTCGCGCATCAAGCCGCCCATCACCAGCGTTTCGCCGTCGTGAATGAACACGTCGGTCTTGGACTCACGCTTGCTGAGCACAGGCGTATTCGTGCCCTCAATCGCAACGTTGCCCACCACTTCACGCACGGTAACGATCACCTGCAGGCGGATCAGGCCGCCCTCAAGCACGGTGGGCGTGACGTCCATGACAATCGAAACCTCTTTGAACGCCACAGTGGCGGTTGTGCTGCCGCCCGTTGAGCCGGTGGACTCAAGATAGGGTATTTCTTGACCAACCTCGATTCGCGCCTGCTTGCGGTTGCTTACCATCTGGCTGGGCTGGCTGAGCGTCTTGACCTTGCCCTCGTTCGCCAGGAACTCGAGCCGGATGTCGATGCGCGGGTTGGTGAACGTTGCAAAGAACGGGTCAAAACCAGTCGGTTGGCCGAACATGCCGCCAACGGTGTTCTGGGTGTCCTGGCTGCCGCCTGTAAAGACGCCGTCATTCAGCGAAGCCGCGCCATGGTTTGTAAACAGTTCCAGGCCATAGCCGAGATACTCGTCAATCGTGACTTCAATCAGCTTGGAAGTGATCAGCACCTGCTCGGGGGCTGTGTCCAGGCTGGCCATCAGCGCGTCAATCAATGGCATGCGCGACTGGCGCTCCCAGATGATGATGCTGTTGCGGTCAGGGTTTGGAACGACGCGGCCGTCGTCGCTCATCAACGGCTGCAACTGGGTGTGCAGCTGGGTGGGGGCGCCGGCGCCGGCGCCGATGCCTGTGCTGACTTCGCGCATGACGCGATATTCACGCACGACAATCGGGTCAAACGCCTTCTTGGCGTCTTCTTCGGCCTTGGCGACTGACAGCGGAACCAGCGGGTCCAGGAACTCTGACACCCGAATCAGGTAAGGGTCCGCAACGTCGTACACCACAATAAAGGAAGTGCTCTTCTCAATCGCCATCTTGCCGATCGGACTGAGCAGGTTCTTCACCTCATTCTTGAGGTCGTCCATGTTCAAGCCCGGCAGCGTCCACTCTTTGCGCACGAGCGGCTGGCCTTCGGGATCAATCGGGTCAATCGCCTCGCCGTCCTTCTTGCGCACCGGGTATTCAAACTCAAAACCCATGCGCTTGGTGCCGTCGCCGCCGTCGCGCTCTACAATTTTCAGCTTCAGGCCGCCGAGGGCTGCCAGGCGCTCCATGATTTCGCGCGGGCTGGCTTCGCGCATGTACATGCTGACCTTGCGCTCGCGAATCTTTTCTTCAATACCGGTTCCGCCGATGGGGCCGAAAAAGCCGCCGCTGCCGCCTGGCTGCTCAAGGTCTTCGGGCGGGGCCGCCGGCACGTATGCGTCAGACTCGGTGATGCTGGCAACTTCGTTGATCGCCTGCACCAGCGGGTGCAGCTCGAACATCACATTGTAGCGACTCGGCTGTTCGCCCTTCACCACGTTGGCGAGCTTGGTGTCCTGGGGCCGCGCCTTGATGATGATGAATTTGCCGTCTTCAATGTAGTCGAGCTTGTTCGACTTGCACAAAGAGCGAATCGCCTCTTTGGGATCAACGTCGCGATACATCACGGTCAGCTCGACCTTGACGCTGCCTTCAACGCTGATCTGAAGGCCTGAGCGCAGGGCGATGTAGTGCATCACCGTGTGAATGTCCTTCTGCACGAAGTCGATCGTGATGGGCTGGCTTGAATCCGGCCCTCCCTGTGCGCGCGCAGGCGTTGCAAAAATGGTCGCACTCGCAATCACCGCAAGCGCCAGCAACGCGCTGAATCGATGGCCATTCTTCATCTTGAGGTCCCCCCAGATCTCTTTGAAAACCGGGTATTGGCCCGGATTCGCTGCATGGAATTCACTGCACTAACTGCTACCGAGGCTTTGTAACTGCCTTTTCGTCGTATCGGCTTGCCGGCGCGAGCTCAAGGTCAAGTTGTGCCCCCGTGTCACCCTTCAGGCGAATAATCGCCTTGGTGATGTGTCCCACGTCGTATTTGTCGCCAAGAATAATGGCCTCAATGACGTACCGCGTGTTCGTAAGTCGGTCGCCGGCACGATAGGGCCGCCGCTTGTCCTTGAACCAGGCTTCGCGAACCAATTCCCATTTCTCTTCGATTCTGGGGGGCTTGTCCGGGTCCGGCTTCGGGTTACCTTCATCGTCCAGAATTGGATCGCCCTTATCATCCAGCAGCGGCAGCGGGTAGCGATACTGCACCCATTGCCAGGTCTCCGAGATGCCGTCCGGAACCCAGTCGTTGCGAATCTGGTCGATGTACTTGGCACGATCCGGGTCCACCACCTCAATGTTCTGCACCAGGAACGGGTCGTAGGCGTACTTTCCGCCCTCGGGTGGTATCCAGCCGCGTGAATCGGCCGGCGCTTTCACGGGCCACGTGTAGGTGGTCACCCGGATGGGGACCTTTTCAGGAATCGGCAGGTCCTGCACAACAACTACGGGCGCAGGCTGACCGGGCGTACCGGGTGCGCCGGCAACTGGCGGTGTCGTCGCAACGGCAGGCGCCGGCGGCGCCGGAGGTGCAACCGGCGGCGGATCTGACTTGAACAATCCGAACTGCCATGCCGCAACGCCGCCACCCACGACTATCAGGCCGACTAGAATGATCAGGTTGCGTTTGTTCTTGTCCAGTGCCATGTGCCGGCCCCCTACCTTCCGATCTCTTCAACGTTGCGCTTCTGGACGACATACACATGCATCACAAACAAGTGTTCGCGACCGCCGTTGCTGTCGCCCTGGCAATCCAGCGTGGCCGGGATCACCACCAGGTCCGGCAACATTTCCATCGCGGTGACGAAGCGGCCGAAATCGTGAAAGGTTGCCTGCGCCTCGATAATGAGCTTCGTGGCGACAAGCCCTTTTTCAAACGTGACCTGTGATTCGCCAGGGAACACAACGTCGGCGCCTACCTGCTGGCGCCGAATCGGCAAAAGCTTCAGGTTATGCGTTCCGGCAAGTCGATCCAGCATATCGCGGGCCTTCGGCACGTCCATGCGCGCCTCGGAGCCCACGGCAAACGGCGCCTCAATCTCTTTGACGCGCTCAGCCATCTCGTCGGCTTCGGCCTTCAGTTTCATCACTTCTGCCTGCTGTACAAACAGCAGCACCTCATTCTCTGTCAGTTCTTTGTACTTCTTCTCGGCGTCGATCCGATCCTGTTTCTTGGGGGCATACAGCCCCAGGTACAGGCCAACGGGGATACCGCCGCCGATCAGCAGTGCCGCGATCATCGCGACAACGCCCGCTGTCCAGTCCCCGGATGCTTTGTCAGCCATTGCTAGCTCCTACGGCCTGACGCCGGTAAAGGTCGTCGCCGCGGCCTGGATAGTGAACGGCACGTAGCGACCGCCGTCCTGAATCGTGTTCGGTTCCTTCGAAAGGTCCAGCTCGAAGCGGGGTTCACCCACCAGCTTGACCATGCTCTGCATGCGACCTGACAGCGAACGCAGTTCGCTTACCGTCAGCACGTCACTCTGCTCAATCTGGATATAGCCCGTGCCACTGAGGCGGCGCGTGCCCATCAGCTCTTTCGAGCCGGCAGTCGGGTCGCGTTCGGCCTGGACAGATGTTCCAACCAGTTCCTGCTGCCCAACCTGCAGCATGTTGTACCAGAACTCGGCCGACTTCGGGTAATGGTCGGCAATGTCGCGCATCAACGGCGTGAAGTACGGCCGGTTCTGGCGCACATCAAGGTCTTCAGTCCAGGCCTCAATGATTGCGTTGCGGCGCTTCTTTGCCTTCGGCTTCTCGATGCTGATTTCAAGCTCAATGGCTTCGTTGCTTGCCTTCTTTGACAGGATGTCAGCCTCAACCCTTTCCAGCGCCGTCATTTCCTGCCAGAACAGGCTGCCGACAACAATTGCAAGCAGGCCGCTCAGAAACAGGATCGTGACAATTCCAAGGAAAATCACGCGCCGTCGCTGGCGTGACTTGGCTTTGTCCTTGATCAGGTTCAGTTCAAACATTTCATGTCCCCCCGGTCCCAGTCAGCACAAGTGCAGGTGCAGTAATCTGCGCCCCTACAGTGACCGCATTGCCAGTCCGGTTGCTATTGCCATCATTGGCCCAAGTTCGTCCAGGAAGTTCGGCGGGTACTTGCCCGCAACCCCCCCGACGTCAATGCGCGCAAACGGGTTCCAGAGGTCCGTCGGCACGCCAAGCTGGCCGGCAAAAAACTCCTGGATGTCAGGAAACTTCGCAGTACCACCGCAAAGCCGCACTTTGTCAATGCGCGGCACAATGCGGCGATTGATGTAGTACTTGAACGTGTCCTGGATTTCGCTGATCAGGTCACCCAGCGCGTCCGCAAGCACCGCGCGGTTGGCGGAAATACGCTGCGCCGCATTCATGCCGCTTTGCGTCTGGGCCGATGCCTCAAAGCCTTCTTCACCAGTCAGCGTGTCTGCACCGCTGGTGAAGCCGGTTTCATCGTTGTCGAGCAGCACATACTCTTCGTTGCCCTCGTCAATCGGTTCAAAGCCTTCGGTTTCGCCGCCGAAGCCTTCGGTTTCGGCGCCGAACTCGGCTTCAGCACCGCCGCCGCCATCCAGGTCGTCAAGGGGTGTGTACGACGCCTCGCGCTTGCGCTTTTCGGCCTGCGGCAGATCCAGGCCATAGATCTCGCTGATGGCGCGGGAAAGCATGTCGCCGCCGGTGGCGATATCGCGCACGAAGCAGCGGTGCGGGCCGTTCATGATGGACAGGTTGGTAAAGCGCGCGCCGATGTTTACCAGCGCCACGGTTTCGCGCTCGTTGACGCCTTCGGTTTCGGTGTAGGCATTGGCCAGGGCCAGTGTGTCGATATCCAGCACTACCGGGTCAAAGCCTGCGGCCTTCAGCAGCACGAAGCGCTTGTCCACTTCTTCGCGGTGGACGGCGACGACAAGGCCTTCCATGACGGGCTTGCCTTCTTCCATCAGTTCGTCGAACAGCACAAAGTCGAGTGCTGCCTGGGCAAGGTCGAAGGGAATGATCTGTTCCGCTTCAAAGCGGATGGCCTGTTCCACTTCGCCCTTGGGAATTGATGGAAACTTGAACAGTCGAGGTGCCACGCGCGGCCCGGAAACAGCGAACGCGCAGGGTTTGCGGGCGAATGAGCCGTCCTGCGAAACCCGCTCAAGCGCCCGAAGCGGCGCTTCGGCAATGGCTTGGGGCGACTCCTCGGGGTGGAACTCGCTTCGGCGTATGTCGGCTTGTCCGACGCTGCGCAGAGCAAAGCCCGAGCTGGTGCGCTTGAGCGCCACAGCCTTGACAGAGGAAGTCCCGACATCAATGCCAACGGCTAAGGTTGCCATGGGCCCTTCCGGGTAATAAGAGACGAAGTAGTTTTGAGCAACAGGCAGCGAAGATAGAGATGGTGGGAAAAGTAGTCAACCCCCCACGGCACAAGCAGATACGCAAGCGGCGACCATGCAAAAAGGCTGACAGCGTACGAATGTGACACCCGGCCGCTGTGCGTTTCGTCTACTTCAGGATTGAGAATAAGTTGGCGTAGTCGTCAGTCCAGGGCTGGATTTCTGAGCCGCCGTACACGTCCATCGGCATGCCAAGGGTCCCTGGCCAATGTCCGTCGTCATCTTCAAACCGGGGCCACGTCTGGCGTAGCCGCTCAACATGAACCGCAAGCTTCTCTATCGTCTCCCTGTTGCGGGTCAGGATCATCCAGTC
Source organism: Planctomycetota bacterium (assembly GCA_025993795.1). Lineage (GTDB taxonomy): Bacteria > Planctomycetota > UBA8742 > UBA2392 > UBA2392 > JADJRK01. The sequence goes on from JAMQHL010000070.1 coordinate 76,316, forward strand.
GGCAGGTGTCGTCGCTTCTCTAATGCTTCCCTTCGATGACCATCCAGCAACGGACAACCCTGTTCTCATTGCAGACATCCGCACGACGGGACGCAAGTCGAGGTGTCTATTCGAGACGTTCACCAAGATGACCCCGTTAGGCTTCAAGTGGCGATTGTACAGGTCAAAAGCTTCGCGTGTCACAACATGGATCGGGATCGAATCACTCGTAAAAACATCCAAGATCAGGATATCAAATCCCTGCGGTTCCTCGCTCTCCAGCGATAGCCGGGCATCCCCAAGAATGACTTCATACTGTGCCTCTGTTCTACGCAGGTAGAAAAAATACTCCTCCGCGATGTATTCTGCGTCGGGATTGATCTCATAAAATCGAATGTGGTCGTTGGCCTTTCCATAGACAGCAACTGAGCCGGTACCCAGACCTAGCACACCAATGCGGCGGTTGGGTTGGTCGGCGGTGACTTCCATTACTATTCCAATTCCGGAGTTTGGCCCATAGTACGACGTCGGCCTGTCAGCCCAATTCTCGGCCAACACCTGAAAGCCGTGCGTAGTCGTGCCCGATAACAGAACCCGCATGACGGCTTCATCCTCGGTTTCGGGCTCGGATTGCTCGACGCGAAACACGCCATAGAAACTGCGACTGATGTATATGGCGGTTGAGGTGTCGCGATGAACGCCGTAGCCACCAACACCCAGTATGCCAAAGACGATTATCGCACAGGCCGCCCATGCCACCTTCAACCGACCTTGGAACATGGGGCTTTGCTCGTCACGAGCATGGCACACCATGACAAGAAGGACCGTAAGCAACACGGAAATCAGGTACTCGAGATGGACCGGAAACAACAACGGTGACAACAACGCGACCGACACGCCGCCAATCGCACCTCCAAGAGAAATGCACATGTAGAACTTCGTCAGCGACTTGACGGCCGGCCGGAGACGGTACACCTCGCCGTGGCAAACCATCGTCAACACGAACAGCGAGATGCACGCAGTTGCTATGGCTGGCCACAAACCGAAGTCAACGTGAAACGCGAACAGCAACGCGGCCGCGACCGCGCCCAGCATTGCGAGTGCCAGGAAAGACATGCGGGGGTACCAGCGGGCGTGGGCAAACGTAAGGATGAATGACAGCAAGTAGATACTCAGAGGTATGACCCACAGGAAGGGTATGCTCGCTACGTCCACGCAAATGTGGTTCGTAAACGCAATCAGCAACATCGTTCCGCACGCCGGCAGCAGGATCCAGCGCAAAACAGGTTGCCTGGCTTTGTCCGCGTCTGCATCGCCTGTGGCGGCTGTTTCTGCAATGCCCGCCTCGGGCACTGGCGCAGAGGGCGAGACGGACTTCGCGCGCAAGCTCAAGAACGCTACACTTGCGCACAGCACTGCGAACACCCCGAACCCGATGGACCAGTTCACAGCCTGGTCGGTCCGGCCCCACAGCGGCTCAAACACAAACGGATAGCTCAACAGCGCCAGCAGCGAACCGACATTGCTCAGCGCATACAGCGCATAGGGCGAACGTCGGGGGTACATGCGGCCGAACCATGCTTGCAGCAGCGGCCCGGTCGCTGACAGTGCAAAGAACGGCAGCCCCACCGTGACCAGCAGCAGCAGCAGAATGTGAAGCATCGGGTCTTCCGCGCCTGTCGGCTTCAACGTCTCTGGCGGAATGATCGGAAGCAGCAAAGCCGCCCCGCCCAGCACCGCACAGTGAATGATGGCCTGTACCAACGGCTTGGCGCGCGAGTTCAGGACGTGGGCATAGGCGTAGCCTGCCAGCAGCACGATCTGGAAGAAGCTGAGCGCAACGCTCCAGACACCGGCAGTGCCGCCGAACCATGGCAGGATGTACTTGGCAATCAAGGGCTGAATCTGGAACAGCAAAAACGCGCTGACGAACACAGTAAAGGCCAGAATCACGAATCGCATGGTGTCGCCCTGGAGTAGGCGGTCAGCCTAACAAGCAAGCCCAAGATCGCCAACCATGGTGGCACAGGCAAGTGGCATCGGCGCCCCGCCAATGGAGTTAAGACGGGCTTCGAGCACGTGTGCAGGTGTTGTGCGCGTCCCGCGCGCACCTGCACCCGGGACGGGTGCCACACATGCAGGCCGGGGGCCTGCTGCACGTGCAGGCTGGAAGCCCACATCACGCAATGCCGCGTCGCACCCGGGACGGGGGCCACGCTTGCAGGCCGGAGGCCTGCTATACGTGCGGGCTGGAAGCCCACATCACGCAATGCCGCATCGGGGTGTTAAAGACTGCCCCCGGCTTACGCCGGGGGCTCAGACGGGCTCACTTCGGATCGCTGCGTTCAATTTACGTTGCGTAGCGTTACTGCTAACTGCACGTGGGCAACTTCGTTGTTCTCGACAGACTCCATGTCCACGTTGAAGTTGTTGTTTGACGTGCGGCGAATCGTGAACAGCTCAATGCCGGACTGGTCAAAGCGGATCTCCCAGGCATCGTCGGCCACCAGGTTGGCGTTTGCGTCGGGCATACTGATGCGCCGCACACTGCACGGGTCGGTCCAGGGCAGAGCCGTCGAACGGTACGACTCCCAGGTAATGAACACGCGCTGTGAAGTTTCGGCGACCGGGTCATATTCGACGGCCCGGAACTGCGCGCGGTGGCCATGAAAGCCGCCCGTCGGCGCATAGTAGCCCGAACCGTTGCCAACGGCCGTCTCGTTGAAGAAGGCAGTCAGGTTGCTGGTCGGATACATCAAGTCTTCTGCCGTACGTGCATCGAATGAAAGCTGGCGCACCAGGTCAACGCGCGTAGTGGCCTCGGCGAAGTCGGCCGACTGCGCAAGCCCCTGGTACAGCATGACCATGACGACGTACATGCCCATGATCAGGATGATGGAGCCGGCCATTGCCAGTGTAAGCTCGATCAGCGTAAAACCGCGACTTTTCCGTTTGCGATTCATGGCTTCTCCGGTTGCGCCCTTGCGGGCAACAGTCTGGTACCCTAGCGGGCGATACGGGTTTCCTGCTGCATACTGTAGGTTGAGCCGGTACCGACGAAATCGCCCCACTGGACCACAATCACGACTTGCCGGTAGTAGTAGTCGACGTTACCGGTGCCGTTGTTCCAGGAGGTGAATACGCGAAAGTCGTTTACCGCCGCGCCAACGGGATCGTTGTAAAGCAGGCGGGCCCTCACGCGGTAGTTGTACCCGTCCAGCACGATGGGCTTAAACTTGCCAGGCTGATTCCAGGCCGGGTCCGGCGATGCGAATGCGTAACCGAAGGGCAGAAAGTTGCCGGCGCCGGCATCGGCAGCGGTCCAGCCGGCGAGGCCGTTGTATTCAGGTGCGCGCCAGGATTCAGCTTCGCGCTCGGCCAGGAACAACCCGTTCTGGTCGTGCCAGGTGTTGATCTCCTGCATGCGAGCGTTGCTGTAGTACGCGAGGCCGGCGAGGGAGACGATGGTTACAATGATTGTCGCCACGCCGACCTCAACGAGACTCATACCTCTGCGGCGACTGCGAAGGACTTTCTGCATGGCACGCTCCATGGTTGAATCGTACACAAACAATACATTCTGATAGCGAGGTGGGCAAGGTAAAAGGCATTTAATGCCAGAAAATCTTACGCTGATGCGAAATACGTTCGCTGTCGGCGTTCCGAAGCTCCGCACGGCTCATGATAGCGGTGTGCCGGCCGTGTGAAAGCCGAAAAAACAAACCGGGCCCGCGCAGCGGGCCCGGCTGGAAAACGCACATCTGTTGATTACGGAACCCAGACAAACGTGCCGTCGCCGCCTGCCATGGCGAAGGTCAGTGTGCAGGTGCCGTCGGTTGCGAGATTGTTGATGGATTTTGCGGATATTGTTGCAGCGGCCGCAGCCCCACCAACTGCATCATTCACTGTAAAGTACTTGCCGGTAAGTTCGCCAGCGGCCACACCGCTACCACCCGCGTCAATCGAGGTCGTCAGCTTTGTCGGCATCTTGCCGGTCTTGGCGAAGGCAACGCGTGCCTGGTTCTTCATGGAACCGAGCTGCTGTTCGCCCTCTGAGCGACGTGCGTCGCGTGTGTTGGCTGTGATCAGCGGAATGGCCGCGAGGGCGAGAATGCCCACGATGACCACCACGATCAACAGCTCGATCAAGGTGAAACCCTTTTTTTGCTTCTTCATAGTTTTTCTCCGGACATTGCCCAACAGGGCGGAAACCAACGGTAGAGGACAGAATTGAAAGGAGGTATGTACCCTTTGTAAAGCAGAAAACCTCAAACTTCACAAGCTTTCTGCCTTTGGTTCATACCTTTCCTTCCTGCGTGTCACCAAAATATCATGGCCAACGGTGGGTGTCCAATAGAATTCGCGAAAATTCCTAGTCTGGACCCTTAGAATCAACCGCAAACGCCTATGCCACATGGCTTTGGGGCCGTAACATTAAAATCTTACGCGCCTGTCGGCCATGGCGCTGGAAGGACAGGCCACTTATGGCTTGGCGCTCTCATCCAGGAAGGCATCCATCTCGTTGATCATCTCGCCGACGCGCGCATAACGGTCGTTGGGGTTGCGGGCCATGGCCCGGGCGATCAGGCGGCTGATACTCTCGGGCACTGTCGGATTGGCCTGGCTGGCGGTTCTGGCCTCATCGAACAGCACGCGCTTCATCACATCGTACTGGTTATCGCCCTCAAACGGCCGTTGGCCTGTCAAGGTTTCAAACAGCGTGACGCCCAGGCTGTAGATGTCTGAACGCTCGGTGATTTCGTGGCGGCCGCCCTCAATCTGCTCGGGGCTCATGTACGCGGGCGTGCCCAGGCTGATGCCGGTGGCGGTCAGGATCTGGCTTGTCTTGTGGAACGCGAGACCGAAGTCAACGATTTTGACCTGTCCGTCGCGGCCGATCATGACGTTGCTGGGCTTGATGTCGCGGTGGATCACGCCGTGCTGGTGGGCAAAGGCCACGCCACGGGCGGCATCGCGTACGATTTCAACGCCGTGGTACGGGCCCAGGTGGCCGCGGTCATGGACCAGCTCTCGCAGGCTGCGGCCGTCAAGGTACTCCATGACATAGTAGTAGAAGTCCTCTTCCTGGCCGAAGTCGAAGACGCGCACGATGTTGGGGTGTACGAGGCTGGTGATGGTTTCGATTTCGCGCTTGAAGCGCTCAACATCCTGCGGGTCGCTGACGGTTTGCAGCGGCAGCACCTTCAACGCAACGGTCTGGCCGTCGCTGCGGCGTTCGCCCTTGAAAATAATGCCCATGGCGCCGCGCGCGATCTGGCGCAGCTTGTGGTAGCCGCCCAGGGCCTTGGGGTACATCTCGCTGTGGCGCTCGTTGCCGTCGCCGGCGCGGCCGCTGCTGACAATGCTGCTGGGCTGAATGCCTTCGGCAATGCGGCGCGACGCCAGCTCGGCGGCCAGTATGCCGACGGCGGCTGCCACATCACCGGGCAGAAACCCGCGACGCGATGCGGCAGTGCCCATGTCGCGCGCTTCGCCGCTGTCTACGGCGTTGAACAGCTCCTCGACCTGGCGTGCAGTAAGCAAGCCGGTGATGGAAGCGACGTGTGCAAACAATCGGTCGTAGCGGTGTGCGCTCATGGGCTGTGCACTACTTGCGTTTCCCTACCTTGGCTGTCTCAAAGCTCTTGGGCAAGGGTTCATCGTGCAACATGAGCGTATAAACGCGGTTCAGCGCGTCGGCCATGTCGGCGGGCCGGTAATGTTCTTCAATGTTTGCGTAGCCTGCCAGGCCCATGCGCAGGCGCTCTTGCGGGTTCTGGACGAGCATCAAGATGCGCTCTGCCAGCACATCGGGGTCGTCACGGGGCACAATCACGCCGTCGACGCCGTCCTCAATCACGTCAAACACCGCGCCGCCCTCGGTGGCAACGACAGGGCGCCCGTTGGCCATGGCATGCAGTACCATGATGGCCGCCGCCGGCTGGCGCGTGTCGATGACGGCGACGTCGATGGGCTGCCAGATGCTGCTGTAATCATACAGACCGTCGACGACAACAATGCGCTGCACCATACCGCGATCTTCGACAGTTTCGCGCACCGCGCGGCTTTCGGGGCCTGAGCCCATGATCGTGAACATGGCGTCGATGCCGCGGGCCTGGAGCTTCATGGCCGCTTCAATGAAGCCGCGATAACCGCAACCCGTGTGCAGCGGCCCGACCCAGCCGACCACCGGCCTGCGGCGGGTGTTCAGAACTTCGTGTTCGAGCGGCTTGCGTTCCGGATAAGCGCAGTCCGGTATCAAGGTGGTGCGGTCGCGTTCAAGGCGGCATTCGTTCAGCAGGGTGGCGCGCACGCCTTGGTCACTGGCGATGTAGGCGTCAAATCGTGTGTCGCTGTCGCGGGGGGTTTCACCTTCTTTGATGCCGTGAACACTGACCGCAAGCGGACACCCGAAGTGATCCGCGACGCGAACGGCAATTGCCGCGTCGGCGGGTGTTACCGCGTGGACCGCGTCAGGCTCGAAGTCTTCGATCACGTCGCGCAGCTTGCGCCATCCAAAGATCCCGAGGCGGCCCTTTTCGGGTACCTCAAAGTAGGCGTCGTAGCTGCCGCTGAGGGTTTCAAGCAGCGGCCCCCCGGGCGACACCAGCAGCACCTTGTCGCCGCTGTCGCGCAGCGAGCGTATCAACGTGCGCGTAAACAGCGATGTACCGTTCAGTTCGAGGCGCGGCGCGCACACCACCACGCGCAGCGCATAGGCCTCGTGTGGAATGCGGTCAGTTTCGCGGCCCTTTTCGCTCGGCCCGCGAACGCGCGCGGTGTCCCGCCGGGGGCGAGGCGCATTGTTGCGGTTTGACTCAGGCTCGGGCATGGACAGTCCCGCCGCGTTATGCGGCTTCCGCAGTTGCGTTCTCGCCGTGCTGCAGGCGGTACGCGCTGGCGTATGCGCCGTTCAGTTGCATCAACTCTTCGTGATTGCCGCGCTCGATGATTCGCCCCTCGTTCAGCACAAGGATAACATCGGCGCCGCGAATCGTGCTCAGGCGGTGCGCAACCGCAAACACTGTGCACTCGTGAATCAGCTCGTCCAGCGCCTTCTGCACTTCGCGCTCGGATTGTGTGTCGAGGCTGCTGGTCGCTTCATCCAGCAGCAGGATCGGGCTGCGGCGCAGAAAGGCGCGTGCAATTGCGATGCGCTGGCGCTGCCCGCCGCTGATCGATACGCCGCGCTCGCCCAGCTTGCTGTCGAGCCCCTTGGGCATGGCCTGAATCTCGGCCCATATGTGCGCGGCCTGGGCGGCTTTGATGACATCTTCTTCCGTGGCCTCAGGTCGGCCGACCATGATGTTCTCGCGCACCGTGGCGTTGAACAGAAAGGTGTCCTGGCTGACGATGGCGATGTTGCGCAGCCAGCTTTCTGCCTTGAATTCGCGCATGTCGACGCCATCAACCTTGATGGCGCCGGCGGTGGGGTCATAGAAGCGGGGTATCAGGTCCATCAGCGTGGATTTGCCCATGCCGCTGCCGCCGACGAAGGCAATCATCTGTCCGCGCTTGACCTTGAAGGTGATGTCGCGCAGGACCGGGCGGTCTTTCATGTACTGGAACTCGAGATGATCAAACTCGATGGTCTCGAACGTGGTCGGAGCTTCCACCGCGCCGTCTTTATCACGCAGCTCGGGCTGGCGGTCCATCAGTTCAAACACGCGATCAAGCCCGGCCGTGGATTCCTGCACGCCATTGAGCGTATGGCCGATCTTTCGCGCGGGGTCGTAGAGAAAAATCAGGCCTGCAAAGTACTGCGCAAACAGGGCCAGCCCACCCATCTCTTGAAACCAGACCGTGGTCATCACCATGCCCGCCCCCAGCAGCGCGGCCGCCATGAGCGTGTTGTACGAAAGCTCCACACCGAAGCGCGATGAGCCCTTGTAACGCGAAACCTTGCGGTCGTGATAGAACAGCTTCTCCGACACACGCTTGAACTCTTCCCGCTGCGCGTCCTCAAGCCGATAGGATTTCACAACGCGAATGCCATCCAACAGCTGATGAAAAAACTGGCCGCTGGCTTCACCCTTCTGGTACTTCTTGTGCGTTGCCCTGCGGATCTTTCCGGCAAACATCACGACGGGCAGCAGCACGACGGGAAATACAATAAACGTGAGCAGCGTCAGCATCGGGCTGGTGAACAGCAGCACTGCCAGTACGGCAATAATCGTGATCGGGTGCGCCAGAAACGCATCCAGCAGGATCTGCACCAGTTGACCCGCAGCCCGTGTGTTGCCGCCGATGCGCGACATCAAGGCGCCCTTGCGCTCTTTGTTGAAGAACGCCATCGGCTGCGTAAGCAGGCGACTTACCACTTCGCGCTGCAGGTTGATGACCGTGCTGGCCTTGACCCAGCCCTCGTAATAGTGCTTCAGGAATGTACCAATCGCCATCAACACGGCGCCGCCGAAAAGCAGCGCGGCGTACGGGCCGAAGCGCTGCATCACTTCCCGCATGTCGGACGTGATTTCCGCGTTCGGGTCCGCGACCAGTTCAAAGAACGGCTTGATCACCGCGATGCGCATGCCATAGCCCGCGCCGTACAAAAGCATGCCGGCAATCATCAGCACGATCTGGAACCACTGCGGCTTCAGGTACGGCCACAGATGCCGCGCGTAGTACCAGGCGCGCCGCAGGCTGATCCAGTCCAGCCGATTCCGAAGCTTGTCAGCCATCCGCAAGTGTCCTGGGGCCCACCATGTTATCGGCTGTCATTGCCAGCAATGCCAGCGCCTTTTCAGCAACACGCTGTGGCGAAAGGTCACGCATGCACTTGTTGCCCATGCCCGGACAACGCCGCTTCAGGCACGGCATCAGCTCGCAGTCCCCGGATACAACATTCGCCTGCTGCCCGTAAGGCCCCGTCCGGCGCGGGTCCGTCGGGCCCAGTACCGCGCAAACCGGCGTGCCCTGCGCAGCCGCGATATGCATCGGCCCGCTGTCGCATGTCAGCAGCAGCGACGAAACATCCAGCAGCGCCGCAAGCTCTCGCAACGACGTCTTTCCACACAGGTTCACCGGCTTCGCGCGCGTACACGCCGAGACAATCCCGGCGCACAGGCTGTCCATGTCCCTGCTGCCGACCAGCACCGGCTGGGCGATGCCGGCGTCCTGCGCCAGACGGTCAAGCACGGCGGCAAACTTCTGTGGCGGGTAGACTTTACTTTCCCAGCGCGCGCCGGGGCACACCGCCACCAGCGTTCCGTCGGCAAACCCCGCTTCGTTCAGCAGTCGCCGAACGTCGGCGCGTTCCGTCCCGGTTACATCAAGGTCCTGGCGCGTCGGCGCAGCGCAGCCTAACTCCCGGGCCAGGGCGCTGTAGCGGTCGCGCGCATGCACCGGCTGTTCCGGCACCGTCACGCGGTAGGTGTAAAACAGCCAGGCACCTTCGCGGGCCGTGCGCTCCCCCACCCTGAGGGGCGCACCACTAAGCCAGCCGAACAGCCCGCTTCGAAACAGGCCTTGCAGGTCCAGCACTGCGTCAAAGTGCCCGTTCTTGAGAGTGCGCACGAAGCTCTTGAGCTCGCCCCGACCGCTGAGCGGCGCCAGCAGGCCCTGGAGGCGGCTGCGCTCGAAACCGATCGTGCCATCCACGCACGAAATCGGCTTGACCAGCGGCTCAAATTGGGTGTTCACCAGCCATGTCAGGTGCAGGTCATGCCAGCGCGCCTTGAGAGCCCAGGCGGTTGCAGCCGCCAGCGCAACATCACCCAGCGCGGATGGCTTGATCAGCAGAAGTCGCTTGTGGTTGAGTTCGATCGGCATCGTGTCGGCTGTTGACGTTGACTACAACGCGGCATGGCCGGATGCGCAATCCCCGGTGCGAAACGCAGCTTAGCCAACGCCCTTTTCCATGCGGCTCTTTTCAATGCCGCGCGTCTGGACAAGTGTGTTGCCGGTGGGCACGCGACGCGCCTCGTTCAGCAGCGCCTGTGTGTCGAAGTTGTTCAGCCGCAGCGCGCGGGCATAGCTCCACACCATCTCTTTCATCTGGCGCTCACCGGCATGTTCCATCAGCGCCCGGCCGACACGGCCCAGGCTGGCAACGGCCTGCGGCCCCAGCGTGGTCGGTGATCCGCGAAAGACATGATCGGGCGCGGTCAGCATCAGCGTGCGTCCGCCGCGCCTGGCACTGGCAACCTGCAGTCCATCGACCAGGATCTCGGTTTCCAGCGGCAGAAAGAAGCACCCAAAACGATGCATGCGCACGAGTTGCCGCCCAAGCTGTTCAAACAGGAAAAGAGACGTGTGGTCCTTCTGGTGGACGAGCGGGCTCAGCGGCCCGGGGATGCGCGCGTACAGCACCATTTCAGGGGCGCGCACGACACACGCCAGCGGCGACGGCGACGGCGCGGAAATCGCGTGCAACTCAAGCAATCGCCCCCATAACGCCTCGAGCTTGCGGCGCTGGGTGGTTTCTTCCCCGCGCTCAATCGGGCTCTTCAGCTTCCAGACGCTGCCTTCGCCCAGGCGCAATTCAAAGTGCTCGTACAGCGTGTCCGCCCACAGCGCGGGGTCCGTCCTGGCAAGCGGCGATTCAAGCTGGTCAAGGTCGGTGCCTTCGGCGCGGCGATAGATCAGCAGCAGAGTACCGTCTCGCTGCACGCGGGCGATTGCGCTGCTGGCATCGCTGCAGGTCGCAATGCGCAGCGTGTTCAGGTCAAACTGGCGCTGCGCGCCCTGGCGCTCGATTTCGTGGGCGGCGTCGCTTTCGGGGCTGTCGCCAGCAATGACGTCACGATAATGGCGCAGAAAACGTCGCCGTGCGCTCGCCGGCGCATCAAGAAAGCACAGGCCCAACTGGGCCAGGTTCGCCCGCCGGTCTGCCTCGGGCGGCATCGTTCCCGTGACTTCTTCGCCGGCCAGATCAATCACAAAAAACTCTGCCGCGTGCGCGCCTCGCGGCGGCCGCACCAGGATGTTGCGCAGGTGCAGGTCGCGATGCAGCAGCCCGGACTTGTGCAACGTCGCAACAAACGCCGCAAAATCGCGAACCAGTGACCGCAACAGGTTCACGTCTTCCAGCAGGCGTTCTCGATCGCGTTGAAGGTAGCTTTCGAACTCGGTGGCCCCCGATACGCGCTGCAGCACCAGGTAGTTCACCACGGGCTTGCTGCGGCCACTGAACAGCCCCACGGCCTTTGCAGTCGAGATTCCGGCGGCCGTCGCGGCTTCAATGCTCTTGAGTTCGCGGCCCGACGGGCAGAAGCGAAGCGGCGACATGCGCGACATGAAGCTGGTTTCGAAAGCCTTGACCAGGTACTCGCCGCTACCGGTCTTGATCTCATAGATCGCTCGCCCCGGCCGCACGCGCACCGTACGCCAGCCCGTGGGCTGCGCCAGTGCACCCTGGAGCTCGCGCAGCAGCCTTTCTGCGGCTTCGCCGCCTTCCAACACCTGACACGTACCGCACAACGGCAACAGCAGCGCAGGGATGGTGTGTGGGTGGTTCATGGTTCTGCGTTGTTGCGTTTCGGGTTCGGCGAACCGCGTACACCGACCGCGAGTTTCCCCAAGCCCCCCAGGCCCGCCTTCTTGTCGCTGCAGTTTCAACGACCACCGGTCGTCAGCACAGCCGACCGGCCGCACGCGCGACCGGAACACGAAAGTACCGCAAATGCACCCAGATTGCAGACAGGTTACGAAATGCCGGCTGCGCGGCAAACCCGGCAAGATCAATCGCGCAGTTTCTCGCGGAAGACCTCGCGATAGTCCCGCCCGTCGCCCTGAGCCCACATCTGCCGCTTCAGCGCGCGCAGCGCCTGTGTGCGCGAGACCGCAACCGACGCCTGCACCGCCGCGCCCGTCGCAGGGCGCATCTCGGTGGCCTCGACCAGCACTTCCAGCGTCGCTTTGGCGTTCTCGGCGGCCGTGAGCAGAGGGGCTGCTTCGCGCACCTGCTGCCTGGTGCGACGCGACTGCAACAGGTCACCGAAGCGCGCCGCGATTTCCATGCCGTCGTTGCGGTCGCGCAGCACGAAGCCGTTCACGCCCTGCACGATGTGCTGGCGCGCCCCGTTTTCGGCCGAGGTGATCACGGGCGTGCCGCACGCCAGCGACTCGGTGACGGCGTTGGCGCTGGGGTCGTGCATGGTCGGCAGCACGAACACGTCGGCGGCGCTGTACCAGCGTTCCATCTCGGCGCTTGGCGGCAGAAACAACGCGCGGTCGCGGCAGTGGGTCTGCTCCAGAACGCTTTCGGCTTGCGCGGTGTCGCCGCGGCCGACGCACACAAAGCGGACAAAGCGGTCTGATCGCGACGCCGCCACAAAGCCGTTCACCGCCTGCAACAGGCCCTTGCGCCGGAAGTCCATGCCTGAAAACAGCATCACAGGCGCGTCGGCGGGCAAGCCGTGGCGGCCAAGCCAGGCATACTTGTCGGCAGAATCGGCAATGGCAAAGCGCCCGTCTACGCCGTTGGGGATCACGCGGACTCTTGACGAGTCAACCCCGTACATGTGGACCACGGCGCGCTTGACCATGTCGCTGTTGGCCACGTACAGGCCGAAGCGCCCCGGCAGAAAGCACTCGCGCTCAAGCCTCATCAGTTGCTGCTGGCGCGGGTTCAGCAGCGCGCGGCGGCGCTGGGCAAGGTCGGGGTAGCGAGCCCCCAGCCACGCGCGGTGCAAACCGTCGCCCAGGCGCAGCACATGGCCGGGAAACGCGCGCGCCAGGCACAGCACCGCATCGGCGCGTGTTTCCCGGGCGACCTGGCCGGCGCGTTTGGCAAACCAGCGGTGCTTGAACGGGCCCAGTACCTTCGGCCGCGAGACGCCAACGACGTTCATGCCTTCAGCGTCGGCCTTCGCGTGGCGCTGGCAGACGACGGTGATCCGGTGCCCCTGTGCAAGCCACGTGCGCGCAAGCTGCACGGCATAGCGCTCGGCCCCGCCGTGGGCTTTGTCAAAGACTGTGCGAACGATGGCAATGTGCATGGGCTGCCGTTTTCTTTGGGAACTATATCAAGCCACGGCAAAGGCGTTCACCACGGAGCACACAGAGGCCACAGAGTAAAGCCAACGACTCAAGAGCAGTTCTCTGTGACCTCTGTGGTGAAATGTAGTTCGTCGCGGGCTTCACCGCGACTTCAAGCGCTGCTCGAGTTGGCGGACGGCATCTTCCTGCTCGGCGGTCTCGATGCTTCCGGGCCGCGCCTTGCGCACCTTGGCAATCGCGTCGTCGGCGCCCAGGCCCTTGTCTACCAGGTAGCACGCGATCAACGTGCCGGTGCGCCCGATACCGGCGCCGCAGTGCACCACGATGGCGCGCTTTTCGTGCCTGTGGAACCTCGCGTGCTCAAGAAAGGTGTCGATGTCGGCCGCCGCCGGCGGGGAAAAATCCGGTACCGGCAGGTGCAGCAGCTCAAGACCGTGTCGCGCCAGTGCGCCGGCGTCAGGGGCCACGTTGGTCAAGCTGACCACCAAGCCGATGCGCTTGGCGGCAAGCCACGGCCACATGGATGCCGCATCACGGGGCGGCCGCGCCATGCCCGCGATTTCACCTTCGATTACCCAGGAAAACCCGTTCACGCGAACACTCTAATCGCGATTACGCCCGGAACAATCGTCAGGAATGCGGCGCGGACAGCATGCGGATTCCAGCGCGAAGCGTAAGCAAGCGGCGCTCGCCGAAGGTGACAGCTCAGCGCGTCGCGCCGTGCCCCTCGCTTGAGCTTCGGGCTCAAACTGCATGCGACATCTGCCGGCCCGTAAATCAGTGATTCCGTTGTTCTCTCCACCCTGCCGGCCTCGCTACAATGAAGAGGTCTGACTCCGCGAGGGTGCGGTGCCTGACCCCGCTGCGGCTTAGTTAACCCCGGTAAGCGCGCAAGCATCAAGTCGAAGGGCACAAGTGATCGTCATGAGCTCCTTTCTCAAGACGCTGAAGAAGATACTGCGGCGAAAAGAGGACCCGTCATACTTTCTGTCGCCTGAGTGGGTCCTGGAGCAGGTGAAGCGGCCTTCAGAGATCACCCCGAAGTACGACGACACCGAGATGACACCCGATCAAGTCCGCGCGATTGAAAACTATCGTCACTACAAAGTCAGTGCTCGTGCCGTGTACCTCCGTTGCACGAAACTGATGAGGAGCATACCGCAGGATCAACTGATCGAGAAAGCGATTGCAGCCTGCTGTGAGGATGCGTGTTTGCGGACTACAAGTTTGCGCGTAACGTTTACGGTCCGGTTCTATTGACGAACTGTATTCACATCCGATCCGTAACCGCAGTGTGGACCGGGCCACGCGGCGGAGAGAAGAGCTTGATTGGCGCGTTACCGGCTACTGACGAGGTCAGCAATGTGGAACAACAAACCGAAGGCCCTGGCCGAGCTCGAAGAACTCAACGACCCATGCTTGCAGAAGCTGAAGTATGAGCATCGGATTGATCCATTGTGGTCAGACCTGAAGCTGGGCGATTGGCTGGAGCTCAGGCTGGCGTTCGTTGAGGAGAGAGGCTACGTCCGTGGATTCCGTCAGGGCGTAAGATCTGCGCAAGCGCAACTCAGCGGAGTTGCGCCTGCTATAACCGAGAAACAGCGACTGTACCTGTGGCTGTGCGTACTCCCGATCGCATCGGCAATTCTGACGATGCTCGTATTCATGGGGGTGCGATACGTCAAGGATGAAAGCATTCTGGGGGTTGCGCTGGTCTGTACGCTGGCTCCCGCTGTTCTGGCGTTGCACGCTTTGGCATCGTGGGGCCTGGTGCGAATGGCATTGAACAAGGCTTTAGGCAAGGACGACGCAGCCGATCGCGTGATCTTGGTGAAGCCGCCCGTGGATCCGAACGAGGATCACGTGAGTGACAAAGGCGTGGACGCGATCGCAGGTGCCATCGCAAAGGCCGAATCTCCAAGGCAAGGTACCGACTCTGCTGAGGACTAGCAGGGCGAAGAGCTCAAAGGGGCAGAGATCAAAGGGGGCAGGCTCCTTTTTCCTTGCGTTGGCGCCGCTGTTGGTGGCTTTCGCCTTTGCAGCTAGCTCTGGTTGGACCCCGCAATCAGGTTGTCGTCTGCATACCCATCCGCTTTCGCTCGCGTCACAGCGTAGCCTGATGGCGTCGTCGCCGAGAGCGCCATCGATCGCGACGCTGCCGCAAGTCCTGACCGGCGCGGCGCTTCACTTCAGAATCTCCCATGCTGCTTCGTGGCCTGCGTCCAGGATCAGGGCCCGGCCTGCCAGCAGCCTGGCGCCGTGGATGTTCTCTGCTTTGATCGCTGCCGCCAGCGCACTCAGCGCGTCTGCACTGAACGGCTCTAACACCGTGCGGTTGCGCAGGTCGCTTTCCTGCGGCTGTGCCAGCGCCAGCGCGTCGGCATAGGTCGCGATGTGAATCAGCTCGGGGTCTTCCATGCCGCGCACCATTTCAACGTAAAGCTGCGCCGCGGCGGCATCGCGGTCTGCAACGCCCGCCTGCGCTGCCAGCAACCGTGCCTGCACACTGGTCGTGCCGTGGGCGGCTTCAAAGTCTGCGCGTGCCATCAGGCCTGCCTTGGCTGCAAGATAATCCAGCGTGCGCAGGGCCACCGGCGACGGCTTCAGCGCGGTCGCAAGTTCGCGGCCGCGCTCGGACTGTGCGGTGGTCACGCTGACCATCTTTTCAAGCCGCTCTTGCTCTGCCAGCGCGTCTTCGCCCCGGCCCTGCAACGCCAGCCACGCGACCAGCGCCAGTTGCGTCGCCGGCTTGTCGTCGGTGCGGGCAATGCGGCGCACACTGGCAACCGTGAGCATGCGCACGCGCAGGGTGAAGCGGCCGACCTCGGTGTCCACGACAAACTCTCCGTTGCCGACACTGAGCACGCGGCCGGTGTATTTGGTGATGCGCGCGCTGCGTTCACCGTTGGCGTCAATCTCGGCGTGGACCAGGAACTCGCGTGATACCGCCTGCAGGCGCAACTCGCGCAGCTCAGTTTCCAGCAGCGCGTGCAGAGAATCCGCCAGCTTGATGTCTTCTTCAAACAGCGCCGAACAGCGCGCCAGAATTTTCGAGCTCGCCGCCAGCCTGCGCGCACTTGCGTCGGCGATGTTCACCTCAGACAGGCGCTTGGCCATGTCGCGGGCGGCCCCGTGGGTCAGGGTCAGCGCGCGGTTGAAGTCCCGCTTTTGCAGCATTTCAGCGCACGGGCCCAGCGCAGCCGCGAGCTCCTGCGCCCATGCGCCCAGCGTTACGTCATTGAACTGGCGCCACGCATCGACGGGCTGCTGCGCCTGAAGATGCACCTGTTCAAGCAGCTTGCGCAATTCGGCCAGCCGCTTGCCCAGCCTGTCCTGCGTGTCAGCCAGGCGGCCGGGCAGAAACGCCTCGATCATGTCGCGCTCTTTCAGCAGGTTGGGCGCCACGCGCATGAGTTGCGACTCTGTCATGTTGTCGCGCCTGGCCTGCGCATCCTGCCAGTCTTTGCGCAGGGCGTCGGCGCGCTCGACCAGAGCGGTCAGGTCTTTGGCTTCCGCGCCGAGCACGCGGTTGCGTTGCTCATCAAGCTGCCCGGCTTCGGCCACTTCGTCGGCGCTGCTCAAGGGCACCAGCAACTCAAGCGGAAAGCGGTTCAGCGCAGCCAGTGCATCGGCAGTGCGCCTTTCGCCCAGCGCCAGGTCGGCGGCGTCGCGGGCCTTCTTGAACTCGCTTTCACGCAGCTCTCTTACGCGGGCCAGCACACGACCGCGCCGTTTGCTTGCCTCAGGCACAAATTCCGATTGCGCGTGGGCGTCTATGAACGCCGACCACGCGTCCCAGGCACCCTTGTAATCGGCGCGGGCCATGGCTGTGCGGCTGTTGAGTTCAGCCCCGTTGAAAGCTTCTTCGACTGCTTTGTCCGGCGTGGGCGTGCCGCCATCGTCGCCGCTGTTTGCCGGCGGGTTCGCTGCATTCACCGGCACAGCCGGCGTGTTCGCAGGCGCCTGGTTACCCGCAACCACCGGCGGCTCCACCGGCCGCTCGCGCGTGAACCACCACACCAGACCCACGGTCAACAGCGAAGCCGCCGCCAACGCCACGGCGGCGATGGTCAGCATGCGCGCCGTGCGCGGCGACAGCTCGGTCGTGGTCGAGTCACTGGTAATCAGCCCCGTGGTTTCCGTCGGGGAGGTGCCGCTTGCAGGAATCGCCCGCGAAACCGCGCGACGCGGCAGCCGTTCCATGACTTCACGAAAGTTCTCGGGCCGTTCTTTCGGGTGCCAGGCCAGGCAGTCCATGATCAGGCGCGTCAGTTTTCCCGGCAGGTCGGGGCGTTTGCCCTCAAGCAGCTCGGCCCCCTGGCGCTGGCGCAGCAGAATCTGCTGGCCACCGGTCTGGCCGAATGGCGGCTCGCCGGTTGCCAGGTAGTACAGCGTCGCGCCAAAACTGAAAATGTCGCTGCGCTTGTCGGGAACCAGCTTGCGCAGCACCTCAGGCGCCGAGTACGCGGGCGTGCCGAAGTTCAGGGGCCCTTCGTGGCCTTCGCTGATCAGGCGCAGGTCGCCCGCCAACCCGAAGTCGGCCAGTTTGCAGCGGCCGCGGCTGTTCATGATCAGGTTTTCGGGCTTGATGTCGCGGTGCAGAATGCCCTCGCGGTGGGCGGCGTACAGCGCCTCGGCGGTCTGGCGCGCCACGGAAAGCAGCTCATCGCCGGGCATGGGCCCGTTCTGCTTGACGTGGTTGCGCAGGTTCACGCCCTCAGCAAAGTCCATGACGATGAAGTGCACGCCTTCATCTTCAAGAATGTCCATCACCTTGACGACGTTTTCGTGCTCGACGCGGGCCAGGCTCTGGGCCTCGGTGCGGAAGCGGTCAATCAGGTCGGGGCGTGACGAAAGCGCGGGGTCAAGCACCTTCAGCGCCACGACCTTGTCGATGTACACATGGCGCGCGCGGTAGACCACGCCCATGCCGCCGCGTGCCACGCGGGCCAGCACCTCATAGCTGGCGAGGCGTTTGCCGATCAACGGGTCTTGCCCGCTGTCATTCGTCTCTGTGTCGGGGCGCGGCATCACGGTATGCTAGCATCTGTTTGGTATTCATTGATGTAGAGCCCCGTCGCCCCCACTGTATGGATTCAAACGTGGAAGAACCGGCAAAGGACCAAACCAAGGCGCCCAGCGACGAAGAACTCGGCGCGATGCTGGACCAGGCATCGGGACGCAAGCGCAAGAAAAAGCGCGACGACACCCTGCCATCGCCGCGCCTGCCTGAAGCGCTGTACTACTACCTGTTCATGCTGATCGAAGCCGCCATTGTGCTGGGCGTGTGGGGCTTCATGAAACGCGGCCCGCGCGAAGTGCTGCGCGGCCCGACGGTGGATGACCCGATCGGGGAACAACTCGGGTTTCACCTGGCCTCGATCTGGCACGGGCTGGGCGACGTGCTGACCGTCTACTGGTACATCCCGCTGGCGATTGCACTGGGCTCAGGCGCGGTGTTCGTGCCGCGCACGCCGCGAGGCCGCAAGCGCATGGCCACGCTGGTCAGCAGCCTCGTTGTCGGCGTAGTAATATTAATGATCGCCATGCAGTTCAGCGACGACATGGCCAGCGCCAGCACTTACAGCGGGTTTTGACGCCGGCCCCACGCGGGAAAAAATTGTTGCGTATGCCGGAGATTCTCGGTGCTTGAGCAGCTTCTATCTTTGCTTGCCGATGTGGGCGGCTTTCTGGCGCAGGCGCCGCCATTTGAAGACTTCGAGCATTATCCGCCGCCGCAGCCGCAATTGTTGGCACCCACCTTCAGTTTCGGGCAGTTGATCGCGTTGATCCTGATCGGCGTCGCCGCGAGCGTACTGTTCGGCTTCTGGGCCAAGAGCAAAGCCGAAGAACACGGCATCAACCCATGGGTGGGATTTGCCGCCGGGTTTTTCTTTGCTTATCTGGGCGTGCGCATAGTGCCGCTGTTGCGCCCGGACCGGCTGGTCAATGCACCAAAAAGGCGCGCCATGGCGCCGCAACCGCCGATGGGCACCAATCCCGCATATCGGCCGGTTGGCGCGCCCTTGCCGGGCACATCTCCGCCCTCGCCGGGCCCGGCTGGGCAGCCTGTACCGGTGGCTCAGGCATCAGCACTTCAGGCGGACGCGCAGCCAGACTCGCGGGTCGTGGTTGCCGACGATGACGGCTGTTTCAACTGTCAGTCTTGCGGCGCGCGTGTGAAGGCGGGGCGCCGCGTATGCATGACCTGCGGCGGGCCTCTGCCGAACGTACTTGACCCGACTACGCTATGAGCGGCCGAGAGTGGCGTTGGGCAAGCTTGCGCAGGAATCGTCATGTTTCTGCATGCTGGGCGGTGCTTACTGACCTGACGATCGCGAGACAGGGCGCCAAAGACGCTACCGCAACGGACGGCCAGTTCCTGATTTTTCGAAAGATGTGCCGGCGGCCTTTGACGTCCCCTTTTCGGTTTCATGCAATACTCAGCCAAAAAGTCATCGAGGCAATGTGCTTATCCTCATACGGCTCTCATGCTGGGTCGTTAGCGTGGCAAGCGCCTGCCCATGGTGGGAAGGCGCAAATCAGGAGATCCAATGGTCAACGCGTGGAAAGCTGCCCTGCTGGTCGCACTGATCAGCTTCGGCGCGGTTGGGATGATGGCTCAGGACGCTGGCAAGGTCGAGGAGAAGCCGGCTGCCAAGCGTGCAGCCGAAAAGGAAAGGAGCGACGAGAAGAAGGCCGAGATCAGCGAGGCGGCAAGAAAGGCGCTCGCGAAACTCGCCGGCGATGCGAAGTACAAGACCAGAAGGTCCGGCAAGAACTGGAAAGCCGAGTGGGAGGTCGACGGCAAAGACCACGAGGCGATTGTCAACGCCGAAGGCAAGCTGGTCAGAAGCGAGCAGGCCGTTGACGCCAAGGATGTACCCGAGCTTGTACGCGCAGCAGCCACCAAGAAGTTCGGGGCGGACGCGGTTATGGAGTTCACGAAGATCATTCGGGGCGACAAGGTTCTCTACGAAGTCGACAGTAAGAACAGCGAAGTGCTGTTAGACGCCAT
The DNA here is from genome assembly GCA_025993795.1 of Planctomycetota bacterium. Classification (GTDB taxonomy): domain Bacteria; phylum Planctomycetota; class UBA8742; order UBA2392; family UBA2392; genus JADJRK01. The sequence continues at coordinate 96,255 of JAMQHL010000070.1, forward strand.
AGGCATGGCCGTAACGGATGAGGACGATGACGATGATGATGACGATGATGATGACGATGATGATGATGACGATGATGATGATGACGAAGATGATGATGATGATGACGACTAACTGATCTGCCGAACCCAGTGCCGGGGGTGCGCCGTTGTGCACCCCCGCTCGTGTGCACCATGCGCGTACTCGTGATTGAGGACTACCGGCCCCTGCGCGAAAGCCTCACGCAGGCCCTGACCGAAGAAGGCTTTGCCGTGGACGCCTCAGGCGACGGCACGGAGGGTCTGTGGTACGCAACCGGCAACCCTTACGACGCCGTGATTCTTGACGTGATGTTGCCCGGGATTGACGGCCTCAGCATCCTGAAACAGATGCGCGCCAAGGGCGTGAACACGCACGTGCTTATCCTCACCGCGCGCGACGCCGTGCATGATCGCGTGAAGGGTCTTGATGCCGGCGCCGACGACTATCTCGTTAAACCGTTTGCGATGGACGAACTGCTCAGCCGTATTCGCGCACTGGTCCGCCGCCACTACCAGCAGAAGGACCCGGTCATCCGCATTGCCAGCGTCACGATCAATACCGCCACGCGCAGCGTTACCCGCGCCGACTTACCGGTCGAACTGACCGCCCGGGAGTACGCGCTGCTCGAATACCTCGCCATGCGCCAGGGCCAGGTGGTCAGTCGCGCCGAGATCTGGGAGCACGTCTACGACTTCAACTCTGACGCAACCTCCAACGTTGTTGACGTCTACATCGGTTACCTGCGCCGCAAGCTTGATCCCGGTCTGATCCGCACGCGCCGCGGCATGGGTTATGTGTTGCAGGGGGCTGAGTGAAATCGCTCAGAACCCGCCTCACCCTTGCCGCGATCGCGACCGCCGTGCTGATGACCGGCCTCGCCGGCGGGCTGCTCTATGGCCTGATTCAGGACGACCTGGAAGCCCAACTGGACGAGAGCCTGCTGAATCGCGCCCGCGCGCAGGCCGCCCTGGTTGAGTTTGACGAAGAGGGCTTGCAGTTTGAGTGGCAGCACTCGCCGGGGATCGAGAGGTCGGGCGCGCTGCCTCGCTACTTTCAGGTACGAAGTGTCGATGGCCGCCTGCTTGCACACTCAACCGACCTGCCCGACCCCGGCTTTCCGTTCCCCGCCTTCAATCGCGGCCGCGATGCTCAAACCGATGACGTCACCTTGCCCGGCGACAACCCCGGCCGCGCCGTTACTCTGGCCTTCACGCCCAAGATCGACGACGAAGCCAGGGAAGAGCCGCCAGCACTGCTGCTGATCGTGGCTGAACCGACCAGCGATCTCGACGCGACGCTTGCCCGTTTCCGCCTCATGTTCGGCGCCGCGGGCCTGGGCGGGCTGATCGTCGCCATCGCGCTGCTGCGGCTGATCCTGTGGCGCGAGCTGAAGCCCGTGAACGAGCTGGCTGCAAAGATCGCCACGGTTGACGAAGGCTCGCTCGGCCGCACAATCGAAGTCGCGCACGCGCCCACCGAGCTGCGGCCGGTCATCGACCAGTTGAATGCACTGCTGGCGCGCGTGGATGACACCCTGCGCCGCGAGCATGAGTTCACCGCCGGTGCCGCCCATGAGCTTCGCACACCCCTGGCCGGATTGCGCGGCAAGCTTGAACTGGCACTGTCCCGCGAGCGCACGCCCGATCAGCACCGCGAGTTCGCGCAGTCCGGGCTCGAAGTTGCACTGCAAATGCAGGCACTGGTCGAGAGCCTGCTCAACCTCGCCCGTACCGACGCCCCCGAGCCGCCCGTGCAGATCGACCTGCGCGAAGCCCTGCACGCGGCATGGAAGCCCATGGCCGAACAGGCGAGTCGGCGCGGGCTCCACGTAAACTGGGAGTTCGCGGGCGAAAAGATTTCAGCGCCTCCGGGCGCGTTGCAACTGATCGCCGCAAACCTGTTCGAAAACGCCGTCAGCTACGCCGACGAAGGCGGACGCATCGAGATCAACGCCGACGCAACCTGCGGGCTGCTCCTCGAAGTCGCCAACACCGGCTGCACATTGCGGCCCGACCAGTGCGACCAGGTGTTCGAGCCCTTCTGGCGCGCCGACCAGGTACGTACAGTGAGCGCCCACGCCGGGCTTGGGTTGGCGATCTCGCGGCGCGTCGCCCGCAAGTCCGGCGGCGAGATCAGCGTCCAGATCATCAAGGACCGGTTCGTCGCGCGGGTAACCATTCCACGGAAGGATGCGTCGTCGGCCCCATAGGCGGCACCTGATCCCGCCCCTTTTCCGCTGGCGGCATTGTCGGCTTGTCAGACAACAGGCTTGGCCCGCGGCGGCCTTGGCGCGAACCATGGCGGCGCTTCCGGGCCAGGACCCTCGAGGTGATCGCCTCGAACCGGCTCGCCTGCAGCGATATCCTTGCACAGATGGCGGCCGACGATCCCTTCCATCTGGTACGGCGCGAACTCGCCGGTGGTGTGCTGTGCCAGCGCAAGGTCGCCGGGCGCTACCGTGGCCCCGGCCTTCAGCACCCGCGCCGCAACAATGCAACGCCGGCCGGCAAGGCTTGCTTCGGCGGGCAAGCGTCCGCTGCCGAGCATCTGCTCTGCTTCTCGAACTGTTGCCGCTTGCCCTGCTCCCGCGATCACAAGCACTGCACCTGCGGCAACTGCAAGGTCAGGGCGCGCGCCTTCATAGCCGACGGGCAGAAAGGTCTGCGCTGCAATCCTGGACAGTGCGCGAATGTTTCTACCACCATGTACCAGCAGCAGGCGGCCACCGCCCTGCAACGTGATGCGCCCCCGCGCCGGGGCGCACTCGCCGCCGCGAAACGCAAGCTGGTGCCAGCCCGCCGCGCTGGTGACTTCTTTCAGTGTCGCGCCGCGTGTGCACAGTGCCGTCGGCAATCCGCTGCGGGCGGCGACCTCTACAAGCTGGCGGTGCGTGATTTCGTGGGGCGGCAAAACCAGCAGGTCCGCTTCAACGTCCGCATCTGCGGCGACTTCAACGTCTACCGCCCGCAGATGTGCCCCGTGCGCAGGGCCAATGACTCCGTCAATGCCGGGATCGAGCTTGCCGCCAGGCGCTTCGCGGGTGAAGATCAGGCAGGGATGGGCGAGGCCGACAACGCGCATTTTTTCAATGTAATCGGAGCGTAAGGACAGCGCATGTACCTGCTGCAATTTTTGGTCAACTTCAGCAGCCCCACGACTGGCGCCATCGGTGTGTTGTGCACATGGATTGTGCTGTTCTTTCCGTTTGCCATCTGGGCCATGAAGATCGCGCGGCCTGACGCGCTCAACTCCATCGAGGCCTACTTTCTGGGCCAAATGTGCGGCCCGGTCGGCATCTACCTGGTCAGGCGCGCCAACGAGCGCGCAGTCGCCAAGGCGCTATCTGACGAGCTGGCACGCAAAGCTGCCCCGCCGGAGCCGCCGGAAATCATGGATGCTCCTGCCACACCGCCTGCATTTCTGCCCGGCGCAACGGCGTGGCGCCCGCCGCCGGATGCGCCGCCCCCGCAATCGGGACCGGTACCGATGGATACCTGGAAGCCTTAGCGCGGCAAAGGGAGCTGCCGGCTTAAAGCCGTTCGTCGCGCCATGAAGTGACACGCTCTGCAAGTCGCCCGCATGATTGCTAGTCTGCGCGCGGAGGATTCCATGACCGAACGCGTACAGAACTCTATTGCCGGCAAATGGGTTGAAGCATCAGGCGAGAAACTCGACAGCCGGGACCCCGCGACCGGCGAACTGCTCGCCGAGTTCAACCAGTCCACCAACGACGACGTGGACATGGCCATCGCCGCGGCCAAAGCGGCTTTCCCGGCGTGGAAAGCCACGCCCGCGCCCAAGCGCGCTGAAGTCATTCTGAAAAGTGCAGAAGTTCTGCTGCGTCGCAAAGAGGAAATCAGCCAGCTCATGTCGCGCGAGATGGGCAAGCCCATCGCCGAGGCGCGCGGCGACGTGCAGGAAGCCGTGGACATGGCTTTCTACATCGCCGCCGAGGGCCGCCGCGGATGGGGACATACCATCCCCGCCGAGATGCCCAACAAGCGCATGTACACGATTCGCCAGCCGCTGGGCGTGTGCAGCCTGATCACGCCCTGGAACTTCCCGATTGCGATCCCGAGCTGGAAGAGCTACCCCGCGCTGGTCATGGGCAACACCATCATCTTCAAGCCGGCCGAAGACACGACGCTGCTCGGCAAACGCTGGGCCGAAGTGCTGATTGAATCGGGCGTGCCGCCCGGCGTGTTCAACATGGTGATCGGCCACGGCGCGCCAATCGGCGACAAACTGGTCACGCACAAAGACGTGCGCATGATCAGCTTTACCGGCAGCACCAAGACCGGCTTGGGCATCGCCAGCAAGGCGGCACCGCTGAACAAGCGCGTGTCGCTGGAGATGGGCGGCAAGAACCCGGTGATCGTGTGGGAAGACGCTGACCTGGAGCTCGCAGTGAACGCAGTGATGTGGGCGGGCTACGGGACCAGTGGCCAGCGCTGCACAGCGTGTTCCCGTGTTATCGTCCACGAGGCGGTGCACGACATGTTTCTCAAAATGCTGGTCGAGCGCGCCCCCAAGCTGAAAGTCGGCCACGGCAGCAAGCCCGACAGCTTCTTTGGCGCGATCATCAACGAGCAGCAGCTGCGCAAGATCGACGAGATGGTGCAGGTCGGCGTCAAAGAGGGCGCCAAGCTCGAGTGCGGCGGCAAGGTGCTGAAAGACGGCGAGTACGCCAAAGGCTACTTCTACGCAGCCACCGTGTTCAGCAACGTAAAGCCGGGCATGCGCATTGAGCAGGAAGAAATCTTCGGCCCGGTGATCAGCGTGATGAAGGTGAGGAGTTACGACGAGGCGATTGCCGTGGCCAACGGCGTTGAGTACGGCTTGAGCGCGGGCTTTATCAGCAAGGACGTCAATCTCTGCCACAAGGCCAGCGTCGATCTCGATTGCGGCCTGTGCTACATCAACGCGGGCTCAACGGGAGCAGAGGTAAGCACACCGTTCGGCGGCTGGAAGAACACCGGCAACGGGCACCGGGAAGGCGGGCCCACAGTGATCGACGCGTTCAGCGAACTGAAGACAGTAGTGATCGACTACAGCGGAAAAGTCCAAAAAGCCCAGATCGACAACAACTAGTGGCATGCGCGTCCCGCGCATGAGTCGCGACGACGTCCCGCCCTCGGCGCTGGCCGGAGGCCAGCAGAACTCATTCGCGGGATGCGAATGCCTCTGCTAGCATTCGGCCATGCGCAAGGTTGGCTTGATCGAGACTCGACAGGGCGCGAACCTGCCCCACTGGACGCGCGACGGGGCAACTTACGCTGTTACTTTTCGCCTTGCGGACTCGTTGCCCCAACAAGCGATCGATCGCCTGCTGCTCGAGTATCGACGCATTGAGAGAAAGTCCGAGCAACATGCCGCCGCCCTTTCTCTTGAAGAACTCGTCCGCCGGTCAAAAGGGCGCACCGAAGCCTACCACGCTTTGCTGGACGAGGGTTATGGCGAATGCACGCTTGCGAACCCGGAGATAGCCAAGGTTGTTGCCGACGCATTGAAGCACTTTGACGGCAACAGATACCAACTGTTTGCCTGGTGCGTCATGCCGAATCACGTGCATTCGGTCGTGATTCCCTTTCAAAGCCATGATCTTCCCGAGATCCTGCATAGTTGGAAGTCATTCACTGCCAAGGCAGCCAACAAGGCGCTGGGGCGCACGGGCAGTTTCTGGCAACGTGAGTCTTACGATCATCTGATACGTGACGAAGCGGACTTTGCCCACCACGTCCACTATGTCCGCGAGAACCCAAGGGTTGCTGGCCTTGTCAATTGGCCGTGGGTGGGCTGAACGTGTGAGTGGCATGCGCGTCTCGCGCATGAGTCGCGACGGCGTCCCGCCGTCGGCGCTGGCCGGAGGCCAGCGGAACTCATTCGCGGGACGCGAATGCCACTTACTGGATCGGCCTGAAATCGCTCTCGATTCGGGGTTTCGTGCGTTACAATCTTGCCATGGTTCGACTGCTCTTACTGCTTGCGTTTGCCGCGCCCCTTTCTGCTTGCCTTTGGGACTACGACACACTGGCGCAGGAATCCAAGGGCATGCCCGACGTCAAAGCTGCCATTGTCGGCGGCTTCCCGCGCAACCCGCCGCTTTACTACGAGATGCGGCTTGAACGGGTCACGAGGCTGCTGGCAGAAAACCCCGACGACCTTGACGCTTACGATGCCGCCGGCGTCGCCTGTGACCGCCTTGGCCGCAGTGACGAAGCCATTGAGTGGATGGCGCGCAAACTCGCGGCCATGGAGCGCATAGGCTACGACGCAAGCCAGCACGCACAGCCGAACCACCGCTATCGTTATCTGGCCAACCTGGGCACGTTTCACGCGCACCGCTGGTTCAAGAACGGCGCCAAGCGCGGCGACACGGCCGACATGCTTCGCGGCCGCGAGCTGATCGCGCAAGCAATCAAAGAAAACCCCGACGCGCATTTTGGCCGCGAGAAGTACCAGTTGATGGCGATGGAGTGGGTGATCGCACTGCGACCGTTTGATGAACTCATCCCGGATGCCCAAGGCGTGCCTCAGAAACCGTGGCCGTTGCCAAACATGCTGGGCATAAGCATGCAGGACGCGTACATCGTACACGACAATGACGACGAACTTGCCGAACTTGGCCTTGCGGGCGCGATTGAGGGCCTGAGCGGCTTGATTGTGATGGGCAACGCGTGGGAAAGCATCGACACGTACTACGCGCTTGCGATGGCCGTCCAGGTTTCCGGGCGGTCGTCCTTGGCGGCGCTGGCATTCGCGCGGTGCAAAGAGCTCGCCGCTGATGGTCGTCGCTCAGTCGTTGAAGGGACTCCGACCGACGACGAACTCATCAAGCTGATGAACAACGACAACGTCAACGGGCTGTTCGAGCATCGGTTGCTCGGCTCTCAACAACGTACCATCAAACATGAGTACGAAGAGTTGCGCTCGCTGGCGCGGCAGTGGCACGACGCACGAACCAGCCACATGGAAACTCAGCTAGGCCTGGGGCTGCACCCGGACACGAATGCGGACTTCTGGGCGGGCTTCGACGGAAACCCTGATCGCATGGATGTGCCGGAACCTGGGTTTGTGGCCACTGCCGTTGAGAACTTCACCCGCTGGTTTTGGCACAAGGATGGCCGCTTGATCACCGTGCTTGGCCTCCTCGCCGTCTTGTTTGGCTTGGGCTTAGTCCTGGTTAGACGTTCATCGCGGCGCCGCAAGAACGCGCCAGCCACTGTCCCCTACCCGTAAGCATCTGCCGGCCTGTTTGTGCTGGTTTGCATGTCTGCCCGTCGCTTGCGCTCTGGGCTCCTGTTTTCAGGTTTCGAATTGTTGTCGCGTAGCCTTGTACGCTTTCGGTGTTGGTCCTGAACACTGGAGGTTGCTATGTCCAAACGTCTCAAAGTTCGCAGGTTGCCGGCTGGCGTGAAGCTGGGTCAGCCCGCCACCTACTCGGCCGCTGATGCTCGGCCAGCCGCTGACTTGCCGGCGCGGCAGGCTTTCTTCAATGAGTGCTACGGGCGCTTTATCAAGTTCTTCTATATAGAAGCGCTGGATGAAATGATCGCCC
>JAMQHL010000071.1 GCA_025993795.1 Planctomycetota bacterium
TGCTCATCCGAAAGGTCGGTAGGGTAGTTGGTAGCCATAACCACCCCATCGACAGAACCCGCCCGCAAACTACAGCTTTGTTAAACAAGCTCTTAGCGGGCGTCGTGGGTGCCTCGCGACAAGAACACAGCCCCTGCTCGCGCCGGGGCTGTGGTGAGTGTTGTGCCGATCAGTTTTCGCTGGCGACCTTTTCTGTCTCGGACTTGTCTTTCTTCTTCTTTTCGTCTTTGGGCTTGTCGGTGTAGATGAAGTCGAGCTCGGTCTGTTCTTTGCCGTCGTCGTCCTTGACCTTCTTCACGCCGACGGTGATCTTGCCCTTGCCGGCAAGGTTGCCGCGCAACAACTCTTCGCTCAGCGGGTTCTCGAGGTACTTCTCAATCGCGCGGCGCAGCGGCCGGGCGCCGAACTCGAGGTTCTGCACTTCCTTCGTGGCCAGCACCCACTCTTTGCCCTCAATCGGCACTTCCAGCTCAATCTCATGGGCGTCCAGGCGTTTGCGCACGCCCTTGATTTCGATGTCGAAGATCTTGAACAGGTCGTCCTTGGACAGCGGCTTGAACACGATGATCTCGTCAAGCCGGTTGAGAAACTCGGGTTTGAAGTGGCGTTCGATCTCGTGCATCAGCATTTCGCGCATCTTTTCGTGGCGCGAGGTGTCGTCTTTCTTGACGAAGCCCAGCCCCGTCTGGTTCTTGATGATGTTCGCGCCGATGTTGCTGGTCATGATCAGCACGACGTTCTTGAAGTCCACGATGCGGCCGAAACTGTCGGTGAGCTGGCCTTCTTCCATCACCTGCAGCAGCATGTTGTAGACGTCGGGGTGGGCCTTCTCGATTTCGTCCATCAGCACCACGGCGTACGGGCGACGGCGGATCTTTTCGGTCAACTGCCCGCCCTCTTCATAGCCGACATAGCCCGGGGGGGCGCCTACCAGCCGCGAGACATTGAACTTTTCCATGTACTCGCTCATGTCAATCTGCACCAGCGCTTCGTCTGATCCGAACATGAACTCGGCCAGCGCCTTGCACAGCAGCGTCTTGCCGACGCCGGTGGGGCCGACAAACAGGAAGCTGCCGATCGGGCGCTTCGGGTTTTTGAGCCCGGCCCGTGAGCGGCGCAGCGCGCGCGCGATCTGGCCGATTGCCTCGTCCTGGCTGACCACGCGCTTGTGCAGGTCGCCTTCCATCTTCAGCAGGCGCTCGGACTCGCCCTGGTCGATGCGCGTGAGCGGGATGCCCGTCATCTTGCTGACTGTTTCGCAGATCACTTCCTCATCAACGCTGCCGCTGATGATGTTGGCCTGTTCGCGCCACTCGCGCTGCATGCGCTCTTTTTCCTTGCGCAGCTGCATGGCCTTGTCGCGAAGCTGGGCCGCCTTTTCGTATTCCTGGTTGCTGATTGCCTCATCCTTCTCGGCTTCCAGGCGGTCGATTTCGCTGTTCAGCTCGGTGAGGTCAGGCGGCTTGCTCATGCTGCGAAGCCGGATGCGTGCCCCCGCCTCGTCCATCACGTCGATGGCCTTGTCGGGCAGGAAGCGGCTTGGGATATAGCGCGACGACAGGTCTACACACGCCTTCAGTGCGTCGTCGGTATAGCGCACGCGGTGGTGGGTTTCGTAGCGTTCTTTCAAGCCGTGCATGATCGCCAGTGTGTCGTCGATCGAGGGCGGCTCAACCATGACCTGCTGGAAGCGGCGCTCAAGGGCGCCGTCCTTTTCGATGTAGCGGCGGTATTCGTCCAGCGTGGTCGCGCCGATGACCTGCACTTCGCCGCGGCTCAGGGCGGGCTTCAGCACGTTGCTGGCGTCAATGGCGCCTTCTGCGCCGCCGGCGCCGACGAGCGTGTGCAGCTCGTCAATGAACAGGATGACATTCTTGGCGCGGCGCACTTCGGTCATCACGGCCTTGATGCGTTCTTCAAACTGGCCGCGGTACTTGGTGCCGGCGACCATCATCGCCAGGTCCAGCACCACGATGCGGCGGTCACGCAGCAGCTCAGGCACTGCCCCTGAAATCACTTCCTGGGCCAGGCCTTCGACGATGGCGGTCTTGCCGACGCCGGCTTCGCCGATCAGCACCGGGTTGTTCTTGGTGCGGCGGCAGAGCACCTGGATCACGCGCTCGATTTCATTCTTGCGGCCGATCACGGGGTCAAGGCTGCCTTCGCGGGCGAGCTCGGTCAGGTCGCGGCCGAATGCATCAAGCGCAGGCGTCTTGCTTTTTTCGTTGCCGGCGCCGGCGTTGCCGGGCCCGATGCTGGCGGTGTCGCGGGGCTTGCTGCGGCGGCCGGTGTCTTCTTTGTTTGCGTTGCCCTGGTTGGCTTCGGGGCTCAGCAGGTCGAGCACTTCTTCGCGCACTTCGTCAAGGCGCACACCCAGGTTCATCAGCACCTGCGCGGCAATGCCTTCATTTTCGCGCAGCAGGCCCAGCAGCAAATGCTCTGTCCCGACGTGTTCGTGGTTGAGCGTGGCGGCTTCTTCTTTGGCAAGGTCGATGACGCGCTTGGCCCGCGGGGTAAACGGCAGCTTGGACGGCGCGGTCATGACCTGCGGGCCCTGCTGCACGAGTTTTTCGATCTCAAGGCGGATTTTGCGCAGGTCAACGTCCATGTTGCGCAGGACGGTGGCAGCGACGCCCGAACCCTCAAGGATCAGGCCAAGCAGTATGTGCTCGGTGCCGATGTACTCGTGGTTGAACTTCTGGGCTTCCTGGCGTGCCAGGCCCAGCACTTTTCTTGCGCGCTCAGTGAATTGCTCGAACATGGTTGCCTCAGTGCGGCGCTGCCCCAGCGCCAGTGTAAAGAGAATCACTCAGCTTCAACGGTAGCCCTCAGTGGCGAGGGCGTCAACGCCGCGTCAACAAGCACCACCGCCGCCGGTTGTTGACAGAACGCGCCTTGGCGGGCGATTGATTCCAGAATGCGCGCGGATGGCAGTGTGCAAACCCCGTGCCTACTGTGCACGACCCCGCCCCCCGCGCGTTTTGCTGTTGCGGCCAACGCAGCATTGTCGCAACCTGCCGCGCCAAAGGCCTTCCATACGGCTGTACTTCGCGGAGACGGATATGCGAATCGTGCTTTCGGTGGGGATCTTCACGCTGCTGGCGGGCTGCGGCGCCAATTCGACAGTCAACAACAGCGGCACTGCCAATCAGGCCGCGAGTGGCTCCGCTGACGCCGGCAAAAACAAAGACGTCAGCGACGCCCGGCTGAAGGCTGAGGATATGCTTGGCGCACTCAAGAACAGGGCACGCGTCGCGTACGCGAGGGTGGGAGTCGAACCCAAAACGCTGACTGGGGACTTTGAGGGTGGAGGATGCAAGGTCTCGCCGGATCAGCTGAAAGACGGTAGCTACCAAGTGCGGGACGTGGTGTACAAGAAACCGGACATGGAACGCGGTGCCGTGGTTTGTGAGCCCACTGCCGGCCCTGAGTACGGCTTTGGCGCGCTTTACTTCAACTATCCTGATGGCAAGGGTGAACTCAGCTGGTACGACACGAAGGAAAAACTCGAAGAAGCGCTGAAAGCATTTCAGACCGCGAAGTAGGTAAAGCTACTCCACCGGCGGGGGCGACCCGGCCGGTTTTCATTTGTTCGGAAGCCGGCAAACAAAGGTGGTAAACGTGCCGATGCACACAGTACACTCGGCACACTTGAACAGGAGACGACCATGGTTTCGCAATCCAGAATTGGCGCGCTGGTGATTCTGGCTGCCTGCGCGATGACTTTCATGTTCGCGCCGCAGCACAGCGCCCAGCCGCGCGCCACCGAAGGCGGGCAGTTGCAGGGCAAGTCCGACACGGCGCTCAAGGCGATGCTGTCAGGCACAGATGCGGAGCTGTACAACGCGTTCGCACCATGGTTGCGCGGGTGCAGCGACTGGATGCATGAGATGTGGATCGAGAAAATGAAAGAAGAGGCCAAACGCGCTGCCAAGGACGAAGAGGTCAAGGCCAAGCAGGAGGCAGAGATGGTCAAGTGGGTCCACGAGCACGACCCCGCAGATCGCTACAAGATCCGCACCTATGACGACATGCTCGCGCTTAAGTCGCACCAGCTGTTCGCGCTGATCTGCGGCCAGTTGAGACTGCAGGGCAACGACAAGGTGAAGGAACGTCGCGCCGCCAAGTGGCACCTGGTGAACCGGACCGTGTATCAAACCGTCGAGAAGAACCACACCCGCACCTACGGCGAAGTCAGCTTTGCCAACAGGTTCGAAGATGTGCTGGTGGTGCACTGCGTGGCAGAAACCGAGAACGACTGGTACGTGGTTGACATTGCTGGACAGGTCGGCAGCGAAAAAATCAAGTGCGAGTTCCCGAGCCCCGTGGCTGGCACGAACCTCACGAACATCCGCGATGCAAAGCGTGCAGAAGGCGAGCAATTGCTGGGCTCGCTCAAGAACCAGGCGCGCGTTTCCTATGCGAAGACGGGGTCAGCACCTTCCACCTTCACGGGCAAGACCAAAGATGGTGGATGCGATGTGAATGCTGCGGAACTGGTAGGCAAGTACTGCCAGGTCCGCGACAAGGTCTGGGGCAAAGGCAACCGGGCCGCCCTAGCCTGCGAAGGCACGGAAGGCAATGAAAGCGTCGGCTACTGCCTGCTGAGCTTCACCTGGACTGGCGGTGACGGCACCTTTACGTGGTACGACACCGAAGAAGAACTCGACGCAGCCATCGCGAAGTTTGAGAAGGGCTAACCCGTCGGGCGTCAGTCGCGTGCGCGTTGTCGCCGTCGGCGGCGCTCGGCTTCGCTGTTGCCGCCCAGATCGATCATTGCGCCGATCACGATGGCTGCAATCTGCAACCCGCCGAACTCGGTGTTGTAGGCCCACACCAGGGCCAGTGTCATCACAGGCATGAAGATCAGGCCCAGCAGCGGCCAAAGCCACAGGTCAAAGGCCTTGGAAACATAGGGCGTGAAAATCCACAGCGCGCCCAGCAGTAGCCGGGGTGAAAGCAGCGCTAAGATGGCGAACAGGCAACCCATGGTGAACTTCAATGCTCAGTGACCAATGCTGCATTGGCAATGCTGTGTACTTACGGCCAACTGTCATTGCGAATTGGGCAATTGCAATTGCGGGCGATTCAAGTTGCGAGCTCGGTCAGCCGTACGACCTCAATCACGTCCGTGGCCGGGATCTCGACCTCAGGCAGCTTCGGCCAGTGGCCCCACTGCACAGCCGCCTGCAGAAACTCGTCAATCGACTTGCCGTCTTGGCCGTCGGCGTGGCGCTGCGCGTCTTTCAGGAAGACGCCGTGGGGTGTCACGGTGTCGCAGCGGCCGACAAACACCGGTCCCGCCTTGGTGCGCACCACCACAGTAATGCCGTGCAGCGCGCCTTTGTCTGAGTGGAATGTACCCATTGGCAAGTTCCGGGTTCTGTGTTCCGAGTTTTTTGGCACTGCGCGTGGTGATGTCTGCACCCACGAAGCACTACGCGCTTCGTACTTCGCCCTTCCACGGCGTCTTTACCAGCAGGTCCATGCGTGTGATGTCGGCCTTGGCAATGAAAACTTTCTTGATCGCCGGCCAGTGCCCGACGCTCACGGCGCTTTCGAGTCTGGCTTCGTTTTCGGCCCAGTCGCCGTGGAAGTGGTCAAGGTCAACGATGATCAGGTTGTCATTTTCGAATCTAGAGCAGCGCCCGATGAACGTCTGCTTGCGGCACGTCTCGACGGCCACGGTCTTGCCGTGAAACTCCTTCAGACGCTTGGCGGGGTCCTGTTGCATGACTCAATTTCCTTGCCGCCACGGCGCGCGATTCAGCAGGTCAATGCGCGTGACGTCTTCCTGCGGGATGAAGGCCTTGTCGATGCTGGCCCAGCAACCCCACTGTAACGCCTGCTCCAGCCGCTCCACATTTCTGGCCAGCCCGCCGTGAAAATGGTCCAGGCTGCCGAGCATGAGGTTGCCCTTGTCATCGAGCCCGAGATAGCGGCCGACGAACGTCTGGTCCTTCGATGTCTCAACGACCACCGTCGAATCGTGCAGCTCGGCGTCACGGTCCTGAAGCGTTGCCATGGCGATTACCCTACCTTGCTGCAGTGCTTCTCGTACTCGCGCTGCAGGTACCCGGCGACGGACTCGGGGTGTCCGCCCTCGAATATGTGCCGCGGCACGTACGCGACCGGCTTACCCTGCTTGAAGATGTAGACGCTGGGGCTGCTCGGCGCAGCCTGCGGCACCAGACTGCGGATGAAACTCACGCTTTCCGTGTCGTTGCCCGCGAAACCTGTCGCCACCGAATCCGGCTTCACTTCGTTCTCGAGGCTCAGCAGAATGCCGGGGCGCGCAGCACCCGCGGCACAGCCGCACACGCTGTTGACCACGAACATCGCGGTCTTGTCCTTGTTGCTTTCAAGCCAGGCCTTGGCTTGCTCGGCGGTGCGCAGCTCTTTCACGCCGTTGTCGGTCAGTTCGCTGCGCATGGGTGCGATCATCTCTTCGGGATAGGGCATGTTTGTCTCCTAGGCGGTTGCGGGCTGGCTGCTGGTCGCCTTGATCGCGATCTGCTGGGCCACCCGGTAGCTTACATTCTTTAAGGCAATAGCGGCGGGGTCGTCAGGGTCCGATTTGACGACCGGCAGGCCTTTGTCGCCCGCAGCCACAACCTTTTCCGTCAACGGCACCTCGCCGAAATATGTCACCTGGTACTTCTTCGCAGCGCGGGCGCCGGCCCCGCTGCCAAATATCTCGCTGCGCACGCCGCAGTGGCTGCAGACGAATCCGCTCATGTTCTCGACCACGCCCAGCACCTGGATCTGGACGGTTGCGAACATGCCGATAGCGCGCTTTACGTCAGCCAGTGCAACATCCTGCGGGGTGGTAACAATCAAGGCCATCGCCTGCGGCACCATGCGCGCAAGGCTCATCTGCACGTCGCCGGTGCCCGGCGGCAGGTCGACAATCAGGTAGTCCAGCTCGCCCCATTCGACCTGGCCGAGAAACTGCCGCAGCGCCGAATCGAGCATCGGCCCGCGCCAGATGACAGGCTGGCCGTCTTCAAGCAGGAAGCCCATCGACATCAGCTTCAGGCCCAACTTTTCGTGCGGGATGATGCGCTTGTCGTCGGTCGCGTGGGGCTGGTGGTGAAGGTCGAACATGGTCGGAACACTGGGGCCGTAAATGTCGCCGTCGAGCAACCCGACGCTCGCCCCGGTGTCGGACAGCGCCAGCGCGAGGTTGGCTGCCACGGTGCTCTTGCCCACGCCGCCTTTGCCACTGGCGACAAACACGACGTTGCGCACGCCGGGGATGAGGTCGCTCGCCGCGGGGGAGCGCGCGGTGTCTGCGTCGAAACTGACCGTTGTCGATACGCCCAGTCGTTCCTTCAGCGCGGCCCTTACGTCGCCGCTGATCTTGTCCTTGAGCGGGCACGCGGGAGTCGTGAGCTGAACAGTCAGGGTTACAGCGGCGCCATCGACCTTTATGTCGCGGATCATGCCCAGATCGACAAGATCCTGCTTCAGGTCGGGGTCCTGCACGCCCTTGAGGGCAGCTTTGATGTCGGATTCAGAATGGCCCATGGCGCACTGAGAGTAGAAACGAGACCAATCGTGTCCACTATTCCAGAAAGGCCGGAGGAGGAGGGCGGAGTCCAGGGGGCGCGAGACCGGATGTGCGACACAGGACACAGAACGCAGAACACCAAACCAACCCTGCCCCGAATGCCGATACCTTCCCGGAGGCTATAACCTGTACGACGCAAAGCTCAACTACCTTACCGCCGGCATGACACTGGTGTTCCTGGTGCTTCTGGGCCGCTTTGCCTACATGCAGGTGTTCGCCCATGATTACTACGCCGGGCAAGCCGAGCACATGCGCACCAGCATCGCGCTGCTTGAGCCGCACCGGGCTGACATCGTGTTGCGCGACGGAACGCTGGTGGCGCACACGGAAACGGTGTGGGACATCTATCTTGATCTTGAGGCCTTTGCCGACCCGCGCACACTGCCCCTGCGGCGCCATGTTTCGCCGCGCCATTACGACGCCGACACGACCCAGGCCTTTGTCGATGGCCCCCTCAAGGCCATGTACGGGGCGGAACTGCCTTCCCCCGCCAGCCGCCGCCGCTGGTTCCTGAACTGGCGGCTGCGCCAGGACCCGGTCGCCCGCGCCGACTTTGAGTTGTGTGCGCAACGCCTGTGCATGGTAACGGGCCTGACCCGCGCCGAACTTGACCAGAAACTGAACCTGTTGGCGACTGAAGTGAACGCGCTGGCAGACCAGATCGGCGACCCGGTCAAGGCAGAGGGCCGCGATGTCAGCATCGCATGGCTGCGCGCCAAGCCGGCGCTGACCGATCCCGAATACTGGGAGCGCATCCGGCGCTTTCCCAAGAGCCTGCACTTCGCGCCGGTACTGCAGGCGCGCCTTGAGTGGCTGCAACAAGAGTCCGATTATCTGGGCGGTTGGCTGCAAGCCGCAGGCGGCGACACTGAGCGCCTGCGCGACCTGTGCTTCCAGGCGATGAAGACCTGCCGCGAGCGCGCGAACTCGTTGCAGCTTGATGTCGACCCGGGTGAGCTGACGCACTCACAGGCGCAAGACACTCTGCTTGAAGAACATGGTGCGTGGCTGCGGCTTGCCAGGACCTGCGAAGCTGTGGTGCGCGGCGACAAGCAGGCTGTCGCTACGCGCTATCATGCACTGTCGGACAAGCGGGGCCTCGTAAATCTGACGGCGGAGCGCCTGGAGCGTCTGGAGAAGCACGTGCTGGAGCGCCACGCGCAGGACTGGAAGCAGCGCTGGCAGCACTACACGATTGAGGAAAACCCGTTGCTGTTGGTGCGCGAGGCGCCGCGCGACGTGATTGAACTGTTGAAGGTGAACGGCGATCTGCTGCCGGGCGTGCGCTGTGAACGCCGGGCGTCGCGCAGCTATTCGTACTCGCGCGAGCTAGTGCATGTGCTGGGCAACGTCGGTCTGCCTGACGCCGCGCAGCTTGAGGGCGTGCTGTCGCGGCCCACCTTTGGCGAAGGCCTGGACGAGTTCATTGACAGCTGGTTCGACGGCGACCGTGCCCAGTTCGTGCAACGCTTTGACGGCGCGGTTGCGCTGAACGCCATCGGCATACGCGGCATCGAAAACACCTATGACGAGCGCCTGAGCGGTTTGTACGGCGCCCGCGCCGGCATACGCGACGCAAGCGGGCGCACGCGCAGCATTGAGTATGAGCAGGCGCCCACGCACCCCGAGCCGCTGACATTGACGATCGACATTGAACTGCAACGTGACCTCGTGGCAACGATCCGCAAGTGGGAACCTGCCCTGAACGCCCGCGTTCTGACCGGCAAGAAGGCTCCTCGCTGGGAAAGCACAAAGTGGTCGTTCCGCGGCTGCGCGATCGTACTGGACGTGAAGACGGGGGCGGTGTTGGCCATGGTCAGCCTGCCGGACTATGACCCCGAAGCGCTCAAGGGGCGCACCGCCGCAGACCGCAGCTACCAGCGGCAGTTGCAGCTTGAAGAGCAGCTTGAATCTGCCAAGGGCTATCCGCGCTGGAACCAGCACGCCCGTTACGTGAACCGCGCGACCCAGGGCGCCTACGCGCCGGGCAGCACGTTCAAGGTACTGACCGCGATGGCGCTGCTTGACAGCGGGACACTGACGCCCTCTGACACGTTCGACGAGATCGGTGAGTACAAGAACGGTGCGTACGAGATCAAGTGGCAGGGTAAGCGCCTGGGTTCGACCGGGCACCCCATTGGCCCGGGCGTGAACCTGCGCCTTGCACTTGAGGCCAGCAGCAACGGCTTCTTCTATCGCTGGGCGCAGTCCATGGGCGAAACGCCCTCCGAGGCGTGGGAGAACCTGCGCGGCTATGCCGAGATGTTCGGGTTCGGCGTGCCTTGCGACAGCGACTTCTACTTCCGGCGTGCGCAACTGCCGCACCCGGAAGACGTGTGGGCGCCGAACCTGGCGATGCTGGCAATCGGGCAGGGTGCGATGACCTGCGCGCCGATTGAACTGGCGCGGCTTTATGCGTGCATTGCCAACCGTGGAACCCTGCTGACGCCGCACCTGGCCGAAGAAGCCCAGACATGGCCTACGCAGCTTGACGTGTCGGCCGAAACCTGGGACGCGATTCATGAGGGCATGCGCCGCGTGGTGTACGGCAGTCGCGGCACGGCGCGCGAGCACCCGGTGCTGCGGCGCATACGCTGCGCCGGCAAGACCGGCACAGCCGAAAACGGCCGCGGCGTTCCCGACCACGCGTGGTTTGCCGGGTTTGCCCCGCACGATGACCCGCAGGTTGCGTTCGTGATTCTTGCGGCAAACAGCGACCTTTACGGCGGCGACATTGCCCCCGTGATCGGCGAGACTATCGAGCGCCATCTGCAGCGAACCGGCGTGCTGGCGCAAGTGAAGAAGTAGCCGAGTAGCACCCCGACCCTCGAACTCTGGCTGCGCGTTGCTACTGTTGCGCCATGCGATCTCTGGTTACCGGCGCGACTGGCTTTATCGGTTCTCACCTTGCCGAGATGTTGAAGGCGCGCGGGCATACCGTGCGCCTGCTGGTGCGCAGTGAAAAACGCCTGTTTCCGGAATTGCGCGAGGGCTTTGAGGTCATCCAGGGCGACGTCACCCAGTCACCGGATGAGTTGCGCAAGGCCGTCGAGGGCGTTGACTACGTGTTTCACGTTGCGGGCATGCTGTTCGGGCGTTCGCAGATAGAGTTCACACGCGCCAACGCCCACGGTACGCGCAACCTGCTTGAAGCGGTCAAGACCACGGGCGGCGGCGTGCTGCGCTTTCTGCTGTGCAGCAGCCAGGCAGCGGTCGGTCCGTGCGAGGACAGCCGCCACATTGTAGACGAGACCTCGATCCCGCACCCGGTAACGTTTTACGGGCGCAGCAAGCTGCTGGCCGAGAACTTCGCGCGCGAGTACCAGAAGGACTTCCCTGTCACGATTATCCGGCCGCCGGCGGTCTACGGGCCGCGCGACAAGGGCATCCTGGAGTTCTTCAAGTGGATGTCCAAAGGCTACAACCTGCAATTCGGAACGCAGGAAAAGAAGTTCAGCCTGATTCATGGCAAAGACCTTGCGCGCGGCATGATTGAGGCGTCGATGAGCGACGCCGCTGCCAACGAGACGTTTTTTCTGAGCGAGCCCGAACCGTACTCCCTTGCCTGGACCATGGAACTGCTGCGCGACACACTCAAGCCCAGCAAGCACAAGAACATGGCGGCGCCCATCTGGGCCGCCAAGGCGCTGGCGCGTTTCAACGACGTGCTGCAGTTCATTACGCGCAAACCGATGATCCCCAACAGCGACAAGCTGCGCGAGCTGCTGCCGCCATACTGGGTTTGCAGCGCCCAGAAGGCCAAGGATGTCTTCGGGTTCGAGACACAGATTCCGCCCCGCGAAGGCATGAAGGAAACCGCCGACTGGTACATCAAGAACGGCTGGATCAAGGTGCGCTAGGGGGCCTAACGCAGCCCGCGGCGCCGGCAGTAGTTCGCTTCGATTGCTGCGATCTCATCGCTGCCCAGCCCCAGACCGGCCGCTACCTGCTGCAACGAATGACGGTCCAGGTCGCTGAACGACCCTTCGGCAAGACACCCGGCGATGATTGTCTCCACCAGCTTCTCCGCCGCAGCCAGCTTCATCGCCGATTCCTTGGCGCTGCCGATGCCCAGCAACGCTGCGTAGTGCGTTAGCTTATGTTTCTCGCGGCTGGAAAGGTCCCGGTCAGACATGGCAATGGCGTAGGCCAGCATCAGGATTGCCTCGGGCGCGTTGTCTGACACTCGCTCAAGCTCGGCCTTGGTCAGTTCAGGCATGGCCAGAATCGCGTTCAGGTCCTGCGTTTCGTCCTGGACGAAGCTTTGCAGCAACTCGCGCTCGCCGGGTTGCATCTCGCCGTCGGCACGTCCGACTTCGGCCATGAGGCGCAGCGCCACCTGGCGGTCCCAGGCACGGGCCAGCGGTTTCTGCATGAGACGCCGGTCGAACTCCGTCAGCAGCTCAATGGCCATCTCGGCATCTATATACGCGTTGTGCTGCTCGCTCCAGCTGAACTGGTGGGATACCGCATTGAATGCCTCCAGAATCGCCGCTTCAATTTCCGGCGAGTCGGCGCGCGGCGCGCGTGACTTCTTGCCGCTGGTCGGCAGTTCAACAGGTACAAAGATTTCCTTCAGCTGGGTCTGCAACCCGATCTTGCCGGTCCGCCGCAGTTCGCGTGGAGCCGCCGGCTGCGGCGGAACGCTGGCAGGGCGGACGGGGGCGATTGCGTGAACGATGCGGCCGCTCAGCGGGCATACAAACGACACCATCAACGTGGAACCGATCAAGTGGTGTTCAGTGAAGTTCTTGCGCAGGCGGTGCAGGGTAATGTCTGGCATCGTTCGCTTTTTGTCGTTCGAATCCGTGGCGCAAGCTTCGGCCACGCAGAATACAGGGGGTCCTAGACCAGTGTGCCGTAGAGTGCGGCGTCAGTCGCCCGGTCGATTCGCACCTTATAACATTTGCCGGCGAGGTCGCGGCCGGATTCAACGATCACCACCTGGTGCTGCGGGCTGCGGCCTTCCTGCCGGCCGGGGTTGCGCTTGCTGGCCCCTTCGCCGAATACCTCGAACACTTTGCCGACTTTCTTGAGGTTCTCTTCGGTTGACCACTGGCGCTGCAGATTGATCAGGTGATTGATGCGGCGCTTCTTTACGTCCAGGGGCACGTCATCTTTCAGCCCAGCGTCCTTGGCGGGCGTGAAGTCGCGTTCGCTGTACATGAAGATGAAACTTGCCTGGTAGCGCGTCTTCTCATGCAGTTCAACGGTTCGCTCGAAGTCCTCTTCGGTCTCACCGCAGAAGCCGACAATCGTGTCGCCCGCCAGGCCCATTTCAGGCACGGCATCTCGCGCAGCAGCCACCAGCTCAAGATAGCGTTCGTGCGTGTAGCCGCGGCGCATGCGCTTGAGTACTTCATTGCTGCCGCTCTGCGCCGGGAAGTGCAGGTACGGCATCAGGTTCGGCAGGTCCTTGAACGCCTGGAAAAGCTCGGGCCGCAGGTCACTGGGATGGCTTGTCACGAAGCGCAGCCGCTTCAGGCCCTGCACATCCGCGACGGCATACAGCAACTCGGCCAGGGTGCGGCGGCGCGGGCGCAGTCGCTTGCCGTAACTGTCGATGTTCTGGCCAAGCAGTGTGATTTCCTGGGTGCCCTCGCCGACCAGGATGCGGCATTCCTCGACAATTTCCTCAAGGTCCCGCGATTGCTCCATGCCGCGCGTGTTTGGCACCACACAGTACGTGCAGTGATGGTCGCAACCGCGCATGACTGCCACATAACTGCTTTGGGGCGTTGCGCGGGCCCTGAGGCGCTTTTCAGTCTGCACGTGCTCATCGCGGCCAACGGCAAGGATACGCTTGCCGGTTGCCCTCACCTGCCGCACGTAGCCATCCACGCGCGTGAAGTGCGCGGTGCCGGCGACGATATCAACATAGGGCGCGCGCCTGAAAATCAGCTCGCCTTCTTTCTGTGCCATGCAACCCAGCACACCGATGATCAGGTCCGGGTTGACGCGCTTCAGCGCCTTCATGCGGCCCAGCCACGAATAGGCCTTTTCTTCGGCCTTCTCGCGCACGCTGCATGTGTTGACCAGCAGCACGTCTGCCTCGGCAGCCGACTCAACCGGGCGAATGCCGTCTTCATCCAGCGCCGCCAGAGCAAGCTCGGAATCAAGCTCGTTCATCTGGCAGCCAATGGTGTACATGAAGGCTTTGCCCGTTGCGGTTGCTGTTGTCGGCAGGTCGGCCATGGCGGCAAGGGTAGCGCCGGGCAGCGCCCCTCACAATCAGGGGCCGAACGCCGAACGCGAACACCCACGGTTCCAAACACAGGCACGAAGTGTAGGCGCCTGGTTGTCCTTGAGCGGTAGACTCTCATGTATGTGGTGCCGGTCACTTGCTAGACTGGCGCGCCACGGTCGGCCCTGCACAAGGATTTGCAATGACTGAACCCAGAATGCCCGAATCTTCCCGCAACCTGCCTCGCGGCCAGGGCTACCCGCCGCCATCGGGCACTCCGCCCCACCGACAGGACGCCTATCCCGGCAACAACTATGCCCCGCCGCCGGGCTACCCAGGGCCGAACCCGCAGCAGCCCTACCAGGCGCCGCCGGGCATGTACCCGGTCAGGCCCGCCAAGCCGGCCAGCGGCAAAGCCATCGCCGCGCTTGTGATCGGCGGCGTGTGCGTGTTCTTCTGGCCCGTCGCGATTCTGGCCGGCCCCGTTGGCTTCTGGTTTGGAATGCGCGGCATGAAGGAAAGCAAGCAGCCAAACGGCCGCTTTTCGGGTTGGGGGCTGGGCCTGGCGGGCGCGATCATGAGCGCCGTGATGTTTGTGATGTGCGTTGGCATCGGCATCATGTTCGTTGGACTGTTCGCCTTTGCCGGCAGCGAAATGAAACACGAGCGAGCGCGCCAGCAGGAAGCCCGCGCACAGGATCGCAAGGCAGACAACGCCCAGATCGACCTGTACATGATTGAAGAGCGCCTGTATCGCTACTACATCGACAACAACCGCTCGCTCAGTCCCGGCGGCCCGGTGGTGAAAGATGGCGAGCACGACGGCCTGTACCCGGATGACCACCCCAAGGTAGAGGGCGAACTCAAGCTCACCGACTTGGTGCGTGACCAGGACCTTCACGGCAAAATGGTCGAGTACAGCCTGCAACTCAAGGGTGACAAGCGTGCCATCATCAAGGCCCGGGTCAGCGGCACCGAGCTGACTGTGGACTACAACATGACTCGCGATACCCGTATCAAGAACTCGTCGGACTAGCACATGCAGCCGCAGCAATACGGCCCCCCACCCTATGGCCCGCCCGGCATGGCGCCGCCGCCGCCCTTTGCGGACTTTCAACCGCCAAGGCCGGCCAGCGGCAAAGCCATCGCCTCGCTGATCTGCGGCGTGGCCGGCCTGCTGGTGTGCGTAGTCATTTCGCTGATCGGTGTTGTGCTGGGCATAATCGGGATTACGGAAACCGGGCGTGAGGGCACGCGCAGCGGGCGCGGCCTGGCGATTGCCGGCACTGTGGTTTCGTCGCTATCCGTGGTCGGGAGCATCGCAATCCTGGCGCTGCTATTGGGGTTTGGCAGAGTCGCCGAACAGGAACAGGAGCAACGCCGGGCTGAAAACCTGGACCAGGACATCGCCCTGGTCATTGGGCGCGTGCAGCAGTACTACCAAGCCAACAACGAATCACTGGGGCCGGGCGGGCCGGTGCTGGCCGAGGCTCAGCCCAAGCCCGCAGAACCAAAGCGCGGCCGCGATGATCGTGGCGAGCGCGTGATCCCCAATGTGCGCGACGGCAAGGTGCAGGGCGAGCTGTCAATCCGCCACCTCGTGCGCACCGGTGAGTTGAGCTATTCAGGCAACCTCGACCGCTGGGAACTGGTCGTTACGGACCACCACAAGGCCACGATCCGCGCCAGGGATTGGAACGGTGGCGTGCTGCGCGAAGTGAACATCACGGACGCCGCCACAGGCGCCCACTTCGAGTCCCGTGGCACCAGCGCACGCTAGGCCGGTCAACATTTCCCTGACAGAGTTGTATGCGGCCCGCAAAAGCGCTACGTTCGGCGTGTTGACGGCATTTCAACCATGAGGACGAGACATGAAGTTTTTCATCGACACGGCAGATATCGCGGAAATCAAAGAGGCTCACGCGCTGGGCATCCTGGACGGCGTCACCACTAACCCGTCCCTGATCAAGAAGTCCGGACGACCGTTCAAGGAAGTTGCCAAAGAGATCTGCGACCTCGTGGACGGGCCCGTCAGCCTTGAAGTCACCGACATCGACTGCGAAGGCATGCTCAAAGAAGCCGCCGAGCTTGCCCAGTACGGCGACAACGTCGTCATCAAGCTGCCGTTGATCCCCGAAGGCCTGAAGGCCTGTAAGCGCCTGACCGAGCAGGGCGTGAAAACCAACGTAACGCTGTGCTTCAGTCCCGTGCAGGCCCTGCTGGCTGCCAAGGCCGGCGCCAGTTACATCAGCCCATTTGTCGGGCGCCTGGATGACATTGGCCAGAACGGCATGGAGATCATCCCGCAGATTCGGCAGATCTATGACAACTACGGGTTCGAGACAGAAGTGCTGGTGGCCAGCATTCGCAACCCGATCCACGTGCTGGATGCGGCGCTGGCGGGTGCCGACGTATCGACCATCCCGTTCAGCGTGTTCAAGCAACTGGTGCACCACCCGTTGACCGACAAGGGCCTGGCCCAGTTCCTGAAAGACTGGAAAGAAGTAAAGGCGTAGGACCGGAAATTACTCAAACAGCGCACTGCCGATGCGCACGTGGGTGGCGCCTTCTTCGATGGCAACTTCGAAGTCGCCGCTCATGCCCATGCTCAAGCGGTCCGCGCCCGCTGGCATGTGGCCGCCTTCACGCAGGTCCCGCGACAGGGCCGCCAGCGCCTTGAAGTACGGGCGGGCAGATTCTGCGTTGTCGCTATAGGGCGCCATGCACATAAGGCCCAGCACATGCAGTCTCGGTATCTTCGTAATCTCCGCCATTGCCTCGGCCGCGGCCGCGACCTCGAATCCGTGCTTCTGCTCTTCCCCTGCGACATTGAACTCGACGAAGACGCCGATGTCGCGGCCCAACCCGGCTGCCTGTGTGCCGATCTCGTGCGCTAGCGCCAGCGAGTCCACGCTGTGAATGACGTCAAAGCGCGAGAGCACCCGCTTGACCTTGTTGCGTTGCAGCGGGCCAATGAAATGCAGCATCGGGCGCCTTTTCACGTTCAGGCCCGGCACCATGGGCAGCTTCTCGGTGGCAACCTGCTGGCGGTTTTCGGCGATGTGGCGCACGCCGGCTTCAATCAGCGCCTGGATCGTGGCGGCGTCCACGTTCTTGGTGACGGCAATGAGTACGACTGATGTGGGGGCCCGACTGGCGCGCAGGCAGGCGTTGGCAATGCGCGCGCGCACCCTTTTCAGGTTGGCTTTGAGGTCCATGGGCAGAGTCTAATCGTGGCGCGCGCGAACTACAGGCCTGACGTTCAGGCCGCAAGCAGCGATGCCGAGGCCCGGAGAATCTCTGATTGCATGTAATCGTGAAGGTTCTATAAACCTTGCCGGCGCGGCAACCGCGCTGGAGGCACGATGAAGCGATGTGAGGGCCAGAATTGCCACAGCGACGCCGACAGCGTCGCTGATTTTGTAAGTGGTCCGCGCGAACGGGGGCACCATGCCTGACACCGCCGCCCGGGTCTGGACCCGCAAAGACCTGCTTGGCCTTGAAGAACTCTCAAGCCGGGAAATCCTGCACCTGCTGGATACAGCCCGCGCCTTCCAGGAAATCAGCACGCGCAGCATCAAGAAGGCGCCGGCGCTTCGCGGCAAAGTCGTGCTGAATCTGTTCTTTGAACCCAGCACGCGCACCAAAGCCAGCTTCAGCCTGGCGGCGCAGCGCCTGTCTGCCGACCTGGTGGATGTGGTCAAGGAAGCCAGCAGCGCGGTCAAGGGCGAGAGCCTGGTCGATACCGGCCGCAACCTGGAAGCCATGGGCGTTGACATCGTGATCATCCGCCACCAGCAGGCAGGCGCGCCAGCGCTGCTTGCCCGCAACCTGGATGCGTGCGTGATCAATGCCGGCGACGGCACCCATGAGCACCCGACCCAGGGCCTGCTGGATATCTTCACGATGCGCGAAAAGCTCGGCGACCTGCGCGGCAAGAAGATCGCGCTGGTCGGCGACATCACCCACAGTCGCGTCGCGCGCAGCAACATCTGGGGATTGCAGAAGCTGGGCGCCGAAGTCGGGCTGGTCGGGCCCAAGACGCTGATCCCGGGCGCATTCAAAGAACTTGGCGTGGCGATTCACTATCACCTCGACGAAGTGATTGACCACTATGACGTGTTCAACATCTTGCGCATCCAGACCGAACGCCAGCAGAAGGGCATGTTCCCCAGTGTGCGCGAGTACCACTATCTGTACGGCATTGACCAGACGCGCGTGAACCGCATGAAACCGGGCGTGCTGATCATGCACCCGGGCCCGATCAACCGCGGCGTCGAGATCAGCCAGGAAGTCGCCGACGGCAAGCACTCTGTGATCCTGCGGCAGGTCACCAACGGGCTGGCGGTGCGCATGGCAGCACTGGTGCTGACACAATCCGCAAAGGAAGCCCATGGCGGATGACGGTGCCCCGATGCAGCAACCCCTTGGCCTGCGCCTTACGAGCCTTGCGTGCGCGCTGGCGGTGGTTGCGCTGGTCGGCATTCGCGCACTCAACGGCGCCAACGTGTTCCCGGCCGTGCCCAAAGATGCAACGCTGGCGCCGCGCCTTGCCACGGAACGTGACGACGTGCGCGAAGTGAGAATTCCCACCAGCGACGGCCTTGAACTCTACGGCTGGGTGCAGGGCGCCGACGGCGCGCGGCGCAAGATCATTCAGTTCATGGGCAACGCCGAGTACGTGGGCCCGTCTGCGGCGCTGTATGCGCAGACGGCGGCGCAACTCAACGCCCAGTTCCTGCTGTTCGACTATCGCGGGTTTGCCAACTCGGCGGGCAAACCCACCGAACACGGTCTGTACATAGACGCCGACGCCGCCTGGACCTTTGCGACCGGCGCCCTTGGCTGGAAGCCTCGCCAGATCACACTGTGGGGCCGCAGCCTTGGGGGCGGGCCGGCAATCTGGCTGGCTGCCCGCCAGCTCAATGCCGATGCAGCACCGGCTGCGCTGATTCTTGAGGCGCCGTTTGCCAGCATCCCGGCGATGGCCCAAGAGATGATGCCGTGGCTGATCAAGCCGGAATGGCTGTGCTACAGCCTGTTTGACAACATCGGGCGCGCGCCGGCCTTGAAGCTGCCGGTGTTCCAGTTTCATGGCAAGCACGACGAGATCATTCCCTTTGAGCAGGGCAAGCGGCTGCACGATGCGTTGCCGGGGCCCAAGCGCTGGCTGGCGCTGGATTGCGGGCACAACAGCATCTGGGATGACTCAGCGCGTGCGGGCAGCCTTCGGGCTGCGATGGCGGAGTTTCTGTCGGAGCACGGGGCATGAGCGAAGCCATTCTGGTAAGCGGCGGGCACGTGATCGACCCGGCCAACGGCCGCGACGAAGGGGCGTCAGTACTGATCATTGCCGGCAAGATCGCAGCGGTTGGCCATGTGACCGAAGCAGACGCCCGCAACCACATGATCAAGCAGGGAGCACCCGGCAAAGTGCGCAAGCTGGATGCCAAGGGGCTGCTGGTGCTGCCGGGGCTGGTGGACATGCGCGCGCACATGGGCGAGCCCGGCCGTGACAGCGAAGAAACGATTGCCCACGGCGCCGAAGTGGCGATCCACGGCGGCTTCACGACGGTTGCCTGCATGCCCGACACGGAGCCGGTGATCGACAACGTGGCGGCGGCGTTGTTCGTGAGGCGCCAGAGCGAGCAGGCCGGCTTTGCCGAAGTCGTGCCGGTCTGCGCCCTGACAAAGGGGCGCGAAGGCAGAGAGCTGGCGGAGATCGGGCAACTCGTGGAGGCCGGCGCCGTGGCGTTCAGTGACGAGCAGCGCGCCGAGAATTCGCCGGCCGCGATCCTGCGCGGCATGCACTACTGCGCCATGTTCGACCGCGCAGTGATTGAGTTCGCGCAGGACCCTGAACTTGCCGGCGGCGCGATGAACGCAGGATATGAAAGCATGCTCGCCGGCCTGCCCGGTATTCCGTCTGTCGCGGAAGAGCTGGCGGTGTCGCGGGCCTGCATGTTTGCGCGCGAAACCGGGTGCCACTACCACGCGGCGAAGGTCAGCACGAAAAACGCGGTGCGCGCGCTGAAGCGGGCCAAGAAGCTGAAAGTGCGCGTCACCGCAGAAGTCGCCGTGCACAACCTGATGTTCACCGACGAAGTTGTGCGCGCCCGCTACGACACCAACTTCAAGGTGTTTCCGCCGTTCCGCACGCCCGAAGACGTGAAGTGGCTGAAGCGCGGCTTGCAGGAAGGCGTGATCGATTGCCTGGTCAGCGCGCATCGGCCGGTGCCGCCGCACGAAAAAGAGTGGGAGTTCGGGCGCGCGCCCTTTGGCGCGGTGGGGCTGGAAACGGCGCTGGCGGCGGCCTGGGTCACACTGGTCGAGGGCGACGTGCTGTCACGCAGCGAACTGGTGGCCAAGCTGACGATTAACCCCGCGCGCGTGCTGCGCCTGGATTCACGCAAGGGGTCGCTGACACCAGGACACGACGCCGACGTCTGTTTGTTTGATCCCGCGACAAAGTGGACGGTCACGCCCGATGCGCTGTTCAGCCACGCAAAGAACTCGCCATTTCTTGGCACGGAGATCAAGGGCAGGGTCAAGGCCACGATCGCACGCGGCCGGCTGTTTGAATTCCAGGCGGTAAGACATACATCCTGAGAACAGCCCGGTTACCAGCGAGGAAATTGGCGTGAGCCGCAAAAGCGCCACGGAATGGCCGTGTTTCGCGTTTGGGCGTTTTCGCGGCCGGCAGTGCAGTCTGGTTGCCGCCCGACAGAAGACACGTCGGGCTGCCTAGACGCCGACCTTGCGCGTGGTCATCCACTCGTTCAACGTTTCCATCGCCTTGACGACCTGGCCTGCTTCGCGCTCGTTGGCGTGCTCAAGCGCAAGTGCCACGCGTGTCGGGCCGATGGGTTGCACGGCCTCAAGCACCTTCTGCGACTTGCGCGTAAGCTTTAGCTCGCGTTTGCGTTTGTCCTGTGCGTTGACTTCGCGCGTGATGAAGCCGTTGTTTTCAAGGCGGTTGAGCATCTGCGTGATCGCGGGCTGCGCCTTGCCCAGCAGCTCGGTCAGCGAGGTGGTGGTGATGTCGGCGCTGCGTTCAATGGCGCGCAGTAACGCGTATTGCTTTGCGGTGAGCCCGTGTTCGGCCTCAAGCTGTCTGGACCAAGCTTCGTGAGCGTGTTCGTTGGCCCAGTACAAAGCAAGAAACTCGCGCACGTAGGCAATTGCCGTTTTGACGTCCATGATTCGAGCATACTTCACGTATGCATGAAGTCGCTATATGGATAACGAGATTATAAATAGGACAAACCAGGTCTACGTTGACCCATTTCGTACAGGATCGCGCCCGCAATCAGCCCCGCCCCGCGAGGCCGGAGCGAACTGACCCAGCCCGCTGAACGGGTTCCGTACATGCAGGCTGCTGCGGGCGTTCCAAACGGCGTGGTCGGCGGACTCATCGCCCGCCAGTTCAGCGCTTTGAGCACGCGGCCGATCTCTTCGTCGGCCGACAGCACCGTGTGCGCATGACTTGCCCGAGCGTTGAGGGCGAGAACAACCCAGGGTCGGAAGGCGCAGTGCTGCTCCAACGACGGCTGGACGACATCGCGGCGGCTGAGCGGTCCGACATAAATCCTGAGTAGAGCCCAGTTACGAACCACGCAAACGGCGTGAGCCGCGAAAACGCCAAAGAATGGCCTTTCTTCGCGCTTTGGCGTTTTCGCGGCTGGCAGTGCAGTCTGGATGTCACCCTTGGTTTCAATGCTCTTGCCCTTCACGGTCTCTGCTTTGGACTGAGTGAGACAGTTTGTGAGCGTCTCGGTGAGCTCCGTGGCTGCCGTGCGAGACCTTGCCCTGGCATGTGCAATGAACAGGTACGAGAAAAGCCGTGCGCGCCCAGCACCTTCGTGGGCAGCCACGCCCGTTGAAACGCCAGCCTGCGGGCTAGACCGAGAGACCGTCGGTGGTGAGTTTGAAGAGTTTGCCGGAAATCGAGTAGGGGCGGGTTTCGGCGTCGATCTTGACCTGCGCTGCGATGTTCGAGACCAGCTCACTGTCGTCGGCGGCCACCACGATCAGGAAGTCACGATTCGGCAAGCCAGCCAGCAGCTCGGGCCCCAGCACGTCGGCAAGCTTTTCGTAGAAGTGGGGCAGCACTACGCGCGCGGCGTCGTGTCCGTCGTTGGTGGCGATGATGACGGCTTTGGGCTTTCCGTCGTCGCCAGCCAGGGCCTGCAACTCCATTGCCTGGCTTAGCGCCAGCAGGTTCTCGCGGGCATAGAAGAAGACGTCGTCTTCACTCACACCCGCCCAGCCGTCCAGGTCTGCCCGGCTTAGAAAGCGCAGGGTGCGGCCTGTATCGACGGCGGCGAAGAGCTCCAGTTCATGATCCAGCAGCGGGCGGCGCAGGACTTCAACCTTGGTTTCGCGCCCAAAGCCCCATGCGCGCACCACCGGGCAGATCAGCCCGCGCACCTCTTCAAAGGCGCCCAGCTTTTCCTTCTGCTCGCCCCACAGGTGTTCAAGCCACTCCGACAGCAGTTTGCGCGGGTCGGCCATTTCGTCGGCGTCCCATGCGTTGAGGTAAGAGATGTATGCGTTGTCCAGGCGCAACGATGAGGCCGGACCAGTGCGCAGTTCCATCGGCCGCGTGATTTCGGGCCTATCGACTTTCATCAGCTCTGCGTACACATCGACGGCAAGCTGCGTGAAGTCCTCAACACCCAGCGGCGGGTGCTCACAGATGTCGATGCCAGCAACCAACTCGTCAACAAGCTCGGCCTGCTGCTCGCCTGCGTCGGGTGCACCGTTGAATGCAACCACCATGCCGATCGGCCCGCGCTGGACTGTCCACCAGCGCCAGAACTCGGCTGTATTGTTCAGGTTGCCTTCGTAGTCGCCGTAGCGGATGCGCATGCCGTCGCGGTTGCTGCTGGCCATGTGCTGCATGTTGTCGCGCGAGGGCAGGGCGTCGAAAATCTCGACATCCGGGGCATCAAGCCGATGCCGCATGGCCGAGATTGTGACTGTGCCATCCACGTCAGCGTGGCGAAACACCAGCGACTTGGTCGAGGTGTCGCGCGCAAAACCTTCCGGCAGGCGGATCGTGAACAGGCGCGAAGGGTCGGTGTAGGTCTCATTCATTGCCCATGCTTGTAGCTTGCGTACGCTCGCCTGAGAACCCGCCAAGCCGTGTATTGCAGCCCACCGCGTCAGTTGCTGTGGGCCGCCAGCTTGCTGCGCACGAGGTCGGCGCGGGTGGTGTCGCGCTCGGTGGCGTTCATCAGCCGGCCCTCGCGCTCCTGCAAATGACTGGGCTGTCCCAGAATAAACATCTCGTTCACCGTCTGCATCGGCACGTCGGTGATCAGCCCAAGGTCAACGCCAAGCCGCAACATCGACAGGTGGCTCATCATCTCCTGCACGTTCAGGCGGCGCGCGTTGCGCAGCAGCGCCAGGCTGCGCAGCACGCGGTCTTCCAGGAAGCTGCGGTCTTCGGCATAGAGCTGGCCGCGCATCTGCCGCTCGGTTTCAAGGATGCGAGGCACGATTGCCTTGACGCTTTCCAGGATCGACTCTTCGCTGCGCCCCAGTGTGGCCTGGTTGCTGATCTGGTACATGTCGCCGAACGCGCGCGTGCCTTCACCGTACAAGCCGCGCACCGCGTGGTTCATGCGTTTGGCGGCTTTGAACACCTTGTCGACATGGTCTTTCATGGTAAGCGCGGGCAGGTGCACCATGACGCTGATGCGCATGCCCGTGCCGACGTTGGTGGGGCAGGCGGTCAGGTAACCGTAGTTGTCGCTGACTGCATAGGGCACGACTTTCTCAAGTGCGCGGTCAACCTTGCACAGTGCCTGGTATGCGCGGTCGGCGTCGAACCCGCTCTTGATCCATTGCAGGCGCAGGTGGTCTTCTTCGTTGATCATGATGCTGAGCATCTCGCCACGCCCAAATGTCACTCCGCGGGGGCCCTCACCGCCGGCAAGTTCGCGGCTGATCAGGTGGCGTTCGACCAGCACGTCGCGCTTGACCTCGGGCATCTTGTCCAGCTCAAGCGTAATCACACTGCGCTGCAGGTGAATCTTCCGGATTGCTTCTTCGCAAAGTGCCAGCACTTCTGCGCGCTGTTGCTCGGTGGCTTTGAGCGTGAACGGGTAGCCCTTGATGTTGCGCGCAAATCGCACGCGGGTGCTGACGACAATGTCGCTGTCAGGGCCGCCGCCCTTGAGCCACTCGCCCAGCACGTGCGGGAAGTTCTCAAACGCGCTGTCGTTCAAGCCTGCTCCCGGGTTGTGCCCTCTTGCTGGTTGATCTCGTCGCGCAGGCGCGCCGCGAGCTCATAGTTTTCCTCGGCGACCGCGGCGTCAAGCCGCGCCTTCAGCTCTGCGGCCTTGCGGCGGCGCGTGACCAGTTCGCTTTCGCCTTCGCGTGCCGGCAGCCGGCCCTGGTGGCGCGCGGGCTGCGTGTCGTGGATGCGCTCGAACAACGGGTCTAGGTGCTCGGCAAAGACCTCGTAATCGCGAGGGCAGCCAAAGCGGCCGCGGGCCTTGAACTCAGAGAGTGTCATTCCGCATTCGGGGCAGGCAGGCACGGAGTCGGCCAGCGGGGTGATAGCGCCTGCCGCGTCGGGAAGGGCAATCGCCTTGTCAGCCGGGCCCAGCAGGCCCTGTACTTCACGAATCACGTCGTCGGTGGCCATCAGCGGCCGGGCCATGTCGAACATGTAACGCTTGACCAGCGCGAAGCAATCCGGGCAGACGTTGTATTGCTCTTGAATGGCGTTCTCATCCACATCACAGATGCGGACGCGCGCGGGCTTCTTGTTGCAGCACTGGCAATCCATGGGGTCATTGTAACAACGAACGGGCCCAGGGGAGTAATCCCGTAGGGCGATGCAAGCATCGGCAGAGGGCGCCGGGCGATGCAGGCATCGCCCCTACAGCGCCAGTTTGCTGATACGTTCGGCTGCGTCCTTCACTTCAGCCATCGGCGGCACGAACGCGAAGCGCACGTGGCCGGCGCCGGGGTTTACGCCGTCAACCTCATCGCTCAGCCATTCGCCGGGGGTGGTCACGATGTGGCACTTCTCGATCAGCAGCTTGGCAAAGTCCTCGCCGCTCATGCCATCCGGTGCCTTCTGCCACAGGTACAGGCCCGCCGGGTTCTTGCAGTTCTTCAGGCCGGCTTTGCGCAGCGCGGTGCAGATGAGGTTGCGCTTGCGCCTGACGGTGCGGCGCAGCTTCTCCACGTGTTTCTCGTCGGCCAGCGCCGCGATGGCGGCATCCTGCACGAAGTTGGGCGTGCCGCTGTCGATGTTGGTCTTTACTTTCTTGAACACATCAATGATGCGCTTGTCACCGGCGGCCCACCCAACCCGCCAGCCGGTCATGACGCTGCGCTTGCTCAGGCTGTGGAACTGCACGACGCCGTCGAAGTTGGCGCCTGCAACCTGCAACGCACTGGGCGGTGCGTCGCCGAAGTAGAGTTCACTGTAGGCTTCGTCGCTGGCCAGAATGATGCCGTGCTTTTGCGTGAATTCGTATGCCTGCTTCAGGAAGTCGAGGTCGACCACATGGCCAAGCGGGCTGCTGGGCGTGGTGACCCACATGATTTTTGTGTTGCTTGCGACTTCGGCCGGGATCTTCTTGAAGTCGTAGCGGCACTTGTTCTTGTGTGTCACCGCAACGAAGTACGCCTTGCCCTCGGCAAACAGCGTGCCGCGCTTGTAGGGCGGATAGCCGGGGCTGGGGCAGATCACGTAGTCGCCCGGGTTCACAAAGCCTTCGGCAAAGTTGAAGATGCCTTCCTTGCTGCCGATGGTGCTGGTGATTTGTGTACGCGGGTCGAGCGTGACGTCAAAGCGCCGCTTCAGCCACGCGGCGACAGCTTCGCGGTACGACTGCGCGCCGATATAGGACGGGTAGCCGTCCGTCGCGTGCTCATCGACGGCCTTCTTGCAGGCTTTGCGGATGAGCGGCGGCGTCGGGTCCTGGTAGTCGCCCACGCCGAAGTCGATAGGCGTGACGCCCTGTGCCTTAAGGTCGGCAACTTTGGCGTCAACAGCGGCAAAGGCGTAGACGCCGATCGAAGAGACTCGTGTGGAGGGTTGGATGTCCATGGGGCTTAACTCCGGGACTGCGGTCTTGGGTTTTGGGTTCTGGGTTTTGGGGCTTCCATTTGTGCCCTGGGGCCGGCCAGCGCGGAGATCAGTCCATTTAGCAATTTGTGGGTTCGATTGAGCTGCTGATCAATCTGCACCAGCAGTTTGGGATCGGCAAGCTGTCGCCGGCGAATCAATTCGATAAAGCTAAGCGATTCACACAACGACCCACGCGCTAGGTAGCAATGCTTGACATACATTCGGCGAGTCCCGCTGCCGTGGCCTTCCGCAGGATTCGCACTGATCGATGAAACCGCGCGGCAAATCTGGTCGCACAACCAAAACCGTTTGCGCAGCCCCTCGCCTTCTACGAGTTCAAGTACGCCTTCGGCCGCGTCCATGGCGACTTGCCAGACAACCAGGTCGCGGAAACTTTCAATCGTGTCAGAATCCGACATCGCCGTGCCCCACAACCGAAAACCCAAAACCCTAAACCGCAGTTGTCACGCGATGCACATCGCACAGTAGATCTGCGGGTTGGTGGTGGCTGACTTCTCATCGACTCGCGCGACCGGTGTTGTGTGCGGCGCGTTGTGGATGAGGTCGGGGCTGTCTTTGCACTCCTGGGCGATCTTCTTCATTACTTCTACGAAGTAGTCGAGGGTTTCTTTGCTTTCGGTTTCCGTGGGTTCGACCATCATGGCGCCGTGGCCTGCGACCACGTTGGGCTGCGGGAAGTAGATCGTCATCGGATGAATGCCGTAGTCAATCATGCGCTTGGCAATGTCGAGCGCGGTGATGTTGTCTTCTTCGTGCTGCTTCTTGTCGGTGAACACCACTTCGTGGGCGCAGGTCTTGTCGTTGTGAATGTGGTACACGCCGCGCAGTTTCACGCGCAAATAGTTCGCGTTCAGCGTGGCGTTTTCGCCGCTGCGCCGCACGCCTTCGCGGCCAAGTTGCGCCATGTAAATGTACGCCATCACCAGCGCGCCGTAGTTGCCGAAAAAGCTGCGCACCTTGCCGATCGTCTGCTTGGGGTTGGAGTTGCTGAGCGTATAGCCCTTGTCGGTCTTCATCGGGCGGGGATACGGCAGGAATGGCTCAAGGTGTTTGCGCACCGCGATTGGACCTGCGCCGGGCCCGCCGCTGCCGTGCGGCACGGCGTACGTCTTGTGCAGATTGAAATGCATCACGTCGATGCCGAAGTCGCCGGGGCGCACCACGCCCTGGATCGCGTTCATGTTCGCGCCGTCCATGTAAAGCTGCCCGCCGGCTGCGTGGACGATTTTCGCGATCTCAACCATGTTGGGCTCGATCACGCCCAGCGTGCTCGGGTTCGTGATCATCATGGCGGCTGTGTCGGGGCCGACTGCGGCCCTGAGGGCATCCAGATCAACGCCGCCGTCGGGCCTGCTCTTGAGCGTAACTGTGTCAAAGCCCGCCAGCGCAGCCGTCGCCGGGTTGGTGCCGTGGGCGCTGTCTGGGATCACGATCTTGGTGCGTGTCTTGCCTTCGCCCTTTGATTCGAGATAGGCCTTGATCACCATCAGGCCTGTCATTTCGCCTTGCGCGCCGGCGGCGGGTTGCAGCGTGGCGGCATCCAGGCCGCTGATTTCGCACAGCCAGTTCTCCAGCGTAACCATCAGTTCGATGTGGCCTTGCAGATCGGCTTCGGGCAGGTGCGGATGGGCCTTGGTAAAGCCCGGCAGGCTGAGCAGCGTGACGTTGATTTTTGGGTTGTACTTCATGGTGCATGAACCCAGCGGGTAGAAGTTGCGGTCCACGCTGAAGTTCATCTGCGCCAGGTTCTTGAAGTGACGCACAAGATCAAGCTCGCCTACTTCGGGCAGAACGGCCGGCTTGGCGCGCAGCTTGGCGCCCTTGAGTGCCTGCTTGATGTCCACCTTCGGCACATCAAGCGCGGGCAGACGCAGGCAGCGGCGCCCGGGGGCGGAGACTTCGTAGAGGAGTTTTTCAGCAGGATTGGCGAGGACGTTCGTTTGCATTTTCATGTTCCTGTAAGTCGGGAGTTTGGAGTCGGGAGTCGGGAGTTAACTACGGCGGTCCTTCCCGTGGTTTGCCTGACTCCGCCCGACTGTCAAATCGTGCCTTCAACTCCGGGGCTCGGTACTTCAGAGACAGCAGCAGATCAATTGCGGACAAGGCCAACTGGGCGGCCTCAGCATCGTTGCTAGATTCGGGCGCACCGTGTTTGTGGGCGTTCGCGGCCTTTCTGATGCCGTGCATCAGCCCGGCCGTTTCGGGAAAACTGAAGAACTTCTTGTCCCGACTCTCTTTGATCAGGTTGGTCAGTTCCGTAAAGCTCGACGCGCCAAGTCCGCGCTTCAGCCATGACTCGAGAAACTCGGCAGCGGCTTTCACCGAAAGGCTCGGCTTCGAAGGGTAGAACTCAGTCGCCTCGTGAAGCTTTCGGGCCGCATCTGCATTTTCGGTTTCAAGTTGCGCAGGGAGGGCGTTGACAACAAATGCCGGTGGAAGGGGCCAAAGGTCTACTTGCCTCTTGCGCATTTTCCCATTGTCGAACGCTTGTTGCTCGACAACTGCAACGTTTAGGCTCTGGCACCGCGGACATGCATGAACAACGAAGGAGCGTTGAACTGTGTCGTCCTCGGACACATCCACGTACGTCGGCATGGTCTGGAAATCGCCGCAGCCCCTCGTGATGCAGCGCACGACGGCAACCTCGGTAGCCTTCGGCTTTGACCAAGTAACGATTGGCTCAGGCAAGTGATCCACCTGACGCGCCAAGGCGTGGAGAGGCGCAAAGGCGTGGTCCGCCGTACCCCAAAAGTCGGAGTTCATTCCGGATTGGAATGCATTCTCGAAAAGATAGGCGGGATGTTCCGCCGCGACGGCGCAATCGAAGCAACTACGGAGAAACTGTTTTGTCTCGGCGCCCCAGACTTCCAAACGGCGCTCGCGGTCAGGATCTTCATCACCCGTGGATCGGATCAGGTCGCGGTCGTAAATCGCTTCCCATCCCTCGGCAAGCCTCTCCCACAGTTCCGCCTTAGCGTCCGCGCGGGGCCGCAGCAGCTTGAGCTTTGCTTCCTGATTGGGACTGTCACTCACGATTGCCACCCCTTGCGCGCTTCTTGGCCATCTGGTCTGCGGCTGCAATGTCGCGCTCGACACTCTTGATCAAACCTTCGAGCATGCGGCCGACCTCGTCGTAGGCCTTCCATACTTTGCGGCCGCTTGCTGCGTTCACGTACTTCAGGCGCACGGCGATTTCGATTGCGGTTTCGACTTCGCCCTCCGATCCGTGCGCGGTAATCAACTGGCGCAGAAAGTCTCGCGGGTACCGTCGGCGCTTGTATCCCTCCGAAATGTTCAGCACGACTGAATACGCTGCGCGCCGAATCTGGCTGGTCAGCCCGAACAACTCATGTTTCGGAAACTCCGACGACACGGCGTGAACCAACTCCAGAGCCTCCATCCCCTTCTGCCACACGAGCAGGTCACGAAACCCCTTGTTCTTGCGACCCGCCATGCGCCCGACTCCCGACCAACTGCCCGCGCGGTCTTGCCTCCCGACTCCCGACTCCGAACTCCCGACTTCTATGAAACCGCCACAGGACGACCTTTCATCGCTTCCGCCAAAGCCTCCGCGTAGCGATCAATCTCATCACGCGTGGTTACTTCCGTGACCGCGACGAGGTACTGGCCGCGGCGGCCCTTGCCGTACTTGTCCAGCGGCAGGCCCCCGGCGATCTTTTTCTTCAGCAGCTTCTTCTCCAGGCCCGGCACGGCCTGGATTACGAACTCGTTGAATACTGGCGAGTCGGGGTACACGAGGCTTACACCCGGCACCGCGCTCAGCGCTTTCATCGCGTACTGGGTCTTGGCCACTGTGTGTTCGGCAAGCTCCACGAAGCCTTCTTTGCCCCATGCTGACAGGTGCAACAGCGCCCGCAGCGCGCACAGGCTCTGGTTCGTGCAGATGTTGCTGGTGGCCTTCTCGCGGCGGATGTGCTGTTCGCGGGCGGCGAGTGCCAGCGCAAACGCGCGCTTGCCGTTCTTGTCTTTCGTTTCGCTGACAATGCGGCCGGGCATTTTTCGCAGCCATTCTTTCTTGGCAGCGAAGAACCCGAACGCAGGCCCGCCCAGGAACTGGTGGTTGCCCAGGCTCTGGCCTTCGCCGATGCAGATGTCTACGCCGGCTTCCGCCGGTGCCTGCAACAGCGCCAGCGAAAGCGCTTCTCCGACGGCCTGGACTGTCAGCAGCTCCGGTTTTCTGGCCGCCGCGACCACGGCTTCGACATCTTCGATGATTCCCAGGTAGTTCGGCGACTGTACGGCAATCGCGAACGCCTTGCGGGTTGCGGCCTTGGCCAGCGCTTCTTTGTCGATGCGACCGTCTGCGCCGGCGGGCACCTTCAGGACCTTGACGCCGGCAACATCGGCGTACGTCTGCACGACCTGCGCGTACTCAGGGTTCACGGCGCCGGCGAGGATGAAGGTGTTGCGTGTTTCCTTGCGGAAGCGGTCTTCCGCCACATGCTTGCCCATCATCATGGCTTCGGCCAGCGCGCTGGCTCCGTCGTACATACTGGCATTGCACACCTCGAGGCCGGTAAGCGCGCAGATGGCACTCTGGAACTCGTAGATAAAGGTGAGCGTGCCCTGGCTGCACTCGGGCTGGTAGGGCGTGTAGGCGGTAATGAAACTTCCATCGAACAGGGCGATGTGGTCGATGACGGTGCTGACGAAGTGGTTGTAGATGCCGCCACCGCGGAACCAGGCATAGTCGCCGGCATTTCTTGTTTTCGCCAGCAACTCCTGGATGTGGCGCGTGACCTCAAGCTCACCCTTGCCTTCCGGCAGCTTGAGCGCGCTTGCGTCCGACATCTTGATGCGCAGGCCAGCCGGAATGTCGGCGAACAGTTCGTCGATCGACTTGGCTCCGATGGCAGCCAGCATCGCCTTGCGGTCTTCGTCAGTGTTCTGGATAAAAGGCATGTGCGAGTTCCGGGTTTGGAGTTCTGGGTTCTGGGTTAACTGCTCCGGGCCGTGCGATCCGGGCGTAAGCAACCCGGAACTCAGAACCCGGAACTCAGAACCCCTAGTGCGCTTCTTCAGCCAGTTGCTTTTCGTAGTCCGCCAGCGACTTGGCCTTGTCGAGTTCCTTGGCGTTGTCCGGCTTGACCTTGATCAGCCATCCGGCGCCAAAGGCGTCTTTCTTGAGCGCGCTGAAGTCGTCGCCATCGACGCCGTCATTGACGGCGACAATCTTGCCGCTGACGGGGCTGATCAGGTCACTGACGGCTTTGACGCTTTCGATCTCGCCGAAGGCTTCACCGCGCGTGACTTTGTCGCCCTTTTCCGGAAGGTCAACGAAGGTGAGGTCATTGAGCTGGTCAACGGCGAAATCCGTGATGCCGATCGTCACGGTGCCGTCTTTTTCTAGGCGCCCCCACTCATGGGTTTCCTGGTAACGGGCGTTGTCGGGTCGAGCCATGTTGCGTCCTTTGGACAATGAACAAATCACAGTTAGCAATGAACAATGGCGCCTGTCTGGCTGCGCAAGAGGCAATGGTTCATTGCCGGTTGCCCATTGTTCATTGGCTATTTCTTTCCTGGTCGCTTGTAGAACGGCATCGGTACGACCAGCGCCGTCTGCCGCATTTCTTCGGGTTTCATGGTTCGCGTTCCCTTGCCCGGGAACTCGAGTTGAAAGCTCATGCCCACTTCTGCCATGTTTGCAGGCACAAACGCGGTTGCGATAATCTCGTCAAGCCAGGGGCTTTTTGTGCCGCTGGCGATCGTGCCAACTTTCTTGCCATCGCGCAGCACGTCCTGGCCCTGGCGCGGGATGCGCTTGCCCGCAATGTTGAGTCCCACCAGCCTGTGCTCAAGTCCCTTGGCCTTGATTGCGACGGTGGCGTCTTTGCCGATGAAGTCTTCCTTCTCGAGCTTCACGGCCCAGTCGAGGCCGGCCTCCAGCGGGTTGATATGTTCTTCAAGCTCGTGCCCGTACAGCGGCATGCCTGCCTCAAGGCGCAGGGTATCGCGGGCACCAAGGCCCGCCGGCCCTGCCCCGAGGGATTCACCGACGTTCAGTAACTCGCGCCAGAAGTACGCAGCCTTGGCCTGCGGCATGATCAGCTCAAACCCGTCTTCGCCGGTATAGCCTGTGCGTGAAACCAGCACCTCGGGCTCGCCAAACACGGTGCCGCGTGTGAAGCGGTAATACTTCAGGGCCTTGGTATCGACTTCGCTGACCTTGTTCAGCAGGTTGGCGCT
The DNA here is from genome assembly GCA_025993795.1 of Planctomycetota bacterium. Taxonomy (GTDB): domain Bacteria; phylum Planctomycetota; class UBA8742; order UBA2392; family UBA2392; genus JADJRK01. The sequence continues at coordinate 32,083 of JAMQHL010000071.1, forward strand.
TTCGGGCCCCTGCAGCGCGATCATCGCGTAGTCGGTGCTCATGTCGGTCACGTCAACGACGAATCCCTTGCGCTGACGCTGGATCCAATCCCAGATCTTGGGCCGGTTGCCGGCATTCACCACCAGCATCGTGGCATCGTCGCCTGCGCCGTAGACCAGCACGTCGTCCAGTGCACCGCCCTGCCCGTTCAGCATCAGGCTGTAACGAATCTGGCCCGGCTTCATGCCCGCACGATCGTTTGTGACAAGCTTATCGATGAACTTGATGTGGTCGCGGCCCGAAAACCAGTAGCGCCCCATATGGGAAACGTCGAACAGGCCCACCTTGGTGCGCACCCGCCGGTGCTCTTCCATGATGTTGGTGTAGGTGACCGGCATGTACCAGCCGGCAAAATCGACCATGCGTGCGCCAAGGCGTTCGTGTTCAGCGCGCAGCGGGGTCTCTTGCACGGGGCACCTCCTTACCGGGAAGTGGCGGTTTTGCCTCCACAACCGCGAGTCGTCAATGCGAGGGCTGACCTGAGGGTGCCGACTTGTCAGCTGCTGGCGCCGTCCGGCGCGGCTGCGGGCGGGGCAACCTCCTGTCTGTGCAGGACTTTCGTCGCCAAGGCCACCTGCGCCGGTGTGTCGCCGGTATCCAGCAGGCAGATGGCGTCGCGCACTTGCTCAAGGCTGCCCAGCAGGTAGACCATGTCGCCGGGTTCGAGCGGCATGGTCGGCGCCGGGTTGTGCATGACTTCGGGTCCGCGGCTGGCCGCGATGATGGTGGCCCCGGTGATTCTGCGTAAGCTCAGGTCGCGCAAAGACTTGCCAGCGGCATGCGACGACGACTCCACAAGATAAGTCTCGACCTTCAGGTCTTTGAGCATGCTGAAAGCCGCGAGCGTCGCCCGGGGAATCGTGTGCCCGCGGGCTGACATCTGCGTGCGTTCGCGGACCAGCGCAACTTCGCGGTCGATCAGGTTGCGCGGAATACCCATCAGGCGCAGCACGCGGGCCATGATCTCTACGGCGCTTTCGAGTTCGCCGCTGACGACCTCGGATGCTCCGAGCTTGAGGAATGTCTCGCGCTCGGCCAGATAGCGGGCACGCACCAGCAGCGGCACACCAGGCGCGACACGGCGCACGGCGTCGATGGTACGCTGCACGGCCCCGGGGTCGTTGATGGTAAGCACGAAGGCGCGGGCATGCTCTACGCGCGCGTGGTGCAGCGCCTCGTCGCTGCTGACGTCGGCGTAATATGCCGGCTCTTTCGCTGCCTGTGCGGAGCGTACCGTCTCGGCGTTCATTTCCAGGATCAGGTATGGAATACCCACGGTCTTGAGCGCGCTTATCACCATGCGGCCCGAAACGCCGTAGCCGGCGACTACCACATGATCCGACAGTCCGGCATCGGCCTTGGCGGGCTCATCCATGCCGCGGGCGCCGAGAAGACGTTCAAGCGGCTTGAGCAGCCGCGCACCGGCCGCCAGGTGCGGCGAAAACCGCAGCACAAGCGGCGTAATGAACATGGTGATCAGCGCTGCCGCCCACAACCAGCGGCCGTCGCCGTGCACGTCAAACAACGGCGTGTCGAGGGCGGCAGCGCTATTCAGCAGCACGAACCCGAACTCGCCGAACTGGGCCAGACCAAAGCCGGCGACAATCGCAGCGCGCGGCGGAAAGCGCATGACCATCGCGGCAAGTGTCGCCAGCAGCGCCTTGCCGAAGAAGATGGCGACAAAGATGCCGCCCACGATCAGCGGCCCTTCCACCAGCGCACGCCAGTCGAACATCATGCCCAGCGAGATGAAGAACAGCCCGGTCAGCACGTCGCGCAGCGGCATCACCTCTGTCAAAGCACGATTCGCAAATGGAGAATCCGCAAGTACAATCCCCGCCAGAAACGCGCCCAGCGCAAGGCTGAGGCCCGCATAGCCCGTCGCCAGCGCGATGCCAAGGCAGATCGACAAAATCGCAAGCAGGAAGCTTTCGCGGCTTCGGGTTTTGTCAACGCCGCGCAGCAAGGGCGGCAGCAGCAGCCTTGATACGATGTACGTCAGCACGACGGCTGCGGTTGCGAGGCCCAGGCTGATCGCGGTGCTTTGCACGATATCGATGGCCGTTCCGCTGCCCGCCAGCACGGGCAGAACCAGCATCATCGGGATCACGCACAGGTCTTGAAACAGCAGCGTGCCCACGATGAAGCGGCCGTGGGGCGCATCCACTTCTCCGCGGTCTGATAGGCCGCGCAGCACGATCGCGGTGCTGGACAACGCCACGGCAAAGCCGATGGGTACGGCGTACTTGAAATCGAGCCCCAGCAACAGGCTGGCTCCGACTACCGCCGCGCTGGTAAGGCCGACCTGCAGGCTGCCGCCGATAGCCAGCGTCTTGCCGATGCGCAGGAAGCGCGAGAGCGGGAATTCAAGGCCGATGGTGAACAGCAGCAGCACCACGCCTACTTCGGCCAGCGTGTTGATCGTGCCCTGGTCTTCGACCAACGCAAACCCGAACGGTCCGCAGATTGCGCCGGCCAGCAACAGCCCGGTGACCGCCGGCAGGCGCAGCGTTGCCATCAGCAGCGACGCAATCACCCCGGCGCCAAGCACGACGCCCAGGTCAATCAGAAAGCCCAGATGCTCAAGCTCCGTCTCGGCAAGAAAGTGCATGCTCTACTTATAGCGGCACGCCGCGCCGATAGAACACAACCCGTTGCCGGTTTACAGAAGCGCCGCGCCAATACTGAAGTAGATGCCGATCGTTGCAAGGTCAGCCAGCGCCAGCGTCAGCGGCCCCGCTGCCACCCGGGGGTCAAGCTTCAGCGCGTGCAGCAGCGTCGGGACCCCCAGACCCAGGAGCGCGGCGCATGTGATCGCGGCCAGAATGCTGCCGCCGATCGTAACCGCAGCCACTGCGTCGCCATGCCAGACATGCACAATGCCGCCAACAACGCCGCCGCAGACAGTGCCCAGAAGCAACGCAGTGACAAGTTCGCGGGCAGCCCTTTTTGCGAACCAGCCAAGTGTCGGCTTGTTGGTGCGCAGCAACTGAACTGCCAGCGTCATCGACTGCGCGGCCACGGATTCCCCCAGGCCCAACACCAGCGTAAGGAAAAAAGCCAGCACGATGCTCTGCTGCAGCGTCGCGCCAAAGAACGAAGAAAGCAACGCGCATGCGGTTCCGCCTGCGATGGTCGCGGTCAGCCACGGAAAGCGCAGTCGGAATGCCCGCAGCGGTGACGCGTCGCGGGCCTCCGACACCCGCAGACCGATGGACTCGAACATGGTGTCGAAAGTGTGTCGCTCGGCGATGTCGAAGACCTGTTCGGTGAATGCGTTGACGCCAATGACGCCGACGACGCGGCGATCTTCGTCGACCACCGGCAACGCCAGGAAGCGGTGCATCACGAACAACTCCGACGCGTCGTTCAGCGTCATCGTATGCGGCACCGAGACCACACGCTTGACCATCTTCTCTTCAAGGCGCATACCCAGCGGCGCCACCAGCAAAGCACGCGTCGGTAGTACGCCCACAAGGCGGCCCGCATCGTCAGTCACATAGAAGTAAAGGATCGGCCCGGGTACCTGCCGGTCGCGGATCTCACGCAACGCGTGCTCAAATGTCCAATCATGTCGCAGCACCAGAAAGTCACGGGTAGCGCGCGTCATCACGGTGTCGTCAGGCATGCAGTCCCCGCACAGGCGCGTGGAATTGTAACGGCGCTTTCTGCAAGCGCATTCGAATCAGCGCCCATTGCCGTGAATTCCTTGCGGCAGTCCCATACCGTGCCGGTGCACGAACTGACAGCCGGGACAGGCCGAGGGGTTCAGAACTGCTTCTAAGCACTTATGCGTCCGCTGCTAACGAATGCGGGAATGGCGCGGCGGCCTCAACCGTACTGTTGCTGACTCCGGGCACCCGCTCTGCCCGGTAACGAAGGGCTTTCAGCCTGACCATGCCTTCCTACAATCTGCCTTCCGTCGCAGCCTTACGGGCCTGAAAAGGAGAAGTCATGGGACGCTTGGTCGTGCTCAGTGTCGCGGTATTGGTCATCTGGTCCGTCGGCAACACCCAGTCGCCGCAGGTTGTCATGGCGCAGGAGTCGGCGCTGCTGGCGGAGAAGCTTGAAGTCGGCACGCTGCGTCGCACGCGCGAAACCACAGAGTTCCAGTCCACGGTGATCTATAGCCCGGGCAAAGACTGGGCAACGGAAAACCGCTTCGGGTTCACCATTCACCGCGACGTCGAAGAGTGGATCACCGGCATGGAAGGCAGCCGCGTAACCCAACTCTGGCGCAGCTACGCCGCAATCGCGCGCAAGGACATGCAGGTGCTGGACCTGGGCAAAGGCCCTGAGGAAATGATCACGGACGGCCAGGATTGGAAGGCCGGTACCACGTTCGTGCTTGCCGTGTCGGCCGATGGCTCGCGCACCCTGTCGGTCAAGCCGAGCGCATTGATTGATGCTGACAACCAGGCGGCCGCCTGCGGAGAACGGCAACCCGTGATCGCGCATGGCAAGTCGGTTGGCGTTGGCGACAGTTTCAAGTTGCTGCCGGCGCAGATCGGCATTCTTGGGGGATACAGCGCCAGCGATGAAATCAGGTCCCACGACATCACTGCAACGGTGTCGGGCATGAACATGGCCGGCGACGAGGGACTGATGGTCAAGTTGAAGCTGGCTATCCAGTTCACACATTTCACCGAGCAGATCAACGAGTTCGACGATGCCTCTTCGACCCGCTACACCACCGAGTCCACACTGAGCGGCGAGGCCGTATTCAACGCAACCGAAGGCCGCATGGTCAGCCTGGGCTGGAGCGGTACCCTCAAGGCCAGGGGAAAGCTGTCCGGCTCAGAGATTGAGGCGAACGCCACACTCAATGAGAGTTTTACCTACAGCTACGGCAAAGTGCTGGACAGCAAGCCCGACAACGGCAGCGCCGGACCCGAAAAAGGCGAGACCGGCAAGGTGCAGGGCGAAAAGTTCCGGGCTCTGGAAGAACACGAAATCGTGATCGGCCGCAATAACGGCAAGGTCACGAGACTGCAGGCCTTTGACACGAAGTCGAAGAAGATCGTCAAGAACCTGCTCACGCTCTGGGAGGGCACCAACGTCTCGCAGATCGCCGTTTCGCCAGACCGCAAACGCGTGGCGTTCTCGAGCAACCTGAACAGCGGCATCAGTGTGTTCGAACGCGACGTGTTTGTGCTTGAGCTTGAGACCGGAGTGGTCAACCAGACCAGCCCGAGCTGGGCCGACAACAACGGAATCGCACAGCCGATCAAGACCGAGACCACCTGCACCCTCAAGGGTCGCATCGTGTGGCACGACGACGACCCGGATGGCCCACGCGACCGCAATGACGGCTTCACAGGCACGATCCTTGTGGACCGCACCGTCTGCCGTGGCGTCATCAATGCAGACGGCACGTTCAGCCTTTCCGGCGTGCCGGTGGGCCATTCGCTGTATGTGGACATCCAGGGCAATCTGCCTTTGCTGTACCGCAGCGGCAGCACACGCGGGCGCAACGACGTGGCGAAGCGCTGGGCGGGTGCCGGCACAGTGATCATGCCCACCGAGGGCGGTGTGTATGACGCCGGCGACATCCGAATCAGTGGCTACCGCGTCCGGCGTGCGTTGGGGCGGCCGACCTGGCGCGGCAGCGAGGTGTGGTATGTGTACGACGGCTGGAACGGCGTGTTGTCAGCGGGATACCCCGAATACACGTTTACCGAGCACAAGTTCGGCGATGCGCTGGACATGCTGAACGGTGGATTTGCGGGCAGCCCCAATGGAAAGATGTTTGCGTTTACGGCCAACAGCCGGCACGTGAGTGTCTGGGCGCCGGACGGCAAGTTGATCAAGACCATCGTGAACGCCGCGTTTGATCCCGCGTACAACAGCGAAGGCGCGTGGACCAGCGACAACGCGCACTACTGTTACTCATGCGGCACCAACGCCACGCTGGGGGAGTCTGTGTATGGGGCGCCGGGCATCGGCGTGGCGACCATGGAATCCGGCCAAGCCGGCGGGCGGCGCTGGATGCAGCTTGCAGGGCAAAGCTGCCAGTCAATGGCGCTGGATGCGCAGGCCTACGTCGCTTACTGCGTGATATTCCGCCTCGACGGCAACGTCACCCACGGCGAGCTGTGGGCCTGGGACAGCCGCACCGACACCATGCAGCGATTGACCAGCCTGGGCGACGTAGTTGCGGTGGGCAGTTACGGTCGATAGGGAGTTTGCGGCAATTGCGACGGCGCGGCGCGGACCACCCAGTCCGCGCCGCCTTCTTGTGCGGCAACGCCGATGCAGGATGCGCCCCTGCGTGGCCAAAGCTATCTACACAACTCCGGACGGGGGCAATACCGCGCTTCAGCACGGGACTCCCTATCCGTTCCGGCCTGCAAGGCCGATTCTCACAGCCCAAGGCGAAGCCTTGGGGATGCGTGTCATCATCAGACCCGGCCCTGAAAGGGCCGCTCGCCTGACACAATCAGCCGGTGAACGACCCTTTCAGGGTCGCAGCCCCGAACCCGAACGGAAACCCGGGGCGGCACCCCGGGCTTCCAGAAACGGCCCTATAGGCCGGGCAACATGGTCGTCGCCGATTCGTCAGTGTCGCAGACGTGATTCCAACTTGTGTAGATAGCATTGGCCCTGCGGGCAGGATGCCCACACCACTTACTGCGCGCAGGCGAGTCGACTGCGCTACGAACCCCGCGGAACCTCTGCCGGGGCGGCTTTCAAACTCCTCCGGTGTTCAGAAGGGAAGCACCACGTTTGACTTGGCGCGGATTTCGTACTTGAGCGTCAACGTCAGGTTCTCACGCGGCTTCAACTCAATACTGCGCTTTACGTAGCCGTCGGCCTGGTCGTGCTCCCAGCCTTTGATCTCACCCGGCTTGACCTCAAGGCCCTCGATTTCGCTGACGGGGAGGCGCTCGGTGATTGCCAGCGGGCGTGTTTCATCAGACAGGTTGCTGATGCGCAGCGAGACCTCGCGCGTGATGGTCTGTGAGCCCGTAAGTTTCGCGGTCTCGCGTTGTTCGCTGACGCTGCGTTTGCAGCGCATGCCGTCTTCAGGGCCGAACCCGGTATCAAAGCGCTCACCTACGCCGACAAACCCGGCGCGCGAGCGCCCGATCAATGAAGCACCGCGCGCCAGCGCCAGCGGACCAGCCAGCAGGGGCGCGTCGCCCTGCCAGTTTGCGGTTGCCTTGAGAAACGCCGTTTGCGCACGCTCGGGGTATAGTGCGCGCTCAATGCTGCACTTGAGTGCCCGCTTGCTGATCTCGACGCGGACCGGTTTGCCGTCGCCCGTCAGCTTGAAACGACCCCTGGGCGCGAACTCGACGGGCTTGCCGCCGTCGTCTACGCCAGGCATTTCCGGTTCTTCGCGCTGGCCGGCCTTGGCGATGGCCTGTTCGCGGACCTCGACGCGAATCTCTTTCCGTTCCTCGGCGGTCTTCTTGCGCAGGCTCAGCACGTCGTCGTCAATGTTCGGCGCGTCGGCGATGGCAGCCGGTCTGGCGGTCGAGAAGCGAACCTCGACGTCGCTCCAGTCTTCGCCGGTGCGATGCCACACGACACCGAAGCTGGTCCACTCGATTGCCGGCTCTTTGCCCGCAACCAGCCGCGCCGCGTGCTCGGGGCGCCACAATGCGCAGGGTGTGCGGTAGGTCAGTTCGATCTCGCAATCGGCGCCGGCGTGTGAAGCCAACTGGACCTCGACGAGGCATTCATTGTGCTGCTGCGTGGTTTCGCCCAGGGCAGCCCGTTGCTGAAGCTGTGCCAGTTCAAGCTGGACATCCTCGATGCGTTCGCGAATGGTCTGCACATTCCCGAGGGCGTCGTCGATACGCGCCAGCAGGGCCTGCCAGGCACTCTTCCAGTGCTCAATGCTCTCGGTGCCTTCCAGGCGCTGCTGCACAGCCAGCGTCAGCGCCCAGCGCCGCAGCAATGCTTCAGCGATGCCGGCGCGAGTGCTGTGGCGTGACTGCAACAGTTGCTGCCGTTGGATCTCGCGGTGCAACCCGGTGATCTTGTTTGCCAGTACGGCCACTTCGTCGGCGGGCAGGGCCGGCGTTTCGCGTGTGCGCCGGGTGACCCGCGCGGCAAGCACCGTGGCGCCGCCCGACAGCACGCGCACCTGCACGCTGCGGTCATGCACGAACAGACCGGCGCCCGACACGCGCACCCACTGCGTGCCCTCGCGCAGGCTGACGGTCGCGGTGCGCACAACCTCAGCGCGGTCTTCAAAGAACCGCACGAGCTGCGCCTTGCTGGGGGTTGACGCGGGTTCAGGCACGACGGTTGCCCCCCTCGACTTCATAATCTTTGTCAAACGCCAGCGTATACTGCAGCTTCACTTCCTGCTTTCCGCCGGCGGGTACCTTGAGCAACCAGCGATAGCCGCCCCTAACCGGGTGGTCGCGCTCGTTCTGCTTGTACAGCTCGGCCCTGGGCGTGCTGCTGTTGACCTCAATGTGGATGTCCTTACCGGCAGGGATGGGCACGCGCTCAATCAGTTCAAGCTCGATTTCGGCGGGCAGGGATGACGCGACTTCCAGCGTCACCACGTGCGTGACCGAGGCCTTGCCGCCGAGCAGCCCCTTGGTTTCTTCACTGGCCCGCATGTTGCGCGCCACGGTCACGCGCTGTTCTTCGCCCAGGCCGAAGCGCACCATGCCGCCGCGGTCGACCGACCCGACCTGCGCGGTGATCAGCAACGCGCCGTCCACGAATACGTCCACCGGGCCCGGCAGCAGCGGGGCCTCAAGCGGGTTCTCGAGCTCGACTTCGCGAAACACGCGCTCGTCGGCCAGCGGCACACAGCGCATGCGCATGTGCGACTTCGCGGGCTTGCTGAGCAGGCGAATGCGGTGGGCGATGCCGTCGGCGGGTATCTCGACGAGGTTCTCGGCTTCGAACTGGTGGTCAAACATTCCGCGTGAGTAGCGCGGGTCCGAACTGCCGCCCGGGCCGGCCAGGCTCTCCACGTGATTGAGCGCCTGGTGCAGGCCGGGTGCTGATGGCACGCCGCCGCGCGCAAGACGGCCGCGACCATGCACTTCGCCCGGCGTCACCTCAAGCGTATCGAAGTCAAGCCAGGACTCTGCGTCAGCGCCTTCTGCGGAGTCGTCGGAATCCTCTTCGACTCCGTTCGCACCTTCGAAATCGCCGTCATCATGAGCTGCGCCGGCGGCTTCATCTGCAGACTCCATGTCCATGCTGCGCCTGCGCGCCCCCGAGCGCTCGACGCTTGCGTCCTTGAGCATCTCGCGGTTGGCGTCGCCGCGCCCCTTTTTTGCGGACTTTGCCGGCGCTGGTGGCCGCAGCATCGACTTGGCTTCCATGCGGCTGTCTGCACCACCGCCAAAGGCCGCGCCTGAGGCGGGCGCCGACATACTGGGGGCCTGTTGCCGTGCTTCTTCAGGCAGCGCGGACATCGAGCCGACCACGAGTTCTTCCTCATAGTCGCGGGGCGACGGCTCGGCCATGACCGAGTAGTCGCTGGGTGACGGCTCGGCCATGGCCGGCATCGGGATCTGTGGGGGCGTGACAAAGCTGTCGTACCCGGCAAACAGTGCATCCAGACCCTCAGGCGGCGCACGAAAGCCCGTGCGGCGCGGCGGCTGTTTGCGGCCCAAACGCAGGCTGGCCAGCTCAGGCAGCGTCACGTCGGTCAGCATATCGGCGGTGCACAACGCAATGCGCGCGCCCGCCCAGTTCTCGCCGCTGACCTGCGCGACGAATGCCTCCAGCGCGAACTGGGCGTGCTTGCCGCCGCCCTCAAGTCGCGCCGAGTATGCGGGCCACCAGCGCGCGGGGCGCACCGTGTACGACACCTCGAGCTTGCGCAACTGCGCGCTGCCGGGCGCCAGAGTGACCTGGGCCGAACGTGAGTATTGGGTGCCGGCGGTTGCGCGCGCCGGGTTGCGGGCTGCCTTAAGTTCATTGCCTGCGGCGCGGACTCTCTCGGCCAGCGCATCCAGCTCCGCATCCAGGGCAGTCAGAATCTCATGTTGCAGGGCGCTGATCACAAGTACGTCGCCCACGCGCTTTTCGATGCCTGAATCAGGCTCTTTTGGCACTTTCAAGTCCGCGTCGATCGACATGGCCGCCACAGCATCGCGCCGGCGTTGCTTGCGCTGGGACAGCTCATTCAGCCGGCTGACTTCACGTAGCAGCTTCCGCACCAGTGCTTCATCAGGTGTCGGCGGCGGCGGCGTCATGGGCGCGATCAGCGGCGCCCGCAGGCTGGTGACAATGCGTTCGCCATCGACGGATGTGCGAAAGCTCGCCGGTTCGGCAAGCGATGTAATGCCGCGAACTTCAAGGATGACGCCCTCAGGCGGTACCGAAACCGGCAGCTCAACTTCGCGCGTAACGACAGCCCCCCGCGCGTAAACCACTACGCGCGAAATGCAGCTTTCACAGGCAAGGGTGTCGGGCATGGGCAGGCAATATAGGAAAGGCCACAGGCCGTGGGAACAAGCGGACCCTCTTGGCCGCAGGTACCGCGTTACTCCGGATCAACAGCCGGGCTGAGCTGGTACTTCAGCGCCAGCTTTGCGCCGGGCTTGAATTCGATGGTAAGGGCCGCGGGTTTGAACCCGGGCACACTCACGACGATCTTCTTCACTTCGGGCATCAACCCCGGCACCTCAAGCTCAAGGGCTGACTTCTGGCGCGGCTTGCCGTGCCAGAAGGGAACGCGAACCGGCTTGCCGGCACTGTCCAGCCATTCGACCGTGGCCTGCGCCACCGCCGTTACATTCAGGCCTTGGCCGGAAAGTTCAATCGTAGCGGTTGCTGCTGCGGACAACTCCAGCGTGACCTCGGCGCGTTCGCCCGCCTTGATGCTGACCGGCACATAACGGCTGGCATAGCCGGGGCCGGTGAACTCCAGGGTATAGTCGCCGGGCGCAATGCCCTCGATGATGAGCCGCGCACCCTCGCTGGGGAAAACGCTATCCCCCGGCAGCATGAGTTGGCCTTGCCCGTCACGCAGGCGCGCAAGAAAGTTGTTGGTGCCCGGGTTGCCAACGAGCTTCCCGACGATCACGACAAGTGACCCGGCGGGCGCGGGGCGCAGCACGATGCCGCTGATGTCGATGGCTTCGACTTCGATGTCCATATGAACAGCGCCTGATGCGTTCGCGGCACCCAGTCGCCAGCGCCCTGCAGTGACCCCGCTGAACTCAAAGGCGCCGTCAGCATCACACTTCGTCTCGGCACGGAAGTGAGGGCTCTCGGCGTCGATCTGCTGCAGCATCACCACGCCTTGGGCGTTGCCGCCCTCTACGCGCCCCGATACGGAGCCACCCTTGAAGTCGTGGTTGATCTCGACGACGCTTTCCTTCGGCCCTACCTGTATGCCCAGCGAGGCCTCGATACCGCTTGTCTGGTAAGCCTTCAGCTCGTACGCGCCGTGCAGGACCGAAGCCAGTTCAAAGCGGCCGTCGTCGCCGACATCGGCCCAGTAGCGCGCCCCCGTGCGCTCAAGCACCACGCGCTGGAACACGGGCCGCGAATTGACCGTCAGGCGACCGTTGACGCTCGAACGCCCCTGCCCCGGCAACTCCAGCCTGAACAGCACGTCGCGCCCCTTGGGCACCTGTGCGCGGCGCGCGTCAGCTTCGGGCAACGAGGGCGCAAGGTCTTCATCGCCGGCCATGACCAGCCACACGCCCGGATGAAGGTCCGCAAAGACAGCCACGCCTGAACTGTCCGTGGTTGCGCTGCGCTGGGTCGAGTTCTTGACGATGCGAAGTTTCAGCCCGGCACGGGGCGTGCCGTCTTGCGCCGCCTCGACCAGCAGCCTCGAGAGCGCCGGGAACGTCAACTCTCCGAGGTCCAGCACGGACTGCGGCGGTACGTTCACGCTGCCGTCAATCAGCGAGACGCGGCTTTCAAAGTCAACAGCCACAAGTACATACGCGCCCGGCGTAACGTCCTTGAATGCGAAAGCCCCCTCGGCGTTGCTGCGCACGGCGGGCATTGCGGTCTGACGTGGCCAATCAATGCCGGTGAGTGCGAGCGTTCCATCTTTCAGCTCAGGGTACGACGGATTCTCTGACGAGATCAACCCCACAAGCGCACTTGCCGCAGGCAGCCGTTCGTGCGTGAGCAGTTTGCCTTCAACGCTGCTGCCGGCGCCCAGCCGTACCGGAAGCTCGAGGTCACCGGCAATCTCAAGTTCTGCGCTGTGGCTTGCAAACCCGCCGGCGCTGACTCTCAACGACCAACTGCCCGCGCCCAAGCCCCCAAGCCTGGCGATGCCATCGGGGCCTGTGGTGGCGCGGCCGCGTTCGCGCATCCATTCATTGCCCAGTTCCGCGTGCGTGCCTCGATACAGCACACGCACAAGCGCACCGCCCAGCGGCGCGTCACGTTCCTGGGCGACTTTGACCGTCAGCGTGGCACCCGTGGCAACGCGCAGGTCGCCGACATCGCTGACCTGATTTGCCGCCACCTCAAACGCTTCCAGCAGCGCGCGTGCGAACTTTGCGTGGCAGGCGGCCAAACGGTATGTGCCGGTACCATGCCTCAGCTCGGTGATTGTGAAGCGCCCGTCTGCGTCGGTCTGAGCGGTGTCTTCGCCGCCAAACAGCGTGTCGGTCGGGCGCACGAAAACGGATGCCCCTTTCAACGGGTTGCCCGCGGGGTCAAGTACGCGGCCGGTGACGCCGCCGGTGGCTTGCAGCACAAGGTCGCCGACATCGTGTTCAGGCGGTGTTGGCGTGTAGCGGTAATTCCAGGGCCAGGCCTGTGCGTAGCCTGGGGCGCGAGCGCCGATGATGCCAGGCGTTGCGGGCATGCTGTCGATACGAAAGCGCCCGTCTTGCCCGCTGTCAGCGCTGCTCCATGGCAGTGTGGTCGACGCACCGAAAAGGTAGACATTGACGCGGGCGTCTGGCACGCCGTTCCCATTGTCGTCAACGACACGCCCCAGGATTGCGCACTCCGGGTACATCGACACCATCAGCAGGCATGTGTGATTGTGAACGCTCAGAATGGTCGTGGCTGAGAGGCCCGGCGCATAACCCGACGCAACGGCGTGAACCTGAAGCACGCGTTGGCCATTGCTGTCTGTGCCTATGAATACGTCAAACTGGGCCTCTCCGGCGCCGTCGGTGGTGCCGGATTTCAGCTCGACCAGCGTCGGCGGCTCAAACCAGTCCTCTTCAAACTGGTGCCGGCGTGGCAAGCCGTGCAGCGCCACTGCGGCGCCGGCTACCGGGCTGCCACCGGGGGTCATCACGCGCACCTTGACCTGCACCTCGATCTTGGGCCCGGGCAGCGGTTCAAGCACCACCTCGGGCGGGTCTTCGGGCAAGTCGGTGGGCGGATCTTTCGGCGGCGGGTCCTGCTGTGTGTCGGACGGACGATCGGGCTGATGGCCCTTGTGTTCCGGCCTGTTGGTGTGCGGTGTGTTCGCGGCATCATGGTGTGGCGCGGGCGCGTTGACGTTGGCGTTGAGCAGCAGCAGCAGCGCGACCACCACAACCCCGGCCAGCGCCCCCAGAATCACCTTGCCACCAGCAGATCGCATCAAGCCACACCCCGAATCATCGAGCCGGCAGTTTACTCAACTAAGGCTAGGACGCGCTCGCCTTCCGCGCAAAATTTTGAACCGTAACTGAACTCACGGATTGGCGGCTTAGTGGGCTGCGGACGCGGTAAGTGCCTCTGGTGCCCGCTGGGGTGCGGCTGCTGCGGCAAACAGCAGTTCTTTGGGCAGGTTTACCCAGCGGCCAAAGCCTCGCCCGTTGTTCTCAAAGCTTACTTCCATGCCCAACTGCTCGGGCCGCAGGATTGTACGCTGCAGGTTGATGGCGGGAATGCCCGTGGCTTGCAATGCCAGCTTGATCTTGTGCGTGTCCCACGTCTGGCCGCTGCTGATGCGCCTGAGCAGCTTATTATAGCGCAGCACGCTGCTGAACCATGTGAAGGCAAACCCCTTGATGCGCTTGTCGTGGTAGTGGTTGGTGCACGCCGTCACCGGGCGCTCGGCGCTTGTGTATTCAACCACAACCTGGCGCGGGTGCAGCTGAAAGCGCGCGGCGGTGCGGCTGCTGTCCCCCATGATCAAATTCGTCGCGGTACAGTAAGGCCGGGTTTGCAGCAGCGCGTCGGCCGCACGCACGGTGGCGCACTCGTGCAGCAGGCGCCGAAACACCGTCGGGAATGGCTGGCCCGTCAGATGCTCGTGGCGCGATTGCCCATAGACCAGCATCATCGAAAGCGCCAATCCGTCGGTGTTCAAGCCGGTCAGTATGCCCAGAAAGCCGGGCCAGGTTACGCCTGCATAGGCTGGGGCGTCGTCGGGTTCGTAGACGACGACCATGTTGGCTTCGTCGGCGATGTTGAGGCTGGGAAAGTCGAGGTTGCGGCCAAGCAGCATCTCGCCGCCTTCACTGAGCTTGTCGTGCACGGCGATGGTGCTGCACGCGGCAACTTTGTGGATATCAAGAAAGCACTGGCCGACCAGCATTTCGTCGTATGTGAGTTCGCTGGTTTCGCTGAAACCGCGCATCTCTTCGATCAACCAGTGCGGCAGGTTGGGTTCCATCTCGCGGGCAAGCGCGAGGTCGCCCTCAAAGTCGGGCGCGAAGCACTGCATGTAGCTGTGAAAGGTCTCGGCCGCCTGCACGCCGACGAGGTTGCCAAGCGCGCGGCCCATTTCGCGAGCAGTGCCGCACACGCGGGCCAGCGGCACGCCGTCGATCATCTGCAGGCTGCCGTGGGGCAGAGTCAACTCGCGAAAGGGCGTGATGTGGCGCTTGCGGTTGTTGCTCCAGCCGCGCAGCATTTTGACGGCGATGCCGAGTTCGCGGAACGGAAGTTTCTTGCGCAGCCTTGCCATGGTATCATCCATAACGACATTATAGAATCTATCACGTCGTTATTGAAAGCCAAACCGAAGTTTCAGTCTACCTCAAATTCTAGACGCAGGAGCTGCAAGTTCGTGAAACGCCGCCAGCAGTAGTTCTGGCCGCGCAGCCGGGGTAACCTTCAGCCATGCGCATCGAGATGGAGTTCCTTGGCAGCGGCACCAGCAGCGGCATCCCCACCATCGGGTGCGACTGCTGGGTATGCCACTCGCCAAACCCGCGCAACAAGCGGCTTCGCAGCTCGATCCTGTTTCGCGTGGGCGCAGGCGACAACGAGCGCCGCCTGCTGGTAGACGCCACGCCCGACATTCGCATGCAGGCTTTGCGCGCCCGCCTGACCAGTGTTCACGGCGTGCTGATCACGCACACTCACGCCGACCACTGCCACGGCCTGGACGACTTGCGAGGGCTGTACTGGGGGGGCGGGCGCGAACGACTGGAGCTGTTTGCGTTTCCCGAGTCGCTGGAGCAGCTCAAGTGCGCGTTCAGTTACCTGTTCGACGACGAGTACCAATACAAGGGCATTGCCCGGTTCAACACTCACATCTTTGAGCACCAGGCCTTTGTTGCAGCGGGCGTCACCGTAACGCCGATTCCCGTGGTGCACGGCAACATGCGGGTGGCGGGCTTTCGTATCGGCGATTGCGCCTATATCACCGACACCAACGAAGTGCCCGAAAGCAGCATCGCCAGGCTGAAGGGTGTGCGCGTACTGATTCTTGACGCCCTGCGCCGTGCGCCGCACCCCACGCACCTGAGCCTGGGCAAGGCGCTGCATATTGCCGAGCAAGCCGGCGTCGAGCGCGTGTTTTTCACGCACATCAACCACGACCTTGAACACGAACAGGTCAACGCCGAACTGCCCGCCTGGGCGCGCCTTGGCTATGACAGGTTGCGGGTTGCGGTTGAAGTAGACGGCACAATCAGCGTGACCGAGCCTGTGCCAAGCGACTCACCGCCGCCCGTGGCATTCTGAGCGGCAGGTGCCGCAGGCTGCAAAGCAGGTTTTTGTGCCTGCGTCGGCCCTGTAGGATCGACGCAATGAAAGCAGACGTTCTGTGGGTGATTGAGCGCCGAGTTGCCATCCTGCCGCGTCCACGCGGGGGCGAGTGGCTTGAGGGCGAGATTGCCAGCTACGCACAGCAGGGTGTGCGCGTGCTGCTTTCGCTGCTGGAGCCGGCGGAAGAGCTTGAGCTTGGCCTGTTTGAAGAAGTCCTGTTTGCTGAAAAATACGGCCTCGACTTCATGCGCTATGCCATCCCTGACCGCGGCGTGCCGCGTTCGCCGGCGTTGTTCGCGGCGACCATCAACGAGCTTTCCGACAGCGGCAAAGCCGTCGGCGTACACTGCCGCGCCGGCATCGGGCGCAGTGGTCTTGCGGCGGCTGCGCTGTTGCTGCGCACTGGCCATGAGGTTGAATCGGCTTTCGCGCACGTCGGAAAGGCCCGGGGCGTTGCCGTGCCCGACACGCCCGAGCAGCGACAATGGTTGATCAGGCATCGTGCGTTGTTCACGGGCTGAGCCGCTATGGCTTGGCCAGCAGGTTCAGCGTGCGGTCGGCCACGCGCACCGTGATCGTCTGGCCTTCATTGAACTCAAGAAAGTCAGCTTCGATGCCGTCGCCGAAGACGACTCCGCCTTCTTCCATTTCGCTGCTCAGTGTCAGCGTTTCGCCCTCGGCCAGAAACCCGAAGTTGACTTCCGTGCCTGTGGCCATGCTGGGCCACGGTTCGCGCACCATGTAGGTAAGCCGGCGCTCGATGGCCGCGGGCAGTTCCTGCGTAATTCCGCGCTGCTTGACGATGCTGGCTGTCCAGCCGGTTGCGCCTGTGCCCGTAGAGACGATCACGCCGGATGACGAGTGGCGCTCCGACAGCCCGGGACGCTGCCCGTGCACACTCACCCGGTACTTCGCGCTCTGGTGCGTGTGGTGGCCGATGAACAGTTCGTTCAGGGCAAGAAGCTGCTGGCCGTCTTCACGCACCGCCACGACCATGGTGCGGCGCTCAAACACGAACGCGCCCAGGGTGCCGCTGTTCAGGGCCTTGATCACACCGGCTGCGTCGGCTGGCGTGAACCTGCACAGTAAGCCGCCGACCGTGGCGGGGTCGGGGTTGAACCCGACAACGGTGTGGCCATCGAGATACTTGGCGACATTGGGGATCAAGCCGTCCTGGCCGATCGCGAAGATGACGTCATCGGGGTTGAACAGGAAGCGGTCGAGGTCGTCGCGGCTGGCCTGGGCCCGGCGCTGCTCAGCCGGAATCGCGCGCAACACGGCAGTAACTGCCAGCATCTGCAGCTCATGGATATGCAGGAGGCGGGCGAAGTCCTGCCCCCGTGACTCTACATAGAACTTGGCGTTGTCCTGGGTGCCGAAGCGGCGCAGCAGCATGTCAAGCGGCGTGGGGCGGGTAATGACCACGATTCGTGGGAGTGTGGTTTGCATGGCTCGGCCCACCTTTCCGACCGCGAAGCCGGACCCGCGACTGCGGGCCCGGAAAATGCATCAGACATCCACTTTGCCCTGCAGGAACTCGCCCAGCAGGTCGCCCAGCATGTTGGGGCTTACGTTCAGGTGCTGGATGTGCTCGATCTTGCGTGCAAACTCGATCGCAGCCAGCCCCAGCAGCACCTTGCTTGGCAGGTCCTTCCACGCCGCGGCGCGGGCAGCCTCTGCGTCGGCGTTTGCCTGGCCGAGCGCGCGGGCGGCGTCGGCGTCGGCGTCGGCCCGCAGGCGGATGTGCTCAGCGGTTGCCGTGGCCTGAAGGTTGGCGCGCTCGATGCCGGCCTGGGCGGCGAGCTTTTCGGCCTCGGCGTCCTGGGTGACCTCACGGACCTTGTTGGCGCCCTGCTGGGCAATCAACTGCTCGTTGCGCTTTTCCAGTTCGATCCGCGTTGCCAACTCGTTCTCCTTGATCGCGCGTTCCTTTTCGACAGCATCGGCGCGACGGCGGAAGATCGCCTCGTCGGCCTTCTGCTGCATGCTTTCGCGTGCTGGGGTCTGCAGCGCCTTTTCCATCTCGCTGCTGGGTGACACGCGCACGACGTGGACCTCGACGATCGCCAGGCCCATGTCTGCCAGCTCCGGGTCATGCTCAAACGCAGCGCGAATTGCGTTGTGCACGGCTTCGGCGCCGCTGCGGACCGCTTCAGTCAAGGCCATGCCGCTCAGCGCCCTGCGGGCCGGCTCCTGCACGCGCTGGTGCCAGAACTCGGTCAGCTTTTCGAGCGGCTGTTCGGTCCATGCGCCGGTGCCAGTGCTGATTGTGAAGTTGACGCGTCGTGCCGCGCGCTCGGGGTCGCTAATGCGGTAACGGATCACAGCCTGCACGTTGATCGCCTGCATGTCGATGGTGCGTTCGTTCAGGATGCAGGTGGCTTCTGCGTCTTCGACCGGCAGTTGCGCGATGCTTGCGCTCATGGGCAGAAACCAGTAGGCGATGCCTGCGCCCTGCCGGGCCAGCTTGCCGGCGCGATAGTGCAGGATGTACTGGTTGGGCTCGGCGCGCAGGTGGCGAAGCCCTGCAAGTTTGGTGATGGTGGCCATGGCTCGGCACTCCTCTCTATGTGTACCCTACACACTTAGTATAGTGTGAAAACAACACTATGCCAAATGGAATCTGTAATTCGTTAGAGCTTGTTTAACAAAGCTGTAGTTTGCGGGCGGGTTCTGTCGATGGGGTGGTTATGGCTACCAACTACCCTACCGACCTTTCGGATGAGCAA
>JAMQHL010000072.1 GCA_025993795.1 Planctomycetota bacterium
AATGGAAGTTCGCCGCAACGGCGAACGACAACTGCGGTCTCACGCAGAGGCGCAGAGCACTGCAAAGGACTGCACCACGGAGAACACAGAGCCCGCACAGAGGAAAGCCAAGGCGCCAGGGCACAAGCAACTACTAAGGAAACGTTGGCTAGAAGAGCCAGGAGCAGCGGGCTGGCCTGGTTTTCGAAGGTCTTCAGACTGCGGCCTTCCGAAAACCGGGCTACCGGTTTTCGTGCAGCAGGTTGAAGTTCTGGTCGTAGACGGCGGCGATAGAACGGACGGGATCCTTGCGGTACTGGTCAACGATCGCCGCCAGGATGTGTTCGGGGTCGCGGTCAGAGCGGTCAATCGACTTGGGGCGCTTGAACTCAATGAAGCCGGCGCGGGCTGTTCCCATGATGCGGGTGACGCGGCTCTTGCGGCTGGCGTAGCTCTCGAGCATTTCCATGCTGACGGTGGCGCGGAAAAAGGCCTCGATGGTGCTGACCGGGGCGCTCCAGTCGTGGATGCGTGTAACGGTCTCGATCACGTCCATCATGCACAGGTCGGGCCCGGCACCGATATCGGTGCCCATAACCCAGGGGATGTCCATGGCGCGGACTTTTTCAAGCTTCATGCGCCCGCTGTTCAGGGCCTCGTTGCTGGTCGGGCAGTGCACGACGATGCTGCCGCGTTTCTTGATGGTGCGCCAGTCGAAGTCATCCAGGTGCACGCAGTGGGCAAGCAGTGTGCGCGGCGTAAGCAGGCCGGCCTGGTCGTAGACGTCAACGTAGCTCTTGGCGTCGGGGTACGCGCGCGCGACGGCGGCGCATTCGTCTTCGTTTTCGGCAAGGTGGGTCTGCACCCACAGCGTGTAGTCAAAGGCGAACTCATGCAACTCACGCAGGGTCTTCTTGTCGCAGCTCAGGGCAAAGCGCGGCGTGACTGCCAGCTGCTCTTCGAGTTCGATCTGCAATTCCTTGAGCATCGCGATCACTTCGCTGATCGGGCGTACGAGGGTCTTGGGCTCGCCGGTGGTCATCACCGCCGGGCCGATGAGCGAAAAGCGCACGCCCGCGTCTACTGCCGCGCGCACGCTTTCAAGGTGCGGGCTGCACCAGCATGCGCCGGCCAGTGTGCCGGCAGCCGCCTGCTTGCGCACGAAGCCCTCGGCGGCGACGGCGGCAAATCCGGGCTCCGCAAAGCGCGCTTCTTCGGGCCAGGCGTCTTCCGCCAGCCACCCGAGCAGCGACTTGCCCTTGACGCCCATGATGCGGTGCTGCACCCAGTGGTAGTGCCAGTCGCAGAAGGCGGGGGTGATGATGCCGTCAACGGGGATGGGTTCGTACTCAACGTGGGGCAGGCCCAGGTAGCCGGATTCCGGGCGGTGGAATGGGTCGTCGTAGGCGGTGTATAGAATCGAGTTGCCCTCAACCCGCGCCTGGTTGGGGCTGATCGGCCAGACACACTGGCCCTGAAGCACACGACGTTTGACCGGCTCGTTCTGCATGCCGTTTGCCTAATCTCTTCCTTATCGCTTCTCTCACTGACCGAACCGGATGCCACTATCGAAAGGGACCGTCGGAAGATCACGCAAAGTAGGTTTGGAGAAGTCTGGTGCTGCACCTGAATGGACGTGAATCTCCACTTGCAGGGGCTGAACGGGGAAGTCAATGCGAAACGCAAACCGATCTCCAATCGAAGGCCGCCTGGTGTCAGCGCTCGGCAACACCATGCTCGCAATGAGGTTCTCCTTTGCGGGTGCCACTGCGAGATCGACGCTCACGGAACTCCCGTCATCTAACTTGGCGACGGACGAGAAGTAATAGCCTTCGGCAGTTCCAGTCAGGACGTTCCTATACTGCAAGAAATCGGCCGCCTCGGCGTCGTACTTTGCTACAACAACTTGCAGGCGGAACCCCAGCCACCGCACCCTCAACATGCCCTCAGAAGCACGAAACTGAAAGGAGCCAACCGGGTCGACACCGATGACGACGTCTACGGTCGCATTGTCTCTCAGGATCGCACGAAAATGGACGGCGAGAATGAACCCGATCATATCGGTGAAGGTCTTGAGCGCGGTGAAGAATCTACCGTGAAGAACGAATCGAGAGTCGTCGAGGCGAAACTGCCCGCTGCCGCAATTCCCCTTCTCTGCAGGTGTTTCCGCTTCGCGGTCTAACAACAAGCCAACCTCAACCAAGCGCCACTGAGGAGCGCCAATCTGCATTTCTAACTTTGGGATTTCTGGCGGTGTCCCGTCATGCGGCGTGATTTGAAATAGATCTACGAAGTCGCCGTGATGGCGCGCCAACTCAACGGCAGTCTTCGTGTAGCCCTTCTCAGAGACGCACACCAAGCGATTTGCTCCCACGCCCCGGGTCTTTGAGATCCATTGATCCAGTGTTGGGAAATCGACCTTCTTCTTTCGCTTTTGGACTTCTACGATCATGACAAGCGTGCGGCTGGCTTGCTTTACCCTGATCGCAACATCGATCTGGCGTGGTGTAGGCGGATTGGTCCGTCTATCCATCATCCAATCCTCGTGGATGACTTCGCATTCACGGCCGATTGCCTTCTCTATGTGTGAGACAATGATTTGGAGTTTCTTCCATTGGGGAATCTCCGCAGCAGCCTTGCGCGACCCCTTTGATTCCTTGTTTACTGGCTTTTCCAACATCGACGTAGACTTTAGGAGAGCTTTGAGTTCGTAACCTGACTTTCTATCTCACCTGCCATCAGTTTGCTGACGATAAGGTCGCCCACTTTCACGTCACTGGCCTTCTTGATCACTTCGCCCTTTTCATTGCGGGTTATGCTGTAGCCCCTTTGCAGCACAGCCAGCGGGCTTAGCGCGTTCAAGCGCATGCCCATTGACCCCACTTGCTCTTTGCCCGCCTTCATGCGGTGCTTCATGGCGCCTTGCAGGCCTTCCCACAGGTAGTCCAGCCTTTGCTGCTCGCGCCTTAGCTGGTTCAGCGGGCCTTGCGATTGCAAGCGGCTTTGCAGATTGCCCAGTCTTTCCTTCCATAACTCGGCTGTGTGGCGCAGGCCGCGCGTTAGCCTCAGCTGGTACTCCTGCGCGAGCTCGGCCATCTGGGCAAGCTCGGGGATCACCATTTCGGCTGCGGCAGTCGGTGTCGGCGCGCGCAGGTCGGCGACAAGGTCAGCAATCGTGGTATCCACCTCGTGGCCGACGGCGCTGACAATCGGGATGTCGCTGTCAAAGATCGCGCGCGCCACGGGCTCTTCATTGAACGCCCACAGGTCTTCCAGTGAGCCGCCGCCGCGCCCGACGATGATGACGTCAATGCCCAGCGTATCGTTCAACGCGTTCAGGCGACGAATCGCCCGCGCAATGCTTTCCGCGGCGCCGTCGCCCTGCACCTTCACGGGATAGACCAGCAGCTCGACCAGGCGGTTGCGGCGCCGTGCCGTGGTCACGATGTCGTGCACCGCGGCACCGGTCGGCGACGTGATCAGGGCAATCCGCTGCGGGTAGGAAGGCAGCGCCACCTTGTGGTCGTCACCGAACAGGCCTTCGGCTTCGAGGCGGTCGTACATCTGCTGAAAGGCAAGCTGCAGGCCGCCGATGCCGCGGGGCTCAACGCTGGTGGCGACAAGCGAGTACTCGCCGCGCCTGGCGTAGACGTCAAGCTTGCCGACGATGGTGACCTCAAGGCCGTCCTTGAGTTCAAAGCGCAGGCGCTCAAAAGTGCCGCGCCAGATGATCAGGCGAATCTGCGCGCCGCTGTCCTTGAGGTTGCAGTAGACGTGGCCCGAGTGGTGCTGGCCGCGGAAGTTGCCAAGCTCGCCGGTGACGGCAACGTTGCTGAACGGGGCCTCAATGGCGCGCTTCAGTTGCTGCGAAAGCTCGGTGACTGTAATCGGTTCCAAGTCACTTCCGCGGGTAGAACTGCTCGTCTTTGACCTCGATGCCCCAGTACGCCAGCGCCTCGGCGGCGTCGGGCTTGAAGATCAATGCGCGCATGTACATGTTCAGCGCCTCGGCCTGCATGCCCCATTCCTGGCAGCGCTTTGCCAATGCCATTGCGCCGTCGGCATCCTGCAGTTTCAGCCTGCGGGCCTCGGCAATGTACTGGGCTTGCGGGGCCTGCGGCAGCGGTTTGATCTCACACTCGTCGCGCTTGACAACGCGCAGCCGCGGCGCCCACACGGCCACGCGCAGCATGCCCTTTTCGCGCCGGATGAAGCCTTCATGCTCAAAACCGTTCGGCATGGCGCGCACCACTTGCCCGAAGGTTTCATACGTGAGCCCGTTGATCACGGAGCCCGCCTTCGGGGCCGCCCACTCGGTGATGAGCACGCGCTCGCCGGCGGTGATCGACGCCTCAACCTCCGGCACGTAGGTCACCTCGTGCACCGTTACGTGCGGCACCAGCGCAAAGGTGCGCCCGCCGTGCTCGCTGAGAAAGCCCTCATACATTTCGCCGCTGGGCGTGCGCACCTGGCACCACTCACCGAAGTACTTCTTGTCGAACCAGCGCCCGCCGAAAGGCAATTCGCCGCGCGCGACGCCGCCCTTTTCGCGCTCATAGGCTTTCAGGCGCGGCTGGTTCAGCGCCAGCAGAATCGCGTCCCACTCGCGGGCAACGAGTCCCCTGGCCTCGGTCTTGGCGCGGTGCTGGATCCACCTTGCGTCGTTGCGCAGCGTAAGCTCACGCTCGGTGATGAAGCCGTCACGGTCGATATCAAGCAGGCGCCACGCGGGCTCAAGCTCAACCTTCACGCCGCCCTGTGCGCTGATGGCGACCTGGTTCTCGCCGTGGCCGTAGCCCTTCTCGAACTCGGCACGGCTGATGCGGCCGTCGCCATCGGAATCAAAGTGCGACACAAACTTCTCAACGTCGAACTCGCGGTCTTCCACGGCCAGTTCGCCGTTACCGGGAGGCAGCGGGTCGTTGGCTGCGGGCTTGTCGAACAGCACGAACCATGCAGTCACACCGACGGCAATGCCGATCAGCGCCAGGATGACGGTCGGGATAACCTTCTTCATAGTTACAGCCAGCTACGGGGCCACGCCGAGTCGCGCCAGTGTAGCAAAACACCGGGGCGGCTGAACCTGTTGCACTTCCGGCAGGGGTTCGCAGGCCGGCTGCCGGGCTAGTAATCGTTGATTCGGAACCGGTTGTAGCCCGTGAACAGGGACAGCACCAACCAGGCAAAGCCTACGCCGATTTGCGTCCAGGGCATGACCACAACGCTGAACACGGCGCTTTCGGCGGACTTCTTCAGCCAGTGGAAGCTGGGAAACGACATCTTCACAATTTCAATCCAGCTTGCGATCCAGCTGATTTCGCTGACCCATGGGTACTTGACCGGGTCGGTCAGCACGCCGACGGCGGTGTCCACGACAACGTAGTAGACATAGCCCACGACCATGGCCATGCCTGTGCTGCGCGTCCACAGCCCGACCCAGCCGACTATGGCGTACAGCAGGGCAAGGCTGAACAGCGTCATCGGCAGCGCGCCAAAGAACTGCCACAACCAGATCCCGTGCATCAGCCCGAATATCAGAAAGGTCGCGACATACATGGCCAGCAGCGCGGCGCTGAACAGCAGCAGCCCTCCCACATACTTGCCGTAGTAGATGTGCCAGCGCCGGATCGGTTTGCTGAGCACAAGGTCAATGCTGCCGCTTTCCAGCATGTTGGGAATATAGCCCGCGCAGATGGCGATAAACCCGAGCATCGCCAGCGAGTAAATCATCTGGGCAATCGAGGCCATCTGCCACTCGGCGCCCTTGTCCAGCTTGCTGACGTGGCCGGTGCGCTGCTCAATCAGCTTGTCAACTTCAGCGCGGATGTAATTGGCAAGTTCGCGGTTGTTGTCGCGGGCGAGTTCCATCTTCTGCAGCATCTCGCGCTGCAAGTCTCCGGCTTGCCGGATTTCTTCCTCGGGGGCTCCGCGCGAAATCAACTGCTTGTGCCGGTAGTCGGCGTCCTGCCATTGACGAAACAGCGTGTCTACTTCTTTACGCCCGGCTGCAAGCTTGTCGTCCAGGCCAAGCTGGTGGCGCAGCGCGCTTGCGTACAATCCGTCCCATTCGCGCTCGAGACCGTACAGCACCAGTTCGCGGTCAGTCTCGGCGGACAGCACTTTCGAGCCGTCGGGCAACTCGCGTACGCCCACAAACAACACGCTCATGGCCACGCCGGCCACCATCAACACCAGCACCAGCGGCATGACCCATTGGTGTTTGCTCTGGCGCCAGGTGTCGCCAACGATTGCCAGAAAGGCGCTCATTGCTGGCCTCCGACACCCATGGCGTCGCCGTCTTCGACAATCTGCAGAAATGCTTCTTCCAGGCTCGCGTGGTATTGCACAACCTCGTAGATCTTCACGCCCGCGTCGCGCAGGGCGTCGATCAACGCCGGAATTTCGTCCCGGGCCTTCACGCTGAACTTGAACCCGCCGTCTTCGCGCGCCGCGCCGTCCAGCAGTTGCGGCAACTGTGCCGGCAACTCGCCGGTGCGAAAGCGCAACTGCATTCGCCCGCCGCGAACGCTCATCTCTTCCGTCAATTGCTTGACCGGACCGCGCCGCAGCAGCTTCCCGCGATACATGATCGCGATTTCGTCGCACACTGCCTCGACTTCAGCCAGCAGGTGGCTGTTCAGGAACACGGTGACGCCGTCGGCGCCCAGTGCTCGAATGACGTCGCGGATTGCGTGGCGGCCCGACGGGTCCACGCCGTCCGTGGGCTCATCCAGCATGATCAGGCGCGGCCCGCCCAGCATGGCCTGCGCCAGGCCGATTCGCTGTTTCATGCCCTTGCTGTACTTGGTGACCTTGCGGTCGCCCCAGTCCTGCATACCGACAATCTTGAGCTTGTGTTCGACTTCAGCCTTGAGTGCGGCGCCGGTCAGGCCCTTGAGCTTGCCGAAGTATTCGCAGACGCCGCGACCGGTAAGGTAGCGCGGGAAGTTCGTGCCCTCAGGCAGGTAGCCCACATTCTGGCGCGCCGAAGGATTGCGCGCATCGATGCCCAGTATCTTGCACGTGCCGGTGGTCGGTCGGCAGATGCGCAGCACAGTTTTGACAAACGTAGACTTGCCGGCGCCGTTGCCACCCAGCAGGCCGAAGACCTTGCCGGTCTCAACCTTCAGGTCGATCGGTTCAAGGGCCCGCACGTGGCCGCGCAGGCTCTTGTAGACCTTGGACATGCCATCCGTTTCGAGCGCGTAGTCCATCGCGGTTGATCATGCACAACACAGGGCGACCCGCGCAAGGCAGCAAAGCCTCGCCCTATGGCAACATTTTACGAAGTGCAGGGCGCCTGCAAGAGTTCGGTCCTGGCCAGAACCGCTGCGCACCCCGTTTGAGCCTGTCTCTTCCTTGTTATATTGCTACTCCCCGGCACAGCCCCGGCGGTGGCCGACCGTGAGCAAGAAGAAGAAACGCAAACGCAACGGCACGCAAGCACAGCCCGTCGCGAATGCCCCCAACCCCGCAGTACCGCCAGAGCCCGGCGTTGAACGGCCCGGCAAAGCTGACCCGTTGCGTGCGCCCAGATGGCTGCCGTTGCTGTTTATCGTAGCCATCGCGGGCGCGGCCATTGGCGCGTATGCGGGCAGCCTTGATCACGGGTTCACGAACTGGGACGACAACTGGCTGATCACCGAAAACCGGCACATCCGTGCGCTGTCGTGGGAAAACGTGCAGCGCATGTTCAACCCGATGGCCCCGCGCGAAGAACTGGGCAACGAGTATCTGCCCCTGCGCGACCTAAGCTATGCCGTAAACTATGCGCTGGATGGCTATCAGCCGCGCGGCTATCACGCCACCAACCTGCTGCTGCACATCTTCAACGGGCTGCTGGTGATGCTGCTGGCGTGGCGACTGACCGGCAGGCGCTGGATCGGGGGCGTGGCAGGCCTGTTGTTTGCCCTGCACCCGGTGCATGTCGAAAGCGTGGCCTGGCTTTCGTCGCGCAAGGACCTGCTGGCGACGCTGTTCATGCTGGGGTCGGTAAACCTCTATCTGGCAGCCCGCCTGGGCCGCGGTCATCTGATGCCCAGCGAGAGCTTTGTGGCCAAGGTGCGCCAGAGCAAGCGGCTTGCGTATTCGTTGTCGGTGCTGCTGTTCGTGTTTGCGCTGATGTCGAAAATGACCGCGGTGGTGCTGCCCGCGCTGCTGCTGCTGATTGAGCTGTTCCGCGGCCCGGGCCTGCATGCGGCAAGCATGCGGCGTCGCGCCGTGATGCAGGCACCGTTCTGGGGAATCGCGTTGCTGTTCACTGCACTGGCTTCGCGCATCGGCAGCGGCTTGATGCGTGAGCCCTACGGCGCCGGGCGCTGGCAGTCGCTGCTTACCGCGATCAGCGCCCTTGCCCGTGACTTTCAGGTGCTCTTCGCGGCTTGGCCGCTGCACGCCGCCGTAGACCTGCCAGTGCAGACGGGCGTGAGCCTTGCCGTCGCCGGCGGTGCACTGATCCTGCTGGCGCTGCTCGCGCTGGGAGCTGGCGGCTCTTGGCAGAGTCGCAAGGGCGACTGGGACAGCCCTTCGCGCATGGCCCTCGGCGTGCTGGGTTTCGGCTCGTTGTGGTTCCTGATTGCCCTGAGCCCGGTCAGCAACATTTTTGTACAGATCGGCACCGTGTTCGCCGAACGCTACCTGTACATCCCCAGCATCGGTTTCTGCGTCGTTCTGGCCGCGCTGGGCGTCATGGCGGTTGACCGCCTGCGTCGCCACACGGCGCTGAGGCCCCTTGTGCATGCCGGCGGCCTGCTGGTGCTGGTTGTCGTCTGCGGCGTGTCGGCGTGGCGCACCCACGAAGCCGTGCGGCCCTGGGCCGGCAGCCAGAGCCTGTGGACACATGCCCTTGAGCGCGACGCAGGCAACCATGTCGCGTACTTCAACCTCGGGCGCGAGTTCGAAGACCAGGCGATGAACGAGCCTGACGAAAGCCGCCGCAACGACCTGCTGGCACGCGCCTACGAGCAATACGACCACGCGCTGCACAACCCCGCGCGAACCTACCGCAACGACCCCGCCCGCGTGCTGGGTGCCATGGCGCTCAACCAGGTGCATCGGGGCAACGCCGCCAACGCGCTTGAGCTGCTGGAACGCGCACGCGACCATATCGACCAGCCGTGGCGCGACAGCGTCGCCCGCGCGGATATTGAGGCCCTGCTTGCCAACCCGCGCGGCTTGGCGCTTTCGGCGCTGGGCCGCCACGAGGAAGCTGTGGCAGCGTTTGAAGAGGCGCTGGCAAAGTCCGACCGTTACCAGGGCGCGCGCATCAACATCGCCGCAGAGCTCGGGCGCGCCGCGCTCAAGGGCGACGCCATCGACGAACCCAAATTGAACCGCGCGCTCAGCCAGCTTGCCGAGTACGAGCGCATCCGCAGCCGCGATGAACTGAGCATTGAGGCCAGAGCCCGCCTGCGACTGGCCGAATTTGACAAGCGCCTGGCGTTGTCCGGCAAGGGCGGCGAGCACGCGGTTCCTGCGGCGTTGCAGCCGCTGCTTGACGAGTCAAGGGCGCTGTACCGTGCGCTGGTTGAGTTGCGCGCGCAGGGTGCGGCTACGGCATCAGCCCGGGCGGCGACGCTGGTGGAAGCTGCCGACGCCTTTGGGCGCGCCAGCGCGGGAGACCGCCAGTCCGAGAAGTATCTGCGCGAGGCCTTGAGGCTTAAGCCGGATTATGTGGGACTGCGCACCCTGCTGGCGCAACTGCTGTTTGAGCGCGGCGACGGGTCGTCTCGCATCGAGGCCAACAAGTTTCTCGGCGACGAGTTGCAGCGCAACCCGAAGTACAAGCCGGCGCTGGCGCTGAAGGCCGCCGGCCTGCGCCAGACCTGCGTCAACGAAATCGTCAAGCTGCGCCAGGGCTGGCGCAAGGAATACATCGCGGTGCGCAAAGTTGACGTCGAGGCCAACCCGGGTTTCGAGCCGTCGATTGAGTCGCTGATTGTCACCTTTCACCTGAGAGAGAGTTTTCGAAACGCGCTGCTGGTGTGTGTCGCGCTGATGCGCGACGCCGTTGAAACCGATCCCGACAACGAAGAAGGCCACGGGCTGATTGAGGGCAGCGGCGTGGACATGGCCATCGGCATGTGGGTCTCGCGCCACCCCGACCTGCGCGCGAACGCCGAAGAGCTGCTGCGCACAGGGTTCAACGCGCGTCCGATTGACGGCACGATCAGCGATGTCCTCACGAAGTTCTATATCGAACTCGCAGAGCAGGTGATCTCGCGCCCCGAAAAGGCAGACACAGATGCAAAGACCAAGCGCGAAGACCTGGACGGCTTGCTCGAGAACATGCTGAAACTGTCCGAGCGCGCGCGGCGCATTCTTTCGCGCAAGCTTTGGGACATCGGCCTCAAGGTGCAGGACGGCAAGACCCGCCTCAAGGGCGAAGACGGCCTTGAGCTGGACCTGTCAGAGCTGAGCCGCCGCTACGCCGCCAGCGAATTCATCAAGGCCGCCACGCTGCTGAACCCCGAGAATGTCGAGGCGCTGGACTGGTTGAAATCCTTCTATGAAGAAGAAGGCAACCTGGATGAAGCGTTGAAGGTCTTCCAGAAGCTGCTCACCGCGCTGGGTCACAGGCCCGAGCTGATGCACGGCGTGAACCTGTCGCTGGCGCAACTGCAGATGAACTATGGCCAGCAACTGCTTAACACCTTCAAGAACAAGCTCAAGCTGGGGCAGGATGATGAAGCCCGCAATCTGCGCGACAAAGCGGTACGGGCATACATGGACGCCCTGACGACCACGGGTCACCTGATGGACTTTCCGCAGGACAGCGAAAAGCTCGCGTTGCCGATCCGGTTGCGCGGCGCTGCCTGCCAACGCCTGGCCTACCTGGTGACGACCGACGCCGAAATGTACTACACGATCGCGCTTGAGGCGTACGCGCGGCAACCGCTGGACTTCCAGGAAGAAATCAGCGAGGTGCGCAAGAAGCGTTCATGGTTCTACCGCGACCCGTACAAGAAGCTGGCCGAGTTGCGCCAGGTCATCAAGGAAGCGCCGACGGGCAAAGACACCAGCGATATCGAAGACGACATCCTGAACTTGCTGCGTCGCATCGCACGCATTGAAGCCGAGGCATTGCTGGCCACGGGCAAGCCCGAGCAGGCGCTGCGGCGACTTGACGAGGCCTTCAAGGCGCCGACCGCCGAGCTGTATGCCGTGCGCGGCCGCGTCTACCTCGCGCTGGCCAACCTGGGCGACACCGCCGAGAACACCGTGCGCGCCGCCCGTGACCTGGTGCGCGGCTCGACCGAGCCCGAAGCGCTGTTCGACGGAGCCGAGCTCTACTGGACCAATGAAGCGCTGATGTATGAGCCGGACCAGGCCGTGCGCGCGCGCATCGCGTACATACAGGCGCAGGATATTATTGCCGTTTCGCTGGCGGCCATGGAGGCTGACGCGCAGGCGCGGGCAAGGTACACGACGCTGCGCGACCTGATTCGAAAGCGGCTGCGCGAGATCGAGCTGCTGGCGCAGCGCTACTACACCGCGGCCAAGGCGGCGTGGGACATGGGCGAGCTGGAGCAGGCGCTGGCCAACGCGCTGCGCGCGCAGGAACTTGAGGGGGACAGCCCGTTTGTGCTGCAGCGGCTGGGCCGCATCCAGCGTGCGCTGGCAGAGCGTGGCGGGCCGGACGCGGAGCAGTACGCCGGCGATGCCCGGGGCAGTTTCATGAACGCGCTGCGCATCGAGCACATCTTGACAGGTCAACGCCTTGAGCTGCACCTTGACCTGATCGGGCTGCTGCTGGACGTGATCAAGGACAAGCTGGCGGCGCGCAACTGGATCGACATCGGGTACCGGACGCTGGAGTCTGCGACCGGACCAAACGTCGAGGAGTTGCGGCGCCTGTACAAACCAAAACTGGACGAATGCAAGAAACGCGCGCGCTGATTCGTGGCGGCGCTGATGGCTTTGCGGCCTGTCGGGAACTGCCGCCGCCGCAGAACCCGTGCATTATCGGACTTTGGGGCTGGCGTCACAGAAGTCTGCAAAACCGCTTGACAAAGGGCCTCGCCAAAGAAACACGCGGAACCGGCTTGACAGGCGAGCTGTCAGGTGGCTGCGTCCGGGAGTCTGCTCTGGGGGCGGGTCAGGCCAGTATGAACGTCGGTATGCTCTGTCAAGCAGTTTCCGCCGGGATGGTGCCATGAAAACGCGTATTTGAAGCGGGTTTGGGGCCACGATTTTTTCAACAATTTGGTATGAGCGCCTTGACCGCCGCCCGGCTCTGCGCTATGGTTCCGCACAACGCAAGCCCTTGGGGGCTTACATCAAAGGGTTCAGGGGTGCGGTCCCGGGTAGTCCGAAGTGAGGGGCTTGGGCCGAGGGTGTTTCCTGAATCTTGATTCAAAGAACTTACCAACGGACTACATGTTGTAGTTCGGAACCTAGTCAGAGAATCACGTCACACGGGATGGTCCCGGTGACGCACAGGTTTCAGAACCCCTCGTGGGAACGGAGCACAGTATGAACAAAGCAGAACTGGTTGACCTGATCCTCAAGAACAAGAAGGCCGGCTTTGAGAGCAAGGCCGCCGCTGAACGCGCTTTCGACGCGGTCATTGACGCGGTTCGTGAAGGCGTCCAGAAGGACGAGAAGGTCCAGATCATCGGCTTCGGCACTTTCGCCGTTCGCTCGCGCGCTGCCCGTAACGGCCGCAACCCGCAGACCGGCCAGTCGATGAAGATCAAGGCCTACAAGACCGTCGGCTTCAAGGTCGGCAAGGACTTCAAGGACAAGATCAACAAGGGCAAGAAGTAACCCTGATCGCCATGCACAACGGGCCGCGCATCAGCGCGGCCCGTTGTGTTTTCCTGCCTGGCTACTTGCCGTTCAGCGAGCGCACATACGCCACGACTTGCCAGATATCTTCGTCGCTGCCGTTCGCAAAGCCCGCCATTCCGCTGACCTTGCCGTCGTGGTTGCCCCAACCCGCGTTGCCCGTCTTGATGCGCCAGAAGATGTACGCATCCGTCACGAGTTCATGCGCCGCCGGATCGGTCAGGTCGCTGGGCTTCGGGTCCAGGCTCGCGCCCAGCGGTCCGTCACCCTTGCCGCTTGCGCCGTGGCAACTGACGCAATTGCCCCGGTCGGCGTTGGCAAACAGCTCTTTGCCCTTGGCGATCACATCGGCGTTCTTCAGGTCCAGCCCGGCGGGCGGCTTGCGGTCTTTGTAGTCCGCCGGCACGTCCGGGTGAAACGCCTGGGCCTTTCCGCCTGACTTGCCGCGGTTGCTGGGCGCCGCGTTGTCTCCGCCGCAGGCTGCAATCATCAGGCTGGCCGATGCCAGCACCGCCAATGAAACTGTTGTCCACCACTTCATTGCTCTCTCCTTGAATGGTCCGGTGCTGTTTGTCGTTTTGTAGGCGCAGGTTGTCAATGCGCCGGTTTACGCCGGTTCAAATAGGCCTTGGCAACCAGCGCCAGAAAGGCGACACCCCCGACCGATGCAATCACACCGCCAAGGCCCATGATCGATAACCCGATCCACTCTCCGGTGCTTCGCACCACCTGCTCGCTGCCGTAGGCCTTGCGCTCGGCGCCGGCGACGCCGGCAATCGCAAACCCGATTGCCATGATTCCCTGCCCGCCGCCGAACACCAGCGGCTGCCACACTGCCAGGCTACGCGGTCTCGCAATGCCCGGGGGCTCAAGCAGTACCAGCAGCGTCGCCATGAACGCTGCGGTCACGGCGCCGATACTCATGTGGTAATGGCCGGGCACGAGCGTGTTGTTGTCGCGGATCAGCGCGCCCAGGATGAACCCGGCGACGGTCATGCCGGCGCTGGTCGCGAAACCCACAAAGGCAGTGCTGCGCAAGGCACCCCTGGCCAGGCTGCCGCGCGAGCGCCGGAGTGCGCGTACGCACAGCAGTATGAAGACGCTGACCACGGGAAAGATGCCCCAGCGCATCAGCTCCGTGAACACCTGCGGCGAAAGGTCCGCGAGCACCACCACCGGCCCCGACAGGCATGGCAACAACAACAGCGTCATCAGGATTGCGGACAGGCGGGGGTTCAGCACCGACCGCCCCAGAACTCTGGACAGCAGGAACAGCCAGCCTGCCACCATTGCCAGCACATTCGCGAACTGCAGCAGGTGGCCGCCGCCCCAGAACAGACGCTCGTAGTAGGCCAGCGGCAGCAGCTCTTCCGGCTGTGTCGCCCATGCGGCGCCAAATGTGGCCATGGCGGCCAGATAGGCCAGGGCTGCGGCGCGCAGCCCCGGCTGTGCATCTGAGGGGATTCTTGTCGATATCGCAGACGGCATCAAGCGCGGGTCAAGGAAGCCAAGCGCGACGGACGCGCCGAACAAGCCGATGCCGAGCAGAAACAGCCAGTGATCGAGGGCAGGCACATAGTTGCTGCGCACCGGCTCAGCGCTTTCGACGAACAGCGTCGCGCTGAATGCAAGCACGCCGGCGACGGCAAGAACCTGTGCCAGCGGCGTCACCCTTACTCGCCGCGCACCCGGCAACAGGCAGAACAGGCCCGCCGTGAACGCGCTGAACCAGACACCCAGCGCCAGGTTCACGTGCACAATCAAAGCGCGCCACCCGAATTCGGGGTCCGGGATCAGCAGCGTTTCAAGGCCGGGAATGCGCGCGACTGCCAGGTATAGTGCGAACGAACCTGCCACGGCGATGCTGCCGACGGCCACGGCAAACCAGCGACCGGCGTCAGTCGATGCAGGATCAGTCTTCGGAGTTTCAATCGCCATGGCCAACACCCGCCCGCGTCGGGCATACTCGCACCATACAACAACGCACGGGGTACGGGTTGAAATCCTGCGCCACGGGAACGTCCGAAAGAATGAACATGCTCACCTATGACTGGCAGCATGCAGTGCGCCACATCGCGGCCGCCGACCCGAAACTGGGCCGGGTGATCAAGGCTGCGGGCCCGGTGCAGCTAGAGATCAAGCGCTATCGCAGCCCGTACGAGTACTTGTTGCGCGCCATCATCTTTCAGCAGCTTGCGGGCAAGGCGGCAACCACGATTCATGGCCGGTTGCTGGATCTGTTTCCCGCGCGGCGGCCGAAGCCGGAATTGCTGCTCAAGATGTCAGCGCCGAAGCTGCGCAAGGCGGGCGTGTCGGCCAACAAGCAGAAGGCCATCAAAGACCTCGCCCACAAGACAGCAGGCGGCAGGGTTCCGACCTTCGCGAAACTTTCCCGCATGGAAGACGAGGAGATTGTTGAAAGGCTGACACAGGTGCACGGCATCGGGCGCTGGACGGTCGAGATGCTTCTGATGTTCCAGCTTGGGAGGCCCGACGTGCTGCCGATCAACGACCTTGGCGTGCAGAAGGGATTCGCCAAAGCCTACGGAATGGTGCAGCCGCCCAAACCAAAAGAACTGCAGTCGCTCGCTGAGAGTTGGAGGCCCTATCGCAGCGTCGGAAGCTGGCTGTGCTGGCGCGCGCTGGACCTGTAGCGGGTTGGAACAGGACGGCAGGATGCCTGGAAACGGACCGACCCACGGGCTGGCAGGAACCCGGGTGCTCCACGCGCTTGTCCTGTCGTCCAGCCTGTCTTGTCGCTTGATCTTCTTGCCGGTAGAGCGGGTCCCTGATGCGGTTAACTACAGATGGGACGTGTTGCCGCGGGCGCAGGTGTTTGACCCGGCCCCGTGCCGCGTGGCATGCGGCGACCGGCATTGCCCTGCGCTGATGCGGATCCACACCAGCCCGATCTTGACGGGTCAAGATAACGCCGGGCTGAGGCAGAAGCTGCGGGATATGCTGGTGCAGCTCAGTAAAGAAGCGCGGGCGGCGTTGCTGGACAGCCACGATGTCTGCATCCCGCAAATCGTGCAGTAGGGTGCCAATCCGGGCTAGGCGTTCAGCGTCCGGCCATGCACTGCAAGCGCTGCTTCTTTCACGCACTCGGCCAGCGTCGGGTGGGCGTGGCTTGACCGCGCAATGTCTTCAGCACTGGCGCCGAACTCAATGGCAACTGCGCATTCGGCGATCAGGTCACCGGCGCGCGGCCCGATGATGTGCGCGCCCAGCAGCCGGTCCGTCTGGGCGTGCGCCAGCAACTTGACGAAACCCGTCGTATCTCCCAGCGCGCGGGCGCGGCCGTTGGCCATGAAAGAGAACTTGCCGGCTTTGAACGGCACTCCGGCTTCGCGCAGTTGCTGCTCGGTCTTGCCGACGCCGGCGATCTCGGGGTGCGTATACACGACGCCCGGTATCGCGTCGTAATTGATATGCGCGTGGCCGCCGTGAATGAACTCGGCGCAGGCCGTGCCCTCGTCTTCGGCTTTGTGGGCCAGCATCGGGCCTTCAATCACGTCGCCGATGGCGAAAATGTTGGGCACGCTGGTCTGCCAGTGTGCATTGACCGGAATTCGTCCGCGCTTGTTGGGGGCGATGCCGACGTTCTCGAGGCCTAGCCCGTCGGTATGGGGTCTGCGGCCAACGCTAAGCAGCACGCGGTCGCAGGCAATGTCGTCCATGCCGTCTGCGCTGACAAGGCACTTGCCCCTGGCCGCACGCGCGCCGGTTACTTTTGCGCCAAGGCGAAACTCGAAGCCCTGCTTCTTGAATACCTTCAGCGCCTCTTTGCACAGCTCTTCGTCCATGCCGTAGAGAATCTGGTCCATGTACTCAAGCACCGTGACCTTGCTGCCAAGCCGCAGCCACACGCTGCCAAGTTCCAAGCCGATCACGCCGCCGCCGATCACCACCAGGTGCCCGGGCACGTTGTCGTAGCTGAGCGCGGTCGTGCTGTCGCCTACTAAGTCGCCGTCGAACTCAACGCCGGGCAGCATGCTGGGCACGCTGCCGGTGGCGATGATGATGTGCTTGCATGTAAGGACAGTGTCGCCTACTGCGACTGTGTTTGCGTCGCGAATGGTGCCGGTGCCCTCGTAGCGCGTGATGCCGTTCTTCTTGAACAGGCCCTCGACGCCCTTGGTCAGGGCCGTGACTGTGGCGTCCTTGCGTTTCATCATGGTGGGCAGGTCCAGCTCAATGCTGCCAACTTTCACGCCATGTTTCTTCAGGTCGTGCGAAGCCGCCTCAAAGCGTTCGCTGCTTTCCAGCAGCGCCTTGCTGGGAATGCAGCCGACGCGCAGGCAAGTGCCGCCCAGGGCCTTTTCCTTCTCGATGCATGCGACGTTCATGCCAAGCTGCGCCGCGCGAATGGCGGCAATGTAGCCGCCGGGCCCGGCGCCAATGACTACGAGGTCGTGTTGTGCAGCCATGATTCGCTCCGTCACGCCGGGGATGTCCCGCTCACCTGCGCCAGATCAGACTTCCATCAGCATGCGTGTGGGGTTCTCGATGCAGTCTTTGATGCGCTTGAGAAAGGTGACGGCTTCGCGGCCGTCGATCAGGCGGTGATCGTAACTCATGGCGACGTACATCATGGGGCGGATGACGACCTCTCCGCTGATGGCGACCGGGCGGTCCTGGATCGCGTGCATGCCCAGGATGCCGCTTTGGGGCGGGTTCAGGATTGGTGTGCTGAGCAGGCTGCCGTAGATTCCGCCGTTGGAAATCGTGAACGTGCCGCCGGTCATCTCGTCGGGCATAATCGCGCCTGTTTGCGCGCGTTTGCCGAAGTCGGCGATGGTCTGCTCAATCTCGGCGAAGCTCAGGCGCTCGGCGCTGCGGATCACGGGCACGACAAGCCCCTTGCCGCCGCCGATCGCGACGCCGATGTCCTGGTAGTTGTGGTAGACGATGTCGTCGCCGTCGATTTGTGCGTTGACCTGCGGCATCTGTTTCAGCGCGTCAACGGCGGCCTTGACGAAGAAGCTCATGAAGCCGAGCTTGATGCCGTACTTTTCGGCAAACGTGTCCTTGAACTGCTTGCGGAGCTCGTTCACTGCCTGCATGTCGATTTCATTGAACGTGGTCAGGATCGCCGCGTTCTGCTGTGACTCAACCAGCCGCTGCGCGATGCGTTTGCGCAGGTTGGTCATGCGCACCCGCTCCGTGCCGCGGTCTTCACTGGCAGGGCGGGCGGGTCCTTCCTCCGCCCGCCCTGTCGGGCGGGGCTGGGCGCGCTGGATGTCTTCTTTCAGCACGCGGCCGCCGGGGCCGGTGCCCTTTACGGCTGCTGGGTCGATGCCTTTTTCGGCCGCGAGGTGCCGGGCGCTGGGCATGACGCGGGCTTCGCCATTGCCGGGTTTAGAACTTGGTGGCGTCTTTGCGGTTGCGTCCGGCTTCCCGTCGCTTGCGGTCCGGGCCCCTGCTTTCTGCTCCGGTGCCTTGCCGCCTTCGTCGATGATGGCGATGACTTCTCCTACGTGGGCGGTTTCGCCTTCTTTCTTCAGCAGCTTTTGGATCACGCCGCCCCTGGGCGCGCCCACGGCCAGCGTGCTCTTGTCGCTGTCGATCTCGACCATGGTTTCGTCCGTGGCCACGCTGTCGCCTTCGGCCTTCAGCCAGCTGGCGATAATAACCTCGGTGATGCTTTCGCCGGGGCTGGGAACTTTCAGTTCAATGGTCATGGTTCGTTCCTCAACCCGTCGCTTGCGCTCCGGGCTCCTGTTCACGCCAATGCCCGCTGGACCAACTCTGCCTGTTCTTTCTTGTGGCGCCTTGAGCTGCCTGTGGCTGGGCTGGCGGCGATCGGGCGGCAGACCCACTGCAGGTCCTTCTCGCTGCCGAAGGCCTTGTGCCAGTGCCAGCGCATGTGCACGCAGGCGCCCATGTTCTCGTGTTCTTCCTGCACCCACACCGGGTTTGCGCCCGGATAGCGTTTGACCAGTTCGTGCAACTGCGCATCTTTCAGTGGATAGAGCTGCTCAAAGCGGACGATCGCGACGTCCTTGCGGCCGTGCTCGACGCGGGCGGCGTGCAGGTCGTAGAACACTTTGCCGCTGCACATCAGCACGCGCGTCGGCTTTTCGGCCCACTCATCCCACAGGATTCGCTGGAACGTACCCCGGGCAAGCTCGGGCAGCGCGCTGACGCACTGCGGGTGCCGCAGAAGACTCTTGGGCGACATCACAATCAACGGCTTGCGCCAGCGTCGCAACGCCTGCCTGCGCAACAGGTGAAAGATCTGTGCCGGTGTGGTCACGTTGCAGACCTGGATGTTGTCGTCGATACTCAGGTTCAGGAATCGTTCAAGGCGCGCGCTGCTGTGCTCAGGCCCCTGGCCCTCCATGCCGTGCGGAAGCAGCATCGTCAAGCCGCTGAGGCGATTCCACTTCTCTTGTGCACTGACGATGAACTGGTCGATGATCACCTGCGCCACGTTGACGAAGTCGCCGAACTGCGCTTCCCACATTGTCAGTACGTCGGGGCTGTCGAGGCTGTAGCCGTACTCGAAGCCGAGGACGGCCACCTCGCTGAGTGCGCTGTTGCGGATGTAGACCTCGGCTTGGCCCTTTGCCACATGCTCCAGCGGTCGCCATACGTTGCCGTTTTCGTGGTCATGCCATGTGGCGTGGCGGTGTGTGAAAGTTCCGCGTTCGCTGTCCTGGCCGGTCAGGCGCACGCGTGTCCCCTGCGCCGCCAGGCTGGCATAGGCCAGCGACTCGGCGGCACCCCAGTCGAGGGGTTTGTCGCCGGCGGCCATTTCAAGACGCGCCGCTGCAAAGCGTTCCAGCTTGGGGTGCAGCGTGAAGCCCTGGGGTACATGTCCAAGCCGCCTCAGGTAGTCCGCGAGCTTGCTTTGTTCAACTGCCGTCTCAACCTCGTCTGCGTTGTCTTCGCTGCCGCCGGTAAACGGGCCCCAGACCGCTTCTTTCTGGTCCTTGTTGAAGATGCGGCTTTGGCGCCTTGCGGCAAGCAGTTCGTCGTCAAAAAACGCCTTGGGGTGCCGGGTAATCTGCTCGGCTTCGGCCTCGGTGATTCCGCCGGATTTCAGCAGGCGGCCGAGGTAGCTGTCGCGCACGTCCTGCCGCGCGCGGATGGTTCTATACATCAGCGGCTGCGTGAAGCTTGGCTCGTCGGCTTCGTTGTGGCCGCGCTGGCGATAGCAGTACATATCGATGACGACGTCGCGCTGAAACTTCTCGCGAAAGTCCATGGCGGTGCGCACGACGTGGGCCACGGCTTCGGGGTCTTCGCCGTTTACGTGAAAGATCGGCACCTGCAGCATCTTGGCGACATCGGTGGCGTAGGTGCTGCTGCGGCCTTGCTCGGGCGTGGTGGTAAACCCGATCTGGTTGTTGAGCACGATGTGGATGGCGCCACCCGTGTGATAGGCCTCAAGCTGGCTGATGTTCAGCGTTTCCTGCGACACACCCTGGCCGATGAATGCTGCGTCGCCATGGATCAGCAATGCCGCGCCACGGCGGCGCGCGGTGTCGCCCACGCGGTCCTGCTTGGCGCGCACGCGGCCCAGGGCGATCGGGTTGATGAACTCCAGATGGCTGGGGTTGAAGCACAGGCCCAGGTGCACGGTGCGGCCGTTTTCGGCGACCCAGTCGTTGCTGTAGCCCATGTGGTACTTCACGTCGCCGTGTTCGTTGTCGGTTTCGAAGTCTTCAAACTCGGCGAAGATCTGCCGCGGCGTTTTGCCCACGATGTTGGCCAGCACGTTCAGGCGGCCGCGGTGCGCCATGGCGATCACGATTTCATCCAGCCCCTGCTCGGCGCCGCGTTCGATGGCGAGGTCAAGCAGCGGGATCAGGCTTTCGCCGCCTTCAAGGCTGAACGACTTGCTGCCGATGTACTTGGTTTGCAGAAACTTCTCGAACGTGACGGCGTCGTTCAGGCGCCGGAAGATGCGGACCTTCTCGTCGCGCGTCAGCTCGGTGTGGTTGCGCGTGCTTTCGACGCGCTGGCTGATCCAGCCGGTCACATCCAGCTCGTCGATGTGCATGAACTGAACGCCAATGCTGCGGCAGTAGGTTGCCTGCAGGTGTTCCAGCACCTTGCGCGGCGTATCGAGCCCCGGAAAGGGAATGGTGGTGCAGACGACCGGCTTGCTGAGGTCTTCTTCGCGAAAGCCCAGCGAATCGAGCTCAAGCTCGCGGATGCGCGGCAGGGGGCGGCCCAACGGGTCAATCTTGGCAAGCCGGTGGCCGCGTACACGGTAAACGCGGATCAGGCGGTCAACCTTCTCCTGCAGCGCAGCGGCGGCGTGGGCGCCACCGCCGTGCCCAGCCGAGGCTTCAGGGATGACTGGCGGGTTGAAGATGCTGCGCGGCTTGAACGAAGGGCGCAGGGTGACGGCGGCCTCGCCGTTGTTGGAAGCGAAGTACTCGCGCCAGCCGGCGGGAACGGATGCAGGGTCTTTGAGGTAGTCCTCAAGGAGGCCCTCTACATAAGGCAGGTTCTGGCTGTCCATGGCGACGCAGTCTCCGGCCGGATTGTAGGACTGGAGCGTCAACGCGCCACGTGCC
This sequence comes from Planctomycetota bacterium, assembly GCA_025993795.1. GTDB lineage: Bacteria > Planctomycetota > UBA8742 > UBA2392 > UBA2392 > JADJRK01. The sequence goes on from JAMQHL010000072.1 coordinate 21,303, forward strand.
AGCCGCGCATACCGACTGAAAGCAATTGCTCGGCGCCCGGTTCAGAGAATGTTGTTGGCAATGACACTGACAAAAGCTAATCGCTGACAAGATTCGCCAACCTCAATGGAGAGTACATGACCGCTCGTGCAGGCATATTCGCCCTGGTCGCTTTGGCCGTTCTTGTGACGGCGTGCGAAAGCACCAAAAAGATCAAGCAGGACATCAAGGAAGACGCTACCAAGCGCACGATTGAACGAACACGTGTGCATAGCGCTGCCGACATCAAGGCCGCGTATGATAAAGAAGGCACCGATGCCGACGAAACGCTGTTGCTGTTCTTCAATGCGTTGCTGCTCATTGAGGAAGACAAGACCGCGGGTTACGCGGCTGCCGCCTACCTGAGCCGCAAGAATGACCAGTGGTCTGACCCGGAAGGCCCGACCGGCGTAAAGCCCAGCCAGGCAGCATCCGAGGGCATGGGCCGCATTCGGGACAACCCCGAACGCGCACGCAGCTACACCGGCGGCAAGCCGACCGACTACAAGATGGCGAACGCTGAAGCGATCGTGATCGAGATTAAAGAGACGCGTGAGAATTCGAGCACCGAACTGAAGTACTTTGTCTGGAGCAGCGGCAAGGACAACGCTTCGCCCATCACGCTCAGGTCCAACGGCGGCAAGTGGTATGTGGACGAATGGAGCAGCATTCAGACCGGCGTGCGCAAGTAGATCGCGAACAAACACCAGGGCCCTCGGCAACCGCCGGGGGCCTTCTGTTATCCTGCAGCCATGAAGCGCAAGAAACCCCCGCAGGATCACACAGCGCCCGCCCCCGACAGCTTCACTGCGCGGGTGATCGGGCATGTGCGCTCGCCGTACAAAGAACGCTTCGGTACGCCGCGCCAGCCTACGGTTACAGAGCAAACGCTGGCCGACGCCGCCGTGGATGCAACCATCGAGCTGCTGCCGGGGCATAGCTTCGAGCAGGCCCTGAAGGACCTTGCGGGGTTCGACTACATCTGGGTGATCGCCTGGTGCCACCTGAACGAAAACTGGAAGCCGACGGTAGTTCCGCCGCGTGGGCCGAAGGTGCGACGCGGCTTGTTCGCCACGCGCAGCCCGCACCGACCCAACCCGCTCGTAATCTCGGCGCTGAAGCTCACGCACATTGAAGGCCGCGTACTGCACGTGAACGGGATTGACCTGCTGGATGGCACGCCCGTGCTCGACATCAAGCCCTACGTGCCCTACGCCGACGCGTTCCCGAACGCCAAAGCGGGCTGGCTTGACGAAATCAGCCAAGGGCCAAACGCCCCCGACCGCTGGTAATGGCGATTCGTCTGCGCCGACAAATGCTGCCAGGCTCCGCCAAGCAACTATGACAAATAGGTTACCGGCCAATGTGGCAAGAGCTTGTGCAATTGAGGCGCAAGAATTCAGGAGCCTATCCAAGCGATAGACTTGTGTGTTGGGGGGTGGGGTGAATGATGTAACCCGAGGGATTTCAGTAGATGGGGGCAACGAATCATGAGAAGCGTACACTTCGTGTTCAGGGCGGTGGCGTCTGCCATGATCTTGGCAACGGTATTGATCTATGCCGCACACGCGGCCGGAGGGGATGTCGTGGGCCCGGAAGATGTGGAACCCAAGTACGGGAGTGAAGATGTTGGGGAAGGCGGGAAGTGGGTGACGCCCAATCCGGACGACCCCAACAAGATGACGTAGACGAGGACTCGCCGCACCAAGGGCGGTCCGAAGAACGCCTGCCACTGGGAATGGACAAAGACGTGGAACTGGGACAAGAAGCAGGTCCCGAAGCAAACTTGGTGGTGGGCATCCGGCGCCAAGGCCCGGGAGTACGAGTTATTGATGTGGGCCTACGGCGCGTTCGTTGAGGGCCAGGCATATGCGTTCGACTATCAGAACGGTGAAGTGGCGGAGGTGTTCGATGCTGTCGCAGGCGACGGAAAGATAACCGTACGCCTCGTATCTGGTTCCTCGCTGTTTCCTATGGAAACGGCTGAATCAGGATAACATGCGGGCATGGATACCAACCAGCTCTTCTCGATCGGCCTGGGGCTTGAAGC
>JAMQHL010000073.1 GCA_025993795.1 Planctomycetota bacterium
AGAGTGAACGACCAACGCCGGAGATAAGCGTGCCAGACAACGCAGAAAACTGCACAACCTGCGGCCCAAACGGGTTGAAGTTCAGCCGGCACAACGGTCGTGGAAGGATCGAGGTGCCACAAGACTTCCTGGCCGACAAGCTGGGCAGCATCGACACGCAAATCGCCGAAGGAATGGCGATGGCGGAGAGGCTCGCCGCCGCGCGCCAAAACCGTGACAAGGTACCAGCGACCCGCCCGCAGCCATCGGACCAGCAGCAAGCACCAAGCTCGCCAACGCGCCCGGCAGGCAATTTCATATTCGATCCGCTGGCGATGACCGCTGAGACGCAGCAAGGCGCACCGTCACGCGAGAGCCAGCCGCTACGAGGCAACCAGTTCACACTGGCAGAAACCGAACACGCCAGCCTGCTGGGGATAGGCCCCCCAACAGGCCCCCCGACGACCAACCAGTTCACCCTCGCTGAAACTGAGGCTGCTGACGTACTGGGGCTCTTGCAGGAGACGAAAGGGAATGAGGAAGAGTTTGATGAGACGCCAGTAGAGGAACTGGAAGCCGACAAGGAAAATGAGCTAGTAGAATTGCGTAGTCCGGTCAAACACCCCAAAGACAAAGAAAATAAAGATGTTGACAGCTTCATGCTGTGGTGGTGGTACAGCGGCGTCGAAGACTTGCCCAAAGCGTCGCCCAGCCGCATGTTTTGCCCGGCTGCGAAACTGCGATATAGGCAACACTTCGAGTTTTCTGAAACTGAGAAGGTCATCGAAGCCGAGACTTTGGACGACGCACCAAAACATGCCAAAGCAGCATTGCAGGTGGCATCAAAACCATCGATATCCAATGACGCGATTGAAAAGCAGATCGCAACTGAACTTGCTGGTAAAGGCTGGAAGTGCGATGCTCCGTGTAAGCTGCGCGTTGATCTTGTGTCGGTGTACCTCATCGGCCAACTCAGCGTAAGAATCACCAAACTCGAGCACCAGAAAACAAAGAAAGTAAGCTACCGAGTGGAGAAGATCACGTCATTCACAGCCTACGCGGTATTCGAAGTGTCGTGTGTTGAATAGAGTAGTTGAATGCGTTGCTAAGCGCTATCAGGTGGCTGAGGAGGTGCTCCGATGAGTAGGAACGGTGTGGTTCATTTGGTAGCAGTCGTATCGTTGGTTTTCGTGGCCAGCATAGCTGTGTTCAGCACAGTACCAACAACGCTCCGCAGTGAGGATGTTTCCTCAACCGAAGCATGTGTATGGCAGGTGAATGGCGCGGGGGTGGGCGCAATCAAGTATAACCGCGCAACAGGAAACGCGTGGATATTGGAAAAGATTAGCAATGACTATGTATGGATCGCAATCAGGGAAGCCGTACCAACTGCTTCCGAAGACAGTGGCAAGAACAGTATGGCAGTGCGACTGATTGGCGCATTGCTAACAAACATATCAGTGGAAAAGGATAGCACAGGGGTCGCAGTTGGGATGTTGATTGGTAAGGACTATACTGACCCGGGTGTCGGTCTCAAGCCTGGTGACTCCATTCGATCGATTGCGGGGATGCCAACCACCAGCCTTGACAACTTTATGAGGGCGGTAGAAAGAGGTGTTCTTGACAAAGAAATCAAAGTTGTCGTAAAGCGAGACAAGGAATTGCTCACTTTTGTTGTTGAAGCGGATCGTCAATAGACTCGAGATTTTACCCACTCAACACGGGGAGCGGTATGTTCCGGCGATGGACGATCTTCGACAGGGCGACGACGACACGCATAAGCCAGCCGGTCTGGCAAAAGACCTGGAAACCGGATACGCGCAGCCCGAAGACGCAGGGCGCCCGTGTCCATCGGAGTACCGGTACCGACGGCGATACGGTTCCTCGCCGTTTCCATAGGAAACAGCGAGGAACCCAGAGTTTGTCGTTGTGGGCGTTGTGATTCACTACTTCACGTTTATTGTAGAGGTCACGATCAAGTGCGAACCGTTGGCATAACTGAACGCATCGGAGAATTGGCAACTGATGATACTGAGCGGCGAATTCCTCGGAACGCGCTGGCAGGGTCAAGGACCGCCCCCCTTGTCGTGTTGGTTGCACTTGTACTGCTACTGGCTGGGGCGTGCGCTCACTCTGGTACTGGAGCTGGCGAGGGAACGCGGGACAGGGAGCCCGGTGCGATAGAGACACGTGAGGAGGCAGGCACGGGACAAGACCTCCAATGCCGTCTCGTCAAACTGCTCGGCATGTCCAGAGCGGATTTGTTGGCAGCAATTGGGCCAGCCGACGCGATTGTCGAGTTGAGCCCGGACTTGGACGAGCAGGAGAGAACGCACATCTGGCTGGGTCCTCTCACGATAGCATTGGACGATGCCGGCCATGTAGTTGCCATCCATAACCGGACGGACAACTGGGTCCTGCGAGATGAGCGGAACAAGTGAACACAGTGATTCCCTCTGGTCCACACTTCTGACTCGCCCGCGGGCATGCATTGCGTTGAATTGCGGCAATGTCAGAACGTGTCGCGTTGGGTTGTGGTTGCTATCTCTGGCAGCGTCGTCTGGCCCATCATGGCTTTTCGCATGCCGTCCATGCGCAGTGTGCGCAGGCCGCCTTGCGTTACCGCCCAGCGCTTGATTTCGCCTGCCGGCTGCTTCTCCACGATCTGCTGCTTGATGCGTTCGCTGATCGGCAGAATCTCGTGAATCGCTGTCCGCCCCGTGAACCCGGTCTTGAAGCAGGCTTCACAGCCTCGACCCTGCCACAGGTGGCCGTGCTCGAGATCGTCCAGCGAAAGGTCGAAGCCCTTGAGTTCGCGTTCGTCGGGCACATACTCGCCCTTGCACTCTTTGCAGATGCGGCGCACGAGGCGCTGGGCGACCACGCAGATGACCGAGCTTGAGACCAGGAAAGGCTCAACGCCAAGGTCCACGAGGCGCGTGACGGTGCTGGGCGCGTCGTTGGTGTGCAGCGTGCTGAACACCAGGTGGCCCGTAAGCGCCGACTGAATGGCAATCTGCGCCGTTTCAAGGTCGCGGATTTCGCCGACCAGGATGACGTCAGGGTCCTGGCGCACAAAGCTGCGCAGTGCTCTGGCAAAGGTCAAACCCTTCTTCTCGTTCACCTCGACCTGGCTGGCGCCCGGCATCTGGTACTCGATCGGGTCTTCGATCGTGAGGATGTTGATGTCAGGCCGGTTGATGTTGCCGATGGCGGCGTACAGCGTCGTGGTCTTGCCACTGCCCGTGGGGCCGGTCAGCAGGATGATGCCGTTGGAGTACTCCAGGTAAGTGTTGAAGATGTCTTCGTTGTCCTTCATGAAACCGATGTCGGACAGCCGGAACTCTTTGGTGTTCTTCTCCAGGATACGAATGACGGCGCGCTCGCCAAAGTTGGTGGGCACGGTGCTGATACGCAGGTCAATCTCGGCGTCGCCCATCTTGATGCTCGCCCGACCGTCCTGGGGCAGGCGGCGCTCAGCAATGTCCATGCGGCCCATAACCTTGATGCGCGCGATAATCGCATCCTGCAGCTTCTTGCTGGGCGTCATCACGTCGTACAGCACACCGTCTACGCGGTACCGAATTTGCAGCTTGTGCTCGCTGGGCTGGATGTGAATGTCGCTGGCCCGCATGCGCAGCGCCTGGCTGAAGATGGTGTTGACCAGCTTGATGATGGGTGCCGCAGTGGCGATGTTCAGGATGTCGGTCTTGGCGTCGAACTCGAACTCGGTCTCGAGCATGCCTTCGGCTTCGAGTTCGCGCTCGACTTCGTCACTGACTTCACTTTTCTGGGCGTAGGTCTTGTTGATGAGTTCGCTGATTTCAACGCGCGGGGCCAGCACAGGCTCAATGGGCTGGCGCAGCAGGCCCGCAAGCTCGTCCATCGGGTAGAGGTCGAGCGGCCTGCAGGTGGCGACGCGCAGGATTCCGGCGATTTCATCAAGGCCGACCAGGTTGTAGTTGCGCGCGAAACCGACCGGCACTTTCTCGGCAAAACGCGGGTTGGGCTTGTACTTAGCCAGCTCGCTCTCGTAGGGCAACCCGAGCTGCGAGGCATAGAATTCCAGCATCTCGTTTTCAGCCAGGATGCCGTGCTCAACAAGCGCCGAGTCCATGCGTTCGCCGGACTCTTTGGCGCGTTGCAGCAGATGGTCCACCTTGTCCTGCCGGATCCCGCGCTCTTCAATCAGGTATTTGGCCAGCAACTGCGACATGGTCACCTCAATACACGCAGGCCGGCACGCGGCTGCACGAGTTTAACGCACGCGGGGCCAAAGGGTTGGGAAAACGCCTAGCCTTCAACTTTGACTTTCTCGCCGGTCGCCTGCTGCTCGTCGAAGCGTTTGCGGGCGGCTTCGGCTTGTTCGGCGGTTTCCGTGGCCCGGGGATAGATCTTGAGCTTGTCTTCGGCGATCGCGATGGCATCGAAAGTCACGCCATCGACCCGGTAGCGCATCAGCAGGTAGACAATCAGGTCGGTGCACAGGCACACTGTCATCAACCACGTCGCCAGCAACCCGACCGAGCCCCAGAACAAGCCGGCGACCAGCATCGCCAGTACCCTTACGTCCCTTGCGCCCTCACCGCGCCCGGACGCCTCATGCCACGCGCTTTGCACCAGCGACCACTCGCCCACGATCCACAACGCCGCCACAATCAATGCCCAGCCAATTGCCAGCGCGGCGGCACCCAGCAGTGCAGACACCACGACTGTAAGCAGCTTGCCGCCCTGGTAGCACAGGTAGCGCCCCGGCTGCTGCATGGCGTAGCTCATGGGGCGCGTCAGCGCCTCGAAGTAATCGCGGCCTTCAACGACGGCGGTAGGCCCCATCATCGGCGCGCTGACAAGCACAACGATGGTCACCGCACCGGCAAACACCGCTGCAATCAGCACCAGTGGCAACAGCATGCCGGCCAGCACCGCACCGGCCGCCCCCGGAATCATCGCAATCAGCGACCAAAGCAGCGCCAGCAGCAGGGCCACTGCAGCAACGCACAGACCCAGCAACGGCGCAAAGGCGGCTTGTCGGTTGAGCACCGGGATGCTGGCACGTCGTTCCCGTTCGTCGCGAGCGATATCGACTGCCGCGCTGCGCATGACCGGCGCGGTAAGCCAGCCAAAGCCGATCCACCACCCGGTCAGGATGCAGCCGAACATCAGGGCGCGAGCGGGTGTGACAGGGGTGCTGCCCAGCGTGTCAAATACAAGAAACAGACCTTCAGGCGAGAATGCCTGACCATACGCGCGCGCGCTGAGCACTGCCAGCACAACGCCGATCACGAGCACGGTCCAGCACAGGGCCAGTCCGGCATACATCACCCGTCGCAAGTCAAACGACAGGGCAAACGCAAGCTTCAGGTCGCGAAAATCGTGGCGCAACAGCCGCATCGCGGAAGTCTAGTGGCACCCCCTGCATATGCAAGCGCTGTTGACCCCAACCCTCTATGCGCTAAAGTTTTACAGACTTCCAGGCGAGCGGATGAAGAACCAAGCCAAGCGCAACAAACGCGGCCCAGTCGGGAGGGCATTCCTGAAGGGCCTTTCGATCCTGCTGCCGGCAGTGATCACGATTGCGATTTTCGCATGGGTCTGGGACGTGCTGCGGGTGTACGTCGTGGAGCTGACCATCCAGGGCATCGACACAGTCACCACGTTCGATCCAAGGCCGCTCACCGAGACCGAGCTGATCTACCTCGATGATTCGTTTTTCCAGGCGCCAAGAGACGGAAACGGGCTGCCCACAAACGGCTTTGTTGTGCACTCCGAGGCCAACCTCAAGCGTATGCCCCGCGTCATGGACCTGCCCGCCGAGACACAGGGCCTGTCACCCCCCGGTCAGGCGCGCAGCATCTTGCAGGCCGTTCTCGATGCCAACGGCTGGAAGCGGCAGTACAACCCGCTTTCGGGGCGGGTAGAGCGCTACAACTGGTTTGATTATCTACTGGCGAGCGTGCTGGGCCTGGCGCTGGTGGTGCTGCTGGGCTTTCTGGCACGCAACTTCCTGGGTCGCAAGTTTGTCGGCCTGCTGGAATGGTTCGTTACGCGCGTACCGGTCGTGAAGTCGATTTATCCGCACGCCAAGCAGCTGGTCGAGTTCTTTTTCACCGACAACAAGCCAATCGAGTTCGAGACCGTTGCGATTCTTGAGTACCCGCGCCGCGGCCTTTGGTCGATTGTCTTCGTGACCGGCTCTGGTTTGCGCACCCTGCAAGACCATACGCGAAAGCGCATGGTGACTGTGTACGTACCCAGCAGCCCGGCCCCCATGACCGGTTACACCATGGTCGTGGCAGCAGAGGAAGTCATCCAGCTTGATATCACGGTGCAAGAGGCGATGAAGTTCATCATCTCAGGCGGCGTACTGGCGCCGATTGAAGAACAGGTCAAGCCCGCGTCAGGCGCACAGTATGCGCTGGCCGGCGGTATCAACGAGCAGATCCGGACCAAGCAGACGGCCATCCTGAACAAGTCAGCGCTGAAGAAAGTCGAAGACGAAGTGACTGGCGCTATGGATGCGGCTTTCGGCGACAAGGCCGGCGACGGCCAGAACACCGAGACCCGCGAAGTTGCGCCGCCCAAGGGCTAGTCCGTCACAACCCTGATTTCGTGGGCGACCGCGCCGCGCGGCGTTTGCTCAAGCATGAACTCAATCTGCTGGCCGGGCGCAAGCTCAATGACGCCGTCACTGCGGATGGCGCCGTAGTGAAGAAACACCTCGGCGGCGCCGCGGCGCGCAGCGTAGCCATAGCCTTTGCGGCGGTCATACCATTTCACGGTGCCACGGGTCTTGACGCGAGTGATTGGCATATTGCGGTGTCCAGTTAGGTGGCCGCCCAGCCGGCAGCCAGAGTTGTCATGGGCGCAGGCTACTCATGTGCCAGCTCGGCTGCCAGTTCCTGCCTGCGCGCAAGCTCGGCATACAAGCCACCGCCGGCCCGCAGCTCGGCGTCAGTGCCACGCTGCGCAACCCGGCCCTTGTCGAGCACGATAATCTCATCGGCGTGGGACACGCCGCTGATGCGCTGGGAAACAATGATGGTTGTGATGTCACGCGCTTCGGTTTTCAGGTTTCGCAGGATGCGCTCTTCCGTGTCGGTGTCGACGGCACTGAGGCAATCGTCAAGCACAAGGATCGTAGGTTTGGCCGCAAGTGCACGCGCAATCGCGGCGCGCTGCTTCTGGCCGCCGGAGAGATTGACGCCGCGCTCGCCGAGCATGGTGTTGTAACCCTGTGGCAAGGTGAGCACTTCTTCTTCGAATTCGGCTGCCCTTGCCGCGTTGCGCACGGCTGCATCGCGGCCCTTGTCATCGGGCTGCAGCGCGAGCGCAATGTTGTTTGCGATGGTGTCGCTGAACAGAAAGCTGTCCTGCGGTACATAGCCCATAAAGCCGCGCAGGACGTGGGCGTCGAGGGCTTCTATCGGCGTCCCGTCAATCAGCAAGCGGCCTGACGTCGGCGCTATCAGTCGCAGCAGCAGGTTGGCGATCGTGCTCTTTCCGCTGCCGACCGGGCCCACGATGCCCAGCGTGCGTCCCGGCGCCACATGAAAGTTGACGTTGACCAGCGCCGGCAGCGCGGTGTCGTTGTATCGCAGGCCGACATCCTGAAATTCGATTTCTCCGCGCAGCGCGACGGGCTTCTCACCACCCGCGACGCGTGACGGATCACTGAGAACTTCAGTCATCGCGTCAATGCGTTTGAGGCTGGCCGATGCGCGCACGAACAACATTGTCACCCAGCCCAGCGCGATCATCGGCCAATACAAGCCCAGGTTGTAAAGCATGAAGGCTGCCATGTCGCCGACGCTGCTGCGGCCGGCGCTGACTTCAATCGCGCCGAAGTAAAGAATGATAAGCACGCCAACGCCCGAAAAGCCCCAGATGCACGCCTGAAACAGCGCCTGGTTGCGCGCCTGCCCCAGTTTGTTCTCGAGGTATGTGTCGCCCAGACGCTGCAGTTCCGCAATCTCAAAGTCCTCGCGCGAAAACGCCTTGACCACGCGGGCGCCGGCGAAGTTCTCCTGTGCGCGGGCGGAAAGCTGCTCAAGGTCTTCCTGGCTGCGCAGGCTGTATTTGCGCACGCGCGGGTTGAACCAGACCGTTGCGGCGCTCAAGCCGATCAGCGGAACCAGGGCCAGAAGCGTCAGCATCCAGTTCAGGGTAAGCATGATCGCCAGGCTTGCCGGAAACATGATGACAGTGCCGCCGATGTACATGACCGCCGGGCCGATCATCATGCGCACGGCTTCAATGTCGCTGGTCATCAACGACATGACTCCGCCGCTGCGCGTATTGTCGTACCAGCGCGCGGGCATATCCTGCAGTCGCGCATACATGCGCTTCTTGAGTGTGTACTCAGTGCGGCGAGAAATGCGCACCAGGTAGTAGCGCTTGTAAAATGTCGCCAGTGCCACAATCAGCGCGGTCAGCGCGACCATGCCCAGGCACACCAGCACAAAGCGCTCACTGCGCTCCGGCCCCGTCATCATCGTGGCCAGCGCGATGCGCCCGGCAAGCCCCTCTTCGCTGACAAAGCCCTCGGGTGACACGGCATCGACTGCGAGCTTGATGTAGATCGGTGCGACAGTCTGCGCCAGCGCGCCGATGACCAGCGCTGTCATGCCGATCACGAACCAGCGCAGGTTGGCTTTGTACTCGGCAAGAATGAAGCGTAGCGTGCGCATAACCCCAGTCAGTGCAGCTGCTGAAGAATCACCAACGCAGCCGCTCAAGCGATCTATTCCAGAAGCACCCTCGGCCTTCCGGCTGCAGGACTTCTGAAGTTGTGGTTATACCGTCTGTGCTCATGATTGAACCCTGCGGTAGTGCCATGGCGCAGGGGCCGACCACATTGCTGCATCGCGTCGTCGCACGGTTGCTGTAACGAGCTCTATGAAAGCACGCTCGAAGGCAAGCTGCCGCGGCACCGAGAAGGCATTGACGAATAAGTCCCGTCGGTGAACTTCGCCAGAGATGAACTGCGCGCCATCATGCGCAAGCAAGTCAACTCGTCGCCAGAGACGCCGCGAACACCGGTAGAGCAGTTTTCGTTGTCGGGCTCAGGCGGCGCGCGATCGACATGCCGCCGGGCAGCGTAAACACGCGCATTCGAACGGGTTTCGGACGTCGGCGGAACTGGTGCCCCCGACGGACTAACTGCCGGCATGCAGCCAGCGCAGATCCATTTCTTCGTAGCCCTGCCACTCGCCGTTGAACAGCTTCCACTCGTCGCCGACCTGCACCAGCACTTTGCGCAGGCGCACCTTCACGACCTTGCGGGTGAGAATATCCAGCAGCGCGGCCAGAAGCAGGGCGATCAGGATCAGGATCCACCAGAGCTGCGTGTTCATGGTCAGTGTGAGTTCGAAGTCGGCAATGACTACCCCGGGCTTTACTTCCTGAATCTGTAACCCGCTGATGCGCGTGAGGCAGTACGGCGCAGGATGGGTGCGGACGAGTTCGTTCCAGTAGCCCCTGTACCCGTCGACACCATCAAGAGTGTACGGATAGCCCGACGGGTGACCGAGCTTGGGGATTACCGGCTGGCGGCGCTGAAAACCGTCCTTGTCGGCGTTTGTCACCAGCGCCAGCGCGCGCTTTGCCCGGCCGCGACCGACCGCGCGATAGAACTCTCTCAGGGCCTTCTTGGGCTTGTCCGGCTTCGACGACAGGATAACCAGCAGGGGCAATCCGAAGAACATCAATGCGAGCAGCGAGAGAACGATGCCGACGGCCGCACCGGCGTTCCTGTCCGAAAAGGCCCCATAGGCCAGTAGCACGAAAAGCAGACCCGGGATCGCGGACAGAATGATGGCGGCGGCGCCAACGCCCCAGTTGACACCGACGGTTGCGTCACCGGATGCGCCGCTGTGGATGCTCTGCAGCTTGGCCGCTGCCCGGTGCAGGGCAGCTTCTTCAAAAGAGTTCGCGGACCCCTGGCTGCCGGCAAAGGCGTTTCCGTAGGGCTGTCGGTTGATTCCGCCGGGGTACAGGTCACCCATCACGATTTCCAGCACCAGACGCAGAAAGGCTACACAGATACGAAAGCGGCGACAAGTGTTCAGAGCAGCGGGCTGAGCAGTTGCGCGGTCTGCTGTATAAACCGCAGCGCCACGGGGCGTGCGCGCCACCTTTGTAGATCGAGTTTCTGGCTGCTTTGAAGGTAGTGGGCCTGCAGTTCTCGCACTTTCTGCGCGAAGGCTCCGTTGTAAACGACAATCGAGATTTCGAAGTTCAGGTAGAAACTGCGCATGTCCAGGTTGACCGAGCCGAACATCGCGGTCTGTCCGTCGATCACAATCGCCTTGGTGTGCAGCATACCGCCTTCGTAGCGGCAGATCTTGACGCCACCCTCGAGCAACTCCTCGAAGTAGCTTTCGCCCGCCCACTTGACGATGCGGCTGTCAGGGTAGCGCGGCAACATCAGTTGTACGTCCACGCCGCGGGCGGCGGCTGACAACAGCGCCTTGATCATGGCTTCGTCGGGTATGAAGTAGGGCGTGGTCAGTACCAGCTCGTTCGTGGCCGCATACATGGCGGTCAGAATCAGCTCTTGAATGGCAAGCTGGCTCAGCCCGGGCCCCGAAGGCACTACCTGCACCATGGATTCTCCGGTGGCGGTGCCGCGTATGATGTCAAGGTCGGCTGCCTGTTTTTCGATCCCCTCGAAGGTCTCGAATTCCCAGTCCGCGAGCAGCGTAACCTGCAACGCCTCCACGGCCGGCCCCGTGATGCGCACCATGGCATCAATCCATTCGCCGATGCCCGCTTGTTCTTTGACCATTGTGGGATCGACGATGTTCTGGCTGCCGACGTAGCCGATAACCCCGTCAATCACGGCGATCTTGCGGTGGTTGCGGATGTCAACGCGGGCAAACGCGGCGCGCAGCACGCCGACTTCAAGCATCGCAACGACGCGCACGCCCGCCCGAACCATGTCTGCATGCGGCTGCGAGCCGATCAGCTCGCTGCCGCCCACGTCGTCAACCAGCACCCGGCACTTCACGCCGCGGCCGGCTGCGCGAATCAGGGCATTGGACACGTCGTCGGCGCGCCCGCCCGGCATCCAGATGTAGAACTCAAGGTGGACGCTGGAAAGTGACGCGTCAATGTCCGCGACGAGGGCCTCAAAGAAACTTGCCGCATCGCTGATCAGGTCCAGGCTGTTGCCCGGCAGTACCGGCACGCCGATTGTGCCCCGGGCCTGCCTGCGGATCATTTCGCCGGGGCCGGAAACCTGGAGTGACTCCGCACCGAAGTCCTCAGCGAGTTTGTCGAGCCAGGCGCGATACGGCTTGCGAAGCTCGGCGACGCGGCGGGCGCGTCGCGTGCCAAGCCGGCGTTCACCCAGCAGCAGGTAGATGACAGCCCCAAGGATGGGCAGCACCAGCACCACGCTGAGCCATGCCAGAGTGAAACCTGTTGGGCTGCGGCGCATGATAATGCGCGTGCCCAGCAGCAACCGGATTGTCCAGTCGATACCGAATATCGTCCAGGTGAGTGTTACATTGTCAGAAAAGATCTGCTTGAGCATGTATGCTCCGCGAGGATGGCAGTATAGGTGCCGCAGGAATTGAGCAAGTGCGAAAGGTAACCGATGTCAAGTGACAGGCTGCATGCGCCGCGCGAGCGGCTGACCAAAGAAACGCTGGCAATGCACCAGGCGATCGTGTCGGTGATGGAAGAACTGGAGGCGGTGGACTGGTACCGCCAGCGCGCGGACGATTGCGACGACGCCGCGCTTAAGGAGATCCTGCTGCACAACATGCGCGAAGAAATGGAACACGCGTCGATGGTGCTTGAGTGGATTCGTCGCAACAACACCGACTTCGAAAAGCAACTGAAGGCCTTTCTCTTCACGGAGGGCAAGATCAGTGACCATGCATAGGTGCGCGCCGCGTTTGCAAAGGCTGGCAGGGGCGGAAGGATTCGAACCTTCACTTTCCGGGTAACAACCGGACGTGCTACCAATTGACACCACACCCCTGTATGTCGGCCGAGCACCGGCGGCCCTGAAAACACAAGCGCCCTGCAGGTTCGCAGGGCGCTGAAGGTCTTTCTGCAACAACCGACCTATGCCGCTCTGCGACTCCTGAAGGCACGGTTATTGAAACTGCTGCGCATGGTTTCCTCGCCCGGGACTGTACCCGTTTGATATTGACCTGTCAATACCCTAACGGTTTTCTGCTTCAAACCCGCTCACTCTCATGAGCACGCCCTCGTCTGTGTCAATCTTTGCACCCAAGCATGTGACGTACAGTTCGCCGTCGGGGCCGAAGTCGCAGTTCACAGGGCCGGGTACGCGATTGGCGATCACCGTGATCTGCGTCGTGTCATCGCCGAGCTTGACCCGTGCGAGTTTGCCCTCGTTCACTTTTCCCAGCGCCCAGGCATTGTCGGTCACCACGAACTCGTCAGCGCTGCCGGGTATCTGCGCAAGACCCATCGGGTCCCAAAGGCCCGGCAGTTTCCATTGCTGCTGTGGCTTGCCGCTGGACAGGTTCCAGTAGACAAGCAGGCCGTCGTCAACGCCGCCCGCGCCGCTGTACAGTACGAGCAGCCCGCCGCGCCATAGCCTCGCCTGCATTGGCGAATTGGTCGCTATTCCATGATCATCCGCCGAGAACGAGGCACTGAGTTTGCGCGTCTTCAGATCCGCGACCGCCACCCAGGTCTTCTTGTCGTTTCCGTGACAGCACACGTACATCGTGTCGCCATCACGGCAGAAGCCAGTCAGGTTGCCCTCGCCCCTATCGGCTTCATCATCGGTTGTCGGCGCAATCGTGTTACTATGCGCCACGACCTCACTGCGTTCACCACTGGCGCCCCGGGGCGTCACCCATAGCAGGGATTCCTTGCCGTCCGGCTGCCCGGAATCGCTGACAATCAGAGTCTCGCCGTCCAGCCACAGCGCTGCCAGCGGACCGACCTGATACAGCTTGCGGCCGTCGTCCAGAACCTTCCAGAACTCGGTGGCCATGTCGCCCACAAGCGTGCGCGGGCCGTTTCGGGTGATCAGCAACACGCGGCCATTGCCGCTGTCACAGACTGTGGGCTCGCCGGTGCCCGGCTTGAACGAAACAAAGCTCGGGTTGCGCAGGCCGTCGGCGGCGACACCCGCGCGGTATCCGGCGCTCAGGCCAATATCGATTGACGGCAGTTCCGGCCAGGGCTGGGGGGCGGGTTCGCGGGCGACGCACCCGGCAAGCAGCAACAGAAGTGGCAGCAGTTTTTGCATGCAGGCTCCAGAAAGCAAAAGGCGCTGCCCCGCGAACACAGGACAGCGCCCGAATGTTCCCGTGATGAGTTATCCTTCTTTAAGAGCCTTGATGATTTCTTCCAGTGTCTTGCGCGCGTCGCCGTACACCATGTAGTTGTTCGGGCACTCGAACAGGGTGTTCTTGACCTGGGCGAAGCCGCCGCCGAGGCTGCGCTTCATTGTGAACACGGTCTTGGCTTCTTCGACATTCATGACCGGCATGCCAAAGAGCGGGCTGGTCTTGTCAGTCTTGGCGGACGGGTTGACGGTGTCGTTGGCGCCGATGACCAGCACGACGTCAACGTTTCGGAAGTCGTCGTTGATCTGGTCCATCTCAAACAACTGCTCGTACGGCACGTTGGCCTCGGCCAACAGCACGTTCATGTGGCCGGGCATGCGGCCCGCCACCGGGTGCACGGCGTAGCGGATGGTCGCGCCCTTGTCCTCGAGAATCTTGGCCATTTCGCGCACGGCGTGCTGGGCCTGTGCGACGGCCATGCCGTAGCCCGGCACGATCACAATATTCTGCGCATCCTGCATGATCATGGCCGCGGTCTCGGCGTCGGCGGATTTGACGCCGACGTACTCGCCTCCGCCGCCGCCACCCGCGGCAGGCTCTGCGCCGAAACCGCCAAACATCACGTTGGCGAGGCTGCGGTTCATCGCCTTGCACATGATCTGGGTCAGAATCATGCCCGAGGCACCCACCAGGCTGCCGCTGACGACCAGCACCGCTTCACCGATCGTGAAGCCGGCCAGCGCGGCTGCAATACCGCTGTAGCTGTTGAGCAGCGAGATCACGACTGGCATATCGCCGCCGCCGATCGGGATCACGATGGTGACGCCCAGGACAAAAGTGATCAGGACGATGCCGATCAGGATCAATCCGACCAGAATCGGGTTGCTGACGAACCAGACAGCCGCCACGCCCATGGCCAGTGGGATGATCAGCAGCAGCGCGTTTAAGACGTGGCGCATCGGCAGCAGGATCGGCCGGCCCGACATTTTTTCGGACAGCTTGAGAAACGCGATGATGCTGCCGGTAAATGTCACGCTGCCGACAATCAGTGTCAGCACAAGGTTGATCGCGCCGAACCATCCGCCATCGCGAATCATCATCATGGACAGGTTGCCGCCGCCGCTGAGCGCATAGAACGTCGCCAGGCCGACCAGCGTGCTGGCAAGGCCGCCAAAGCCATTGAGCAGCGCCACCATCTCGGGCATCTGCGTCATCTGGACGCGTTTGGCCATGATCGCGCCAACCGCGCCGCCGATAACGAGGCCGGCGATGATGAAGGCGGGGTTGATCTTGCCCATCTCAACGAAGCTGCTGACCACAGCCAGCAGCATCGCTGCGGCCGCCAGAAAGTTGCCGCTGCGGGCGGTTTTCACGCGGCCCATGCGCATGATGGCAAGCATGAACATCACCACCGACGCCAGATAGCCGAAATTGGCGGCGATGTAGTTCCATTCAAGCGGACCTGATGACGATGCAACGAAGTTCACTGCCGGCCCCTTAGTTCTTGCTCTTGAACATGCCCATCATGCGGTCGGTAACCATGAAACCACCAACCACGTTGATGCTGGCCAGCGCCACAGCCAGCATGCCCAGGATGGTTGAAGCATTGAACGGCGCGCCCGGCCCGATGCGCGCGGCAAGCATGGCGCCCAGAATGGTAATACCGGAAATCGCGTTGGCGCCCGACATCAGCGGCGTGTGCAGCGTCGGCGGCACCTTGCTGATGAGCTGATAGCCCGCGAAACACGCGAGCACGAACACGTACAGCAGCATCAGGATTGCGCCTGTGTCCATGGCTATTCCTTCTTCTCGTAACCATCCGGCTTCTTGGCGTAGTCGCCCGCTGCTTCACCTTGTTTCGCCGAGGGCGAGCTGGCGCCGGTCTTGGGCTCTGTGGCGGCTCTTGCCGGCTCTGCCTGGCTGCCTGTCGCTTGCGCTCCGGGCGCTTGTTTTGCTGGTTCCGCGGCCTTTGGTTCTTCTTTCTGAAGCGGTGGCAGGCCCATCAGTTCCCGCACCTTGGGGTGATGTACTTCGCCCTGGTGGCAGACCATCGCGCCGTCCACGATGTCGTCCTTATAGTCCCACTTCATCTCGCCTTCCTTGGTCAGTGAGTCGAGCAGGATGTTCAGCACGTTGCGCGAGTACATTTCGCTGGCGTGAACGCCCACTGTGCTGGGCCAGTTCAGGTCGCCGACCAGCGTGACGCCTTCCTTTACCACTGTCTTGCCCGGCTCTGTCAGTTCGCAGTTGCCGCCGCGCTCGGCTGCCAGGTCCACGATCACGCTGCCCGGTTTCATGCTGCGCACATGCTCGGCGCTGATCGTTTTTGGTGCGGGCCGGTAAGGGATGAGCGCTGTCGTGATGATCGCGTCGGCGTTCTTGAACGCCTTGGCCAGCAACTCCGCCTGCGCCTTCTTGTACTCATCGGACTGCTCGGCTGCGTAACCGCCGGCACCCTTCTTTACCTCTACACCTTCCACCATCAGAAACTTCGCGCCCAGTGACTCCGCTTGTTCCTTGGTCTCAGGCCGCGGGTCCGTGGCTTCCACGATCGCGCCAAGGCGCTTGGCAGTCGCAATCGCCTGCAAGCCGGCGACGCCGACGCCAATGATCACGAAGCGGCTTGGTTTGATGGTGCCCGAAGGCGTCATCATCATCGGCAGAATCTTGTTCAGGTGGTTGGCGGCGACGATTACGGCCTTGTAGCCGGCGAGGTTTGCCTGGCTGGACAGCGCGTCGTCTTTTTGTGCGCGGCTGGTACGCGGGATGGCGTCCATGGCGAACACGCTGATCTTGCGCTCGTTGAGCTTCCGGACGGCATCGAGGTTTTCAAACGCCCAGAGAAAGCTGATCAGGCTGCCGCCTTCGCGTATGCCGTTGATTGTGGCGGCGTCAGGGATGTTGATCTGCATGACAAGGTCGGCTTGGGCCAGACCCTTTTCGCGCTCGGGCTCAATCGTGGCGCCCAATGCCTTGTAGTCGTCGTCTGAAAAGTGCGAGTTGAGGCCGGCGCCGGCCTGGATTACGACCTTCACGCCCTTCTTGACCATCTGCTTGACGGTGTCGGGCGTTGCGGCAACGCGGTTTTCGCCCTCATGGGTCTCTTTAGGAATGAAAACCGAAACCATGTCTGCCTCTGTGCGGAACGACACAAGTGCCTAGCGGCCCACGAATTGCGGCACGGTTTCTAGCAAGCAGGGGCAGGCGGGGCAATGGCAAGCGGCGGGGTTACTCATCGCCGTACACGCGCGACTTCCATACGGCCCGCCGCGCGCGTTTGTCGGCCTTGGCATCGACCTGCGACTCGTGCTGCTGCATCGCCATACGCACCAGCGGCTCAACCTCGCGATGATCCGCCACCTGTTGCAGCACCTCGGGCGCCAGTTGCTCAGCCCGATCGCCCGGGTTGCCGCCGCCTGCGCTGATCCACGCTGCCGCCTGGCTGTTCGGCACGCCCAGCGCCATGGCCAGCGCGTTGCTGCTCGCCTTGCGCCGATGCTGGAACATGATGTGCGCCAGCCGCCGCAGACGATGATACGCGTCCATGCTCGGGCGCTGCGCCCTGGGTCGCAGTTCAAGCAGCGCGGAATCGACCTTGGGGCGCGGCCAGAAGACAGCCGCCGGCACCTTGCGGATCATGCGCGCCTCGGCGAACTGGTGGCGCAGCAAGGCGGGCAGGCCCCACTCGCGGTCGATCGGGCGTGCGGAAATCTTCTCGCCAACTTCGTGCTGAACCATGACCAGCATGCGTTCAAACGGCAGACCGGATTCAAGGGCCGCAATGATCACCGTGGTCGCAACGGAATAGGGCAGGTTCGCAACCAGCTTCAAGCGGCTGCAGCGGGGCGCCTTGCCGGGCAGGTTGGAATGCACCTCGATTTCCTGGTCGCCGGCGGGCGCTGCCGAAATCTTGCCGGTGTCAAGGTAGGTGCGCAGCAGATCCTCCAGCCCCGGGTGCAATCCACGGCCGGCGGCGTTCAGCGCATCGCAGCGCAGTTGCACCAGGTTGCGCACGCCCGAAAGGATGTCGCGGGACAGCTCAAACATGCCGCGGTCAACTTCGACGGTGATGACCAGCCCGGCTGCGTCACACATGAGCCCGCTAAGCGAGCCGGCACCGGTGCCGATTTCGAGTACGCAGTCGCCTTCGTCAATTTCGGCGTCGGCGACAATCGCGCGCAGCAGGTTGAAGTCCGCCAGGAAGTTCTGCCCAAGCCGCTTGGATGGCTTCACGCCATAGGCCTGCATGCGCAGCTTGATGTCGGCAAGTTTGAGTGGCTCAGGCATGGGGCCGCACTTTTAGCACCCGGTGCGCGGCATAGAAGACTATGGACGCGGAAGGCTGCGAAAGTCGGGTAACTCGCGCGGTTCCTCGCTGTTTCATGTGGATTTGGGTCCGGGGGGGCGAGTTGCTTCGTGAATGGATCCAGCACCTTCCCCAGCGGTGCGCCAATTCGGAAGCGGCTTGCGCTTACTCTCCGCCATGCGCACCTCATCCATGGCTTGCTGACCAGCGCCGTGATGTGGAACCAGTCCACTGTCGCGGCCGCGTTAAGGTGGCGCTTGCGGGCCAGCAGCATGACCATGGCCTCGAAGAACATGGTGAAAGCGCTGCCCTTGCGCGCCCAGGGCACGGTGACGGTCTTGATGCCGTGTTCGGGGCAGTCGGTGCGCGGCACGGGTGCGGTCACATAGCAGTGGCGCTGGCGACACCGGAATTGGCCGGGTAGTCTGGAGTGCGGTGCATGGCGGCGGACTCGTCGGTTTCTGATGCGAGAGCAAGCCATCACGCAAAGCGCACCATCCGCCGCAGGAAGAAGTCTTTGCTCGCATCGCAAGGAGTGGTCACACAATCGGCAGAAAAGCCAGAACCGCGCCCAAAGAAACCGCAAACAAAGGAGCCTGACCCCTTTGACCCCTTTTTAGTTCCGGCGCTTTGTGTTGAAGCTGTCGTCATACTTCCCGAGGCAGGACCTGTTCAAACTCGCAGCCCGGCGGTTGTCCCTGAACACAACGTGAAGCCCC
>JAMQHL010000011.1 GCA_025993795.1 Planctomycetota bacterium
CCCGCCAGTGCGCCCCAAGCCGGAATCACACGCAAATCACGCCAACAAACCCCAACCCCGATTATCCACAACCCCCGATGCAACATCCGGGTTAGCGGTCCCTGTGGTCCTTTGCCACAGACCGCCTTTTGCCGACGCGACTATCCGCTGGCTTTGTGGCCCTGCACGATCTGCTCTACTACGGCGGGGTCGGCTAGCCCGGTTATTTCGCCCAGTTGGCTGTACTCGCCTTGGGCGATTTCGCGCCGTATTCGGCGCGTGTTTCTTGCCGCTTCTGGTCTTTGGCAAGCCGCGCACGATCTGGATTCTGTCCGGCGTGGCGCTCGGACCGATTGCCGCTCGTCAAAGATCCCGTTCGAGTTCCTGTACTCCGCGCTTGTGTGCCCCCCCTTTCGTAACCGCAACTGAGTCGTCGGCGGGCTTCAGGTGGCGGCGGTTAAAATGTTCGTTGCTGCGCTGGGTACTCCTTTTGACCTGGCGGCGGCTTGCATGCGTTTTCTTAGTTCTTCGTCGCCCAAAAACTTGCCCAGTTTGTACTGCAGGCTGCCGGGGCTTCGGGCCGTCATGGCGGCGCCGCATTCTGTCAAATACTCGGCGTTGCGCTCTTCCTGGCCCGGAATCGGGTTCGGCACCAGCATCGGCACACCCATCGCCAGGCACTCGCTGGTCGTAAGCCCGCCCGACTTGGTCACGCACAGGTCGCTCACTGCCATCAGCTCGTGCACGTAGTTCACGTAACCCAGCGCCAGCACGCGGCTGCCCGCGGGCACCGGCAGCGCGGCCACCATCTCGCGCATCTTTTCGTTACGGCCGCACACGGCAATCACCTGCACCGGCGCGTGGTGCAGAATGCCGCGCACAAGCTCCGGCATGCCGGCGGCACCCCAGCCGCCGCTCATCGCAAGCACCGTGGGCACGCCGGGCAGCAAGCCGTGGCGCTGGCGCAATTCAGCGCGATCATAGGCCACGCCAAACTCGGGCATGATCGGGATGCCGACCTTGTGAATCTTCTCGCGCGGGATGCCCTTGATCGCGACCTCTTCGACGGCTTCGCCACTGGCAACGAAAATCGTGTCGGCGTTGGCCTGGGCCCAGAAGGCGTGGGCCATGAAGTCGGTGACCACGAGATGCAGCTTGAACGTGTACCAGTCTTTGCCTGTGTAGGGCTGCAGGATCTGCGCGGGCAGGAAGTGGGTGCAGAACAGATGGTCGGGGTTGAACTCGCGCAGAAACGCGCGGAACTTGCGGAACTCCACATGATCGAATGCCCGAATGATGCGCGCCTGGCGCTTCTTGGCTCGCTTGCTGTCGCTGTGGTTGTACAGGTAGCCCCACATCTCGGGCGCGCGGTCAGCAAGCGCAAGATAACTGGCGGCGTAGGCCTTGCGATAAAGCGCGGCTGTGTAATCAAGGATGTCCACGTTGCGGACTTCGGCTTGCGGGAACACAGCCTGTGCAGCCTTTTCCAGGGCTTGTGCTGCGCGCACGTGGCCGTGGCCGGCAGAAGCAGAGATCATCAACAGTCGCATGGCTGGAGTGTAGAGAATTCCCGGCGTTGGTGCGAATGGATGGCGGTTTTGGGGTTAGCGGAGTCAGGGCGAACCACTCATCGCTCCTCCGTCCCCTGGAACTTGGACCCTAACCCCTGCCCCTATGCCTCACGACGCTCCCGGCGCCGGTGCTTTCGGCTGCACCATGCAGCCGTCTCGTCACGGGCCTGTGCGAGAGGGCACCGACGCCGCTTGCTAACTCGTGCGCCTCTCCGGCAAGGCCACTGCCACAGCCCGGGCCAGCGGGTGTGCAGGCTGCCCGGACGAATTCGCGTATGCGGGGCGGGCGCCCAGCGCGCGCATCAGGTCGCCCTCGGGCGTATCCAGCGCGCCGGGTGCCATCACGGCGACCTTGCCGTCGAGGGGCCGCGCCTTGAACGCGTACTCGCGCGTCACACCGATGGCGATAATCGCGGGCGTCCACGCAGACGCGTCGGTCAGCAGGGCACCCAACTGCGCCAGCGTAGTTTCGGCGATCACCTCGGCTGGCGAGCCGCCACGCGCCACTACGACGACCGGCGTGTCTTCGGGCCGGCCCTGCGCAAGAAACGCGTTCGCGATCTGCGCCGCGCGATGGACGCCCATGAACACGATGGCGGGCCCCGGCGTCAGGGCCCATTGTGTGAACTCGCTTTCATCGGTGACGCCCGCGCCGCTGAACACCGCAAATCCGTGATTGCGCCCGCGCACGGTAGGCGCCACGCCGGCGGCCCCCAGCACGCCGTTGAGCGAGCTGACGCCGGGGATCACCCGAAACGGAATGCCCGCGCGGTGCAGCGCCTCGACTTCTTCGGTGCCACGCCCGAACATGAACGGGTCGCCGCCCTTGAGCCGCACCACGTTTCGTCCCAGCGAGCCTTCGCGCACGAGAATGCTGTTGATCGTCTCTTGCTCCGTGCGTTGCCCGAACGGCAGCTTGCCGACGTCGATCAGCGTTGCCCTGGCAGCCAGCGCCAGGATGTCCGGGCACACCAGGTTGTCGTGGACGACCACGTCGGCGCGCTGCAACGCGCGCACGCCGCCCACGGTCAGCAGGTCAGGGTCGCCGGGGCCGGCGCCCACCAGCGTTACGAGTCCGGATACTTCACGCATGGCCCACCGTCGCCTTCCAGTACTCGTGCAGCCCGCATTCCGTCTTGCCTGTGCCGTGCCAGCGGCCGTCTCGCTCGTTCTGCTGCTCATCCACCGGCAGCGTGCACGGCTCGCAACCCAGGCTGCGATACCCCTTTGCCAGCAACGGATGCTGCGGTATTCCGAGCGTGCGCAACTCCTCGTCGACCCACTCGCGAGTAATGTGGGCCAGCGGCGAAATCTTGAAGACACCATCGGCTTCGCGCTCAAGCACGCCCACGCCGGCGCGCTCGCCCCCCTGTTCCTGGCGCAGCGCGCTGACCCATGCGCGCTTGCCCTTGCGCAACCCGGCCATCACCTGCACCTTGCGAATGTGGCAGCACAATGCCGGATCGCGCTGCCACAGGCGCTCACCGTAGCCTTCGCTGAACTCGGTTTCGGCAAACCGCGGGCCTACCAGCACTACATTCAGCCCGTACTGCTGGCGCAGTTGCGCGGCGTAAGCCGGCGTTTCGGCGAACAGCTTGCCGGTGTCGATCAGGAACACCGGGTGCGCGGGCGCAAGCTCACGCAGATAGTGTGCAAGCAGCACGCCGCCGGCGTTGAGCGCGCTGCTCACCAACAGCGACTCGCCGAACGTCTCGATCCCCCACCGCAGAATCTGCTGCGGCGACCTTGTTTCGAGGCGGGCCTCAAACGCGCCGAGGTCAGCCGGTATCCGGCGCGGCAACTCATCGCGCAGCGCTTCGGTCCATTCGCCCTGCTTCAACTCCACGCGCGACGCCAGCTCATCGGTAAACGCGTGCAACCCGACGCGGTCAATCAGTGCGTCGAACGGCTCGTCTGAATCCGCCAGCGCCGCATACGCTGCCACGCCGGCCTTGGCCGCAGCCAGCAGGTCCTCCTGGCTGAGCAGGCTGGCGAACTGCCGGCCCAGCAGTGTGCGCCCGTAGAGGCGGCCGCCGATCAGCAGGTCGTAACCCTTCACAACGGCACCGCGCGCCTTGCCCGCGTTGCCGCGGAAGCCAAGGTCAAACAGTTGCGGCTGGCTGCACGAGTTGGGGCAGCCCGAAACACTGATCCGAAGCCGCTTGGCGAATCCGGGCGCGGCAAGTGACTCAAGCTCGCGCGACAGCACCTGTGCAAGCTCGTGCGTTTCAACAAATCCCTTGCGGCATGAACTCGCGCCGGGGCATGCCACGATGTCGCGCGCGCCAAACCAGCCCGAGGGCGGATAGCCCAGGTGATCGAGCGTCGCAACCAGCGCGGGAACGTGCGCTGGTGCGACATCAGGAATCGCAATGTTCTGGCGCACGCTCAAGTGAAACAGCCTCGCGCCCGCAGCCTCGGCGGCGTCCACCAGCTTGACCACCTGCTCGCCGGTGATGTCGCCGGCAACAATCGGCACGCGCACCTTGAATGCGCCGTTCTGCTGCGCATGCACGCCGCTTGCGGCAAAACGCGCCGGCGGCGCTGCCAGCGACGGCTGCGGCCTCAGCTCAACCTCAAGCGGCGGCACCCACTTCTCGAAGATCCAGTCGCGCAGAACTTCAACGCCGTGTTCTTCCAGCACGAACTTCAGGCGCGCCTGCGCCCGGTTCTTTCGGTTGCTCCAGGCGTTGTGAATCTGCACGGTCGCAGCCACCAGCCCAGGCACGGCATGCTCGGGCACACGTTTGAACAACAAGTCTGCGAGGCGCGGCTGTTTGCCCAGGCCGCCGCCGACCCATACTTCGAACGTGCCGCCCTCTTCTTCGACAAACCCGAGGTCATTGATACGGTGCAGCGGCTCTCGATCATCGCGCGCATAGAACGCGATCTTGAACTTGCGTGGCAAGGTCTCGAATTCCGGCTTGCCCATGAACATGCGCGTCAGCTTGTCGACCAGCGCGTTCAGACGATCGACGCTGGCGCCGGCGCTTTCGCTGCCGGTGACGATGTTGCGGACGCTGTCACCGCAAGCACCTCGGGTGCTGAGCCCGGTGGTCTCGATCGCCTCGACGAATGGCAACAAGCGTTCTTCGCGCACACCATGCAGTTCCACGTTTGCGCGAGTATCCACGTGCCATTCGCCGCTGGCATACTCCTGCGCAAGGCCAGCCAGCGCCCGAGCCTGCGACAGCGTCATGATTCCGCCGGGCACGCGCACGCGCACCATGTAGACGCCGGCCGCGCGCTCGGGATAGACGCCGTCGATGGTGACTTCGCCGTCGCTGCGCACGACGCGATGTTTCGCGTAGTCCGTCTTTGCGATGTGTCGAATCTCAGGTTCCATGTCCGCTCCAGGGTCCTCGCGTCAGCCAAAGCATCACCAGCGCCGACGTTACTGCCCATAACCCAAGCCCGATCGCAGTCGGCTTGGCAGCTTTGAAGATTGCTCCAATATTTGTCCGGTAACCCACGCCCACCAGCGCGATGAAGAATGCCCACTGCGTCAAAGTGCCGAGCACGGCGCGATCTTGCTCGGTGAATGCGCCCAGCAGCGCAGCCGCGCCCACGATTGCAAACCCGACGACGAAACCCGGCACCTTGGGCAACAGCAGCCGGGCGCCGATGTGGCCCTGCTCCCGCTGTGCCGGCGGAATGAACAGCCACAGGTACACCAGCACGGCAAGGCCCTCGAAGGCGTTGGCCAGCACTTTGTAGGCCGCAGCCAGCAATAGCGCGGGCTCGTCTGCGGTGCCGGCTGTGGCCAATGCCTCGGCGTTGTTGGCAACCGTGAGCCCGGCAAACGCGCCAAAGGTTGCGGCGTCAAGCCCAAGCCATGGTGCCAGCAGCGGATAGCCGACGAGTGCCAGCGCGCCACTGACCAGAACCAACAGCGTTGCCGTTGTCTGCGGCGTACCTGCAATCTCGCGGTCGTATTTTGCAACAGCCACGACCGCCGTGACGCCAAAGCCCGACAACCCAAGCGCGAACAGGCCCGCCAGGCGCGCCGGCAACAGGCGAAGCTTCACCGCCAGTGCAAACGCGCCCAGCACACACAGCCACAGCAACGCCAGCGAAATCACCCCGGGCCAGCCGACCAGCGTGAAGACCTCGGGCTGCATCTGCGCGCCCATCATCACGAAGCCGGCGGTTAACGGCACCTGGTACGGCAGCGCCGGCGCAGGCTTGCGTGACCGCGCAGCGCCGACGCCTGCCAGAATGCCAAAACCAAGGGCCCAGATCACAGCCGGTACGTCGGGCACCAGGATGTGCGCCAGCTTTGCCAGCCCGACAACCACCGCCAGCACGACCACACCCGTGGCGCGTTGAGAATCCAGTTGTGAGGTCTTTGTCCGCATCGGCTACCAGGGAATCAAGCTGATCAGGCCGATCTTCACGGCGGCAATCAGCGCAAGGGCGATCAACGTCGAGACGAACTCGCGCGCAAAGCCTCGCCGCAGCACTGCAAGTGTTGGCGCTTCGATTTTCATGGCAATTTCCTTCTGCTGTCCAAAGTAAAGGGCCGCCTGCCGGCGGCCCGTGATTGCGCGTCTGTTCACGCGTCAACACGGGCCCTTGTCGCAGGGCATCATCTGGTCGCACTTGTTGAGCGTGAGTTTGCGCATGGGATTACACCGTCACCGCTTCTTCGACCGTGATGAACCCGTGCTGAACAAGGTAGCCCCATACCAGGTCCGCTGATTCCACCACATTCTTGACCTCGGTGTCTATTTTGATTTCCGGATTCTCGGGGGCCTCGTACGGGTCGCTGACGCCCGTGAAGTTCTTGATCTCGCCGTGCAAAGCCTTGGCGTACAGGCCTTTCACGTCGCGCCGCACAAGCTCGTCCAGGCCGGCGTCAACGAACACTTCAATGAACCGGGCCGGGCCGATCTTGTGCCGCACTTCTTCGCGCACTGCGCGATACGGGCTGATCGCGGCAGTGATCACCGGGACCTCGTTACGCGTAAGCAGCTCGGCGACAAATCCGATGCGGCGGATGTTGGTGTCGCGGTCTTGCCGCGAAAAGCCAAGTCCCTTGCTCAGGTTGGTGCGCACCACGTCGCCGTCGAGAACTTCATGGCCGATGCCGCGATCGTTGAGGCGGCGGCTGATCTCGTCGGCGAGTGTGGATTTTCCGGCGCCGGAAAGCCCGGTGAACCAGAGCGTGAATCCTTTCGTGGAAGCCATTGTCCTGTCCTTTCGTGCTGGATGACTCGTGGAAAAAGAAAACGCCACCGCGGTTGCGGTGGCGTTGCGTGGGGAAAGTCTATGAATCAGCAGACCATGCCCGAGCGCAACCCACCGTCATGGGCGCACATCAGACAGCACATCTTGGTCTTCGTATTCATGTTCATGGCGCGTGAAAATAACGGCAATCCACCCGCGGTCAACATCAATGATGATTTTTCTTTCATCGCCTACGACATTCCGCTTCATATCGAAAGGAATTTGAAACCATCGATGCACGCATTGGTGCTTTCGCCCTGTCGGTCAAACATTGACCGGCGCGCGGAACTCTGACAGTCGCCGCACATCTTCCATCAACTTCTCGAACTCTTCAAAATGCAGGCTTTGTCGCCCGTCGCTCACGGCCTTGGCCGGCGTCGGGTGTACCTCCACCATCACGCCGTCGGCCCCCACTGCCAGCGCTGCCAGCGTCAACGCATGCACGTACTCGCGCTTTCCGGCTGCGTGGCTGGGGTCAATGATGATCGGCAGATGCGAAAGCTGCTTCACTACCGGCACCGCCGCAATGTCCAGCGTGTTTCGCGTCGCCGTTTCATATGTCCGTATTCCGCGCTCGCACAGCACGACGCGCGGGTTGCCGGCGTCCACAATGTACTCGGCCGCGAGCAGCAGCTCCTCGATCTTGCTGCTTGGCCCGCGCTTGAGCAGCACCGGCTTGTCGGTCTTGCCGACCTCTTTCAGCAGGTCGAAGTTCTGCATGTTCCGCGCCCCCACCTGCAGCACGTCCAGGTGCTCTATGCAGTCGGCAACCTGGTCGATCGACATGACCTCGCTGACAGCCGCCAGGTTGTTCGCCCGCGCGGCATCACGCAGAAACCGCAAACCGGGCACACCCATGCCCTGGAACGCATAGGGCGACGTTCGCGGCTTGTATGCGCCGCCACGAAGGCCTTTCGCCCCGTGCAATGCAACGTGGGCGGCAACGGCGTGAATCTGCTCTTCGCTCTCGACGGCACAGGGGCCGGCGATGACCGTGAAGCCGCCGCCGCCAAAGCGCGCCACGCGTGCGTCGATCACGCTGTCTTGCGGGTGGTAGTCGCGGCTGACACGCTTGAAGGGGTGCGCGTCTTCGTGCACGTCGCGCACACCGACGGCACTGCGCACCTGCTGCGCATCGATCGGCACTTTGCTGGTTGCCGCTGTAATCAGGGTGCAGCCGCAATCGCTGCTGATGCTCGGCGCGGCACCGAAACTCTCAAGAACCCGAATCACACCGGTGATCTCTTTCAGTGTCGCGGCGGGTTGCATGGTTACGATCATGATTTGGCTCCGGTTGTCAGTGGTCGGTTGTGAGCGGCGTGGCGGCAGGCGGCGTGCAATGGT
Organism: Planctomycetota bacterium; assembly: GCA_025993795.1. Lineage (GTDB taxonomy): Bacteria > Planctomycetota > UBA8742 > UBA2392 > UBA2392 > JADJRK01. The sequence goes on from JAMQHL010000011.1 coordinate 8,124, forward strand.
TCAAGCACGTCGCCTGCGCTACGACCCTCGTCGATGCCGCGTATCAGCGCGCTGCCGACAATAAAGCCGTCGGCGTTCTCGCTGAGTTCGTGAATGTGCTGCGGCTTGCTGATGCCAAAGCCCACGCACACCGGCACCGGCGAAAGCTTGCGAGCATCGCGAATGTACTCGGCAGTCTCGGCGGCAAAGCCTTCGCGCGTGCCGGTGACGCCTGCCACGCTGATCAGGTACGCGAAGCCCTGCGCCTGCCGCAGAATGTCAGCCATGCGCCCGGGCGGAGTAGTCGGGGCCAGCATCGCGATCAGGCTCAGGCCATGTCGCTTACACTGCGCGCGCACGTCGGCGGCTTCTTCAAAGGGCAGGTCAGGAATAATCGCACCGCTGACGCCGGCTTCCGCAGCCTGGGCAACAAAGCGCTGCATCCCCCGCGCCAGCACCTGGTTGATGCTGAGCATGAGAACCACAGGGGGGCCGGGTTCGCGCAGGGCAAGCGCCTGAAGCGTGCTGCCCAGAGTCGTGCAGTTGCGCAGCGCCACCTCAGCCGCATGCTGGATCACCGGGCCATCGGCCAAGGGGTCGCTGAACGGTACACCGACCTCGATCACGTCCGCATACGCAGCTGCTTGCCGCAGGTTCTGCACGAAAGTACCAGGCGTCGGATGCCCGCTCATCAGAAATGGCAGCAACGCCTTGCGGCCTTCGTCGCGGGCGATGCGGAATGCGTCCTGCAGCGAATGATTCACAGCAGCCCCCGTTCCATCAGGCGCGGCAGGTCTTTGTCGCCGCGGCCACTCAGGTTGACAACCACGGTGATTCCCGGCCGCTGCTTCAACAAGCGGCGCGCGTATGCAACCGCGTGGCTGCTCTCCAGTGCCGGAATGATGCCTTCAAGGCGACTCAGCTCCTTGAACGCGGCAAGCGCGTCGTTGTCGCCGACCACGTGATACTGCGCGCGGCCGCTGTCTTTCAATCCGCTGTGTTCCGGGCCGACGCCCGGGTAATCAAGGCCCGGCGCGATCGAGTGTGTGTTCAGGATCTGCCCGTCTTCATCCTGCAACAGATACTGCATCGCCCCGTGCAGAACGCCCGGCGTGCCGCTGTTCAGGGGGGCCGCGTGCGTCGTGCCATCGCCGCCCGCCTCTACACCGTGCAGCTCCACGCCGTCGCCTGCAAAGCCGGCAAAGATACCCATGGCGTTGCTTCCGCCGCCGACGCAGGCGATGACTGCATCGGGCAATCGGCCGTCTCGTTCCAGCACCTGGGCGCGGGCTTCGCGCCCGATCACACTCTGGAAATCGCGCACGATGGTCGGGTACGGATGCGGCCCGACGACGCTGCCGATCAGGTAGTGAGTTTCCTGTGGGTCACTGATCCAGTCGCGAATCGCCTCGTTGACGGCGACTTTCAGGTTGCGGCTGCCGCTTTCACACGGCACCACGCGCGCGCCCAGCAATTGCATGCGCTGCACGTTCGGGCGTTGGCGCTCACAATCGAGCCCGCCCATGTAGACCACGCACTCAAGGCCCAGCTTGGCGCACGCCGCCGCAGTCGCGACGCCGTGCTGTCCTGCGCCGGTTTCAGCCACAATGCGCTTCTTGCCCATGCGTTTGGCGAGCAGCGCCTGTCCCAGCGCGTTGTTGATCTTGTGGGCGCCGGTGTGTGTGAGGTCTTCGCGCTTGAGATAGATGCGCCCGCCGCAGGCCGACGACAATCTCTTCGCGAAGTACAGCGGCGTGGCACGCCCGACAAACTCCTGCAGCGCAACGTTCAGCTCGTCCCGAAACGCCGCGTCCTGCTGGGCAGCCGTGTATTCAGCCTCAAGGGCGATCAGGTTCGGCATCAGCGTCTCGGGCACGTACTGGCCACCATGAATGCCGAAACGTCCCGCTGTGGCAACGTGCGTTGTCATGCCTGCACCTCCGACTCGATTCGTGCAAAGGCAGCCAGCGATGCAGCCACAAACCTCTTGATCAACGCAACGTCTTTGCGCCCGCGTCGCGATTCCACACCGCTCGACACGTCCACACCATACGGCTTCACCACGTCAATGGCCTCGGCGACGTTGCGGGGCGTCAGCCCGCCGGCCAGAATCAGCCCGCGCCGCATGGCCATGCCCCGCAACTGCTTGAAGTCCCACGCTTGCCCGCTGCCTTCGCCGGCCGGAGAATCCAGCAGCAGGCGCGCGTGCCGCAGCCCCACCGGGAAACCTGCCCGGAAAGCCGGCATCACGGGCAAGCCGTCCAACGTCAGAGGCGGCTGGTCCAGCCCGTGCACCTGGATTACGTCAAGGCGCACAGCCCCGTGTATCGCCGCCAGGCGCTTGAGATCGCCGGCGCGAAACACGCCCACCCGCTCAACGCCAGCCGGCAACGCGTCGGCGATGGCCGCTGCTTCCGCCGTGCCGATCGTGCGGGGCGACTCCGCAAACACGAGCCCGATGGCGGTCGCTCCCGCCTCTGCGGCCGCCAGCGCGGTTCTGACATCCGTGACTCCACAGATCTTGATCATCGCGTTGCCTCCTGGCGCAGATTGCGAAGCCGTGCCAGGGCTGCGGCAGGATCAGCCTCGCGCATGAGCGCGCTGCCGACCAGGGCCGCGTGATAGCCAAGGCGACCGACCGCCTGAAACTGCTCCGGCGCGCTGATGCCACTTTCCGCCACGGCGGTGCGGCCGCGTTCAATCAAGCCGCGCAGTTTCTCAAAACGCTCGAACGCGACGTGCAGGTCGCGCAGGTTGCGACTGTTGACGCCGATGATGCGGGCGTCGGCGAACTGGGCGCGTGCAACGTCATCGGCATCAAAGCACTCGACCAGCGCGAACATGCCAAGGCAGGCGCACACGCGCAGGTAGTGGCGCAGCTCGCGGTCGGACAACATCGCCACAATCAGCAGCACACCGTCGGCCCCGGCAGCCCTGGCCTCATAAATCTGATAGGCATCACCGATGAAGTCTTTGCGCATGAGGGGCAGTCGGGTTGCTGCGCGGGCACTGCGCAGGTCGGCCAGGCTGCCCTGAAATCGGGCTGGCTCCGTCAGTACCGAAATCGCACTCGCGCCTGCGGCTTCATATGCGCATGCCTGTGCGGCAGGATCGACGGCCGCATTGAGCACGCCCGCCGCCGGCGAAGCGCGCTTGATCTCGGCGATCACGCCCAGGTCTCCTGCCGGCAATACCAGCGGCAATGCCGGAGGCATGCCTTCTGCGGCTGCGCGCATTTCGGCCTCGGGCATTGCGGCCCGCGCCTGGGCCACACGCCGGGTACTTTCGGCGGCCATATGCTGAAGAAAGTCAGACATGCCTGCCCCGCAGTTCGTTCAACAGGCGCCCGGCGGCGCCGCTATCGATGGCTTGCCCGGCCAGTTTTGCAGCCTCGGTGGGCCTTGCCGCCTTGCCGGTCAGCATCAGCGCCAACGCCGCATTGAGCACAACCGTGTCGCGACGCGGCCCTTCATTGCCATTGAGCACCTGTTCCATGATGGCCGCATTCTCGATTGCGTCGCCGCCCTTCAAGTCACTCAGGCGGCATACGGGCAACCCGAAGTCGCTTGCGACGAAATCGGCGGCGCTGATGTTGTCGGGGCGGACGTCAATAACGGTGAATCGGCCGGCCGGCGTGGCTTCATCCAGGCCCGGCTCGCCGTGCACGACAAAGGCGCGCTTGCGGCCCAGGCCCTGCAATGCGCGCGCGACATCAGGCAGGCGCTCGCGCGCGGCGACACCCATCAGCTGAAAGTCGGGACGGGCAGGGTTGGCCAGGGGCCCGACAAGGTTGAACACCGTGCGAATGCCCAGCGCCTTGCGCACCGGGCCGATGCGCTTGAGGGCCGGATGAAACTGCGGCGCGAACAAGAAGCTGAAGCGCGCATCCGGCAACGGCTCGCCGGGTTTCGCAAACGGCACGCGCAAAGCCTCCATCACGTCGGCGCTGCCGCTGCGGCTTGTCACGCTGCGGTTGCCGTGCTTGACCACCGGCACGCCGCATGCCGCGACCACCAATGCTGCGCCTGTACTGATGTTGAATGTGCCCGCGCCATCGCCGCCGGTGCCGCAGGTGTCAACGGCGCCGGCCGGGGCGAGCGGTGCAGAGGCCGCAACCTGCAGCAACGCGCGGGTAATGCCCAGCAGTTCTTCGCCGGATTCGCCCTTGGTGCGAAGCGCGGCAAGAATGGCTGCGATCAGCGGCTCTGATGTTGACTCGTCAAGGAGCTGCGCCAGAAGCGCCTCGGCGCTGGCGGCATCGAGATGCTTGCCGGTTGCAAGTCGTTCAAGTGTCGTCGTGGCGGTCATGTCAGGTTCCTTCAAGGCCCGTTAGCGGGCTGGTGCAAGTGTTCGATTCAAGAAGTTCTGCAGCAGGCGCGGGCCCTGCGGCGTGAGAATGCTCTCGGGGTGAAACTGCACGCCCTCAACCGGCAGTTCGCGGTGGCGCAGGCCCATGATCTCGCCGTCGCTGGTGTAGCTCGTAATCTCAAGGCATGCGGGAAGACTTGACTCGTCAACAATCAGCGAGTGATAGCGGCCGACCTCAAGCGGGCTGGGAAGGCCCGCGTACAGCCCGTTGCCGTCGTGGTACAGGCGACTGGTCTTGCCATGAAGCTGCCGCTGCGCACGCACAACTTTGGCGCCAAAGGCCTGCGCAATCGCCTGGTGGCCCAGGCACACGCCCAGAATCGGCAGACGCCCCGCGAAGCGCTCAATGATGTCAAGCGTTTGGCCGGCTTGGCCGGGGTGGCCGGGGCCCGGCGAGATCACGATTGCAGCCGCAGATTCAACGTCAGAGTCAGCGACCTTGTCGTTGTAGCGCACACTCACCTCAGCACCCAGCGAGCCAAGTGCCTGGTAAAGGTTGAAGGTGAACGAGTCGTAGTTGTCGATGAGCAGGATCATGGGTTCGGTTCTGGGTTCTGGGTTCTGGGTTCTGGGTTATGGGTTTCACGTTCCCCTACAGTTCATCTCTTGCGAACTCCAGCGCCTTCAACAGCGCCGCCGCCTTGTTCCGGATCTCCTGGTACTCGCCTGCGGGCACGCTGTCGGCGACGATGCCGGCGCCGGCTTGTGCGCTGTAGCGCCCCTGGTTCATCACGATGGTGCGAATCGTGATTGCCTGGTCGAAGTTGCCGCCCGCCGTGAAGTACCCGACGCTGCCCGCATAAAAGCCGCGCGGCGCGGGCTCAAGCTCCTCGATGAGTTGCAGCGCACGAATCTTTGGCGCGCCGCTGACGGTGCCAGCCGGAAACGCGCTGGCGTAAGCATCCAGCGCACTCACGCCATCGCGCAGGCGGCCCGTCACGCGGCTTACCAGGTGCATGACGTGTGAGTACCGCTCGATCACGCGCAAGTCAGGCACAGCCACGCTGCCGATTTCGGCCACGCGGCCGACGTCGTTGCGGGCAAGGTCAACCAGCATGTTGTGCTCGGCAAGTTCCTTGGCGTCGGCCGCGAGTTCGGATGCCAGAGCCGCGTCTTGCGCTTCGTCTGCGCCGCGCGGGCGCGTTCCCGCGATCGGGCGGATGCTCAAGGCGCCGTCCTCAAGCTTGACCAGCGCCTCGGGGCTGCTGCCGATGATCTGGTACTTGCCGAAGTCGAGGTAATAGAGGTAGGGCGACGGGTTCAGGTGCCGCAGGGCGCGGTACACCTGGTACGGGTGCAGGTCGGTCTCGCCTTCGAACGCCAGCGAAAGCACCACCTGAAAGATGTCGCCAGCCGCAATGTGTTCTTTGGCGCGAGCGACCATGCCCTGAAACTCGGGCTCGGCGATGGTTGCCTTCGGTTCGCTGAAGCTGTGCCCGCCCCGCAGTTCCGGCACCGGGCGCGACATGGCTGTGCGGACTTGTTGCAGCAGTTCCGTCGCGGCCTCGGCGCCGTCGGCGTGGTCGATGCTGATGCGACGGGTACCGTGGTCAAACGTTACCACCGCGCGCGGCACCACGAAGGCAGCCAGCGGCAAACTGGGGTCAGGCACCCTGCGGGCGCCAGACCCTTTTACGCCGGTCGGAAGCAGCCCATGCACGTTCTCAAAGGCGATGGCGCCAACGAGCCCCCGCAGGGGCGAGGAGCCGGCTGCGGTAACGGTAGCGCCAAGGGCTGACAATTCGCGCTCAATCAGGTCGCGCAGGTTCCCGTCGCCGCGGTACTCGATGGTCTTGACCGGGTCGAGACCGATGAACGAGAAGCGGCCGACCTTTTCGCCGTGGGTCACGGATTCAAGCAAGAATGCCGGGCGGAAATCGCGCAGCTTGAGAAACAGCGAGGTCGGGGTTTCGAGGTCAGCGATCGTGGATGCGGTCATGGTCAGGTCCTGAAAAAACACAAACGCCCGGAGAGGTCTCCAGGCGTCGCAAACAAAACGGGCAAACAATCAGGCGCGACACCCGGAAGGTGTCCACCACCATGCGCGCACAATGTTGTTCGTCGTCAAAATCATCGCGAACACAGATACGCGATGAGCGGCCGACAGGCAACCGCACCCTGCAGAAAGACCAAGAATTCCCGGCATATCTGCCGCAGGCCTAAATGTTCGACTCTTCAAGCAACGACTACAAACATCCACGGGGATTGCAGTGGAGCGCCTTTCGAGTCCAGACTACCCTTGGGCCATGAAAAGGCGCTGGCGTATCGCAATTCTGGCCCTTGTTGTCCTTGTGGTTGTCGCGGGTGCCGGCGCCGCCTGGCTGGGCATGCTGCCGTTTGCGAGGCCAACGACCGAGCCTGACTTCATGGCAGAGCAACTGCGCCGCGTGCGCTATCAGCCCTTCAGCACAGAGCACGAAAAGGCCATCGCGGCAAATTTGCCCGACGACCCAACGACCGACGATCTGCGCATGGCCTTCGAACGATACAGGCGCGCGTTGTGGGCAGACGCTGCTCGGTCGTTCATCGAGGCCAACCCCCAATTGGTAGACCCGGCGTTTCCGCCCGCGGATAAAGATGCGCGCATTGCGTACGGCAAGGCCTGCAAGCAAGCTTCTGAGCTCGACCAGCGGTACGACCTGCAAAGGATCGACATTGCCGCCCCGGGAATCGCCGAAGCGGACAGGAACGAGTTCCTCGCACACAGCGAAGCCGTGATGCACCTTCTGGCAAATTCCATACCGGCGAAAGGAAAGACACTTCTCACCTGGGCACCCGACACGCCGCTGGGCTTTGACATCCCCGATAACTCCATGGCACCGCTTCGTGTCGGCATCGTCCGCGTACATTGCCAGGTAGCGGCAGGCGCCGCCGATGACGCATGCGCATCACTGGGCGCACTGGCCGATTTTGCCAGTGAGACGCAATGGTCACCGTGCCTGCTGGGTCTGCTTTGGTACGTGCTCGCGAACGAAGTCGTCTATCAGAAGGGAGTGGAACCGCTTGCCCAGAGGCGTTTTCTCCCGCTTGACCTGCTGGCGCGGCTCGGGGATCGGCGAAGGCTGCTGACCGTGGATGTGGCGCAAATTGCACGCAAGGACGGGGTGGCCGGCATTCACACGCTCGCACGAGCCGGTGCGCACATTGCACCGGAACTGGAGCTTGCAATAGCGCGCGATGCCTGCAAGGAGAGCTTTCACACTTACGGCGCGACTTCCCTGAACGACTGGGTGCGGCAATGCTTGACCGACATAGAAGTGACACTGACGGAAACCCTGCGGCCGTGGCCGGAGTCAGCGCCGGTTGACTTTCGAGACGCCGAGCGAGCCAAAGAGTCCTTTGAACAGATCCAATCGGACGAAAACGTCGGGTTGCATGACCGTGCCAACCTTGTCGCCCAAATCGCGACTGCCATGCTAGAGACGGAGGCATGGACACTGGCAGCCAGAATCTACCAACTGCAAGCCCGATCGCCCGAGACCTGGCTGGACGACTCAATCGCTCTGTCGCCCGAGTATCCCATGCTCGCAATGTCCCACTCGGACAACACGATCGAGATCCGGCCGAACATGGCGCACTATACGGTGCGCGCTTCGGCACGATCTGTTTCAGACCGCGTGCTTGCGACTGTCCGATGACCATTTACCGCGCGCCCGACGTCGCGGATATTGCCCTCACCTGAGGAGGTCGCCATGGACAAGAAGAAAGTCATCGACGCGCTCAACCGCATTCTGGAACTTGAGCTGGCGGGCGTTGTCCGCTACAGCCACTATTCGCTCATGATCTTCGGATACTCGCGCATCCCGATCGTCGCCTGGTTTCGCGGCGTGGCCACCGAGTCGCTCAACCACGCGCACATGGCGGGCGAGTACGTCACCGCACTGGGCGGGCACCCCAGCCTCAAGATCGGCAAGCTGCTCGAAACGGAAAAGCACCACATCGAGGACATCCTGCGCGAAAGCCTCGAGCACGAAGCTGGCGGCGTGCAGGTGTATCGCGACCTGCTGGCGCTGGTCGAAGACAAGGACGTGCGGCTTGAAGAGTACGCGCGCACCATGATCATGGACGAAGAAAACCACGTCAGCGAGATCGAGAAGATGCTGCGCAAACCCGGCGAGCTGAAGCCCGCAACTTGACTATTTGCGCGTCAGCACGTTGTACTTGCGGCCCAAGCGCTGAATGCGCAGCGCCTTGCCGATGAACGGTGAGAAAAGGAAACCCGCGTCGTCGGCTTGCTCCTGCGCAAACTGGCCGTCTTTGGGTTTATTGAAGATGCTCAGCGAGGCCGAGGCAGGCTCGGCAATCCAGTACTCAGGCACACCGGCTCGGGCATAGATCTCTCGCTTTACGCCATGGTCTCGCCCGCCGGTGCTGGGCGACCACACTTCGACCACCAGCTGGGGCAACGTGCGCAGGGGCATGCTGCCGTCGCCGACGTCCCTGCCGCGAACGACCACAATGTCAGGCCTTAGCCAGTCAGGCTCCGGGTCGCCAACAAAAAGAACATCCACGTCCTGAACTGTTTCCAGTCCGCGTTTGCGGGCGCACGCATCATCGAGCAGCTTCAGCAGCTCAAGAACAAGGCGCTGGTGTCTGTAGTTCGGCGAAGGGCTCATCACCGGTGCACCCCCGATCAACTCCCAGTGCTGTTTTTCGTCAAAGCCGAATTCCATGAGCTGGCGCACCGTCATGCGTTCAGGCACGGCTTTGCGGCCGTCGCGGGTTTCCACGAAGTCGGGAGTTTCGGGGGCGTAAGGAAGGCTCAACCTCATGGAATCATTCTACGCGAGGGCTCGCGCCGCCGCCACCGGCCTTCTGCATGGCCTGGAAGACTGCCGCGTACATCTGGATCTGCTTGACCATCGCGGCCAGGCCGTTGGCGCGGGTCTGGCTCAGGTGGCTGCCCAAGCCCGTTTCGTTGATGAACTCCGGCGGCGTGGCAATGATCTCGGCGGGCGTCGCCCCGTCGTACACCTTCAGCAGCAGCGCGACCAAGCCCCGCACGATCATCGCGTCGCTGTCGCCCTGCAGCCGCACCGCGCCGTTCTCCAAACCCGCGTGCAGCCACACCGTGCTCTGGCAGCCCTTGACCTTGTTCTTGTCCACCTGGTGCTTGGGGTTCATCGCCGCCAACTCACGCCCATACTCAATGATGCGCTTGTAGCGGTCTTCCCAGTCGGCAAGTGCCTTGAACTCGTCGATGATGGCTTGCTGCCGGTCTTGGATGGTCATTGGCTTCCTGCTGGTAACTACTGCTCCTTCTTCTATTAAGAACCGTATGGATTGGGAATAAAGGACCGGCTTAGCCCACTTTCCTTCTTGTGGGGTTTGCGGCGTCCTGTATTTTGGACAAAGTTAGTCCAGATAGGCCAAAAGGCCACCTAGATGAGCAACGAAACTATCCAATCGCTGGCCGGGCAGGAATACAAGCACGGCTGGACAAGCAACATCGACGCAGATCAGCTTCCGCCGGGGCTGAATGAGGGCGTCGTGCGCGCGATCAGCGCCAAAAAGCATGAGCCGGAATGGCTGCTGGAGTGGCGCCTGAAGGCCTACCGCCATTGGCTGACCATGACCGAGCCGACGTGGCAAAAGCCCACGTACCCGAAAATCGACTACCAGGGCATCATTTACTATTCGGCGCCCAAGAAGAAGAAAGAGATCACCAGTCTCGATGAAGTAGACCCTGAGCTGCTTGAAACTTTCGAGAAGCTTGGCATCAGCCTGGACGAACAAAAGCGCCTGTCGGGCGTGGCGGTTGATGCCGTGTTCGACAGCGTCAGCGTAAAGACAACCTTTCGCGAAGAGCTCAGCAAGCAGGGCATCATCTTCTGCAGCTTCAGCGAAGCGGTCACCGAGCAACCCGACCTTGTGCGCAAGCACCTGGGCAGCGTGGTGCCGTTCACGGACAACTACTTCGCGGCACTGAACAGTGCGGTGTTCAGCGACGGCAGCTTCTGCTACATCCCGCCCGGCGTGCGCTGCCCCATGGAACTCAGCACGTACTTCCGCATCAACAGCGCGGGCACGGGGCAGTTTGAGCGCACGTTGCTGATCGCCGATGAGGGCGCCTACGTAAGTTATCTCGAGGGCTGCACGGCGCCGCAGCGCGACGAAAACCAGTTGCACGCGGCGGTGGTTGAACTGGTGGCGCTCAAGGGCGGCCACATCAAGTACAGCACGGTGCAGAACTGGTACCCCGGCGACAAGGACGGCAAGGGCGGAGTGTTCAACTTCGTGACCAAGCGCGGCATCGCCCACGAAAACGCCAAGGTCTCATGGACGCAGGTCGAGACCGGCAGCGCGATCACCTGGAAATACCCAAGCTGCATCCTCAAGGGCGACAACAGCGTCGGCGAGTTCTACAGCGTGGCTGTGACCCGCGATTACCAGATGGCCGACACCGGCACGAAGATGATTCACATCGGCAAGAACACGAAAAGCACGATCATCAGCAAGGGCATCAGCGGCGGCCACGGCGACCAGAGCTATCGCGGCCTCGTGAAAGTCATGAAGGGAGCATCCGGCGCGCGCAACTACAGCGCGTGCGACAGCCTGCTGCTGGGCGACAAGTGCGGCGCACACACGTTTCCCTATATCGAAAGCCAGAATGCCAGCGCGGTCATTGAGCACGAAGCCAGCACCAGCAAGATCAGCGACGAACAGATTTTCTTTCTGCGCCAGCGCGGGCTAAGCGCTGAGGACGCCGTAAGCATGATCGTAAACGGCTTCTGCAAGGACGTGCTAAGCGAGCTACCCATGGAGTTCGCCGTGGAGGCCCAGAAGCTGCTAGGCCTGAAACTCGAGGGCGCTGTCGGTTAGTGCATTTTTTTGCCACAGATGGACACAGATAAACACAGATGACTACTGATCGAAACGAAATCGCAGTTCACCGCGACCGCGTCTGTCTGACGTGCGCCAACGAGGAGGCTGCCCTTGCGGGCCGCCAGGTGCACGGTGTTCGTTGGCCCGACAAAGAGGAACGTACCCCCCAATCCGTGGACATGGAGTTCCACATCGGAAAGCAGCGGTATGTTCTGGAACACACTGAAGTCGAATTCGTAACAGGCCAGAAGCACTTGGAAAGCAAGCTGCGGAAGGTCTTCAGTGAATGGGCAAGTAGTCTTGAGAAGGACTTGCCCAGGGGTGCCCGCTGTGAGCTCGTACCTCCTGCCGTAGCAAATTGGCCTAAGGCGGGTGCCCACGGTGTCCAGAACGCGCTTGTGCTCGAATTGCGCAAGGCAGGGCTGAAGGTGCTGCAACAGGTCGAGTATCGAGTCATGTACGAGGGACAAGAGGTTGGCAAGTATGTCGCGGACCTCGTTGTGAACGATACTGTTCTGCTTGAGTTGAAGTCGGTGAAGGAGTTTGATGCTGTTCACACAGCCGTGTGCATCAACTACCTGAAGGCGTCGGGCCTGAAACTGTGTCGGCTGATCAACTTTGGAAAGCCGCGTGTCGACGTAAGGCGGATAGCGCTGTAGGCAGTTTATCTGTGTTTATCTGTGTCCATCTGTGGCCAAAACATGACCAAACCGCTTCTTGAAATCAGAGACCTTCACGTTGCCATCGACGGCACGGAAATTCTGCACGGCATTGACCTGTCAATCAACGCCGGCGAGGTGCATGCCATCATGGGCACCAACGGCAGCGGCAAGAGCACGCTGACCAAGGCCATCGCAGGCCACCCCGATTACACTGTCACCAGCGGCGACATCATCTACAAAGGCAAAAGCATCGTCGCGGCGGAGCCTGAAGACCGCGCACGCGCGGGCATTTTTCTGGCCTTCCAGTACCCCGTCGAGATTCCCGGCGTCAGCAACATGTACTTCCTGCGCGCAGCCCTGAACGCCCAGCGCAAAGCACGTGGCGAAGCCGAAGCCAGCGGCGCAGACTTTCTTGCGCTGATCAAGGAAAAGGCAAAGCTGATGGACATTGACGCCGGCCTGCTGAACCGCAGCGTAAACGAGGGTTTTTCTGGCGGCGAAAAGAAGCGCAACGAAATCCTGCAACTCGCCGTGCTGGAACCGACCATGGCAGTGCTGGATGAAACAGACAGCGGCCTCGATATCGATGCGCTGAAAACGGTGGCGACGGGCGTCAACAGCCTGCGCTCGCCGGGGCGGTCGTTCCTGCTGGTGACGCATTACCAGCGCCTGCTGAATCACATTCAACCAGACTTCGTGCATGTGTTGCTCGACGGCCGCATCGCCAAGAGCGGCGGAAAAGAGCTGGCGCTCGAACTTGAAGAAAAGGGATACGCCTGGCTGGAACAGGCGGTGTAGGGAGTTGCGATTCTTGGATTGCCCCAAATCCAAAGTCCACAATCATATGACGACACAGACCCACAACTCGCTGCAACTCGCCATCGACGCCTTTACGCCCCCGTCGGCGGAACCGGCGTGGCTTTCCGAGTTGCGCCAGGATGCAGCCGACAGTTTTACAGCGCTGGATGTCCCGACCATCCGGCATGAAGATTGGCGCTACACGAACCTGAAGCCGCTGCTTGCACTGAAGCTTGCGGCGGCGGCTCGAGCACCGATCACACTAGACGACCTGAAGCCGTGGCTGATCGATGGTGCCGACGACATCCGGCTTGTGTTCGTCAACGGGTTCTTTGACGGCACGCTGAGCCGCATTCCAGCGCTGCCTGAAGGCGTCTTGATCGCGCCGCTTTCGCAGTTGTTTGGCGGCGACGAAGGCCTGCCCGGCAAGCTCGCGCGCTTTGCCGACCACCATGCGCAGCCATTCACGGCGCTGAACACCGCGTTGTTCACCGATGGCGCGTACATTCGCGCAGGCCGGGATGCTGTGCTGGATGCGCCCGTTCATGTGCTCTACGTATCAACGGGCGGACAGATCAACGCGCCGCGCACGCTGTTGCTGGCCGGCGAGAATGCCGGGATTGCGCTTGTCGAGAGCTTTGTCGGCCTGGCCGGGGAGTCGCGTTTCGTGAACGCAGTCAGCGAAGTCATGCTGGCGTCGGGCGCGAATGTGCGCCACGCCAAGTTGTTGCGCGACCCTGCGGCAAGCCATATCGGCTGGAACGAAGTGCGCCAGGACCGCGACAGCGCCTACACGCACCACAGCATCAGCCTTGACGCACAACTGGCGCGTCACAACGTGAACGTGATGCTGGCGGGCGAAGGCGCCGCCTGCACGCTGAACGGCCTGGTTCTGGGCAACGACACGCAGCACATTGATAACCACCTGGTTGTGGACCACATGCGCCCGCGCTGCACCAGCAACCAGCTATACCGCAGCGTTGTCGACGGCAAGTCGCGCAGCGTGTTCAGCGGCAAAGTCATTGTGCGCCCCGGTGCAGCCGGCACAGACGCCAGGCAACAGAACAACAACCTGCTGCTGTCAGACGACGCCCGCGCCGAGACCCGGCCGCAACTCGAAATCTACTGCGACGAAGTGAAATGCGCCCACGGCGCAACCAGCGGCCAGCTTGACCCCGACGCGGTGTTCTTTCTCAGAAGCAGAGGCCTGGATACGCGGCAGGCACGCAACCTGCTGACCTACGCGTTCGCCAACGACGTAGTCGAGCACATCAAGATGGACGCGGTAAGGCAGCACCTCGAAGAGGTCATGCACGAGCGCTTTCACGGGTTGCTGGGCGAATAGGGACCACGGGTGAATCACGTAAAGACATTCGACGTTGAAGCGCTGCGCAGGGACTTTCCGATCCTGGCGCGCACCGTACACGGCAAACCGCTGGTGTACCTGGACAACGGCGCGTCGGCGCAGAAGCCGCAATGCATGATCGACGCCATCCGGCACGTCTACGAGCAGGAATACGCAAACGTACACCGCGCCGCGCATGAATTGTCGGCTGCCTGCACCGACAAGTTCGAAGCCGCGCGTCGCACGGTGCAGCGTTTTCTCAACGCCCGCGACGACCGCGAAGTCATCTTTGTGCGCGGCACCACCGAGGCCATCAACCTGGTCGCCCAGACATGGGGCCGGGCGAACGTAAAGGCAGGAGACGAAATCCTGATCACCGCCATGGAGCACCACAGCAACATCGTGCCGTGGCAGATGCTGTGCGAAGCGACCGGCGCAAAACTGGTCGTCGCGCCGATGGATGACACAGGCACGCTGATTCTGCCGGAGTTCGAGAAACGCCTCTCGCCTCGCACAAGGTTGCTGGCGTGCGTGCACGTAAGCAACGCGCTGGGCACCGTGAACCCGGTTGAGTGGATGGCACGCAAAGCCCACGCCGTCGGCGCGCTCGTGCTGGTCGATGGCGCCCAGGCGGCACCGCACCAGCGCATTGACGTGCAGAAGCTGGGCGTGGACTTCTACGCGTTCAGCGGCCACAAGGCATTCGGTCCCACCGGCATCGGTGCGCTGTGGGGCCGGGCCGAACTGCTCGAGTCCATGCCGCCGTGGCAGGGCGGCGGCGAGATGATCAAATCGGTCAAGTTCGAGAAGACCACCTACAACGTCATTCCGCACAAATTCGAAGCCGGCACTCCCAACATCGCCGACACCATTGGGCTCGGCGCATCGCTTGAATACCTGATCGGCGTCGGCCTCGACGCCATCGAAACATACGAACACGAATTGCTGGCTTACGCCACGGTAAAGCTGAGCGAGATTCCGGGGCTGCGCATCGTCGGCAATTCGCAGAACAAGGCGGGCGTGATCAGCTTTGTCCTCGACGGCATTCACTCAGCCGACGTGGGCATGATCCTCGATGAGCAGGGTATTGCCGTGCGCGTCGGCCAGCACTGTACCGAGCCGGTAATGGACTTCTTCAAGCTGCCGGGCACCGTGCGCGCCAGTTTCGCGTTCTACAACACAATGCGCGAAGCCGACGCTCTGGCGGGTGGAATCCGCAAAGTGCAGGAATTGTTCAAGTAGTAGCACCGTGAAACCATGACCAACGAGACCGAAAAACAGCATCCCGAAGGCGCAGCCAAACTGGTTGACCCCGAGCTGGTGAAATCGCTGCCCCCCATGGCAGTTGACCAGTCCCTGTCACAGCGGAATGCGCCCGGCCAGACGACGGCAAAGCCGAACCAGGGAACACCCCCCGACGCGGCCAAGCTGCCCACAGACGCGACAGGCCGACCGCGCGACCTCACGCCCGCCGAAGCCAAGGGCGTCAACGAGGCGGTGATCGAGAAACTCAAGACCGTGTTTGACCCCGAAATACCGGTCAACATCTACGAGCTGGGCTTGATTTACGGCGTTAGCGTCGGGTTCAAGGGTGACGTGCACGTGCGCATGACACTGACATCGCCGGCGTGCCCGGTCGCCGGCACCCTGCCCGGCGAAGTCGAAAGCAAGCTCAAGCAGCTTGATCGCGTCACAGACGCGAAAGTCGAGCTGGTCTGGGACCCGCCATGGAACAAGTCCATGATGAGTGAAGCCGCCAAGCTTGAACTCAACGTGATGTAGCCCTGCACTACACGATCTGCCAAGCCAGCTCAGGCGCCTTGCGGCGCGTGATCGCCTCGGCCACGGCGCTGCGCAGCCTGCCCGTTTGTTCGTGCAGAGCATTCAGCAGTGCCCTTGGCTCGCCTTCACCGCGCACGCTGACCAGCATGTGCGTCGCGTCCGGCGCCGGCTGCACTTCTTCAACGTACGCAGTAAGCAGCAGCTCGTTGCCGGTCTCGGCCAGTGCAAACGTCAACGCGCGCTGCACCTGCCTTGCGAGTTGCAGCGCCTTGCGGTCCGGACCTCGGATGTCGCCTTCTTTGCCCATGGCAAGATTGTAACGCGTGCGAGTTGCATATGCATGCATGGCGCAAACCTGGCCGAATACGCGGCGACCATCGGGCGGAACCAGCATTCGCAAAAAAATCTGAGAATATCCGCCAACCCGCATTCCATGGGCATTCCCGGGCGCCCCTGTGGCCATGATAGCCTCACCAATGGCCAATCCTTGTCGCATAGCCGGTGTACCCTGCACGCGCAGCCGGGATATCGGTTTGCACTGGATACTCAAGGAGCCGCCATGGAAAGCCAACCCACTTCTGCTCGCCGCAAAAGCGCCCGTGCACAGCAGCTGCTCGAAGAAATCCGTGAAATGCTGAACGATATCGCGGAGAGCGCCACCATTCTTGGCGCGACGCCATTTCCCGGCCGACAGGCGGCTGCGCAACTGGGTACGGAGTTGCACACTGCGTTGCTTGAGTTCGAGATCGCGCTGGCCGAGGCCCGGATTCACAGCTTCGAGGTGCCGCGTTGAAGGAAAAGTGGACAGGGGACCGGACAAGACCGTACAGACGCACCGGCGCCGGTTCCTTACGCCTTCGAACTTCCCCTGATCAGCGAACTACTGCAATACGGCCGGGGTGATCGGCGACGACGTCCCCCACCACGGCGCTTGCCAGCGCGTTGTGGCGTTTCAGGCTCGCGACCAGCGCATCACACCTGGCGGCAGGCACGGAAATCAGCATGCCCCCGCTGGTCTGCGCGTCGCACACCAGCGTCTGCTCGTGCTGTGTCAGGTCAGGCGCATAATCAACCCATTGCCCGTAGTGCAGCCAGTTCTTCTTCGTGCCGCCGGGGAAACATCCCTGAGCAATCAGGTCCATCACTTCGGGCAGCACAGGCAGCGCCCCGAAGCGCAGGTTGACGCCGACGTTGCTTGCGCCCGCAACCCCGCGCAGGTGGCCGATCAACCCGAACCCCGTAACGTCGGTGGCCGCGCTGGCGCCGACTTCATCAATCGCGGCACCACCGGGCTTGTTGATCGATGCCATGCAGTGAATGGCGGCGTCAATCTGTGCCTCGGTGCGAAGTTGACGCTTCACAGCCGTCGTCAACACGCCCACGCCCAGGGGCTTGGTCAATACCAGCTTGTCGCCGACCTTTGCGCCGGCGTTGCTCATGATCTTGTCAGGGTGCACGATGCCGGTGACGCACATTCCGTACTTGGGCTCGGCGTCGTCAATGCTATGCCCGCCGGTGACAAAGATGCCGGCTTCGCCTGCCTTGTCGCTGCCGCCCTTGAGAATCTGCGCCAGCACGGTGTGACCAAGCTGCGCCAGCGGAAAGCCCACAATGTTCAGCGCGAACAGCGGTTTGGCGCCCATGGCATAGATGTCTGAGATTGCGTTGGCGGCCGCGATCTGGCCGAAGGTGTATGGGTCGTCCACGATCGGCGTGAAGAAGTCAAGCGTCTGCACGATCGCCTGCTCATCGTTGATGCGATACACGCACGCGTCGTCGGCCCAGTCCGTGCCCACGAGCACGTTGGCATCCGTCACCTTTGGCAATCCCTTCAGCACCTGCACGAGGTCGCTAGCCGAAAGCTTGCAGCCTCAGCCGGCGCCATGGGAAAGCTGCGTCAAACGTGGTTTCTCGCCCGATGCCTGCTCAAGAGCCATGATTTCTCCTGGGCGCAGCATACCAACGCCGCCCCCGCAGGTCACATTCCTGAGCGCCCCCGGGTGTGCGGCATGCACCAAAGATACGCCGATGCCGGACGATCCCCCGGCGTAAGATGGGGGCTCAGCATTCTGAAAAATCTTTCTGTGTGTAAGTGGCTTTGGTGGCTGTAGTTCCTGCCGCCGGCCTTCTGCTGCCTGCCTGCTGATTCGCAAAAACTGTGTCCG
>JAMQHL010000018.1 GCA_025993795.1 Planctomycetota bacterium
CCTTCACCTCCAGGAATCCACGGACACAGGTTTTGCGAATCAGCAGGCAGGCAGCAGAAGGCCGGCGGCAGGAACTACAGCCACCAAAGCCACTTACACGCAGAAAGTATTTTCAGATTTCCGCCGGGAACGCCAGGCTCTCTCCGGGTGGGTCACCTTGCGGGCCTGCTCCGCTGGCGAGGATGCTGGCAGACGCGCCGGTGCTCCTCGCCTTTCTAGTGCGCTTGCGTACACTGGCGGCCATGTTGAACCTTGCCCTTCGGTTGGTGCCTCTCGTGTTGGCGTGTGCGCTGCTGGGGGGATGTGTCACCCACGTAGAGCACGCGGAGATCATCTTCCTGGGCGAAACACCGCGCGCGCGCGTTGAAAGCCGCGCTGACCTCGTCGTTCACGTGGTCGGCCCTGACGGCCTGTTCCGTGAGCGATACGGCAACGCCCTTGAGTATCTGAATTACTACGAGGGCGACACCGTCGAGTTCGCGACATGGAACCGCCCGGGTCTGCGCAGCGCCATTGAGGCCTTTCCCGACGTGGCGATCTCCGGCCTGCGTGTCCACTTCGGCGTGAACACCGACGACCTGCGCCTGATCGCTGCACTGCCGAAGCTGGAAGTGCTGTGGGTCGGGGATATCGCCACGAAACCCAAGCCCGAAGAAGCCGACGTGATGAACGAACTGCTGGCGCGCCGCTCGATCGGCTGGAAGGGACTCGGCGGCAGCGACACGATTGAACGCTTCCCGGCCCTGGCCGACGTGCCGGCGCTTATGATGGACGCCTCGCAGGCCCTGAAGCAGGCCGAGTTGCTGGGCACACTGAGGGGCGTCAATTCCCTGTGGCTGACTGAGCTGCGCAACGAGAACCTGGCCGTGCTGGATGAGCTGAAGCGAATGCCGGCGCTGAAGCACTTGCGGCTGCAAGCAGGCGACTACGACCTGACGCTGACACAGGGCGCGATTGACGCGATTGCCGGCTGCCCGCAGCTTGAAGAGACGGCGTTTGTCGGGGGTTCTCGCACTTCAGCGCAGTTGTGCTTTCGGCTGCCGAAGCTTGTGCACCTGGACCTTTCGGCCAAGTTCTACGGGGAAGATTCGATCCTGGGCGAACTCGGGCACGCGCCCAACCTGCGCTATCTGAGGCTGGGGCGCCTTGCGGAAAAGGACTCCGAAGCCGAACTGGGCAAAGAGATTGCGGCACTGAAGCACTTGCGCAGGCTTGAAGTCACGGTGCGCCATTGGGATATGCTGGAGCCGCTGGTCGGGCACAGCGGGCTTGAGGCGCTGACGATTCGGGGTGAGTTGCTGCCTGGTGGCGCGGCGCGGTTCAAGCACCTGAAATTCCTGAACGTGGAGCGCACGCCGGTGCGCGAAAAAGAGCTGCTGGAGAAAGAGTTCCCCAAGACCTGCCGCGTGCGCTGCATCCGGCCGAACCGCCAGGCGCACCTAGAGGGCCTGTTCGGCGGCTAGCCGGGGATAGACACAGCCGCCCGCGAACGCCAAGGCTTCGGCCCGCTGTTTGGGTGGTGGATTGGCCGGGACTCGAACCTCAAAACAGTCCGGTGGACTGTTTTGAACGCGAAGCAGGCCGGCCAAAGCCCGCCCACAGGCGGGCGACGCCGGGCGTAAACGAAGCGGTCGCGCGAACCGAATGGCCCACGCGACCGAGTGAAACCGCTGGTGGATCGGCCGGGACTCGAACCCGGAACCCACGGCTTAAAAGGCCGATATGCATTAAAAGCGTAAGTGATTGACAAATCAGTACTTCTCCTTGCAATGCCGTAATGATCGAACTTTTGTCAGATTTTGACCCTCCGGAACCCCCAATGCATAGCCCCTGAGTTCCGCTTTTCCTGTACAATATCGTGTACTGACTGTTGTGATCCGATGTTGAAAACGCAGGGGGTGGCTATGGCGAAGCGAGGGCGTCCTCGTCTGCCCGCGAGGCTGAAGGTATGGAAGGGCGAGCAGCATGTGTTCTATACCGACCGAAGTGGCGGCAAGCCCATAACGAAGAGAGTTCTGTGCAGCGCCCACGGTGCGACCAATGCAGAGGAGCGTAGAGAACTTCTGGGGACCTTCAGAAGACTGGAGCAGGAGCAGCGTGCAGAGGAGGACAAATTTGGGTCGCTTGGATATGGCACTTCGCTCTGCATCGCACTGGACAACTTCAAGAAGCACGTCGAGGCGCAAGCCGCACTGCGAGAGCAATCCACCGCAGCCCGAATAGGGATAGCGAGGACGACGAAGAAGAGCTACCTCGACACGTTGAAGCGCTTCAAAGCGTGGCTGAAGAGCAACGATCTGTTGAAGATCACCACAGGGAAACTTCATGCCGAACACTTGAGCCGGTTCTTTGATGAGCTTGCGTCCGAGAAGGCCCACAACGGCAAAAGCAAGCACCAGCGCGGCGCTCACACCCTGAACAAGCATCGGCGTCAATTGCGCACAGCACTTCTCAATCTGGCTGGACAGCGGCCACCGTTGTTTCCAGACATAGACCAACTGAAGACAGCGTTCAAACCGCTGCGGACAGACAACACCCAGCCATCGTCGTTCAGCCCAAATCAACTTACTGCGTTTCTTGCGGAAGCACTGAGTGACGAAGCGGTCGAGACGGTCGATGTAAAGCGAACGGTAAAGAGCAAGAGCACTGTTCAGCGATTCGAGCAGACGTTGGGTGAGCGAAACAGACCAGTTGCGAAAGTCAGTCGTTTGTTCCTTGTCCTTGCATTGACCGGGTGCCGACGTGGCGAGGCGTTGAGCCTGAAGTTTCGAGACATCGACATGGACACGGGCGTGATCAGGATCAAATCAGTGAAGACAGGAGGAACACGATGGGTGCCACTGCTGGATGTTGGCAAGAAAATCGGTCCTCAATTCCTGTCTCTGTTGGCGAAGTGGAAGATGCAGGGAACGACTTATGTCGTGTCCGACCGTGAGGCAGGAGAGCCGGGATTCCCCAAAGGTCCGTGGAATCGGATTTCACGCAAGTGCCGCCTCCGGGAGATGGGTCCACAAGCCCTGCGCCAGAACTTCACGAGCTACGCCGCCGCTCTGGGAGTGCCCGCAACGATTGCTTCTCTCTGGCAAGGTCATTCCTCAGCCATCGCCGAAAAGTGGTACCGGACACTCGTGCTGTCGCGGATAGACGCAGACGACTTCGAGACCTCGATGGGTCTGACCCGTATCATCAGCAAGCTGATCAGCGGCGGAGAAGCAGAGGTGATCTCGATGCATCGCAAGAAGAACATGCCGCCGTCTGCCGTTGCAAGTTAGGGGGTGTCCGTCAGAGCCGCTGACTGCGGCCAGAACATCACATCGCTGTTAAAGGTCTTTCCACGTCACGTCCAAGTCAACGCCGAGCTTCGCAGCCCCCAACTTCATTGCAGACGAAAGCTTGTCTTTCCAGAAGGTCGCCCGGCGGCGGTCACGGACGTGCAAGGTGAAGCCGTCGCTTTGGTAAAGAACGATGGCTGCGCGGTCTGATTTCAGCACAGCTTTCAGTGCCGGTGTCAGCAGCGCAAGTTCATAGCTGGACGCTTGGTTGGAAATCAAGCTCCTGATGTTCTCATGATCTTTCAGAAGCAGACGCAGACCGTAGCAGGAATGCGCTGCGCCAGTCAGCAGCACCTGCTTGCCAGCCATGTTTCGGGCGTCGAGTAGCTCCATCATCAGTGGATGCGACAGGATCGCGTCAGCCGAGTTCTGGTTGTGCAGAAGCATAAGCAGCCGTGTGCTGTGGTACTTGATCTCTTGCAATTCGGCCTGATTCACAATTGCGTTGAATGTCGGTTTGAAGCCAGTCTTGAAAACCTCAAAAGCTTTCGAGGTAGGTGCCACGCCGATAGCCATAGCAAGTTCTTTCCAGATGTCGCCGCCTGCACGCAGAAACTGCGTAGCCAGGGGGAGCTTCCACATGGCTGCGACGATCCGATAGATCGCACTCTTGATGTCACACTCGTAACAGCCGCGCATCAGGATGTGCCGGTATTCGGAATCGATTGTGGCGAGGGAGGGATGGTTGGCGAAGATGCGATGACTGCGCTCTCTTGGCGACACGTGGAACAACGGAACAGGGAAGTGTTTGATCGCCGCAAGCTGCATGGACAAGCCGTCGCGAGACTTTTTGGGGCCACCCAGGAGTTTGGCGACTGCGGCATTGTAGTTTCGATTGATCAAACTGCTGAGCACGTTGCCGCGCTGGTTGTTCAGGTATCTCAGCCAGAGTTCACCGTCTCTCGATGGGTGCTTGCCGACCTCTGAGGCCAGGAGCTTGCGTTCTTCCGCTACGAGCCTAGATCGAGCGGACTTTGAAGTCGTGCATCCGAGCGCAAGGCAAACCGGTGATGGATCGTTGAGAAGGCGCAGTGGTTCACTATCGATAAGATCGGGAAGCTTACCGGGTAAGACGATGGCTACCGTTCGTGATCGTTTGGGGCCGTAGTCTGAAATGTCCGTGACCAGAGGGATGTTCCGATTTGACGGGTCGGTTACGTCGCGCTGATAGGCTTTCAAGAACTTGAGCCCAGCAAACTTGCGCCAGCGAAGATCGCGCTCCTGACCAAGGGCATGCGCCAAAAACTTCTGGGCCACTCTTCGGCGTGTGGGATCACGCTTGTCTCGTGCCGCTTTGAAGAGCAGATGGGCCGTGAACTCGCGGTAGTCTCGATGTCTGGCAAGAACGGGGTAGTGAGCGACCAGGGCGTCGTAGAGCAACTTCGAGAGGAAGGTACTCGGCAGTGTCACGGTGATCCTATCGCCAACAGTCTGATGAGCCAACTGTACTTCTGATGGATAGAGATGTGCCAGTTATTTCATGATGAGAAAGTGCGACGCTGCGTGGATGCCTCGCACGACAAGGACTTTGCGTCTTTGAGGAACGCTTGTTACGACCCGCAACCGTATTGAAAGAAGAAAAAAAGGTGTGGAAGGCTACTGTACCAGTAGAAGCCTCAGGAGGCTGTGAGGGTAGTTCGATCAGGAGAAGCCAGAGGGTTTGACAGGGATTCTCTTGTCAAGACAGTGGAGAGCTTGACAGAGAAGCTCCAACAGAGAATGTGGCGAGAGAACGCCGGAGAGGCTGTATAGAGGACCTTTGATTAGGATGCAGAGAAGTTGCAGATCACTACAAGGCTGTCGAGGATGGACAAGGCGACAGAAGAGGCCCTCAGAAAGCACAGAAGGACAGCAAGCAGCAGCTGTCGCAGCAACAGAGGGCTCAGGCCCCCAACGCCTCACCCTCTGCAAACCGTCTAGGAGCCTTTATGAACGCGATCAAGAGCGCCAGAAGACTTCACACCTGCCGGTTCGGCCAGATCGCGCTGAGGGACGCAGCCACGGAGCGGGCACTGGTGGAGAGCAGAGCCTAAAGTCAGTGGTGCCAACCCTGCGGTACGCACAAAGGCTGGATGGTCTCTGCGCACCCAGCCTGGCGAGTGGATTCGGTGCAACGACTCGCGTTTTCGGCCCCTAACGCAAGTGATCCGGCCACAGCCACTTACGACGAGTTGGATTCTCATCAAACGATCCCAATGGGTCTGGGGTTGGCCACGAGATGTCCCGGATACAGAACTGGCGTTGCGGTCTGACAAGGGCTAACCAGCCGTTGTGAATCGGGAGATCAAGATGACGGACGGACCTACAATGAGCATAGCCGAGTTCATGAAGATCGTACAGGAGTTCGCTGAAGCGCTGGTAAGGACAAGGCGAATCGGCAGTTGACCACGGACGACCTGACGAAGCTGGCAGAAGAGGCGCTGTCAGCGATGAAGTTGAAGGATGTGGACGCCTAGAAACCAGCCATCAGCTGGCTCGCAACTTCAGATCAACGACACATTTCCACTCAGCCACCGACTCGGAGATCGTCATTCTTGGGTTCATGCTCCAAACGATTCCAGCTTCTCCAACGACGATCTGTGTTGCGGCAGGAATGACAAACTCACCAGCGATGATCTTGATAAGCTCGTCGTTTGGGTGAGGGTGGATCGCTTGTCTTACGGCGTCTGAGTCAATGATCAAATCGTGTTGACCGCCGTCGAACACCAGCAGCTTGCTGAACCACTCGTCACGGATCGCTGGATGGCCGGGGAACTTCCACAGTGGCTTGGGCTCAACGTCCTTCAAGCTCATGTAGGGCGAGAAGCTGTTCTTAGCGCTCATGATCAGCTTGAGATAGCTAGAACGGCGATAGACAAGCAGGTTCTGCGCCGACAGAACTTCGTCGGGCAGAACGTCAGTGATCACTTCGACGTTGTTTCCTTTATAGAGCATCGCCAATCCGGCCTAGCGCCCAGACCAGATGATCGTGCGTAGTTGATCACTTGTCCTTGAGCGGCTTTCGTGGTTTGAAACGTGTCGTGCGGGTCGTCCAAGCTACTTCGCCAGTCCGACTGCCGATCCGGTACAGCAGGAGGGCCATCAAGACAATCAGCAAGGCGAGAAATGCTGGTCCGCCAGTGCGACCTGCGCAGCCCCCTCCGTCGGTAAGTTGTCCTCCGCCGGTTTGAGTTCCGCCCGCGCTGGGACCTCCAACACCGTCTAAACTTCCAATCGAACTCAATCGGGCTATGTAGTTTCGCAATACACCGCTTACAAACGTAAACGGTCCTGCAATGATCAACTTGCCGTCAGACTGAATGACCATGTGTTCAACACCAGGGAAATTTGGTCCTGATCCTGAGTCGAAAGATGTATCAAGTGTCCCGTCCGAATTCAGTCGTGCAATGGAGTCGCGACCTACACCGTTTACCTGTGTGAATCCGCCACCGATCACGATCTTTCCGTTGGTCTGCAACAGGAGACATGCGACCTGGTTGTTCGTGCCAGGTGTGAAGGTCGAATCCAATGTACCGTCGGAGTTGAGTCGGGCCACATAATCGTGCGCTGCCCCATTCACCACCGTGAAGTTTCCGCCGACAACAATCTTGTCGTCGCTCTGAATTCCCACGGTCCTTACTGCATAGTTCATTCCGCTACCGGGATCAAACGTTGTGTCTAAAGTTCCGTCCGAATTGACGCGGGCAATCCCATTTCTGGAAGCTCCGCCGAACGACGAGAAGTAACCGGCAACGATGATCTTTCCGTTAGACTGTACGGCTACCTGATTCACATTGGAGTTTGCTCCACTACCGGGATCGAACGTAGTGTCCAGGCTTCCGTCTGTGTTGAGACGGGCCACGAGGTTTCGGGTCGTGCCATCGACAAGAACGAACCAACCCCCGATCACGATCTTTCCATCCGGCTGGACCGCGACCGAGCGGACATCGTCGTTCGCTCCTGAGCCTGGATTGAAGCTTGTGTCAAGGCTTCCGTCGGAGCTCAGCCTTGCTATGTAGTTTCGACTAACGCCGTTGACTTGACTGAACGATCCTCCAATCACGATCTTGCCGTCTGTTTGGAGCGCAATGGACTCTACCCCATAGTCAGTCCCCGATCCGGGGTTGAAGCTGACATCGAGAGTCCCGTCCGCATTCAACCGGGCAATCCGATTGCGCCCTTGCCCGTTCACCTGTGTGAACGCGCCGCCGATCACGATCTTGCCGTCTGCTTGGAGTGCTATCGCGTGAACGCTGCTGTCCAGTATGGGCGCGAAACTCTGGGCATAAAGTTGGCTGGAACCAACACAGCACAACATCATTAAGACGAAAGCGAATGCAGGGAAGCGAAGAAGGCGGCTAGATATGGGAATGTTCATGGGCAACTCGTCTTTCCGTTGCGGTTCTTGGCAACCGAATGGGGCATGTCGTGTGTAGTCTAACGAATCATGGCGGGAACAAGAGTCGTCGTCGCGGGAACAAGAATCGTCGTCTGCCTTAGCTGAGATGGATTGCAACGACGAATCCGTCAGTCGTCCAAGCGTCGCCACATCCGCGCAGTGAAGTCCCCGCTTCCCGTCATTGCGGACTTGCCATCTGGCGAGAACGCGACCGCAAACACGCACTCCGAATGAACTTCCAAAGTAGAGATCAGCGAGCCACTGGCCGTGCTCCAGATCATGGCGCGGTAGTCATTGCTGCCGGTCATCACGTACTTCCCATCGGGCGAGAAGGCAACCGAGAGGACAAAACTTGTGTGTCCGTTGAACTTCCGAATCTCCTCGCCGGTGGCTGCATCCCACAGCCTTGCTGTGTTGTCCAGGCTCCCGGTCAGCACAAATTTGCCATCTGGTGAAAATGCCACGGAATAAACTTCATTGGTGTGGCCCTTGAACTTCCGTATCTCCCTGCCGGTGGCTGCGTCCCATAGGCGAGCGGTCATGTCACGACCGCAGGTCAGGAGGTATTTTCCATCGGGCGAGTAGGCGACCGAGTACAGGCGATCCATATCGCAAGCTATCTTCCGAGTTTCCTTTCCAGTTGCGGCATCCCATATCACCAACGCGCCCTCCAGGCTCGCTGCGACGACGAGCCTGCCGTCCGGCGAAAACGCCACGGACGAGAAGACTAAAGCATGTCCCTTGAATCTCCTTGTCTCCTTGCCCGTCGCAAAATCCCAGAGGCGAACTGTCTTGTCCCAGCTACCTGTAAGCACGAACTTGCCGTCGGGTGAGAACGCGACGGAGCTAACCCCATCGGAGTGCCCTTTGAATACCCGGACTTTCTTGCCCGTGGCAGCGTCCCAAAGTCGCGCCGTGTGGTCGTTGCTACCCGTGAGAACGTACTTGCCGTCCGGCGAGAAGGCCACGGATAGAATGAAGCCAGTATGGTCAATCAGGGAGAGTCGCAGGCTGGTGCGTTTCCAGGCGAAACCGTCAAGTTGACTTTGCACCGCCAGGTCCAGTTCGGCGGCGTGGCGTGTTCCGGTGTATCCAGCCCGTGCCTTCTCGACAGCTTCCCGCGTCTTTGCTTCACGAATGGCAACCAATGACTGCTGAGAAGCGCGGTCGTCGGCTTCTCGTTGCAAACGCTCCTGATCCTCGGCAGTGGGACTTCTCTTGCCTACCGCACCTCCGTCGCTAGGCGGATCGGATCGCGGGACAACTCTAGGCTTCGGTGTTGCATTCGGGTTTGCAAGGTCAGAAACCGCCTTCGCCCAGATCGCGCCAAGGGCTTCCTCCAATGGTATCCACTTGCGTTCACGCAAGGAGCGAGAGTTGAGGTTTTTGGTGCTCTCCTTCCAGCTTTCTTGTTGATCTTGCGGCCATGCATCCGGGTATGGAATGACGCCATAGTCGTCGCGGAGCCTCTCGGCGTCGGCCTTGTCCTGCCAAAGGCCGTTGGCCCAAATCTCCCTTTGCAAGTCATCTTTTCCCAGCTTGCGTTTCCAAATCTCCAAAGCGTACAGGTAGTGATCCAGAACGGCGCTGAGTTTCGCGTGAAGGCCCTGACCATCATCACTGAGTTGACGCCGAAGTTTGTCAGTTACAACCTGCAAATCGCCTACGGCTTTAGTGTAGTCGGCATAGGTCATGCCAACCTTCAACTTGGATTCTAGCGCGTGGAACGATTCCTTTGCGACACGAACTGCCTCAGTTTCCGCTGATGCTCGGAGTTGCGATTCGTTGGGCGCTGGTTTGAAATCGCGCTGATCTTGGGGCTCAGGGCGAGAAGAGGGGGTTGTGTCTGGCACAACTGGCTGCGGTGGCTCTTCAAAGCCTCTGGCCTGACTCGGAGGTGTGTGCCGATCATCCGGTTTGGATGAGCGGTCCCCAGGCGGACCGGAATCCAGTGTCACTGATTGAACTGAGTTTGGTGTTTCGCCGCGTCTGCTGCTGGCACCGATCCAGAATGCCAAGACCGCCGTGACTGCGAGTAAGACCACGGCTCCAGCGACAACTGCTATGACAACCGCTCGGCTAGAGGTCTGTCCTTGGGCCGCATTGAAGATCGGTGCAGCCGAAATCACTTCTATTGGTCTTGGTGAGGCAGGTGGAACGGAATCTACTTCCGCAGGAGACTCTACAGGCAGGATAAATGCCTTGCGATCTGACATTGCTGCCGTCGAAGTAGTTGGCGGAACGGCCGTCATAGGCTGCGTATCATCAGGCCCCGGAAGCTTCATCCACCAATCGCCAGTTTGCTTGCACTTGGGACAAGACTTGATGGCCCTGACCTTGGCTCGTTCGCCTGAAAACCGCTTGTCGCAGTGAACGCACTTGATCTTGATCTCTGGCATGGCGATCCCCTTGCATGTCCATCGGCACCACGGTTCTAGCGGGTCCCTTTGAGTTCTGCGTCTGCCTTAGAAATGAAGTCGCCAGCTTTGCCCCAAATGGCATTGAGCGCATCGTCGAGCCAGATTTGTGATGTGCCAGCCAGGCCGTACTCGGTTACCAGCGTGTCCCGAAAAAGGTATGGAACGAACTTGCCGTTGGACTTGAAGCTCTCCTGCCAGACAAGCCTTGCGTAGTCGAAATGCAGGAATGCTCGTTTCAGATAAGTGAGCGCGAGTGACGGGTCCCCGTCAGACGCCTCCTCTGCAACATCGAGCTTTACATTCAAGTCTCCAAGCAAGACGACGTATTCCTTGTACGAAACACCAACTGCGAGTCGCGACTTCAGAGCCTTGGCCTCAGCCAGAGGAGCTTCTTCAACGGACTTGGCGCTCTGGCCGGTCTTCCCCCCGGAAGTCACGAGCCACCAAACCCCCGCGCTGATCCCAGCAACCGACAGCATGGTTGCCAGCAACAGCAAGACCAGCAACTTTGGCATTCTGCTGGGCAAGGAAGGGGGCTGCCTGTTGACGTGTTGGGCGAGCGTCGAGGTCGAAGAGGGCGATCCAAGCTCTGCCGAATTCACTCCGTTTGGGCTTCCTTGCTTAAGGACGCGATTTTCGGTTTCACCGGGAGAAGTGCTTGGAACCAGTACGGTCCACCAATCGCCAACAGAGCCGCACTTCGGGCATTTGGTCAGCAAGTCGATCTTGCCGCGTTCGCCGGAAAACCGCTTGTTGCAGTGAACGCACCTTATTTTGATCTCCGGCATGGCGGCCTTCCCCGACGGCACGAGGCCAATTTGCGTCCCTGCCCTCTGTGAAGGCCGAGATCGGCAAGTTGCGAAGTCCAAGGTGTGGTCTTTTCAGTTTACACGTCTGCCGTTGCCGCTGCTACGCCACAGATGCAGCAGCAGCTTGATTTCGTCGAAGTAGCGATGAAGCTACAGATGAAGCTACACTTGAAGATCATGCGGGAAGCATTCGATGATCCTCCTTTTCCACGCGAAGCACGATCCTTGCTGTCCCGCGCCGGGATGCTGCTGCTGCAAGCTGCGAGCCAGCACAAGGCCCATGAGGTCCACGCAAGGTGTCGGCGGGCGTTGATGCTGATGCAGCACGCCCATAAGATCATGAAGCTGGCGCGTAGTGTCCGGGCTGATGCAGATGCATCTAGTCGGCAAGCAACGCCCATCCAAGGTCGCTGCGATCTCGGCGGGCGGTTCAGGCCAGTCGGTCGCCTCGCTGAAGCGCAGGGCAGGTGATCGCGCATCCGACTCCGGGGCGCGTTTCTGGCCGTTCCGGCGTCGGTTGTTTCTCATTTTTCGCGGGGGTGCTAGAAGGACGCCACGCTTTGGCGTACCTGCTGTTTTCCGCTGTCGGGTGTGGCACCGGGGTCGTGTCGCACGGGCGTGTATGCTGTTGACTTGAGATACGGATGAGGCTTGAAGAAATCAGTGCAGGCAGCAACCTTTCCGGGGTCGAACTCGGTCAGGTCGTTACCGTTGTCGCCGTCGTTCCCATCGGCGATGGCGCGGTGACGCTGGTCTACAAGACGCCGGAGGGCACGATCCGCGAGCGCCTGCTTGGCCGCGCAGACGAGCCCAACATCCACCAGGCCACCGTCCAGCGCCCGTGGTCCTTCGATGGCGACGGCGAGGCGTTCAAGCTCACAGCGGAAGCCAAGCGCATCGACCTCGCCTTCCTGTTTGACCCGATGATGGCCGTCCACACATCCAACGTGGAGCCTCTGCCGCACCAGATTACCGCAGTCTACGAGGCCATGCTGCCCCAGCAGCCCCTGCGCTACGTGCTCGCGGACGACCCCGGCGCAGGCAAGACTATAATGGCCGGGCTGTACATCCGCGAGTTGATCATGCGGGCCGATTCAAGGCGCATCGTCATCATTGCGCCCGGCAGTCTGGTTGAGCAATGGAAGGAAGAACTCTTCGAGAAGTTCGGCCTTGAGTTCCGCGTGTATTCCCAGGCGCTGGAGAAAGAGACCCCGAGCGGCAACGCGTTCGAGGACCATAGCCAGCTGATCGTTCGCCTTGACCAGATGTCAAGGAACCCCGAACTCCAGCAGAAGCTGTGCAACGCCGAATGGGACCTAGCGGTATTCGACGAAGCCCACAAGTGCGCGGCCCACTACTCCGGCTCAAAGATCGATCACACAGCACGCTGGGAGTTCGCCGAGGAACTGGGCAAGCATACTCGGCACCTCTTGCTGATGACGGCCACGCCGCACAACGGCAAAGAAGAAGATTTCCAGCTGTTCCTTTCGTTGCTCGATTCAGATCGCTTCTATGGCAAGTTTCGCGGCGACGCCGTACACAAGGTTGACGCATCCGACCTCATGCGCCGCATGATCAAAGAAGAACTGGTCAAGTTCGACGGCACCCCGCTTTTCCCCGAGCGCAAAGCGTACACCGTCAACTACACGCTCTCGCAGATCGAGGCTGAACTGTACGAGGCCGTCACGCAGTACGTCCAAGTCGAAATGGGCAAGGCCGACCAACTCCAAGGTCCGCGCAAAGGTTCCGTAGGCTTCGCTTTGACCGCGCTGCAACGTCGCTTGGCGTCCAGCCCCGAGGCGATTTTCCAATCTCTGAAACGCCGCCGTGAGAGGCTCGAACTTCGGGCACGTGAGGAAAAGTTCGGCTCTCGTGGGCGTAAGGAACTCGCCGAGACCGTCCGCTACGTCCCCGATGATGACGACGACCTTAAGTCCGACGAGCGTGAGGAACTCGAAGAAGAACTGATCGACGAGGCCACAGCCGCCGCGACTATCCAGCAGCTGGAGGAGGAAATTCGCATCCTCCAGGGTCTGGAACAGCAAGCCAAGGAACTTGTCGCATCAGGCCAAGACCGCAAGTGGGAGGAACTGTCCAAGATACTCCAGAACACGCCACAGATGCACGATGCGAGCGGTCGCCAGCGCAAGCTCATCATCTTTTCGGAACACCGCGATACGCTCAACTACTTGCACTCGCAGATCAGCGGCGTGCTGGGCAATGCGGAAGCGGTTGCCACGATCCACGGCGGCACGCCCCGCGATGACCGCAAGAAGATTCAAGCGCAGTTCTGGTCTGACCCGGAACTGCGCGTCTTGATCGCCACGGATGCGGCAGGCGAAGGCGTCAACCTGCAATGCGCCCACCTGATGGTGAATTACGACCTGCCTTGGAATCCCAACCGGCTGGAGCAACGCTTCGGGCGCATCCACCGCATCAACCAGACCGAGGTCTGCCACCTGTGGAACCTAGTGGCCAAGGAGACCCGTGAAGGCGCAGTCTACCACACGTTGCTCAAGAAGCTGGAAAACGAGATGGCCGCGCTCAAGGGGCGCGTGTTCAACATCCTCGGCGACGTTTTCGAGGAGCGTAGCCTGCGGGACTTGCTGATCGACGCCATCCGCTACGGCGACCAGCCGGAGACTCGCGCCAAGCTCACCAAGAAGGTCGAGCACGCGATGGATCACGACCGCATCAAGGACCTGCTCAAGCGCAACGCCCTCGCGCAGGAAACCATGAGCGCCGAACGTCTGTTCCAAGTCAAAGAAGACATGGAGCGCGCCGAGGCCCGCAAGTTGCAGCCATACTTCGTGCGCTCGTTCTTCACCCGTGCGCTGTCAAGCCTCGGCGGCTCGATGCACCCCCGCGAAGGCGGGCGCTTCGAGATCACCCACGTGCCCGCCGTCCTTCGTGAACGCGACCGGTTGATTACAGGCCGCAACCGGCGCGAACGCCTGCCGGTGCTCAAACGCTACTCGCGCATCTGTTTCACCAAGGAAGGCGTTCGTCCGCTCGACAAGCCCGGCCTGGAGATCGCCGTGCTGATGCACCCCGGTCAGCCGCTTATGCTGGCCATGAGCGACCTGATCCTTGAACAGAACGCCAACCTGCTCCGTCAGGGCGCGATACTCGTTGACCCAGACGACACCGGCCTTGAGCCGCACCTGCTGTTCCTGCTGACGCACGAGGTCAAGTCCGGCGACGGCACGACAATTTCCAAGCAGCTTCGCTTCGTGCGCGTCAACTCCGAGGGCAAGGCAAACAACGCCGGTTGGGCTCCGCACCTCGATCTTGACCCGCTGCCGCCCGAAGACCTGCCGCTCCTCAAGGACGTGCTGCAAGCGCCGTGGATTCGCGCCGACCTTGAGCAGCGGGCGCTGGCCCTCGCCGCCACGTCGCTGGTGCCGGAACACTACGAAGGCGTCGCCAAGCGCCGCTTCGAACACGTGGACAAGACGCTTGCCGCCGTCCATGAGCGCCTCACCAAAGAAATCAACTTCTGGTCCGACCGATGGGTCAGGCTCAAAGAAGACCAGGAGGCGGGCAAAGACGTGCGCTTGAACGTCGAAAACGCCCGCCAGCGCATCAGCGAGCTTGATGCCCGGCTTGAGTCTCGCACCAAGGAACTCAAGTCCATGCGCCATGTCGTCAACGGCACGCCCGTGGCCCTTGGCGGTGCGTTGATCGTTCCCGTCGGCCTGTTGCGCAAGCTGCGGGGCCAGGAGCCCGACCCCGAAGCCGCCGACTTCTCCAGGGACCCCGCAGCTCGCACTCGCATAGAGAAGCTGGCGATGGAGGCTGTCACGCGGTCGGAAGAGTCCCGCGCCTGCCGCGTCGTCGATGTGTCCAAAGAAAAGTGCGGCTGGGACATAAGCTCGTACCCGGCCTCTCTCGACGGCAAGCAGCCCGAAGCGCGGCACATCGAAGTTAAAGGCCGCTTCAATGGTGCCACCACGGTCACCGTGACGCGCAACGAGATCATTCACGCGCTCAATCAGCGCGAGAAGTTCTGGCTGGCGATAGTGCTGGTAGGCGAGCACGACGAAATCGACGGCCCGCACTTCGTGCGCAACCCCTTCACGCAGGAGCCCGACTGGGCCGAGACCTCGCGCAACTTAGACCTCAAGGCGCTACTCAAGAAGGCCGAAAGGCCCGCGTAACCCATGCCGAAACTGCTGGCCAAACCGCATGGCATCTTTTGCGTCGAGGGCGACTGGTGGGGCGACGTGCGTCAGCAGGCGTCGGTGCGTCCAGTCCTTGAGTTGCTCCGCAATTGGGACCCCTACTACGTGCCTTACCGGCATTGGACGGTCTGCACCCCGGATTCGATGGACTTCTACCTACGAAAGTGGACCCTCAAGTCCCACCGCAGCCGCTACCCTGTCCTGTATGTTGCTCTTCATGGTGACGGCGAGGAATTCAAGCTCGGTGCATCTCAGGGCAAGCAGCACACATACAGCTTTGACCAACTCGAAGTGGCGCTGACTGGGCTGTGTTCGAAGCGGATCATCTTCCTCGGCTCGTGCTCGTTCCTCGACAAGCACGGCAAGCGGCTGAACAGGTTTCTGGATCGCACAGGCGCATTGGCGGTTTGCGGCTACCGCGAGCAAGTGGACTGGCTTGAGTCCAGCGCCCTCGACGCTATGGCATTGGGCACTATGCAGGAAAACACGCTCACCCGGCATGGGGCCAAGGCCATGCGGGCCAAGATTGCAGAACGAGCGGGAAGCCTTGCCAAGCGACTTGGGTTTCGCATGGTGATAGCGTAGCTGGTTTTCAGCAGGCAAGGGCGGGGGTTGGCGTGCGGGCACTGTTCACAGTTCATGGCGGCGAGTTTCTGGTCGGCGACCACATCAATCGCCGTCTAGGCAAGCAGCATGACGTGTGGGTGCCCACCAAGGACTCCGGGCTCGATCTGCTGGTCACCGACAAGCGCCGCAAACGCAAGCCTGTGGCCTTGCAGGTGAAGTTCTCGCGGGGCTACTCGCTGCCTGACGAAGCTGGTGACGCGGTTGCAGCCACAAGCTGGTTCAAGCTGGACCCGCGCAAGATTCGTTCCAGCGCCGCTGATGTTTGGGTGTTCGTGATCCTGACCCTTGCCCGCAAGGCGCACTTCGTGCTCGTGCCGACAAAGCACCTGATGGCGTGCATACCCTCCGGGGTTGGGACGCGCTGGGACCTGTACCTGTGGGTCACGCGGGACGACTGCTGCTATCAAGTGCGGGACCTGCGCAAGCGTGAGCGGCTGGAAAGCGTTCACCTCGGCGTCCAGGATCGCAAGCGCGATTTCTCGAAGTGGCTGAACAACTGGAAGCTGCTGAGCGGCACACGATAGGGCGCATCACTACGTAGGAACTGATCCGCAATGGCACGACTTGCACGTCCACCCGCAACCATCGCTATCGCCCTTCCAGTGGGAACGAGTGTATTGCCGGTCGTTGAGCTTACGCCTGCTCAAGTTAGGGGCAAGCGCCTAAGGCTGACCGGGAAACGGCGCGAGAAGGCGGACACTTCCTTCGGTGACTCCACTTCGTCGATGAGGATCGAGGCTTTGCCCCTGTTTCATGCAGCGGTCAAGACGGAACTCGCCAGCAAGTTCACTTCCGGTGAAGCGATGCGAGGTGCGTTCGCATTTGCGGAGATGTATGGAAAGAAGTTTGTCTGGAAGTCGGACAATTTCCGAATCGCTAAGGACCCAAGCTTCTCGCTGGAAGACTTTGCGCAGCACGGCCTCGCTGCAAGGGTTGGCGAGGCTGTTGCGTACCTCAAGATGCTGGACTTGGGCTACAGGTACTGGGATCGTTGCGACGTGGTCTGGAAGCGTGCAGCCGAAGCACTGGGTGCCAACCATCCGGGACGGCTGCGCAGTGCCGCGTACATCAAAGCCAGGGTGCGTTCGGGCAAGCCAGACGTTGAACCGGACTTCATCTTCGAGAAAGCCACACGCGAAGTCGCGCTTATGGAGGCGAAGGGTTCCTTCGTTTCTCCCGAGAAAGACAAACCCACCACCAAGCCCGACCTCAAGCATGGCCTAGATCAACTCGACGCCTGGGCCAATGTGATCCGCCCAAAACCAAAGAAGAGCTATGCGATTGGAACCTATTTGCGCCAAGTCGGCGACCAGGCTGATCCCTCATTCACTGCCCTAGTTGACCCCCCGTCGGAAGGCGACCCAGATGCTCCCGTTGTGGACCTGCCGCCGGACGTGATCCGCAAGTGCAACTATGGGGCATGGCTTGGCGGCATGGGCTTACGGGCTTTCGCGGGCGCATTGAGAGTCGCTCCCAAGACAACTACATATGAGTACGTGCTTCCGGTCGTCGAGAAACGCGGAAGGCGCTTCCTCGTCGTGGTTCTTGGCGTGTCACGGAACAAGCGCACGCTGTTCGGCGCTTCCCGTGATGTGTGGGGTCTGCCCTTTGCGTTGTCCTCGCAGCACTGGTGGGAGTGGCAGCATCGCGCCTGGAAGCGAGTACGCCAGCACGATCAGGCGTTGGTGATGGGCCTTGAACTAGGAACGTTGCGAATCGTGGAGGAGGTGCTGCAAAACCCAGATTCCGATGCTCTCGTCACGCACGGTGACCTGTATGAAGACGCGGAGAGTGCTTTGAAGTACGACAGTCCCGACTTCAGCGTGTTCCCTGATGGCACATGCTTCGGGCTTGTTGATCGAGATGCATTCTCGACTGATGAAAACCTGGTGCAGCGAGTTTCGCTTTACCCATAGCGCCGCGACGAAAGCGTGCAATGCCGACCTTCGACGACAAGTTGGAAGACTGGAAGGATGTTGCGGACGACTTCGTCGGCGCATCGTTGCTGCTTGGCAACGGTGCGAGCCGCTCGATTTGGGATAGCTTCGAGTACGCATCTCTGCTGGAAGCCACGCGGAGCAACATCTACAAGCGCCTCAAGCCGGAAGACTATAGCCTCTTCAAGAAACTGAAGACTGAAAACTTTGAGCAAGTCCTTGGGACGCTTCAGTCAGCCGTCCTCGCTTGCGAGGCGCTGGGCTTGAACCCCGAGCCATTTGAGAAGCCCTATGCCCGTATTCGGGATGCCCTCGGTGAGGCCGTTACCAGAGTTCATGTTCCATGGGACAAGCTTGGCGAGGATCGGCTAAAGCTTCTGAACACGATTCTCGCCCAGTACGACTTCGTCTTCACCACAAACTACGACCTTCTCGTCTACTGGGCCATCATGCAGGAGCCGTCCGACTTCAGGGACTACTTTTGGGGCCAAGGTTTTGACCTAACGGACACAGAAATCTGGGGAAAGGTCACCAAGGTAGTCTACTTGCATGGGGCGCTTCACCTGTATCGGGCTCAATCCGGAGAAGTGTGGAAGGCGAAGAAGGAAAACTTTGGGGCTGATCTACTGCTCAAATTCCCCAACGCCTTCGGACCGGGAGTAGAACCGCTGCTTATCTCCGAAGCATCTTCTGCGGACAAGCTGCGGTCGATCTATGGGTCGGACTACTTGTCATTCGCGTACTCGCAGTTCACGAATCACAAGGGGGCGCTGGTCATCTTCGGTCAGGGGCTGTCGAACAACGACCAACACTTGATTGACGCGATCAACAGTTGGCCGGACCAGGAGTTGGCGGTCTCAATCACGGGCGGGAAACCAGCTAGGATCAAGGCTCGCAAGGGTGAGTTGGCCTCACTGTTTCCAGACGCCGACATCACATTTTTCAAGGCCGGTAGCCATCCGTTGGGCGACCCGAAGTTGCACGTGGAGCAGGCATGACCCACCCAGTCAAAGCACCGAAGAAACTCATTGAAGTGGCTCTGCCGCTGGATGCCATCAATGTGGCGTCGGCGCGGGAGAAGTCTATTCGGCATGGGCACCCCTCTACATTGCACCTTTGGTGGGCGCGGCGGCCTTTGGCGGCGGCTCGGGCTGTTATTTTCTCGCAGATGGTGAATGACCCGTCGTGGAAGTGGGAGCTTGAGCACCCAGGTGAGATTCCGCCGAACCATCTGAAAGCCACGTGGGCCAAGAGCCGCAACCGCCTGTTCAAGATTATTGAAGACCTGGTGCTGTGGGAGAACACGACCAATGAGCCAGTTCTCGAAAAAGCACGCGAGGAAATCCGCAAGTCCTGGCGCGAGACTTGTGAACTGAACAAAGACCACACCGAGGCCGCAACACTTTTCAACCCGGACAAGCTGCCCGGCCTGCACGACCCCTTTGCCGGTGGCGGCGCGATCCCGCTGGAGGCCCAGCGCCTTGGGCTGGAAGCCTACGCCAGCGATCTGAACCCGGTGGCGGTGCTGATCAACAAGGCAATGATCGAGATTCCGCCCAAGTTCGCGGGCAAGCCGCCCGTGAACCCCGAGGCCCGCAAGAAGTTCCTGGGCGCGTCGGCCAGCAATCTCAACTACCGGGGCGCACAAGGGTTGGCCGAGGACGTGCGCTACTACGGCCAATGGATGCGCGACGAGGCAGAGAAACGCATCGGCCACCTTTACCCCAAGGTCGAGATCACGAAGGACATGGCCAAAGACCGCCCCGACCTCAAGCCGCTAGTCGGAGAGAAGTTGACGGTTATTGCATGGTTGTGGGCACGCACGGTGAAAAGCCCCAACCCCGCTTATTCGCAAGTTGACGTGCCCCTAGCCTCTACGTTCATGCTCTGCACCAAGAAAGGCAAGGAAGCGTATGTTGAGCCAGTCATCGGGAAGGACGGGTTCCATTTCGCGGTGCGGTTGGGGTCGCCAAAGAACCCAGAACAAATTCAATCTGGAACAAAACTGGCACGCGCCAACTTTCGCTGCGTGATGTCTGGCGTTGCAATCTCAGGCGACTACATAAAGGAAGAAGGCAAGGCGGGTCGAATGGGCGAGTGTGCTATGGCAGTTGTAGTCGAAGGTCCGCGAGGGAGAGTCTATCTGCCGAGTGCCCCTGAGATGGAACGCACGGCACGAGGCGTAAAGTCGGCCTGGCAACCTGATGTCGAGATTTCAGGAAGTACGCAGTATCTGGGCATCAAACCATACGGAATGACGCTCTTTTCGCACCTGTTTCTGCCGAGGCAGCTGGGCACATTGAACACGTTCGGAGAATTGGCCGAACAAGTACGCACACAGGTTGTTCGCGATGCCTTGACTGCGCTGGGAAGCAAAAACTTAGCAGAGCGGTACGCCGACGCAATTGGCACGTATTTGGGCCTTTGTGTAAGCAGGCAAGCCAACCGAAGCTCTACGTTGAATTTCTGGGATTCTCAAGGCGAGAACGTGCAGCAGGTCTTCGCTCGTCAAGCACTTTCGATGACGTGGGACTTTGTGGAGGGCAACCCGCTTAGTCAATCCACAGGTAACATCTCGGGCCAGTTTGACTACCTGACCCGTGTGCTAGAGACGTCGTGTTCGACCGCTGCTGCGGGAGTTGCAATCCAGCATGATGCGCAAACACAGACGCTGACGACTTCAAAAGTTGTCTGTACTGATCCGCCGTATTACGACAACGTACCCTACGCAGACCTTTCTGATTTCTTCTACGTGTGGTTGCGACGTGCGCTGAGAGACATTGAACCGAAACTCTTTGCGACGGTTGCAGTGCCAAAAGCCGAGGAGCTGGTTGCCTTTGCCTACAGGCATGACGGCAAGGCTGGCGCGGAGGCGTTCTTTTTGAATGGAATGACGCACGCGATGCACCAGCTTGCCGTGCAAGTCCATCCAGCCTTTCCAACAACGATATTCTATGCGTTCAGACAAGCCGAAACGGATGACGACAGCGGCACCTCCAGCACTGGCTGGGACACTTTCTTAGACTCCGTGATTCGGGCAGGTTTTGGAATTAGTGGAACATGGCCCATGAGAACGGAGTATACGGGCAATTTGAAGACCAAGCGAAATGCACTTGCATCAAGCATTGTGATCGTTTGTCGCCCCCGTTCGGCGAGCGCACCAACAACTGCACGCCGAGAATTTCTGCGGGAACTGAACGCTGTTTTGCCAGAGGCGCTCGACGAGATGACTCGCGGTTCCGACGACGAGACCTCGCCCGTCGCGCCTGTAGACCTTTCCCAGGCCATCATCGGTCCCGGCATGGCCGTGTTCTCCAAGTACGCGGCTGTCCTGGAGGCCGACGGCACGCCCATGTCCGTCAGGACAGCCCTGCAATTGATCAACCGCTTCCTTGCCGAAGACGACTTCGACGGCGACACCCAGTTCTGCCTGCGCTGGTTCGAGCAGCATAGCTGGGAGAATGGTGCCTACGGTGAAGCGGAAGTGCTCTCAAAGGCCAAGTCCACCAGTGTGGACGGCCTGAAAGCCGCAGGCGTTGTCGCGTCGTCAGGAGGCAAGCTGCGGCTCCTCAAGTACACCGAGTACCCCGAGGACTGGAACCCGGAGCAAGACGACCGGCTTCCGATCTGGGAGGTGCTGCACCACCTGATCCGCGCCTTGAAGCAGCAGGGCGAGTCCGGCGCTGGCCGGGTGCTGGCCGTGGGCAACGTGCGCGGCAAGGCCGAGGCCGCCCGGCAATTGGCCTACCGCCTGTACACCCTGTGCGAGCGTGCCGGTCGCGCCGAAGATGCTCGCGCTTACAATGAACTGGTGACAAGCTGGAATGCTATCGAGGTAGCCGCAGGGGCCGAGCCGAAGCGCGACACGCGCACGCTGTTCGACAAGCAGAAGTAAGGAACAAAGCATGAAGGCGTGGAGAGAAATCGCGGTGCCGCACCCGGACGTGCTGGAGGGCACCTTCCTGCAATCGGAATTTGCCGCCGACATCACCGCCGTGCGCACCAACCGCGCCACGCCCGAGTATCAGGACGCCAAGGCGTTTTATCAGCGCACGTTCATCACCGACGGAATGCGCAGGCTGTTGATTCAGGTGGCGCAAAGGCTGGCCGCCCGCAACGGCGAGCCGGTGATCCAGTTGCAGACAGCATTCGGCGGCGGCAAGACCCACACCTTGCTGGCCGTGTACCACCTGGCCAAGCGGAAATGCCCACTGAAAGACCTGGCGGGCATCCCGGAGATCATTGATGCCGCTGGCCTGATGGATGTGCCGCAGGCCAACGTGGCTGTGCTCGACGGCAACGAGCGCCCGCCCAGTGAATCCTGGAAGCACGGCAAGACCGAAGTGCGCACCCTGTGGGGCGAGATGTCGTGGCAACTCGGCGGCGAGCCTGCCTTCGAGCTTGTGAAGGAGTCCGACGCCGCAGGCAAAGCCCCCGGCAAGGAGAAGCTGCGGCAAGTGCTGGAAATGTGCGCCCCATGTGTTGTGCTGATTGACGAACTTGTGGCCTACGTGCGCCAGTTCGGTGAGGGCGAGAAGCTGACGGGCGGTAGCTACGACAGCAACCTTTCGTTTGCGAACCAGTTGACCGAGGCCGCCAAGCAGGTTCCGAACGCGATTGTGTTGGCCTCGCTGCCGGAGTCCGAGGTTGAGGCCGGAAGCCAGCACGGCCAGCGCACCCTCAAGGCGCTGGAGAAGGTGTTTGCCCGAGTGCAGGCGCTGTGGAAGCCGGTCTCAACGGAGGAAGCGTTCGAGATCGTGCGCCGACGACTCTTTGAGCCGCTGCGTGACGTGAAGGCGCGGGATCAGGTGTGCCGGGCCTTCGCCGACATCTACGTGCAGGAAGGTGCCAAGCTGCCCGGCGAGACGCAGGAAGGCCGCTACTACGACCGGCTGGTGCGTGCCTACCCGATCCACCCGGAGATTTTCGACAGGCTCTACGAGGACTGGACGACCATCGAGGGTTTTCAGCGGACACGCGGCGTGCTCAAGCTGATGGCCAAGGTGATTTACCGCCTATGGAAAGCCGACAACCGCGACTTCCTGATCATGCCCGGCAGCCTGCCGCTGGCGGACGGCGAGACACGCAACGAACTGACTTACTACCTGACGCCGGGCTGGGACGCGGTAATCGAGCGCGACATTGACGGCGAAAAGGCGGAGTCCACCGAGCTTGAGAGCAAGGAGACGCGCTTTGGTGCCGTGAACGCAGCGCGACGGGTGGCCCGCACTCTGTTTCTGGGCACGGCCCCGGCCTCGGCGGCAACCAAGCCGGGCATTCGCGGCCTGGACAGGGCGCGGACGCTGCTGGGGTGCGTGCAGCCGGGGCAGTCGTCGGCGCTGTATTCGGATGCGCTCAACCGTCTGCTGGACCGCTGCCATTTCCTGAATGCGTCCGGGGATAAGACGCTGGACAACACGCGGTTCTGGTTCGACACCCGCGCCAACCTGCGGCGCGAGATGGAGGACCGCAAGCGGCGCTTTGAGGACAAGAACGAAGTCCGCACCAAGCTGGCGGAGGTGATGAAGCGTGTGACGGCTGGCGCGACGATGTTCGATGGCGTGCACGTTTTCACGCCCCACGCCGACGTGCCGGACGACAGCGGACTGCGCCTGGTGATCTTGCCGCCCGAGGCATATCGGACGAAGGAAGACTCTAAGTTCACCGATGACGCGGTGATGGAGTACATCCGGCCTCGCGGCACGAAGCCCCGCCATCGCGCCAACCGTCTGCTCTTCCTCGCGCCGGATCAAGGCTCGTTGCAGCGGGTGCGCGATGCCGTGAGGGTGGCACTGGCGTGGAAGTCTATCGTTGACGACATCGACGACGGCAAGCTGAACATTGACCAGCTTCAACGCAAGCAGGCCGAGAAAGAGGCCAAGATTGCCGAGGACGTGCTGCCTCGTGCAGCGCGGGAGTGCTTCAAGTGGCTGGTGTGTCCGGGCCTGAGTTCGCCCACTGAACAGCAAGTGACGATTGAGGCGTTCGCGCTCAACACCAGCGCACAGTCATTGGGCTCAGAGATCGAACGGGTCAGCACAGAGAACGAGTGGGTGATCCTGGCGTGGTCGCCGGTGCACCTGCGGACGCGCCTCAAGGAGCTTTACTGGAAAGCGGACAAGCCAGCGGTTTCGGCGCTGGCGTTCTGGGAGGACAGCCAGCGTTACCTCTACCTGCCGCGCCTCAAGGACCGCAGCGTGCTTGAGAGTGCGATCTACAAAGGCGCAGCCACTAAGGACTTCTTCGGTACAGCCTATGGCCAGAACGGGCCAGAGTTTGAAGGCTTCCAGTTTGGCGACGCCGCCGTGCAAGTTGACGACACGCTTCTGTTGATCGAGCCAGAAGCCGCCCGGAAGTACGAAGAGGCCCTGGCCGCTAAGGCAAAGAAGCCCACCGGGAAAGTGACAACCGGCGGCAATGCCGGTAGCCAACCGGAAGGCTCGACGACAACCCAACCGCAGCCCGGCACAGGCAAGCCAGCCACGGCAAAGCACAAGTTCTTCCACGCCAGCGCGGACGTTCCCCCAGCCACGGCCAAGATGCGGCTGGTGCAGCTGGCAGAGGAAATCGTGAACGTGCTGGCCTCGGACCCAAACGCGAGCGTGCAGGTAACG
Source organism: Planctomycetota bacterium (assembly GCA_025993795.1). Classification (GTDB taxonomy): domain Bacteria; phylum Planctomycetota; class UBA8742; order UBA2392; family UBA2392; genus JADJRK01. Next base: position 24,302 of record JAMQHL010000018.1, read on the forward strand.
CTAGAGGTAAGCGCAGAGTTCCCGAACGGCGTAACGGAGCACGTCAAACGGTCAGTGTCCGAAAACGCCGCCAGCCTGAGGGTCAAAGATCATCATTGGGAGTAGCCACCCACTGGACCGAATAAACCGAAACGCCACAACGTTTCCACAGGTAGCCAAGGTTGATAATGTGGATGTTGCCGCACTAACTTCATCGGAAAGGCGTCGAGGCCCGGCAAACCCGCCGCGACGGAGGCGAACCTGAGCATGGCCAAGGCACGCTCACAAGCGAAGAAGCCCAAATCGCAGCGGCCCTCGCTTCCCGACTTCAAGAAACCTCCAGTCGTGGAGGTCGTGTGCGGTGTGACGTTCGAGCCGCTGGCCAAGTTCTTGGTGCATCACGTCGGCTTTCTCTGGGCTCAGTTCAGCCAACAGTTTCCCGAGGTTAGTGAGCAACCCTCGCTGCCGGTTACCATCGAGAATTTTGACGGCAACAACCGGATCGACTTTCAGTTTTCCCACGTGATGCCTTGGCCGAGGGCGTTTTTCTCGCAGCCGAATGGTGGCGACATCATTCAGGTGCAACGGGAGCGATTCCTGTACAACTGGCGTAAGCGTGCTGGCGAGGAGTACCCGCGCTTTGACACGGTCTACTCCAGATTCTTGAAGGCAGTCGATACGTTCAGCCAGTTCTCGCAGCAAATGCGTATTGGGGACATCGTACCTGTTCAGTTCGAGCTGACCTACCTCAACATGCTGGTGCAGGGTGATGACTGGGCCACTTGGGAGGGAATCGGGCGAATGTTTCCGGGCGCTCCGAGCTTGAAGGAGACACCCCGCTTGCTCGATGAGCCGCAATCAGTGAACTGGGTCACCACGTACAACCTCCCGGATCAACAGGGTCGGTTGCATGTCACGCTGCGGTCCGGCACGCGAAACACTGATAAGAAGCCTGCACTTTTGCTGGACCTGACCGTAAGAGGAATGCCGAAGCTAAGGGAGCAGGCCGGAGTGGATGCTTGGTTCCAGCTTGCGCGGGAGTGGATAGTGCGTGGGTTCTATGAGATTACTTCGGAAGCCGTACAATCAAGCGTTTGGGAGCGAACTCGGCCATGACTAACACGATTGCCCGCCCGAACAACCGTTTAGCGAGCGTTAGCGCAGGGGGTGCCTTCCTGGGAACCCGAGACTTTGATGTCGAGTACATTGCTGACGCCCGTCTGGCAGCCAACTTGCAAGAAAAGGGAGTGATGCGGCAGAGGGTCGCTGATGCTTGGCACGGGCTGACCGCCGTGGGCAGCATATTTGTACCTGACTCATCCGAACCAAGTGAGCGGGACCTTCGCTTTGTCGTGCTGCTGTCTGGTTCGCTGAATTCCAACCGGGACCTGATTCGTGCTCTCGGTGAAGCCTTAGACAAGAGCAAGAAAGAGAGTCTCTCCATTGAAGTGGAGAACACTCTTCAAGCTGCTGTTCAAAGTGGCGACGAATGGAAAGCGATACCCAACGAGGACTCTGTCAATTGCGCGAGGCGTCTGCTGTCTGCTCTGGAAGCGCGTAACCTTCGTCCACATCGAATTGCCCGCGCCCAAGACGAGGGCTTGGGAATGACCTACGTCCGGCATGGCCGCAAGGCTTACATCGAGTGCAGAAACGACGGCACAACATGGGCAAGCCTGCTGGGCGACTCGCCGATACCGAAGGTCCTCAAACTAGGGAAACGAGCCAGTGAGTTCGATGCCTTTGTCGAGAGAATTGGAACGCACCTACTCCCCTTCACTCTCTGACGACGAGACAAGGCTCTCGGCAATCGAGCGGCTGGCCCACCGGGGCCGATCCGCCAACCAGAGCTTTGACGGGGCTGAGTGGTTGTTCTGGGCTGTTCAACGCTTTGGCGACGTGGGCAATGGTCGTCGCGGCGTGAACATGGACGACATCAGCCACAACGGGCAGCCGTATCCTGGTAGCACTGACGGCATGTCGATGAACCGGGCTCTATACAGCCTTGCGAGCGATGTCTTGGTCTCCACGGCACGCCCATCTTGGGGTGTGGCTGGGCTGCAAAGCGCAAGCCTGCCCCCAAGCCTAGATGTTCCCGACGGAAAGAAAAAAGCCAAGTGGGCGCTCAGACCCAAACACGTACCCACCAAGGCTTCCAAGCGTCGGGATGGTATTGAACTGCCCGAGAACTTCGCTCACTGCGTGCTGATGCACTACCGAAACGAAGAAGAGAAGGCAGGCAAGAAAGTTAAGAATGACGAAGTCCGCTTTGCATTCTCGACCGCCTTGGTCGAGGCTTTGCAGGTGATCGCCGAGCCTGAAGAAACCATCTTGCCCAACGCCGACGTACAGCAGTTGGGCTAAGCCCACTAGAGTTGTTCGCTAGAAGCCCTGCTTTCCAGGGGGGGTCAGAACACCACACGCCACACTGCGTCAAGCGTCTCTGTCCAGAATCGCAACCCGAATCGACTAAGATGTAGCGGTGGCTTAGTCAGGCTGTGTGTAGAATCGCCGCTAGGATTTCCGGTTGGAGGGCGAGATGCCGGATCAGCACTTGCGACAGCGAATGGCTTACGTGATGGACCAGTTCGACAGGCTGCGTCGATTAACCATGATTGGTGCTCGGCTGGACCCTATGAACAAAGAAGATGCGGCTGACCTGACTCGTTTGCTTGACCAACTTGAGAAGGAAGTAAAGGAGGTCAAAGCCAAGTACAGTCTTGCAAAGCGCATCAGCGGACCCGGCCCAATGATCATCGAAGGCGAGATAGTGGTCTTCAGGCGAACGCGCAGAGGGCGGAAGCGCAACGGATAGCCAGACCATGTGCTTCGTTGGGGCGGCACTCGATCTGATAACGGCCCGGAACTCCAACAGGGCCAGTTTGCTGACAACATCAATCGAAAGTTCGTGAGAGCAGGAAACTACGTTCTGCACACGCAAGAGCATCGTGTCCGGCACATTAGCTCAATCCGATCTGCCTTCTTCGCTCATCCGAGTCCGGGTGAGTGATCACGCGCAAGCGGGTTGACCGCCCAGGCGAATTTGCCTGGCTTGATGATCAAAGAGGGCGCGGTTGGTCGCAGCGGACGACTCGCTTTTTATGCGCAAACCTTCCTTTACCTGTATCTTATCGTGTATTCGACTGGCCGATGGCCACAGAGCCAGCGGATCGTCCATCAACACGAAAGCCGCCCGCAGAGCGTGTCCACGGGCGGCAAGAGAGTGGTGGATCGGCCGGGACTCGAACCCGGAACCCACGGCTTAAAAGGCCGCTACTCTACCAATTGAGCTACCGATCCACTGTGCAGCCGGCGCTTCCGGGCGCGAGTGTAGTTCTGTGCCTTGCAGGGGCCAGACCCGGAAGTTGCTTCTGTTGAACGGGCAGTGGTTGCGCTTTCGCCTGTCCGGAAATTACCATGTGCGCGGTCGGGGAGACCCATCATGGATGCTTCACGCTTCTGGGCTTTGATCGACGAAGCCCGCGAGCTCGCAGAAGGCAGCGACGCCACTGAGCGCGCGGCCAGCCAGGCCGAGCACCTTACGCAACTGCTGAAACAGCGCAGCGCCGCCGAGATTGAGACTTTCGAGCGCCGCTTCCATGAACTCATGAACGAGAGCTACCGCTGGGACCTGTGGGGCGCCGCCTACGTGATTCACGGCGGGTGCAGCGACGACGCCTTCGACTACTTTCGCGCATGGTTGATCGGGCAGGGCCGCCAAGTGTTCGAGCGCGCGCTCAAAGAACCCGAAAGCCTGCTGGAACTGGCCAAGCTCGAGCCCGACCCCACCAGCGTAGCGCTTGAAGCCGAGCCGCTGATGTACGCAGCAGCCGACGCCTACATCGCGCGTACCGCCGAAGACCTTGACGTGCCGCTGCCGCAGCGCGCCGACGAGCCGCGGGGCAAAGCGTGGGAAGAGGACGAGCTGCCGAAGCTCTTCCCGAAACTGTGGGCGCACTTTGAGGGCGCGTGATCAGTCGGTCTTTGGCTCTTCGCCTTCGGGCCTGGTTTCGTCCGGCTTGACTTCGTCTTTGGGCTTGGCGGCGATGTTCTTTTCGAACTCGAAGTACAGGTCTTCCTGAAGCAGGCCCAGGTCGAAGCCTTCTTCGGCGTCGAGGTCTTTGCCCAAGAAGCGATAGCAGAAGACCGCGCCCTTGCGCAGATCTTTCAGGCCCTCCACTGGGTCGGCCAGTTTTCGAACGCTCTCGGGCAGCTTTACGTAGCCGGTCTCGCGGTTCTTCTGGAACAACTCTTCGTCGTACTGTTCGGCGGTCGCGATTCCGAAGCGGCGGCTCTTGGTCATGTCCACGGCCTCGCGGGTGATCAGCCACAGCTCCAGGTCGAACTCGCCGCGTTTGTCGTTGATCTTGAGCGGGTAGACGGGCTTGGGTGTCTTGAAGCTGATCTGCAGTGGTTTCGCGCTGCCGTCGGCGGGCAGGTCGGCCTCGGATTTCCACTTGATGGCGAGCCAGTAGTAATTTTCAAGCAGATAGAATCGCAGGATGCGCTCGTCCACTTCGCCGAACTCGTTGTCCTTGAGCCACGCCGCGAGCTCTTTGCCGCCCAGCTCGCCCTGGGCCTTGATCGGCTGGATCGTATATGCCCCGGTCTTCACCACCTCGAAGAACTCGACCGAGTCGCCTTCACTGTCATCGAAAATCACTGGCCCCAGTGTCCTTTCGCCGTTGTCGTCTTCGGGCAGTCGCGGGCCGACGGCTGTGAACTTCTGCAGGTCATCAAACAGTGTCGCCTCGGCCTCTGCGTAACTGTCCGGCAGTGCCGGCAGTGGAACCAGCCAGGCGAACGACTTCAGGCCTTTCACGATGCCGTCGTCGGTAACTTCGGCCCGCTCAAGCTTCTCGGTGTTGACGCGATATCCGGGCTGGATGATCAGCTCCTGGCGGCCGTTGTCGAAAAATATCAGGCCGCGCTGGGAGCCCGAGTCAATCGGGGCGATGAAGCCCTTGGGCGGGTGAATGCAGGCGCTTGCGGCGCGCGGGGCGGCCAACCAGACAACGGCGGCCAGGGCGGCCGCCGTTGCAATGCTGTAAGTGAGTACTCGCATGGCTTGCTCCGTGTCAATCCACTGGCTTGGCATCTGCGACCGGCTTGAACTCGAAGGACAGGTCGCCATCCCATTTGGAAAGGTCGATCTTGTCGTTGATGCCCGGCGCGAAGAGCCGGTAGCAGTATAGTTTGCCCGCTTTCATCTGCTTGAGTGCTTCTGCGTCTGCCCCGACTTTGGCGACTTCCTTGGGCAGATTGGCGAAAGTGGTCTCACGGTTAGTCTGTGCCATCATGGGGTCACGCTGCTCGACGGTCTTGAGACCGAACGCCTTGCTCTTGTCTGTGTCCACCTCTTTGCGGGTGATCAGCCAAAGCTCAAGGTCGAAGGCTCCCGCACCCTCGTGAATGCGCACGGGATAGACGGGCTTGTCCGTCTTGAAACCGATCTGCAGCGGCTTGATTTCGCCGTTGGCGGGCAGCCCCTTGGGGTTGTGCAGCTTGACGGCCAGCCAGTAGTACTCTTTGTCGGTGTACCAGCGCACGAGGTCGTCCTTGGGCTCGCCGAAACCGTTGTCCTTGAGCCAGCCCTTGAGTTCCTGGACGCCAAGTTCGCCGTGGGCCTTGATCGGCTGAATCTTGTAGTCGCCGACTACGACTTCTTCGTGGAACTCGGCACTCTTGGCGCCCGCACCGCCGCTCCGACCGCGCCAGGTACCGCCTTGCTTGTCTTCGGCATCGGCAGGCGAGTTGTCGTAGGCCCTGGTGAACCCTTCCAACTGCGCAAAGACCTTGGCGTCTACTTCTTTGTAGTTGTCGGGCAGGTTCGGTGTCGGGATCAGCCACGCCACGGTGGTAAAGCCGGCAATGGCATCATCGGCGCCTTTCATGCCTTCGGTGTCGAGCTTGTAGCCCGGGCGAATCACCATTTCCTGGCGGCCATCGGCGAAGAAGATGAGCCCCTTCTGGGCGTCAGCCTTGATCGGAATCTTGAATTCGCGCGGGGGGTGAATGCAGGCGTCAGCCGGCAGTGCCCCGGTGATGAAGACGGATGCTGCAAGGGCTGCAGCGGCGGACATCAGGACGATTACTGGCTTGCGCATGGTCGGCTCCGGGGCTGGAAATCAGTCTTTCTTGGTTTCGTTTACTGCCTTGAACTCGAATGTCAGGTCGCTTTTCCACTCGGACAGTTTGATGGCGTCGTTGATGCCCGTGGCAAAAAAGCGGCAGATGTGCAGGTCGCCCTTCTTCAGCCTGGCGAGGCCCTTGGTGTCTTCCGCGATCTTGCGCACCTCTTCGGGCAAGTCCGTGAACCTGGTCTTGCGGTGTGTCTGCTGCATCATGGAGTCGCGCTGTTCGACCGTTTCCAGGCCAAAGGCCCTGGACTTCTCGGTGTCTACTTCCTGGTCCGTGATCACCCACATCTCCAGGTCAAAAGTGCCGCCACCTTCGTAGATCCGCAGCGGATAGACGGGTTTCTCGGTCTTGAAACCGATCTGCAGCGGCTTCACTTCGCCATTGGAAGGCAGGCCCTTGGGGTTGTGCAGCTTGACCGCAAGCCAGTAGTGGCCGGCCTCGGTGTAATGGCGCAACGCCTTGTCGGTGGGTTGGCCAAAGCCGTTGTCCTTGAGCCAGCCCTTCAGCTCCAGCACACCGAGTTCCCCGGACGCCTTGATGGGCTGGATCTTGTAGTCGCCAACAACCACTTCCTCCAGAAACTCGGCGCCCTGTTTTTCAGGTTTGGCCGAGTCGGCGTCGTGCTCGCGCGCAGAGTTCATGGGGGCGACCTGCTCGGCCTTTGTGAACTCTTCCAGTTTGCCGAACATGGCAGCTTCGGCTTCTCGGTAGTTGTCGGGCAGGCTTGGCGTCGGGATCAGCCACGCAATGGTGGTGAAGCCCGCAACGGCATCGTTCTTTGCCTGCATTCCCGCGGTGTCGAGCTTGTATCCGGGGCGAATGACCGTTTCCTGATAGCCGTCGGCGAAGAAGATAAGGCCCTTCTGGGCATCGGCCTTGATCGGAATCTTGAACTCGAGCGGCGGATGCAGGCAGGCGTCAACCGGCTTCGGTTGAAACGCATACATGGAGACTGTTGCGGAGAGGGCGATGACCGCGCACGCCAGCACATTTCGGAAAGTGAGCATGGCTTCCTTTCAGGAATTGGAGACGTCTTGAGACGACGTCAGGGCGGCGCCGGTTCCGGCTTTTCAGGGGCTGCGTTAACTCTTGATCCACAATGACTTGTGTTGGGTGGACGCGTGATAAAAGCGTGTCATGTACGAGTTCATGCGCGGCAAAGTTGTTTCGGCGCTTCCCGGTGTGGCTGTTCTGGACGTCGGCGGAATCGGGTATCGCGTGTTCGTGCCATTTTCGACGTCCGGCAAATTGAGGGCTGGGGCAGAAGCCACGCTGCTGCTGTACCACACTATCAACGCCGAGCAGGGCGAAGAGCGTCTGTACGGCTTCGGCACAGAAGATGAGCGCCGTCTGTTCAAGGCATTGCTCGATGTGAAGGGCATCGGCCCGGCGACGGCGCTGCAGGTGCTGTGCGCAGCCGACGCCGACCGGCTGATCGAGCTGATCGCCGGCGGCGACGTTGCCGGCCTGAAGAAGTTCAAAGGTATCGGCCCCAAGAGCGCCGAGCGCATCGTGACGGAGCTGCGCGAAAAAGTGGCGCCCTGGGCCAAGGGCGCAATAGTGATTGGCAGCGGGCCCCCCATTGCGCCTGATTCGGCGGCGGGCGACGCGGTGCTGGCGCTGATCGCGCTGGGCTATGCGCCGGCCAAGTGCGAAGAAGCCGTACGCAAATCTGCCGGTTCACTGGGCGCCAAGGCCAGCACCGAAGACATCGTGCGCAAGGCCCTGCAACTGGTGTGACGATTACGCAAACGCGCTGTGGCCGGTGATGTACTGGCCAATCGCGAGGCTGTGGACGTCGTTGGTACCTTCGTAGGTCTTGACGCTCTCGAGATTGGCCATGTGCCGCGCCACTCCGTACTCAAGCATGATGCCGTTTGCACCAAGCATCTCGCGTGCAACCCGCGCAATGTCCAGAGCGATGCCGACGTTGTTCATCTTGGACATGCTGACCTGGAAGTGGGTCATCTTGCCCTCATCCTTCAGCTTGGCCAGGCGCCAGGCCATCAACTGGCCCTTGGTAATCTCGGTCAGCATATGCTGCAGCTTGTGTTGCGTGGTCTGGTGCGCTGACAGCGGCTTGCCGAACACAATGCGCTCGGCGGCGTAGTGTTTCGCGGTGTCATAGCATGCCATGGCCGCACCGAGGGCGCCCCAGGCGATGCCGAAGCGCGCCTGGGTAAGGCATCCCAGCGGTCCTTTCAGCCCCTCGGCCTTGGGCAACACGTTCTCTTCGGGCACACGCACATCGGCAAAGAACAGTTCGCTGGTGTTGCTGGCGCGCAGGCTCAGCTTCTTCTTCTGCTCGCGCACGTCGTATCCGGGCATGCCTTTCTCGACCACGAAGCCGCGGATGCTCTTGGGGTCATCGCTGTCGCCGGTCTTTGCCCAGACGACCCCGATGTCGCTAAGGTTGCCATTCGTGATCCACATCTTGGCGCCATTGAGCACCCACTCTTTGCCGTCTTTCTTCGCGCGCGTGATCATGCCTGACGGGTTGCTGCCAAAGTCGGGTTCGGTCAGGCCGAAGCAACCGATGATGCGCGCAGCCGCCAGCTCCGGCAGCCACTTCTTCTTCTGGTCGTCACTGCCGTAGGCATAGATCGGGTACATCACCAGCGCTGACTGCACGCTGGCAAAGCTGCGCACGCCGGAATCGCCCCGTTCAAGCTCCTGGTTGATCAAGCCGTAGGCGACGTTGTTCATGCCCGCGCACCCGAACTCTTCGGGCAGGTTGGCCCCCAGCACGCCGAGTTCGCCGAGCTTGGGAATGATGGCCTTGGGGAACTCGCCCTTTTCGTAGCAGTCCTCGATGATCGGCATGACGTTGTCGTCGACGAAATCGCGGACCGTGTCACGCACGTTGCGGTCGTCTTCGCTCAGCAGTTCATCCAGATTGAAAAAGTCGGGGCTCTCGTACTTCGCCATGGCAAGGTCCTCATTCCGTCAGGGCCGGTGCGGCAACATAGCGGCACCCGCGACACACAACAAGGTTAGCGTCGGCCGCGCCGGTCACCCTTGCGCTTGCGGCGCTCGCGCTTGTCCTGGTTGCGCTGGCGCGACCAGCTTCGCGGCTTGGCGTGCTCACCTACGGGGGTCAGGCGCAGGCTGCGCGAAGCCAGGTCAATGTCCGCAATCTCGACTTCCATGCGGTCGCCCATCATCACGCGCTTGACACCCGCGCCGGTATCATAGTGCGCCCAGAAGCGGTGCACTTCAACCCAGCCGTCCGTGAGCTCGTTGAACTCGATATAGCCCTCGGCCATCACAACATCCAGCCGCACGCTGACACTCATTGAGCTGACGCCGACCACGGTGCCGTGAAATGCTTCGCCGACGCGCGGGATCAACGTGCGCAGGATCTTGATCTGGTCTGCAGCCAGTTCGCCCTTGTCAGCGCGAATGCTGCGCTCGGTGCAGTGCGCGGCGATGTGCGGCATGCTGAACTCGATGCGCTCAAAGCCGTCGATCTTCTTGCCGGGCACGGCCTTGGGCGGCGGGCCTTTGCCGCCGTCGGCCCAGGAAAGGCCCATGGGTTGCCGTTCCCAGCGAAGCACACCGCCGATATCCAGGTAGGCGCTGAGCACCTGGTGCGTCAGGGTGTCAGGGTAGCGCCGAATCGGCGACGTGAAGTGCACGTACTTGGACACCGCCAGCGCGTAGTGCAGTTCCGGCCCCGCGTTGTAGACGGCGCGCGTGAGGCTGCGCAGCAGCGCGTAGTGAATCGCGTCGCCGCCCGGCGCCTTCAGCACCTTGTCGAGAAACTTCTGCAACTCGCCCGGTTTTTCAAAGTCGGGTTTTGGCAGCTTCATCTCTTGGCAGAATTCCCAGAAGTCCTCAATCGAGTCCTGCTCGGGTGCAGGGTGAATGCGCCCGATGTAGGGCAGCCTACGCTCAAGCAGAAAGTGGGCGACTGCCTCGTTTGCCGCCAGCATGAACTCTTCAATCAAGTTGTGCGCGGGGTCGGTCTTTTCTTCGCTGATCTCGGTGACCATGCCGTTTTTGTCCACGATCACGTGGGGGCGCGGAATCTCCAGCGTCAATGCGCCCCGCGCGATGCGCCGCTGTTGCAGCGCATCGGCCAGCTTGCGGCCCTCAAGCAGCAGCTGATCGACCGTGCCGTCGCCGGTCTTGCCGCCCTGTGTCAGCACTGGCAGCACTTCTTCGTATGTAAGAAAGCGCCGCACCCGCACCACGCTTTCCACCAGCTCTCGCCGCTGCAATTCGCCCTGCGCGTCAAACACCATGAACACCGACTTTGCCAAACGGTCCACGCTGTCATGCAGGCTGCAAAGCCCGGCACTCAGCTCTTTGGGCAGCATCGGGATCAGTTTTCCGGGCAGGTACACGCTGGTGGCACGAAAGCGCGCATCTTCATCCAGCGCGCTGCCCGGCGTCACGTAACGCGACACGTCGGCGATGTGCACGCCCAGACGCGTCAAGCCGCCCTCAAGCTGCTCAATGCTGATGGCGTCGTCGTGGTCCTGGGCATCCTTGGGGTCGATCGTGATCACCGCCATCTTGCGCAGGTCGATGCGCCCCTTGAAGTTCTCGGGGTCGGGATCGCGCGGCAGGCTGCGCGCCTGCTGCAGCGACTCGTCCGTGAACTCGCCGGGAAAGCCGAACAGCGCCACCAGGTTGTCCAGGTCGTGCAGCGGGTTGTCGATGCTGCCGACGCTGCCCAGCATCTCGGCCCGGGCGCCGCCCCGCGCGTCAGGCTTGCGCAGCAGCTTCACCCGGATGACCGTGCCCGGTTTCATGCGGTGGACTTCGTGGGGCTGCAGGTAGGCGTAGCGCGGCAGGTTGTAGCCCTCAAGGCGCACGCGCGGCTTGCCGCTGTGGCTGATCTCGAACACGCCGGCGGCTTCATTGGCGCGCGCGTCAATGATGGAAAGCACGCGGCCGGACAGTCCCTCGCGGGGCTCACCGCTGCGTCGGCCGCTGTTCTTGCCGCGCTTGAAGCTGGCAAGCACGAGATCGCCTTCCTGCGCGCCTTCTTCAAGGCCGCTGGGTATGTCGATGGTCTGGACTTCCCGGACGCGGGGCACGACAAATCCGCCCGACGCGCCCTGCCCGCGCGAACGCCGATACGTGCCCACGGCTGCGGGCACGTTTACGGCCTGGTAGCGCTTGCCCTTGTGGCGCTGCAACTTGCCGGCGAACACCAGCGACTCAAGCCAATCCCGCAGGTCGTCGGACTCTTCGACTTTCAGTGTACGGGCGATTGCGGCAACATCCTGCGGCTCTGCGCAGAAGGCCTTCACGCGCTCAAATGCGTCGTCGGCAAAGCGGGGAGAATCAGTGTCGTTCACGGCAGCCCTTCAATGAGCCGCCATCAAAGGCAAATTGGCGCGGGATACAAGCCGCAGCGGCGGTGAATCAATGCGACGGCGAGCCGGGCATCAGCTGAAAGAAGCTGAAGACAGCGTTGTATTTGTCGCCGGGCCCGAAGTAGTCGCGCGCGACGCGAGTGATCTTTTCGCCCTGCCGCTTGAGGATGCTTACGCCCGGCCCGTAGTTGCCCTTGCCGTCGGCATAGCCGAGGTCTTCGGCCAGCGTTGTTCCCTGAAGCGAAAGCATGCGGAAGTCCCAGTCGCGCTTGGCGGCGACCTCTTGCTGCTTGTCGGGCGCGTCAGGGCTGGTCAGGACAAACGCCGCCTTGGTCTTTCCGCCGGGTACACCCTTCTCGATGAACTGCCAGATTGAGGCAAAGCCGTCGGCCCAGAGCGTGCAGTAGGGGCAGCTCGCGCCCATGTTGTGGACCAGCACCATGAACTCCTGGTCGCCAAACGCCTGGCTTAGTTTCACCGGGCCGGCGGGGCCTTGCAGCGTATAGTCCTGGACGTCGCCCGCGCCCCAGCGCTGCTTCAGGGCGACCATCTTCTTCTCGACTTCCTCCATCTGCTTGTACAGCAGCTCGAGATCTTTTTCGTGCTCGCTCAGTTCGCGTTGTTCAGACATGGCGTTCCCCTGGCTAGTCCAGCAGAATGTTCGTGGCGCTCTGGTCTGTTCCGTTGCCGTCGTGGGTGCTGAGTGTTGCCCCGGACTGGATGACCAGCGCCGGGTTGTTTGGCCCGGCACCCGCCGGGTCCAGGTTGATTGTGCCCGCCAGGCCCGTGCCCCGCCCGTCGGCAAGCAACCGCGCCGACGATGCAATCGTGACCTGCTGCGCATCCACAATACCGATGCCGCCGCCGCTGCTGTTGGATGAGCCGCCGCTGGCATCAAGCAACCCGGTCACGTTCAAAGTCGCGCCCTCGGTTGCGAACGTGATTGTCCCGCCGTCGCCTCCGGGCGCCCCGGTGCCGCCTGTTACGCGCGTGTTGCCCTGCACCTGCACTGTGCCGTCGGTGCCGCCGCCGTCGGCCGCCGTGGCGGAAATCAAGACGCTGCCGCCCTGTCCGCCCGTGCCGCCATTTGCGTCGCCGCCGCGGGCATCCAGGCTTGAACCTGCGCTGACCACGACATTGCCCGCGTCCGACACGCCGTCGTCATCTGTGGAAATGCCGATGCTGCCGCCGTCACCGCCGTTGGGGCCGTTGCCGCCCCGCGCGACCAGCACCGCGCCGATCGTGATAGTGCCGTCTTCTGTCGTGAGAGTCAGTGTTCCGCCGGCTCCGCCAATGCCGCCGCTTCCGCCGGCGCCGCCGCTTACGTTACTTGTGCCGCCGTTCCATGCGATCGCGCCCGATGACTGAGCGTCAATCCCGCCGCCCGGGCCGCCGTTGGGGCCGGTGCCGCCGATGCACTGCACGCTCAGGCTCTCCAGCGATGACCCGGCATCACCCGACAGCAACTGCACGCTGCCGCCCTGTCCCCCCGTCAGGTTCGACGTGCCGCCGTTGGCATTCACGCTGCCCTGCAGGCGCATGCTGCCGGCTGTTGCCCCGACCGTGTTGCCAATTGACGCACTGCCGCCATTTCCACCGACTCCGCCGGTGGCTTGCCCGCCTGTTGCGTCAGCATCGACCACAAAGTCCAGATTGCCGTTGTTTACCGCCAGGTTTACCTGTCCGCCGGTGCCGCCAATGCCGCTACTGGCGGCACCGCCGACGACGTCGGCGTACATCGTGCCCCAGGCTGATCCGGCGTTGACGAACACCTCGGCTGTGCCGCCGGTGCCGCCGTCTGCGCCGTTGCCGCCCTGGGCGAACACTTCAATCCAGGCGTTGGAAACCTGCGCCGTTGCAATTGCCACGCTGACGCCGGATGCGCCACCAACACCGCCCTGGACCGGCGAGCCGCCGCCGCGCGCATATGCCGACACCAGGAAGTTGCGCAGGATCGCGGGGCCCGAGGCCGTCAGGAACGCACTTCCGCCGTTGCCGCCCTGGCTGGCGCCGCTGCCGCCATTGGTCCAGGCGTATACCTGACTGTCCTCAAGGAGTGCCGTTACATCCAACGCAATCGCACCGCCCTGGCCGCCCTGGTCACCGCTGCCGCCCCGGCAGTACGCAACCAGGTACAACGCCGACACGATCTGGCTGAGCCACACGCCGCCGCCGCCATCGCCGCCGTCGCCGTTTGCTGAAGCGCCGCCGTCGGCGTTTACGCGTATGGTGCCGGTGTTCTCAATCGTGCTGGCGTTGACTGTGCCTGCCGTGCCGCCCAGCCCGTCCGTGGTTGGCCCGCCCCAGGTATCGATGCGGGCATACCAGCTTGCCCCGGCATCCAGCGTGACGTTGACGTCGCCGCCGTTGCCGCCGTCGCCGTCGCGACCCAATCCGCCGTGCGTGATGAATGCCCACCCAAGGTCAACCCACGCGGCACCTGTGGCTGTCAGGTTGATGTTGCCGCCGCTGCCGCCGTCCTGCCGGCCTTCCATGCCGTGTGTGCGCCACGACCCTCCGCGCAGCACGGCGTCGCCGTTGCCCGCGGTGATGCCTACGTTTCCGCCGTCGCCGCCATCAAGTGTGGCTGTCGCGGGCCCGCCGTCGGCGCGCACGCGGCCAAGCACAACGACCGAGCCGTTGGGTGCGGCAATTGCCACGTCGCCGGCGTCAAAGCCGTTCACCGCGCTGGTCGTGATCGCGCCGTCCACGCTGACGCCGTCGGTGTGAGTTGACGTAAAGCTGATGCCCACGGCGTCGTTGGCGTCGCGCGCCGTGCGCACATCGCCGTCGATGCGGATTACGTCGGCGGCAATGAACACCACGTCGGTGACATCCGTTAATGGCTCTGCACCTGTAAACGGAGCATCAGAAAGGTCAAGCCGCGAGTCACCCGGCAGAAACAGCCCCTGTGCGCCGACATTGAAAGTTGCAATCCCACCCGCAATCACCGGCACCTGCGCCGCCACAAGCTCTGCGTAACTGACGTTCTCGTCGTCCAGCATTCCCAGCGTGAAGAAGTTGCTGATCGGTGTGAACCGCTGGCGACCGTCATCGCGCATCGGGCTGCCGCCTGTCACGCTGATTGTGATCGTGCCGCTGTCACCTGCCGATCGGCCAGCCAGCACGTGGGCGTGCCCTCCCACGGTCGATATGGCGGCTGGCCCAACACTTGGCGAAAGCGCTTTGGGTCCTTCCGGCAGGTTTGGATGGTTGTCGCGCTGGCAACCAGAGACGAACAGTGCAGCGGCAACGCCGCCGGCAACGATCAGGTGTGATAGGCGCATGTTTGCCCTCGACGAATCAGCCAGGCGGGGTACCCGGCACAACGCGGGGAATTGCGGGAAGGGGATGATAGCAAGCCACAGGCGCTGTGGCAAAACTCTCATCGAATCTCGACCACGTCCCAGGGCGGCACAGCCATGCCCTCGGTGCCCGCCATCATGGCGGCCATGACCTGATTGCTGGATGCCAGCACGCGCCAGCCTTCGGGGTCAAGGTTCGGCAAGGCTTCCAGCAACGCCCGCCGCAGGCCCGGCAGCATGTCCGCGATCAGGTGACCGCGATGGATCAGGGCAGGAGCACCATTCTCGACCGAGCGGTCTACCTCAAGGGCCAGGGCGTCAAACTGGTGGGCCGGCTTTTCCGGTGTTCCGATGCGCGCTGCACATTCGCGCACTGGTTCAGGCGCGCCGCCACGCTGCCAGTTGTCCACTGCAATCCGGAGCAGGCCGGGAAGCGAGTACATGCGTCGCCAGTGTTCCGCATCGTACTTCTCCAGGATCGCATCCGCCTCAAGCAGCAGTTCGGTTGCCTCGCCAATGTCGCCGAGCAGCAGTCGGCACCCGCCCAGCACGGTCTGAAACACGGCAAGCTCGATACCGCGCTCCAGACGCCTGAGGTCCGCTACGGCCCGACGCAGGCAGGCCTCGCCCTCCCGCAGGCGTCCAGTGCGGACGGAGAGCTGACCCAGATTGCCAAGGCATATTGCGGACTGGGCAACGATCCCGCGTGCGCGAAAGGCCGCCAGCCCGTCGATGTACTTGGCGCGCGCCTCGTCATAGCGGCCTTGTTCTGTCCACAAACCGGCCAGATTGGTGTTCACTGCCCCCACTCCGACGCTGTCGCCGATCTGCACGTACAACGCAAGCGCGCGCTCGTGCATGGCGGCTGCTTCGTCCTGCCGGCCGCGGTCTTGAAGCACCGAGCCCAAATGATCCACCGCTGATGCAAGGGGGCCCGATGGAGTGCCTTCCGCAACCTCGACCGCCCGGCGCATTTGCTTCTCGGCCTCTGCCATGTCCCCCAACTGCCACGCGATGTCGGCCAGATAGCGGTGGGCCCGTGACCTCGCGGCTGGAAAGTGCCCGTCTGCCATCACCGTAAGCGCGGCAAGCGCGGCCTCCTTTGCCGCGGCATGGTCGGCCCGGGCAAGTGCCAGCTGCGCCGTATGGTTGAACAGCGTTGCCTGCAGCCGCTTGTCACCGATCCGGCGCGCCAGCTTCAGCCCCGCGTCGCAGTGTGCCTGCGCGGATTGCGCATCACCGGTCATCAAGGCGTGCGTGAACCGCAGAGCAAGCACCTCGCCATGTACCCGGTCGTTGCCGCTTTGTGCGCAAAGGGCTTGCGCCTTTTCCAGCAACGGTGGCGCCTCTGCCTGCCTGCCGGAACTCAGCAGGATTGTCGCTGCCTTGGCCAGCCACTCCGCCGCCTTCGCTGGCTCGGCGCGGGCATGAAGTGCCGCGCCCTGAAACAGCTCGATCGCGCTGCGGTTGCGCCACAGGGCGGCTTCGTGTGCAGCCGCCCTGGCCAGCCATGCCAGTTCACGTTCCTGCAGCTCGGGCAAATCAGCGCCGGGCGCAAGCTGTGCTGCGGCGGCATGGGCAGCGATCTCCAGGGCCCAGGAGTCTCCCCCTTCGCCCGGCGGCACCAGCACCTCCAGTATGTTCAATGCCGCAAGGTGCAACGCTCCGCGGGCGGCCGGCGGCTGCAACTGGTACGCCGCGTCGCGGATGACGGCGTGCCTGAACAGGTAGGCGGTTTCAGCGGAAAGCTGCATGCGCGGATTATGCCCCGCGACGCTCAATGCACCATGCGTTTGCGCATGCGCCGCGGGACTACCCAGGCAAGCACGGCAATCACTGCCAGCACCCAAAGCGCGCTCAGGCCGTGAGTCCAGTCCAGCGGCCCCTGGGCCAGGCCGCGCATCAGGCGCACGCAGTGAAACAGCGGCGTGAACCAGGCAATCGTCTCGGCGTGGCCGCCAGCCATCTGCGGGTTATCGAGCGGAAAGAAGATGCCCGAAAACAGAAACAGCGGCGTCAGCCACAACGTGTAGTAAAAGCCGTAATAGTTGATGTTGCGGATGCTGGCTGTGAACGTCAGGCCGATCAGCGCAAACATGGTGGCGGTCATGGCCATCGCCACGGGCAGCAGCACAGCCCACGGGCTCACGATCACGCGATGGCCGAACAGCGTGAACCCGCACAACACGGCAAAGAACGCGCAGCCATAGATCAGGCCGCGCGAAACCGCCCACAGCAGCTCGCCAAAGGCGATGTCCTGGATCTGCGCAGGCGTGGCGAGGTATGCGTCATAGAGTTTGGCGAAGTTCATTTTCACGAACACGTTGTAGGTCGATTCGAAGCTGGCGCCCTGCATGGCCGAAGCAGCCATGAGGCCGGGGGCAATGAACTCAATGTAGGTAAGCCCGCCGACACCGCGCCCGACGAACATGCCCAGACCAAGGCCCATGCCCAGCAGATAAAGCACCGGGTCAAAGAAGTTGGGCAGCACGTTGGTCATCCACGTGTGCGAATACTCAGTAAGGTTCCGCCGCCAGACGGAAACAGACGTCGTGAGGTCAATATCGCCGGGTAGTCTCATTCGAGTTTTAGCCACAGATTCACACTGATGGACACGGATCAAAGCAATTCATCTGCGTGCATCTGTGGCTCCAAATACAGTTCATTCTCCATCGGCAAGCTGCTTGCCCACGCCTAGCTCTCGACAGGCTCGCCGTTCCAGTATCTTCGTTCAATTGTCTCTCCCGGCTCCGCGTACTTCATATCCGTGTCATTCTCGTGGCCGTACAGATCGGATTCGCTAATCGTCGCCCACCGCAGAACTCCGTGCACCCTGTGAATCACGATCGCTCGTTGGGAGCCGATAACCTGATCTACATACTTTCGGGTGGCCGAGTCCGGCGTTCCGCCATACTGACTGGCCAAGATGTCTCCATGGGTGTGCCACTCACACCCGACCAGTCCAATGATCAGGTCCCCATCGCCATCGCGCCAGACCTGCAACGTGAAGCAACCATCTGGCGACGTGTGACTCTCCAACTCGACGTAAGGAGATTCTGCCAAGCTCGTCATTCCTCAAGGCCGCGGCCGGTGATTCTTAGAAAGACGTCTTCCAGTGTGCTGCGGCGCAACAAGGTTTCGGCGTCTGGCAGCAACTGGGCTGCGCGGGTTACTACTTCTTCACCGTTGTCTACATATAGAAGCAACCGGTCCTGGTGTTGCTCGTGGCGTTTGGCCAGTCGGGCCAACTCACTGGTGGCCTTTTCTACCCCGTCGCTGCCGTTCCGGGCTGAAGTGGCCATATCGATTTCTACCACGTGGCTGCTTACGTGTTCTCTTATCAGGTCTCTTGGCCGGCCCTTGGCCACGATCTTGCCCTTGTCCATGATCACCAGGCTGTCGCACAGTTGCTCGGCTTCGTCCATGTAGTGCGTGGTCAATACCAGCGTGGCTTCCTTCCGCTTCAGGTCGCGCATGCGGTCCCACAGGTTGATGCGCGCCTGCGGGTCCAGGCCGGTCGTGGGTTCATCCAGCACCACCAGCTCGGGGGCTCCAACAAGGCCGCGCGCGATCAGCACCCGGCGTTTCATACCGCCCGACAGCTCCAACACCTTGCTGTCGGCGCGCTCGGACAGCCGCACGAAGTCCAGCAGCTCGACGGCGCGGGCCTTGGCCTGCTTGCGATCGAGCCCGTAAAAGCGCGCGAAGACCTCAAGGTTCTCACGCACGCTCAGTTCCTGGTCGAGGTTGTCTTCCTGCGGCACGACTCCGATTTTCTGCTTGATCTTGCGGTCGTTGCGGCCGCCCGCGGCTTCTTCGCCCAGAATCACCAGCGAGCCGCCGCCCACAGGCGACGCGCGGTAGATCATGCGCATGGTCGTGGTCTTGCCCGCGCCGTTGGGCCCCAGAAAGCCGAAACACACGCCCTTGGGAATCTCGAAATCCACGCCATCCACTGCGACGAAGTCGCCGTAGCTCTTGCGCAGGCCCGTTGCCTTGATTGCCACGTCCATAGGGCATGCTTTTACTGCTTTTCACAACAGAGCACACAGAGGGCACAGAGAACTGCTTTTCTCCGTGTGCTCTGCGTTCCCTGTGGTTAATTGCTTTGCCGTGGACATCGAGCAACTTCATGCCGAGTACGGCCGCGACCTGCACCGCTTTCTGCGCGTGCTGGGGGCGCAGCACGCCGAAGCCGACGATTTCACGCAGGAGACATTCCTGCAGGTGCTCAAGCGCCCCTTCGAGCAGCGCACACCCGGCGAAACCGCGATGTACCTGCGCGCCATAGCCAAGACCGCATATCTTAAGCACGCCCAACGTATGAAGCGCATGATCCCCGTCGACGTGCAGGCCATCGAGCAGGACTGGGCTGAAACCGTCGGTGAATATGGCGACGAGCGCGTTGCCGCCCTGCGCCGCTGCATTGCCGGGCTCAGCGAGCGAGAGCGCCTGGCGCTGAACCTGCGCTACGTGCAGAATGCAAGCCGCGAAGAACTGGGCGCGGCGCTGAACCTGAGCGACGGCGGCGTGAAAAACCTGCTGGAACGGGTCAAGGCCAGGCTCAAGGAGTGTGTCGCGCGACAGCGGCATTGAAGCGTCTGTCCGCGGCCCTACCATCAGTGCCGGAGAAACCGATGAGACACTGGCTGATTGCACTGTTGCTGCTTGCCGCGCCCGTCTGCGCCGCGCAGGTATACACCGTTTCGGGCGGCGCGCTTGCGTATACGCCATTGGCAGGCGGCACGGACATCCCGGCGCTGGTGCTGGGCAGCGAGTTTGAAGGCCCGATCGCGCTGACGGGCACGGCTTCGCTGTTCGGGCAGACGTTCACGTCGTTCTACGTGAGTCGGCACGGACACGTCGCGTTCGCTGACCAGCCCACGCCGATTCCCAACGGGCGGCTGTTTGTTTCGCAGGTGGTCGCGCCGTATTGGGCGCAGCTTGAGCCGGGCACGGGCAGCAGCGTGCAATGGCTCGAAGCCGGCGGCGAACTGGTGGTCGAGTGGACCGACATGCTGCAGGCGGCGGCCCCGGCCCCCAAGCCGGCGCTGACGTTTCAGACGCGTGTGGACCTGACGACCGGCCAGATTGAGTTCCGGTACGCCACCGGCACGCCCGCGGCGACCGGCGGCTTGCATCGCGTGCTGCTGAGCGGCGAGTTTGTGGCCACCGCGTCGCAACCTGTCTGCTTTGCCGAGCAAGCAGCTTTCGTGGGGTCCACTGGCGAGTTGCTGGCATGGCCCTCCGACCGCTTTATTCGTTTCTCGGTCGGCACCGGCGCCCCGCCGGCAATCGCCGTCACAATGGGAGGCGCCGCGATCGAGCAGCAGGAGGTGCTGCGGTTCAGCCACGGTGTGCTGATCACGAACATCAACTTGCAGCTTGGGGTCACGGACGCCGACAACGACGTGACTTCGCTGGAAACCTCGTTCAACACACTGCCCGCATGGCTGATTGTTTCGTCCGAATGGCAGAGCGCCGCCACGGCGGCACCGTACACCGTCGCCCCGTCCGCCGGTCGAGTGGACAACGGGACCGACCTGGTGCTTACGCTGATTGCGCGCGAGAGTTCCGGCACGTCGGCTGCCTTTACTTTCCGGCTTGAGGGCAAGTCGTTCGGCTCTGGTAGTGATGGCGAAGAAGGCGTCGGCGGCAGTTGCAGCATGACCGGCGGTTCGGCCCTTCCGCTGGCTCTGCTGGCGCTGCTGCTGTGGCGCCGCCGGAATTTCCGGATTTCGTGAGGACATCGGGCAGTCGTGCGGCTTTGTCCTTTGAACCCAAGGACAACCCGTGCCCGACACCGGCAAACCGAACCGAAACCGCGACCGCATCTGGGACGTGCTGATTGAAGACGCGCTCAAGGCGCCGGTGGCCCTGCCGGCGGGTCGCAGGGTGCCACCCCGCCCGCCAAGACGCAGTGTCTGGGCGGGCGCTGCAATCACGGCCCTTTGCACACTGCTGATTGCCGGGGCGCTGCTGTTCGCGTTCACGCGCCCGCCTGCGGCAACGCCAGACCCGGGCACGGCCGACGTCGCGCCGGCTGCCAATCAGACCGAGTCGCAGACGCGCCGCACCCCTGAGCGCGTGCCGGCGCCGCATGTACCCGCTGGCGATCAAGGCCAACCGGACCCATCCCCGGAACCCGCACCGGAACAACCGCTACCCGAGCCGACACCTGAATTGCCCAAGGACACGGTCGAGAAACCTGAGCCGGAACCCGCGCATGAGCCGCCGAAGGACACGGTCGAGAAACCTGAGCCCGACAAGACCGAGCCGGTGCCTGCGCCTGAGGGCGGCCCGCGCATCACGCTGCTGCGTGCTGAACGAAACGCCAGGCTTAAGGTCGCGGCACCCGGCAAGCGCGAGTACCGCGACGCGGGAGAGCTTGCCCACTTTGACAACGGCTGCACGTTCAGTTGCGACAAGCCCGTAGACCTGCTTGTGGCTGGCGTTCTTCTGCGTCTGCAAGGCGAGCTGACCGTTCTCGCCGCGGCCGATTCGCTGGCTCTGACGCTGCTGGACCACGACGTATATGTCGACAGCCGCGGGTCCGGCATGCCGGTCAGCGTTTCCATGGACGGCCACGGCCTTCACTTCGCGACCGGCGCAGTGCTGTTTGAAGAAGGCGCCGCCGCAGACCAGGTATCTGTACTCGACGGCGAAGTCTCGGTTGGCGACGAGACCGTCACGCGACGCCAGCGCGCGACACTGAAGAAACGCGGCGTCACGGCAATAGCGCAGATCACCGACAATCCTGCCCTGCTGCGCGGCCTGGCTGATCGCGTGCTGTACCGTGAAGACTTTGACGACGGCGCCGCAACTCGCGGCAGATTGTTGCGCGGCGAGTTGCGCGACGGCCTTCTGGTTGCCGGCGCGGGCGACGGCCTGTATGGCGCGTTCTGGGGCTATCCCCGCGACCTGCCGCACATGGACGGCGCGGTGCTGCGCCTGCGCGTGCGCGTCTCGGGCACGGGCGACTTTGACGTGACGCAGTTCTGCCTTGAGCGCAACGACAACTTCAGCACGCGTGTCGCCGCGCCCGCCGATGGCTGGCAGGTGCTTGAGTTACGACTCGCTGACTTTCGCGAACGCACCGAACACAAACACGCCCCCGCTGCCGGCGAGACCTTCAAGAACGTGAACATCACGGTGCCCGAAGGCTCCGTGCTCGAGATTGACTGGATCGAACTGATCGGCCCCGTGAAGTAAGGAGAAGCCATGCGCCTGTTGCTGCTACTGGCCCTGCTTTCGCCCGCGCTGTGCGCGGCAACGCTCGCGGGCACACCCGCCAACTACCAGACGCAGCTCGCTGCGTTACAGCCGGGCGACACGCTGCAACTTGCCGCCGGCACATACGCCAACCGGCTGGTCTTGAACGGCAAGCACGGGACTGCGGGCGCGTGGATCACGATTGAGGGCCCGGCGACGGGCACCGCGACATTCAACGGCGTCAGCGGCAACAACACCGTCAGCCTGCGCGATTGCAGTTACATCGCGATCAAGAACATCACCGTGGACTGCCTTGGGCTGGCAGTGGATGGCATCAAAGCCGAGGGCTATACCACCACGCCACACACCGTGCACGACATGCTGATTGAGGACGTGCGCATTCTCAACGCCGGCAACAACCAGCAGATTGTCGGCATCAGCACCAAGTGCCCGTGCTGGAACTGGACGATCCGCGGCTGCGAGATCATCGGCGCGGGTACCGGCATGTACCTGGGCAACAGCAACGGCGACGAGCCGTTCGTACGCGGCGTCATCGAGGGCAACCGCATTTATGACCCCGAGGGCTACTGCATCGAGATCAAACACCAGAACAACTGGCCCGCCGTCAGCGGCATGCCCACCGGCAACGGCAGCACCATCATTCGCAACAACGTGTTCATCAAGACCAGCCGCGCTTCCGGCAGCGGCGACCGGCCGAACCTGCTGGTCAGCGGCTTCCCTGACAGCGGCGCGGGCAGCAGCGACCTGTACGAGATTTACGGCAACCTGCTGGCGAACAACCCGCGCGAGAGCCTGCTCCAGGCCTGCGGGCGGCTGAGCATTCACGACAACATTCTGGCCGACGCGCCTGACGCGAGCTTCGCGGGCATCTACATCAAGAACCACGCGGGCAAAACGCTCAAGCTTGTGCACATCTACAACAACACCGTGTACTCATGCGCGCGCGGCATTCGCATTGTCGAACAACCCAGCGTTGAGCACTCGGTGCAGGGCAATCTCGTGTTCTCGCCCAATGCAATCAGCGCCGGCTTCGGCGGCTTGAACCAGACCAACAACCTGACCGACACGGTTGCCAACGCAATCAACTATGTGGGCAACCCCACGACCGTCGTCGCCTCGATGAACTTCTACCCGCTGGCAGGCCAGTGCACCGGCGCCGCGCTTACCATGACCGCGTACACCAGCCACGCGCACTACGACCTTGACTTCAACGGCACCAGCAAAGGCGCGTTCACCTACCGCGGCGCGTACGCCGGAAGCGGCACGAATCCTGGCTGGACGCTGGGCAACGGCCTGAAACAAGGGGGGCCGGGCGCGGGCCCTACGCCGCCCGCGGCGCTGGCAATCGCAAGCCCAGCCGCGGGAGCCCTGCCAAACGCGATTGAGCTGGTGAACTACTCGCGTACGTTCACCGCAACCGGCGGCACGGCGCCCTACACGTGGACGGCGCCATCGGTCGATCTGCCGCCCGGCTTGAACTTGAACGGCGCCACAGGTGAACTCAGTGGCATCCCGACGCTGCTGGGCAACTACGCATTTCGCGTGACCGTAACCGACAACGTGAGCGCAACGGCGTTTCGCGACTACACGCTGCAAGTGGCAACGCCGGGCAGCGGCGGCACGGGCGGCAGCGGCTCCAGCGGCGGTGGCGGATGCACCGCCGGCGCCGGCTACGCGTGGTGGCTGCTCGTGCTATGCGGAATCGGCTTCTTCGCCTGCGCGCGTCGCGTAGTGGCGGGGCTTGCCGCGCCTGCGGTGCGTCCACGATGATCCCGGGCGACGCGGGCGTAGCCTCTACATCTCGATCGCCATCATCTCTTGCGCGAGTTCAAACCCTGCGTCGATCACGCGCCGTGCCTGCGGGCTGGCGGGGTCGCATACCGGGTTCGAATGATTGAAGTGCGTCAGGATGATGCGGCCTGACCTGGCCTCTTCGGCGAAGAACTTGATCGTGTCTTCGATAAAGGGGTGCGAGATCTCGTTCAGGTCGCGGCCGGGCAGTTCGTCGCGCGAAAAGAACGTGCCGTCGAGTATGCACACCCGGTGTTTGCCGACTTCATCGCGAGCAGCCGGCCACTTGCGCCAGTCGTCGATATCCGGGACGTAGAGCACGTCTTCGTTGATGCTCACGCCAATCGTGTCGGTGTATTCGCCCCGGTGCGGCACGGGGATAGTGCGAACGCGCAACCCGGGCCACGGGGTGATCGGCTGTGCCGGGCCTGCGGGACGCATCACAATGTTGCCCAGCGACACCAACTGGTCCCAGGGCGCATTGTCACGCAGGAACGCCGCCATTTTGTCGGTGCAGTACACGGGCAACTCGCGCGTGTTCGCCGCTTCGCGCCCGAAGTGCGCCAGCCCAAGATAGTGCCCCATGTGCGCGTGGGTCAGGAGCACGCCGTCAAAGGGGTTGCGCTTACTGCGCGCCGCGTACGCCGGCAACTGCAACAGGCGCGACTCCTGCTCTTTGATGTCGGGGCTGACGTCAATCAGGAAGCAGCACCCGTCGTCATCCAGCACACAAATGCTTGGCCCCAGGCGCACAGCGAGAGGGTCAACCCGCGCCGCCATGTCAGGGGCCATGCGCGAGCCGAACTGCGGCAATCCGCCGTCCTGCCCGCTGCCGAGGATGTAGAGGCTACGCGGCACGGCGGCAGTCTAGCTTCGCCGCGCAGCGATTTCGGGTATACAAATACCCATGGGCAATGATCTGGAAGAAGACCATCTGCCGGGCGAGAAGTCGCCCGTGCTCTCGTTCTTCGTCGTGTTGATCATGTCATTCGGCGGTGCGGGCGCGGGCGTCGGCCTGGCGCACCTGCTGGCGCCCGATTCCGAGATCGCCCACGCCCTGGGCTTCATCGCGTTCGCCGGAGCGTTCCTGGCCTCGATGGCGCTGTGGCAGGGGATCGCCCTGATCTTCCTGCTGGTCAAGTTCCTGTTCCGGCTGAGCAAGGGCCGGCGGGTGCAGACGCGCGAGGCGTTGGTCGCCCTGCGGCGCAAGGCGCTGGTGATGCCGCCGGTGTGTTTTTTCATAATCGTCCCGGCGGGACCGGTAATCGGTTGGCTGGGCGGCTCCTTCCTGCTGGCCACGGGCGTGTTTGCCCTCGCGGGCCTGACTTATGGGCTGGCAATGTGGGGCCTCGCCCAGCGCGACCTGCTTCCGTTGATGGAAGACTGACTACTTTCCCACCGCGGCTTTGGCGGCGCGTTTCTTCGCGGGGGCTCGCTTGCCCTTGGCGGCTCCCCGTCGCTTGCGCCCCGGGCTCTTGTTTTCTTGCTTCGTTGCCTTGAAATACCGTTTCAGGAACTTGCCCGTGTAGCTGCCTTTTACTTCGGCGACTTCGGCTGGGGTGCCTTCGGCCAGCAATTGCCCGCCTTCTTCGCCGCCTTCGGGGCCCAGATCGATCAGCCAGTCGGCGCACTTGATGACGTCCAGGTTGTGCTCGATCACGATGGCTGTGTTGCCCTTGTCCACCAGTCGTTGCAGTACCTCAATCAGCCTTGCCACGTCGTGGAAGTGCAGGCCCGTGGTCGGCTCATCCAGGATGTACAGCGTGTGGCCGGTGTCGGGCCTTGCAAGCTCGGTGGCCAGCTTCACGCGCTGCGCCTCGCCGCCTGAAAGTTGGGTGCTGGGCTGGCCCAGCTTGACGTAGCCCAGCCCCACGTCGTGAAGGGTCTGCACGATCCTGTGGATCTTCGGGTGGTTCTCGAAGAAGCCGTTGGCTTCTTCAATCGTCATGTCGAGCACGTCGGCGATGCTTTTTCCGCGGTACTTCACGTCCAGCGTCTCGCGGTTGTAGCGGCGGCCGTCACAGGACTCGCAGGTCACATAAACGTCCGGCAGAAAGTGCATCTCGATCAGCTTGACACCCTGGCCTTCGCACACTTCGCAGCGGCCTCCCGGTACGTTGAACGAGAATCGGCCCGGCTTGTAGCCGCGCGAGCGCGCGTCGACCGTCTTGCAGAACAGGTCGCGGATCGGCCCGAACAGATCCGTGTACGTCGCCGGGTTGCTGCGCGGCGTGCGGCCGATCGGCGACTGGTCAATCTCGATCACTTTGTCGATCTGCGGCAAACCATCGATGCGCGTATGCTTGCCCGGCTCGGTCGCGGCGTTGTGCAGTTCTTTGGAAAGCGCCCTGGCGAGAATATCGGTCACCAGCGTGCTCTTGCCGCTGCCGCTTACGCCGGTCACGCACACCAGGCCACCGAGCGGGAATGCCACGTCGATCTGCTTCAGGTTGTTCTCGGTTGCGCCGCGCACGGTGATGGCTTTGGTCTTGCTCAGCGCGCGGGTCTTGCGGGGTACGGGCACGCCTTTGCGGCCGGCCAGGTAGTCTGCAGTCAGCGTGTTCGCCTTCTCTATACCCTTGGCGTCGCCGGCGTAGATGACGCGCCCGCCGTGTTCCCCGGCGCCGGGGCCGAGATCGACCAGGTAGTCGGCACTGCGAATGGTGTCTTCATCGTGCTCGACCACGATGACGGTGTTGCCGATGTCGCGCAGGTTTCGCAGCGTGCCAAGCAGCAAGTCGTTGTCGCGCTGGTGCAAGCCGATGCTGGGCTCGTCCAGCACGTAGCACACGCCGACGAGCCCGCTGCCGACCTGCGTGGCCAGCCGGATGCGCTGGGCCTCGCCGCCGGAAAGCGTGCCGGATTTGCGGTCCAGCGTCAGGTAGCCGATGCCCACATCCACCATGAAGCCAAGGCGCGCGCTGATCTCGCGCACGACCTCATGCGCGATATGCGCCTTTTCTTTGCTCAGCTTGACGTCGCTGATCCAACCCCTGGCGTCGCGCACGTTCATGCATGCGATTTCGTGAATGCACTTGCCGCCGACACTCACCGCACTGGCGAACGGGTTCAGGCGGCTACCATGGCACGCCGGGCACTCACGTTCAGCCATGAAGCGCATCACCCACTGTTTCACGCTGTCGCTGTCGCTCTTGTTGAAACGGTGCAGCAGGTCGGGAATCACGCCCGGGAAGCCGCGCTTGCCGCGCCAGCCCCAGCGGCCGTCGGTGCCGGCTTCGCCATACAGCAACGTCTGCTGCTGCTCAGGCTTCAGCTTGCGCCAGGGCGTGTTGATGTTGATGCCCAGACGCGGGCAATGCTTGCGCAGCGCCCGCTTGTACCAGAAGGCCTCGTGCGGCTTGTTCCAGCCGGCCAGCGCGCCGTCCGCAACAGTCTTATCCGGGTCGGGCACGACCAGCACGGGGTCAAGCTCGGTATGAATGCCAAGCCCGTGACACTGCGGGCACGCACCCTGGGGCGCGTTGAAGCTGAACAGCCGGGGCTCAAGCTCGCCCATCTGCGCGTCGGGATGGTCGGGGCAGAACATCTTTGCATTGAACGACGTATCGACCCACTTTCCGCCGTCGTCTCGGGCCACGATCACCAGCCCGTCGGCCAGTTGCAGGGCGACCTCTACCGCTTCGTTCAGGCGCGAACGCGCGTCATCATCAAGCGCGATGCGGTCGATCACTACGTCAATGTCGTGCTTCTTGTTCTTGTCGGGGGTCTGGGTCTTGGGGCCGACCTCGATGACTTCACCGTTCAGGCGCGCGCGCACGAAACCGTCGCGCATCACTTTCTGAAAGACGTCGCGGTGTTCGCCCTTGCGGCCCCGCACCACGGGCGCCAGCACCATCAGCTTGCTGCCAGCCGGCCATTGAACCACTGTGTCCACCATCTGCTCGGCGCTTTGGCGTGTGACTTCGCGGTTGCAGACCGGGCAGTGCGGCGTGCCGATGCGCGCGAACAGCAGGCGCAGGTAGTCGTAGATCTCGGTGGTCGTGGCCACGGTGCTGCGCGGGCTGCTGCCGGCTTGGCGCTGCTCGATGGCGATGGTGGGCGGCAGGCCCTCAATGCTCTCGACGGCCGGCTTCTGCAGGCGCCCCAGGAACTGGCGGGCGTATGCGGAAAGGGACTCGACGTAGCGGCGCTGGCCTTCGGCGTAGATCGTGTCAAACGCCAGCGAAGACTTGCCGCTGCCGGACAGGCCGGTGATGACAATCAACTGGTCACGGGGCAACGCGACGTTGACATGCTTGAGGTTGTGCTCGTGGGCGCCGCGAACGGAGATGTGCGTGAGTGCCATGCCGGGGTTTTACCACGACCCGCGACAATGGTCAGACCTCGGTACGGAATGCCGGGATGCCCAAGGCGGCGCAAACGCCCTGCATGCGCGCAAGCCGCTTCGGAATCTCGGACGCGGTGCCGAACTCCAGCAACAGTGGGTAGCCCTGGCTCCAATGCTCCCTGGCCGCGTCCAGTCTCGACAGCCGCGCCAGCACCATGCTGTACTCGCACTGGTGGTTGCCCAGAAAGCGCCACTCGCTCAACTCGCGCTCGACGGGCAGGACCGACTCAAACACTTCCAGCGCGCGTTCTAGCTCTTCCCGTCCGCTGTAGATGCTGGCCAGGTTGCCCATGGCGATGGCATGGCCCGCCCGGTCGCCGTAGCGCAGGCAAATCTCGGCCGAGCGGGCAATGCAATCCTCGGCGCGCTCCAGCTGCTGAAGCGCACGATAGGTAAATCCCAGGTTGGAAACGGCAGTCGCATGCAGCGAGGCTATCGCGAACTCTTCGCACAACGCCACCGCTTCCTGCAGCACCGCCAGCGACTCCTGCACCCGCCCCTGGTCCTGGCGCAGCAGACCCAGATTGCTGAGCGTCAGCGCCTGATGGTGCGGGTCCCCAAGACGACGCGCCAGCACAAGTGCCTGCGCATAATAGCCATCGGCTTCGTCCAGCTTCTGCGCCTTCCATGCCATGTTGCCAAGGTGGTTCAGCGCGCCGGCTTCGCCGTCAACAAGGCCCAGCTTGCGGTCAATTTCCAGTGCGCGACGAAAGCGCTGCAGCGCTTCTTCTGGTTTGCCCTGCCGGTCCAGCAGCATCGCGTAGTTGATGCTGGCGTGGGCCGTCGCTTCTTCGTCGGAACTCAGCCGGGGCATCAAACGGCGAAAGATCTCCGCCGAGTCTTCGAGGCGCCCCATCTCAAGGAAATTCAGCGCCTGGTTTACCAGCAGGCCAACCTCGTGCCTTGCGTCACCGTGCTCCGTGGCAATACTCAACGCCTCATCCGTGATCGCGGCGGCCGCGGCAAAGTCCCCCCTGTCGAACGCCATGTTGGCCGTGTGCTCAAGGGCTTCGCATAGCTGGCTGCGATCGGTGCCGGCGCGGGCAATCTCCAACGCGCATGTCGCAGCTTCCTCGAACTGACGGCGATCGCCCAGCGCCCGCGCCGCTGCCCCGGCTTCCAGCCACGCGTTGCAAGCCTCCGGTCCCTGGCTGATTTCGGCCACGCGCAGCCAGCGGCGACGCGCCTCTGGCAGCATGTAAGCGCGCGACGCGCGCCCCGCCGCGCGCGATGCGTACTCGCGCTCCCGGTTCTCCAGCCCCGGTCGGTCCGCTAGATCACGCGCTGCCTTCAAGTGATCCGCTATCTCGCCCGCGGCCTCGCCGATGTCCCCGGCTACCTGGTCGATCAAGTCAGCGGCCAGCAGGTGCAGGGCCGCACGCTGTGCCGGCAATTGCAACGAATAGGCGGCATCGCGCAGCAGCGCGTGGCGGAACAAGTAGGCGGTCTCGGCAGATGGTTGGCGCACGGCAGGATTGTACGCAGTTGCCGGCAGGCCGCCCAATGATTACGCCGGATCCAGCGGCGGCACCCCGGCGCGCTCGCAGTCCTGCAGCATGGCGGGTCTGAGGTCTGCCACGAGCGCCAGCTGGCCATGTTCCTGAGCGTGCAAGGCTGACTTCTTCCATTGCATGCGCGCCGCCGCGTTGTCGCCGGTAGCCAACTGCCACAGCGCCAACCGGAGGCCGTGATGTACCAGGCTGCCCCAGTTCTGCACCTCCTGGTGAATCGCGCAGGCCAGTGCCAGGCGCGGCATTCCCTCGTGCGGCTGGCCGAGCATGCAGTACAACAACCCCAGGCTGCCCTGGACGTTGCCCTCGAAACGGTGGTTGCCGGACTCCCGCACGAGTCTCAGCGCTTCGGTCAGCACCCGCCTGCTCTGTTCCAGCCTCATGCCGTCGGCGAGGAAGTTGCCGAAGTTGGCCATCGCGATGGCGTAGCTGCGTAACTCGCCGGACTGCTTCAGCAGGCTGATCGACTGCTCGAACAGCCTTTCCGCCTCCTCCATTCGGCCCAGCTTCTGCAGTACACCCGCCAGGTTGCCGAGCGTGACTGCCTCGTTTTTCCGGTTTCCCTGCTCGCGGTGGATGGCAAGAGCGCTCTCGTGGGCGGCTTCGGCTTCGGCCAGGCGACCCTGCCGAAAGTACAGATTGGCGATGTTGCCCACTTGAACGCCCTCGAACTCGCGCGATCCGAGGTCACGTGAAATCTTGATTGCGCGCTCATGATACGCTAGGGCGTCGTCCAGGCGGCCGATCTGCTGGTACAGGTTTGCCATGCTGCCGCAAGCGTGAGCCTTGGCGCGCTCGTCACGTTCCGTGTCGGCACACTTCAGCGCGGACTTCAGCAGGCTCTCGGCGACCGGCAACCCGTACTGCAAGGCGGCGCGCCCTGCGTGGCGCAGGGCATCGGCCTTTCGGTCCGGTGACAGCTCGGCGACGCGCTGCCACAGCACGACGGCCTCCAGCAGCTTGAAACTTGCGTCGGCATGGCCAGCCGCAAGTGCCGCAAACCGCTCTTCGCGCGCTCTTGTCGCGCGATCGGCCTTGTCAACTGCCGCCAGCCTCAGGTGGTCGGCGATCTCGCGCGCCAGCAGCGTTCCGGCTTCGGGCATTGCCTCAAGGATGTCCGCCGCAAGCAGGTGAAGCCGCGCTCTGGCCTTCGGCAACTGAAGCTCGTACGCCGCATCGCGCAGCAGCGCATGGCGAAACAGGTAGGCGGTTTCTGCGGTTACCGCCATTCGTCCACCTTCGTGGCTTTGCACAAGGCACGGCAGGCGGCCAGCTGTCGTGAAGCTGCCGAGCCCGCGACGTGCCCCAGTCGTTCAAGCTCTGCTTCCGTGCGCATCAGCAGCTGCTTGATCTTCTGGCGCTGCGCCTGGTCGGCGCCGCCGGCGGCCAGCAGGCCGGCCCGCAGCGGAGACGCGTGACAGAGCAACATCTCGCGCGCGCCGATCGCCTCCAGTTCGCTCTCTGCAACGTCCAGCTCTGTTGCTGATTCCGCCATCCGGCCTGCGTCAAAGAGAAATCGCGCGAGATGAAAGCGCGCTGCCGCCGCCAGCAGTCTCATGCCGGCATTGCCCAACGTTTCTATGGCCTGGCGCGACATTGAAGCCGCCGCCTCGACGTTGCCCTCGGCGGCGAGCACGCGCGCCAGGTGCGACGCGCACTCGGCGCTGCTGACGGTATCGGCGGTTCGGTGGTGGACTGCCTGGGCTTGGGCGATCACGGCACGGGCCTGCCCATGACGTCCCAGTTGCAGCAGCTGCTCTGCGTAGTTGCCCAGGATGATGCCCTCGGTAAAACTCGCCCCTTGCTCGCGAACCAGCTCCAGCGCGCGCAGGTATGCCGACTCGGCCTCAGTGTGGTGGCCTTGGTCGCGCAACAGGTTTGCCAGATTGCCAAGATTGCGACCCTCCTCGGCTCCGTCCCCGAGAGCGTTGAGACGCTCGATCACCTGCCGAAACTCCTGCTCAGCCTCGCGGTTGCGGCCGATCTCGCGGTGAACGATCGCGAGGTTGCCGACTGCAACGCAATACCTGCGGGACTGCTTCTCCATGACGCCGCTTGCCAGCAACTTCTGCAGCGACGCTTCGGCCGCCGCGTACTGGCCGCGGTGAATTTGATCAATCGCCAGCAGCATGTGGGCCTGATACGTCCGCTTCGGGTCCGGCGCCTTCTCAAGCAGCCTCAACGCCTTCCTGATGTGCCCTGCGGCGCGTTGGCCCTGGCCCGAACGTTGGCAGAATTCGGCGGCAAGCACCAACGCCTCGATGCGGCGCTTGGCGCCTGCCCATGGCAGGGCAACCAGTTCTTCCGCGCGCCGTATCGCCTCTGAAGTTCGAAACCCGGCCGCGGCCGCATGCATGGCCTGATGCAGATACCGCTCGCGGCACTCGCGCAGAAACGCGTTGTCCGCGCCTTGCTCCAGGGCGCGGCCGGCGTGGTCGGCCAACTCGCCGGCGAGTGATTCCGGCTGTGCCCGCTTGTGCACGGCCAGCAGCGCGGCTACGGCGCTCTCGTGGCAGTACGCCCGCTCGGCAGGCAATTGCAGTTCATACGCTGCGTCTCGCAGCAGGGCGTGGCGGAACAGGTAGGTGGTTTCAGCGTTCAACTGTTGTCCTGCAAGTCTGCGACAACTCCGATTCGGGCTGGGCTGGCCACTGCTCAGGCCCATGCTTGCGGCGGCAGCAGCCTGAGCCTTGCGCCGGCGCGCTGCAAGTTCTGCCGCGCAGCTTCCAGTTCGTCCGCTTCCCCCGATTCCACAAGCATGTCTGCTACTATGCGCCACAGCGCCAGGGCCTCGGCGGGCTTCCCTCGTTCCAACGCAATCTTGGCGCGTTGGACGCGCAGCTTCCACAACTCGTGCTGCAACTGGATTTCCACGGCCAATTGCTCTGCCTTGCCCAGTATCTGTTCCGCCTCGTCAAACCGCCCCACCTTCTCCAGCACTGTTGCCATGTGGCCATAAGCGGTCGGCAGATACCGCTTGGCCCCCAGTTCTTCAAGTACCGCTATGCCCTCGGCGGCAGTTCGTTCCGCCCCTGCAAGGTCGCCAAGTTGACGCAGCGACCCACCCAGCGAGCTCAGAAAGAATCCCACACCGACTGGGTTGTTCGCGCGGCGATGCAGCCGGATCGAGTACATGAACAGTCGCCGGGCGCGCCAGTGCTCGTCTTCTGCGGCGTAGCCCGCTCCCAGATTACCCACCGCCAATGCCGCCGGGAGCCATGCCTGCGCGCGCTTTGCCAACACAAAGCTGCGCCGAAGCAAACGCCGCGCCCGCGCCCCGCGTTCCAGGCCGGCCAGGAGTGTGAGGGCCTGCGAGACAACGGCCGGAGCGCCTAGACGCCTGCCGACACGCCACAGGGCCAGCGCTTGACTGCGCGCACCCCGCTTGTCACTAAAGTGTCCACGCAGAACGCCGTACAAGAACTGGTGCGCCTCGACGACTTCGTTCGGCGTTCCGATCTCGCCTTGCCGCTTGAGGAGCCGCGCCGCCACGTCGTGGTTATAGTTGTCGTGGGCGTGCCGGGCACCACGAACCGTGTATTCGCGCTCGCGGCCGGGATGCCTGCCGCTGATGCGCAGGTGCTCGGCGATTTCGGATGCGGCTACGTCAAGCTCGTCCGCGTGAACTATCTCCAGCACCTCCGCCGCCAGCTCATGCAGCATCCCGCGCTCGGCGGGCAGTTGCAGGTCATAGGCCGCGTCGCGCAGCAACGTGTGGCGAAACAAGTAAGCCTGCTCGCGGGTCATGGCGCCGCCTCGTCGAAGGGGCGCGTGCCGGACCTGGCGCACTCCTGGCGCATCTCGTCTGTGCACTGGGCAAGCGCCGCACTGTCGCCCATGTCTCGAAGCATCGCCGCTCCGCGCGTCCATTCGTCCCTGGCCTGCATCGACTTGCCCAGCCTCTGCAGGCAGACCGCATACCCGCACGTGTGCACTGCCTCGTGGGTCCGGTTTGCGGTCTCTCGCAACATCGTCAGCGCTTGCTGGTATGCAGCCGCCGACTGCGCCAGCCGACCCGCCTCGCGGTGACGAACCGCAAGGTTGGCACGCACCACGCCCTCTGAGCGTCGATTCCCGACCTCCTGGTGAATCACCAGGGCGCGTTCGTAAACGTCGATCGCCTGGTCCGCGCGGCCGGTGCGCGCGTACACCACCGCGAGATTGCCCAGCAGCACGCCTTCAAGCAGTCGGTTGCCAGCGGCCCGCAAGGCGATCAGCGCCGTCTCGTACAACTGCTCTGCTGCTTCCGAGCGCCCGGTCTCGTTGTAGATCGTGGCGAGGTTTCCCTGCACCACGCTCTCGAGCTCGCTGTTTTCGCCCCGAACCATCGCCAGGCTTTGCTCGTAAAAGCGCTCGGCCCGGTCTACGCGCCCTGACTGGTAATAGAGTGCCGCCAGGTTCGCCAGCGTTGAGCCTTCCCCCTGGCGGTTGCCTGCGTCGCGATGCATTGCGAGCGCCTGCTCAAGCGCTCGCTCAGCCTCTGCGGTGCGACCATTGCCCCTGTGTACGCGCCCCAGGGCGTCCAGCGTCAGTGCCTGCTGCTGCACCTCGCCTGCCTGTCGCTGGGTGGCCAGAGCCTCTTCCAGTAACCGCTGGGCTTGCTCCGACGAGCCCGTCATGTGTTCCATCTCAGCGGCGCGCCGCTTTGCGCGCCCACTTGTCGAACCCCGGCTGAGTCGCGACAGTTCGTGCCACAACTCCAGCGCGTGATCGTGGCGATAGTGGCGCTCCGCATGGTCGGCGGCGCGGGTCGTGTACCACTGGCGCGCCGCCCTTGCCTGCTCGCCGGCTACTGGTTGCGCAAGGCGGGCGTGGCGGGCCAGTTCCAGTGCAAACGCATCAATCGGCTGCGGACCAATCGTCCAGACATCGGCCTCATCGCAGTCGCCGTGCGGCCTTGAACTTTCCAGCACGCCCTCAAGCAGCGTCAACGCCAACGCATGCAGCCGCGCGCGGTCCTGGGGCAGGTGCAGCTCATAGGCCGCGTCGCGCAGCAGCGCGTGACGAAACAGATATGCTTGCTCGGCGTGCATGGGCCTGAGTCTACTTCACCAGCTTGTACAGCGCCCAGTCATCATCTTCGGCGCGTACGCACAGTTCCAGCCGGCCCTGCTGGGCGTAGTCATTCAGCCGGTTATAGAAGTACTCGCTGCTGCCGCGGTGGGAGAGAATGTAGTCGGCTTTGAAGTCGTCGCGAATCGTGTCCAGGAAATCGCGGCGTTTGCCGCGCTTGATCTCGACCCATGCCTTATACTTCTGCGCGTCGTGCACATAGAAGAACGTCGGGTCCAGGCCGATCAGGTAGTCGCACTCACTGGCAAAGAAAATCAGGTCCGTGAACTCGTCCCAGCGGTCGTGCCAGACCACCTTGCCGTGGGCCTCGGGGTTGTTGTGCAACCAGCGCCCCGCAGGCTCAATGCTGCCATAATCGGGGATGCGATACGAAAGCGACGTACCGATCCACATCGACAGGCTGGCAATCAGCGCGATCACGGCGCCGCTGATCGGCAGCGCCCTCGACCACACCGGCCGACGTTCCATCCATGCCTTGTAGCCGTCGCTGCCAAGAATGCCCTCCAGCCACATGCCGATGGCGACGGCCATGAACGGCGCCGCGTATTCAATGAAGCGGATATTCACCATGTACGCAACCAGAAACGCCAGCGCGGCACCCGACGTAAGAATCGTTTCCCGGGCCGGCCGGTGCCCCAGGATTGCTGCCAGCAGCGGCAGCACGATCGGCGAGAACAGAATCAGCGGCGAGCTGAATGCCAGCACCGGGCCCGTCGCCGGCTCAAGCTCACGGCCAAGTGAAAGCTCGACGTCTGACTGAAGGTCTGCCGACAGGCCCAGGATCTTGCCCAGCGACTCAACCACCGGCGCCACAGTATCCCGGTGTGAAAGCGCCAGCACCACAACGTTCTGCACCCACCACACGCGCACCAGCTCAAGCGAGTTGGGGTGCAGCACGCATCCGACCGCGATGCCGGCTGCTATGCATGCCATCAGCAACAGGTTCGACTTCAGGTCTTTCCAGCGCGTGCTGTCAACGCGCGGGCCGACCAGCAGCTCGCTTGCAGCACGGATCACGGCCAGCGCAAGCAGCAGATGGCTCGCTGTGTACGCCAGCGTGTAGGCCACGGAAACCAGGAACAGCGGCAGGCGCCTGCCACGCGCCAGCATCAGCCAGCCGGTCAGCACAAACGCCAGCGCCATCAGGTAGCTGCGGCACATGTTCAGCCGAAAGATGATGTAGGTGCCGCCAACGGCAGCCAGGCAAAGCACGTACAGCCACGCGTGCCGCAGCCCGAACCCGCGCATCACAGCAAACAGCGTCAGCACCAGCAGCAGGCCGAGCACAGAGGTCCCCAGCTTGCCGGCCATTGCCAGCCCTTGCGCGTCTGCGGGCCCGTCTGCCAGCAGCGTGAACGGAACGAGGTAGATGTGAAACAGGAAGTCCTTGTCCGAGAAGCTGTTGGCCCAAAGGCTTTCGCGCGACCAGTGAAAATCCGGCCCGGCCGCCTGCACCTCGCCGGTGCGGTACAGATAGCCCATCTTGATGTGGTAGTAGCTGTCAGGGTCGGGAAAACCGACGCTGGCGGCGTGCACCGCTTTGCCTTCCTCCGTATCCACGACCGTGGGCACGAACTGGTAATACAGCATACCGACCAGCGTCAGCGCGCCGACCAGCAAGCCCTGAACCCAGCCCCGGGCAGCAAGGGCCTTGAGCTTGTCGAGCTTGGTTAGGGATGCCGCCGACTCGGTCATAAGGGGGCGGAGTGTAGCAAGTTGTGCCGAGGGGTCAGCCTGCGCATGCCGATCTTCGGCAGTTGCGCGGCGTTGTTGGCAATTCGTGGAATGACTCACAAGTTCAAACATTATCAGCCGTTAGAACGACCTCCCGGACGTGTTTCCGTTGCAAACTCCTTTAGGCAAGGTACTTTGACGGATGCAGTCAAATTGGCTGTTCGTTAAGGAAGCTGGAGAAGGAATGACCGAGCCAGTTGCGCCGGGAGAGATCGAGATCGGCGATTTCGCCAAAGTGGAGTTGCGGACTGCCCGCGTACTGGCAGCCGAGCCCCACCCCGAAGCGGACAAGCTGCTGGTGCTGACCGTACAAGCCGGCACCGAGCAGCGGACGATCTGCGCAGGCATCCGCCCATGGTGGGCGCCTGAGGCGCTGGTCGGCAAGGACATCGTGATTGTGGCGAATCTGAAGCCTCGCAAGCTGCGCGGCGTGATGAGCCAGGGCATGTTACTGGCGGTGCAGGATGGCGACGATGTCGTCCCCCTGACCGGAATGAAACCTCTTGCGTCGGGGCTGCGTGTCAGCTAGCCCCGTGCATCTTCAGCCGCTTGCGCGGCTTGGGCGTATGGCTGGGTATCTCGAAGCAGCGCGTACTAGTGAAGCAGTTTACGTCCGCGTGGTCGGGTTGGGTAACTTCAACAACGCCGGGCCGCTGCGTGAGTACGCCGAAAAGTCGTTCATTGATGGCGTACGCAACGTGATCATCGACCTGCTTGAGTGCACTGGCCTCGACAGCACGTTCATGGGCACATTGATGGGCTTTATCGGTTTCGACACCGACAAGTCCGGCAATCCGCTGCCGGTCTCTGTTACGGTGGTCAACGCCACCCCGCCTACCATGCGCGCCATGAACAGCCTGGGCCTCCCCAAGATTCTGCACGTGCGGAACGAACACGTGGATTTCCCCACCTGCAAGCTTGAGCGCCTGCGCGAAGGCTGGCAGGACCGCCGACGCCGCACTCTGCTGATTCGTGACGCGCACATTGCCCTGATGAAGGCTGACCGCGAAAATGAATCCCGCTTCGGCCCGTTCGTTGCCGCACTGGTCAAAGAAACGCGCGACATACTCGACTGCGAAGACATCGCGGACAAGTAGTTTGGCAAGCCGCCCCGACATCAAGTGCAAGGTTGAATGCCCCTGCGGCTGGACAGACGTGTTCAGCAAGGCATACAGCGGGCTTCAGCTTGAGTGCCCGCGCTGCGGCAAGCGGCACATGATACCGGTGTTCAGCGCGCCGAATGCAGACGACGAGATCGACATGGCAGTGATGCACAAGCTGCTGGGCACGCAGGACAAATCGTCGGCGACGCTGCGTGTGACATTCAAACCGCTGTTCGTTGCAGCGGTCATTACGGCTGCGACCGTTACCGTTGCAGGCGTACCACTGGTGGCGATGTTTGCGGACGAAGAGAAGACCCTTGTACTGGCAGCGACTCTTGTCGGCGGTGCGTTTGCTTGGCCGCTGGGCATTCTGGTCGCCTGGATTGGCCAGAAGCGGCACGTGAAGCAGCTTCGCGAACAGCCCGTTCAACAGCAATAATGCGGCGCCCGAATCATCGGGTGTCAGCTAGATTTCTTGCTTAAAACCTAACTCGCCGCTGCACGGTAACTTTCGCCGTTACTGACAGCTTATCCCGCCTGTCGGCGACGGTGCCGCCGTTGACCCTTCTTGTTGCAAAGCTAACACAGACGCCGGAAACACAAGAAAACGCGACTGGGGGGTGGGCGTCAATCTTCGATTGACGAGTTCTCCGACAGCAGCAACAAACGTCGCCACGGGTGCAAACCGGTGGCAAGCGCGATGGTATGGTCGCGGACGGATTGATGTTGCCGCCGCCGCCGAGGCGTGTCTTGAAGATACTTACGGCGTTCTAACAACGTTCTTAACAACATTGAGGTGATGATGTCCGCAACCGACGGCGATGTCCTTAGCCAGTGGCCCGCAATCGAGGAACTGGCGCTGACGCGCTCACGGGGTTTGCCCGTGCATGAACTGCTGCGCAACAGCAAGGCAACGAGCTACGACTCTGAACGAGACGTGCTCAAGCTTTCCATTGCAACCGAGAAGATCGCAAAGACCGACCTTGAGGGTCTGCGCACATGCGTTTCCAAGGCCTGCTACCAGGTGCTCGGCTTTCAGCCCAAGCTTGAGGTGATCACCACGTCCCACGGCAACCCCGCAGACGTCAACGTTGAGATCAGCGGCAAGACACCCACACTTTCCGTTACCAGCGCCGCCGGCAGCAATGAGTTCCTTACTTCCAGCCAGCTTCAGACCGGGCTGGACTTCGGCCACTTCGTGGTCGGCCCCAGCAACCAGCTTGCGGCTGCGGCGGCACAAGCGGTCGCTGAGAACCCGGGCAAGTCCTACAACCCGCTGTTCATCCACGGCGGTGTCGGCCTGGGCAAGACACACCTGCTGACCGCAATCGCGCGCAAGCTTCTGCCGCGCATGCCCAAGATCCGCATGATCTCATGCGAAGAGTTCGTCAACCGCTTTGTCGGCGCGCTCAAGTCGGGCAACATGGAAGCCTTCCGTCGCGAACTGCGCGACAGCGATGCCCTGTTGATCGACGACATCCACTTCCTCGCCGGCAAAGAACAGACGCAGGAAGAGTTCTTCCATACCTTCAACCACCTGTACCAGCTGGGCAAGCAGATCTGCCTGACCAGCGACAGCCTGCCACGCGATATCCCCAATCTCGAAGACCGGCTGATCAGCCGCTTTCACTGGGGCCTTGCGGTAAAGGTTGAGCCGCCCTGCACCGAAACGCGCATGGCGATCGTGCGCAAGAAGGCTGAACTGCGCGGCATCGAAGTGCCGGACGACGTCGTGCACTTTCTGGCCGAGAACATCGTGACCAACGTGCGCGAGCTTGAAGGCGCGGTCGTGCAACTGGCTGCGCTTTCCAGCATGAGCAACCGCCAGATCAACCTGCAGCTTGCCCATGAGGCACTGCGCCACCTGGTGAAGTCCAAGCCCACGCCGGCGCGCATTGCCACCGACGACATCATTGACCTGGTGTGCGAGCACTACAACGTGCGCCTGAACGACCTGCTGAGCCAGCGCCGCACCAAGAACCTTGCGTTCCCGCGCCACGTGGCGATGTACCTGACCAAGGAACTGACGCAGCTTACCCTGACCGAGATCGGCAGCTTCTTCGGCGGCCGCGACCACAGCACGGTGCTGCATGCGATCAACAAGATCAAAGGACTGCGCCTCAAGGACAGTGAACTGCGCAACGAACTGGAACGCTTTGAGCTTCAGCTTCGCCGCCCCTTGAGCTGAAGCGCGTGACTGACGAAACCCCCGCCGGGTTGCGGGGGTTTCTTTTCGCCTCCGCATGACGAAAGCTGGTGCCTGTGTTGTACCCGACCGAATCCCGTTACCCACGACCACTCCACGGCGAACACAGGTTTGCTCCGCAATCTGCCCGGGTGTCGGTTGTTTCGGGCTACCTTGCTTACAGCTTGCGGATGGATGGCGTCGCTACTGCCAACGCCCCACATCGCTGTCTGCCGGTTGTCCAGAGGTGTTGTCGGTAGCCGGCTGTTTTCCCCGGGTTCTCCGGTGCCGACTCCACGCTTCGAGCTCTTGCTGCTGCTGGCGTTGCGGGGGTTGTCCCCTGGATCGCTGACTTTCGGACAGGCCATAGTACTGGAACACGAAGTGAATTCTCTATTGGTTTGCTATACGTATGAAGCTGCGTCACAACGGAACTGACATCTTTGCACGTCGTTGAATTGCGGGCCGGCGCGGGTAGAACCGCCGGTCCAAACGAGGAGTAGCCATGCACGTTATCTGCGCGCGCGATCAGTTGGCCGAAGCCATGGGCCAGGTAAGCAGCATCGTCAACCAGCGCTCGACCAACCCGATCACGCAAAACGTTCTGCTGATTGCCGACAAGAACGGCCTTGAGGTCCGCGCCACAGACCTTGAACTCAGCCTCAAGCGCACGCTCAGCGAAGTCGAAACGAAAAAGCCCGGCAAGTGCCTGGTGGCGGCATCACTGGCGGGCAACCTGCTGCGGGACATCCGGGCCGAAACGGTCGAGCTGTCTGTTGACGGGTCAACGGTCAGCATGAAAGCCGGCCGCGACCGCTTTGAGCTGACCAGCGCCGACCCGGAAGAGTTCCCGAAGTTGCCTGAGGTCGGCAGCGACGCGGACCTGAAGCTCAAGGGTGCAGATTTCGCCAACGCCATTCGCAAAGTGGGGCGCAGCATCGCCCAGGAAAAAGGCCGCTATGCGCTCAACGGCGTGCTGCTGGAGCCGCGAAAGAACGGCCTTGAGTTCTGCGGCACCGACGGTCGCCGCCTTGGCTACTGCAAGGTCAGCGCCAAGGGCAAAGAGGTCGGCTACCAGGTGATTCTGCCGCGCAGGGGTTACGACCTGATCAGCAAGGTCATCGGCAACGACGCCGACATGGTGCTCAAGCTTTCGGAGAATCGCGTGCTCGCCGTGGTTGATGGCACCGAGGTTGGCGTGCAACTGGTCGAGGGACAATTCCCGGATTATCGCAGTGTGATCCCCGGCGACCTGGACAAGCAGCTCACGATCAGTACCGAGGACTTCAGACTGGCGCTGAACAAGGCGCGGCACTTGACCAGCGTGGAAAGCCAGGCCGTGCGGCTGGAGATTTCGAAGGGCGAGCTGACGCTGCGCTCACGCAGCCCGGCCCAGGGGCAAGCCGAAGTGAAAGTGGAAATCGAGTACGACGGCCAGGACACGGTGCTTGGATTTGACCCGCAGTACATACTGCAGGGGCTCGATGGTTTCGACAGCGACAAGGTCACGGTCGAGTTCAAGGACAAAGACACGGGCGCGGTGATGCACAGCGGCGAGAAGGAAAAGTTCTATTACCTGGTCATGCCGATCGACATTTAGAGAAGGGCTGAGAGCAGGCTGGATGGGGGGCATTTCTTCCCAGGGCAGCCGTTTCCACCAACGCGACTTGTTCAACGCCGGTCGCTTCACCGTGCCATTCATCGATTGCTTCAGTATTGCATGCCCCCAGTTCACGCCGGGGGCTCATGCTTTCAAAACGAACTTCCATCAGCTCAGCTTGATCGTCAGCCTGGCGGAGTACACTTCGCCGCTCTGCCTGTAATCCGTGGCGCTTCGCGCAATCCGCTCGACCTCGCGCATGGGCGGCTTGCAGGTGCTTGCCTTACCGTTGATCAGCAGGTTGACCTCGCGATCGAGGTACAGCATGTCGTCGTGCAGCAGGATTTCGACCTCGCTTACTTCTTCGGAATCAAGCACGATGGTGTTGCTCACGCGGTCGATGCGCGCCTTGACCAGCCCGCCGGCGTATCGTTTTGCCGGCCAGTCGGTTCTAGCACCGAGCCGCTTGTACGACTTTACGCGCAGCCAATAGCAGCGGTCGTTGCCGTCGCGGTCTTTGTCGCCGATGACGTTGCGGGTGACCAGCACGGTCGGCGTGGGGTTGCGGGCGACCTTGAGGCAGTCGCTCAACGCAGCGGCAATCAGCTTTGTCGGGCCACCACCGTGAAAGCCTTCGTACTCGCGATAATCGACCGGCACTTCGGCGGCTTTCATGGCGTCGCGTGCTGCTCGCGCCCATTGCGTGGGGAACTTCTTGTCGCCGTCGGCATGCACCCAGTACACGGGCGTGGCGCGAAAGCAGGTGGCAAACGGCATCTCGGCATTCTGCTCGTGCAATTTGCGGTCGGTGCGCAATTGCGCAAGATCGCTCTCTTTGGCGCCGGGCAGGTGAAAGGCGGGAGTGGCGTCGCGCACGCAGATGGCAGCGAACTGTGAAGGCCGCAATTGCACCAGGTCAAAGCAGGCCTGGCCGCCCATGCCGACGCCGGTGAGGTAAATGTGGTCGCGGTCGATGTTGAACTTTTCCAGCAGTTCATCCAGCAGGTTGAACACGGTGTCGATGCCCTGCTGCTTGGGACCCCAGCCGAAATACTCTTTGTCGCCGGGCGGGTTTTCGCGCGGGTCGTCGGCGGTGTTGCCGCGGTTCAGGGCCTGCGGGCAGGCGATGATGCAGTCACGCAAGCCGGCTGCGCCCTCGCGCGCGCAGGTGCGGAGGCCCGACAGCTCGTACCACGCGGTGCCGAGGTCGCTGTGCAGGCCGATCACCAGCGGTACGGGCCGGTCAGCAGTCAGGCCGCGCGGCAGGTCAAGCATCGCGAAGTTGGTGTACTTGGCACCGCGCGAGCGCACCTCGTAGACGTACTCGTACGCGCCCTCGTGAATCTCTTTCAGCTGCGGCAGCTTGGCTGGCGCCTTGCGTTGCAGCCCCAGCGCGTGCTGGCGCACGTCGCGGGCGCCGGCTTCGTTGAGTGTCCAGCCGGCAAGCTTGGCGATTTCTTTGTCGCGGGCCTTGGCGTCAGCGGTATCGAAGACGTTGCTGACCCAGCGTTTGGCATCTTTGGCGTCGGCGTCTTTGGCCAACGCCAACGGCGACAGAGGCAACAGAAGAAGCAGTGCGAACAGGCAGCGCGGCATGACAAGCCCCAGGGGAGGAAGGCGGGGTCTGCACCATGATAGTAAACCGGCGGGCCGCGCATATAATCCCGCCCCTTGGTTCTGGGTCAGGAGCGTCATGGGGTTCAAGTGCGGCATTGTCGGCCTTCCCAACGTGGGCAAGAGCACGCTGTTCAACGCGATCACGGCCAGCGAGCAGGCGGCGGCGGCAAACTATCCGTTCTGCACGATCGAGCCCAACACCGGCACCGTGCCGGTGCCGGACCGGCGCCTGGACAAACTGGTCGAGCTTGCCAAGTCGCAGCGCGTGCTGCCGGCGACCATCCAGTTTGAAGACATTGCCGGCCTGGTGGAGGGCGCCAGCAAGAACGAAGGCCTGGGCAACAAGTTTCTGGCGCACATCCGCGACGTGGACGCCATTGCCCACGTCGTGCGCTGCTTCGAAGACGAGAACGTCCTTCACGTCTCAGGCAGCGTTGACCCCGAACGCGACATCCGCGTGATCCAGACAGAACTTGCACTCAAGGACCTCGAAACGGTCACCAGGCGTCTCGAGAAAGCAGAAAAGCTCGCCCGTGGCGGCGACAAGGAAGAGAAGTTGCGCGTCGAAATCTTGGGTGCGGTCAAGCCGATCCTGGACGAGGCCCGCCCCGCGAGGCTCTACAATGTAGACCCGCAGCACGCCTACGTGCTGAACGAACTGGGGCTGCTGACGCGCAAGCCCGTGCTGTATGTGGCGAATGTCGGAGAAGCCGACCTGCCCGACGGCAACGCCCACAGCGAAACGGTGAAGCGGCTTGCCGCCGAGGAAGGCGCCGAGGTGGCGATCATCAGCAGCAAGATCGAGGGCGAGATTGCGCGGTTGGGGCCGGAAGAACGCCGCGAGTTCATGGAGGGTCTGGGCCTGACAGACAGCGGCCTCGACCGCCTGATTCATGCGGGCTACAAGTTGCTGGGCCTGCGCACCTACTTCACTGCCGGGCCCAAAGAGGTGCGCGCCTGGACGATTCGCGCCGGTGACACGGCACCTGTGGCTGCGGGCGTGATCCACAGCGACTTTGAAAAGGGCTTCATCCGCGCCGAGACCATCGCATATGAAGACTATGTCGCCAACGGCGGCGAGCATGGCGCCAAAGAGGCAGGCAAGATGCGCACCGAGGGCAAAGAGTACGTCGTTGCCGACGGCGACGTGATGCACTTCCGGTTCAGCGTGTAGAGGATCCATGACGGGCATTGAGGCCAGAACCGGGGTGATCCGGTTGCGGGTCAAAGATATAGGCCAGTTGTTCAATTCGCTGGACCCCGACCCGTTCATCGAACGCGACCTCGACGACGATGCTGTCAGCTACATCGTTTCGTGGGCACGCGAGATTCCGCAACATTTACCGATGCGGCTTTCCGTCACGATCTCTGATCCCAAGCAGCCGGGCGATCACCAGGCGATTCTGCAGGCGGCGGTGCAGAACTACTTCGGGCAAACGGCAGAGCTGTCGCGCAACGAATTCCGGCAACTCTTGCGGCGTGGCCGCTCCAGCCTGCTGATCGGCCTGTTGGTGCTGGTGACGGCCATGTTTGCGGCCCATTTCGTTGGCCAGGCCCTGGACGACCGCACCTGGGGGGCGCTGATCAGCGAAGGCATCATGATCGGCGGCTGGGTGGCGATGTGGCGGCCGCTCGAGATTCTGCTTTACGACTGGTGGCCGCTGCGCCGCAAACGCCGCGACCTTGAACGCCTACGCGACATGGCCGTCGAGGTCACGCCGGCGGCTACTTGACCGGCAGGCCTGTCCAGGCTGCATCCGAGAACTTGCCGGGCACATGTGCGCTGCGCCACGCGGTTTCATCCTGCTCGAACGCAAAATA
Organism: Planctomycetota bacterium; assembly: GCA_025993795.1. Classification (GTDB taxonomy): domain Bacteria; phylum Planctomycetota; class UBA8742; order UBA2392; family UBA2392; genus JADJRK01. The sequence continues at coordinate 69,073 of JAMQHL010000018.1, forward strand.
CCAGCGCCATACAGTTTTGGTCTGGCCCGCCGAGAGCGGCGGCAAGCTGTCGTATTGTTCGCGGCGGGCCCAGAAGTCGCCCGCCGGCACCCACATCTGGTCAGTCCACAGTTCTTGACGCTGCAGTGAAAAGACGCGCTTGCCCTCGTGCTCGGCGCGCAGCAGAAACGCGGCGTTTACGGGCTCTGTGCCCGGCAGCGTGAACGTGGCCAGCAGCGCGTAGTCGATGCGGCCTTCTCGGCCCAGCAGCACCGGCGTGAATCCGGCGGATTGCGCGGTGCCTTCGTGCCAGAGAAGCGCCGCCCCGGGCGCCAGCTTTTCGACCAGCCCAGGCAGCGGCTCGCCGGGCTGCCAGCGCCGGCCGTGTTCGAGAATCTGGTCCTCGCGCAGGTACACGCGCGGCAGCGTGATCGCCATGCCCTCGACCGTTTCGGCGCTTTCCGCGCCTTCGTCCGGCGCGAGCGTGTGTTTCGCCGCAGGGCCGAGCCCCTTATCGCCGATGCTGGCGCTTGCGCCCTCGGGCAGTTGCAACAGCATTGACTTGACGTAGCGGTCATCCACGAAGCGCAGCATCACGGCTTCGCGCAGGTTGCCCCAGGCCGCCATCAGCACGCTGAACACAAGCAATGAAATCAGCAACACCGCCCAGAAAACCTTGAGCGCGCGAAGCCAGAGCGCCGTATGCGGCTGCGTCATGGCGTGAGCTTACGGGCGCGCGGCGGGCGCCGCAACGCGGGAAGCGTCCGGTAATGTCGGGGCGTCGGGGGGTTGCGCTGAACAATTCTTCGAGATTCCCGTTGATCCCGTAGTGAAGTGCGGGACTAATAGTAGCTGAATGGTCAAGCTGGCATCCATCCTTGCGGCACTCTACCTCAGTATCGCGCCGGGCATGAGCGTGGCACGGCTGCTGCATGCCGTGGATCTGTGTAGTCTGTTTCACGCCCAGGCCCAGGTCGTGCAGGCCCATACCTGCGGCAACCCCGAGCCTGACGCGCCGGAAGAGCGCTGCCCGCTTCAGGAAGACTTCGGCATCTCGTCCGGCGCGATGGCGGTGCCATGCGCGCCCGCAGAAGTGCAGGCCGCGCCCGCGTGGCAACTTGAGCCCGCGTTTGTCCCCCAACAGGCCACTGCGCCCAGGTTTGCCGCAGCACACGTGGAACGCCCGCCGCCGAACCCACCCTGGGTTGGCGTGACCCTTTTGCTTCTCTAGTTTCGACTCTGTGAACCGGTGCCGCGCTCGCGCGCGCTGGCGTGCCTGTGTTCGTTCACGGAGACTCTATGCGTCGCTTTGCCTTGCTGATTCTGCTGTTGGCCGGTTGCCAGAGTTATGAGCCGCTGCCGCTCGACGAAGACGCGTCGCTGGCGGCTTGGCGCGGGCGCAAGCCCGGCGACGCCGCCCAGTATGCTGCGGAGCTGTCGAAGCGCTCTGAGAAGCCGCGGGCACGCTTCAATGCCCAGGACGGACTTGAACTGGAAGAAGCCGAAGCCGTAGCGCTGTTTTTCAACCCGGGCCTTCGCGTGGCGCGACTGCGCGCCGGCGTTGAGCTGGCAACCGCCGAAGAGTCAGGCCGCTGGGATGACCCCGAGCTGTCAGTTGAGGGCGGCTGGATCATCGACAGCATCCCCAACCCGTGGTTTCTGGCGGCGTCGATTTCGTTCACGATTCCGCTGTCAGGCCGGCCGGGCGTTGAGCAGGACCTGGCATTCGCGCGCTATGACGTCGCGAAGCGGCAGGTGGTCGTGCAGGAGTGGGCCGTGCTGACGGAGCTGCGAAGCCAGTGGCGCGAACTTGAGCTCGCGCGCGAACACCTTGCGCTTACCAAGGCCTATCTGCTTGAGCTCGACTCGCTTCTGGAGAAGGCCCAGCGGCTGCGCGACGCCGGCGAAATCTCAAGCCTTGACCAGCGGCTGGTAGAGATGGAACGGGCAGCGGCGCGGGCCGAGCGGCTGTCGCTTGAGCAAGCCGCCGCAGAGGCGGAGTCAGCGCTGAAAGAAACCCTGGGCCTGCACCCGGCTGCGCCGCTGAATCTGGTCAGCGGGGTGCCCGGCGTGACACCTGCAGTGGCAGGCGCCGAGAAACGGCTGCGCGCCAATCACACCGGGCTGGCGCTGCAGCGCAGCGCGTACGAGACCGCCGAGCAGGAATTGAGGCTCGAGATCCGCAAGCAGTATCCGGACCTGCACATCGGCCCGGGCTATGAAATCGACGAGGGCCAGTCACGCATTACGCTGGGCTTCGGCATTCCGATCCCCATCATCAACCTGAACCGCGAGGGCATCGCGCGCGCAAGGGCTTCAAGGTTGGCAGCCCGCGCCGAGTTCGAAGCCGAGCTTGAGGGTGCGCTGCACGCGCTGGCGCAGGCGCAGCAGAGGGCGCGACACGCCGACGAGTTGCGCGCACAGTTTCTGAGAGAAGTGGTGCCGCTGGCCGACCAGCAGGTCGCCGACGCCAACGCGCTGGCCGATGCCGGCGAGTTCGACGCGCTGGTTCAGCTTGAGGTGCTGTCGCGCCGCCATGAAACACGAGTGAAGATTCTTGAGGTGCTGATCGCCGCGGCAAGGGCACAGGACGCACTGGTCGCGTTGCTGGGCCCGGCGTTCAAGCCGCAGCAAGACGAGCAGGAGAAGAGAGAATGAGAAAGCTGAGCCTCATGCTGCTGCTGGTACTCGCGGCATGCACAACCAAGCCCGAGCCCGCGCCGCACAAAGATGAAGGCGGCGCAGGCGCGGCGCCGACCAACCGCATCGACATTCCGCCCGCAGTGGTGCGCAACCTTGGCATCACGTTTGCCAAGGTCGAGCGGCGTCGCGTCGAGCGGACGATTCGGCTGCCGGGTGTGTTTGAAGTGCCACCCGAGGCCGAGCGCGAATACCGCGCCCCGGTTGGCGGGCGTGTGACGCTTCTCGTGAACCAGTACGACCATGTCGCCACAGGCGATGAACTGGCGCGCATTGACTCGGCGCAATGGCGTGACATGCAGCGCGAACTCGATGCCATTGAGGCCGAGCTTACCGCCCGCCAGGCAGACGTCGTGATGGCGCAGGCCGAGCGCACAGCCGCAGAGGCCGACATCGAAGCCTACCCGCGCCGCATTGCGGCATATCAGCCTCACCAGGACGCGCTGGAGGCCCACCGGCAGCGACTGACCGAAGCGCGCGACTTGTGGCAGGCGCGCGTGCAGGAAATCGAGGACCTGATTGCCAAGGGCGCGGGCAAAGCCAGCGAGCTGGCAGAGGCTCGGGCGCAGCTCGCCACGGCGCAGTCGGCGCTGAGCGAAGAGGCCGAGAAACGCGCCGAGCTGGAACGCGAAAAGGTCGAGCTTGCGTTCGGCCAGCAGGCGGCAAGCAACCGGCTGCCGGTTCTGATGGCGGCGGAAACGTCGGCCCAGAGCCTCGCGGCCTCGGCGAAGCGTTCGTTTGACCTGAAGCTGCGGGCTACGGCGACGCTGTTGAACCTGGAGCCAGCGGCGCTTGACGGCAGTGCCTGGCGCGCGATCGATACGGTCGTGGTGATTGCCCGGGCGCCGGGGAGGCTCATGGACCTGGACGTGCGGCAGGGCGATACGCTGCAGGCGGGCGACTCGCTGTTTCATGTGATGGACGAGTCGCGCACGCGCTTTCGCGCACGCGGATTGCAAAGCGACCTGGGCAGACTGAAAGACGGGCTGCCCGGGCGCGTCGTTGCGCCGGCGGGGGGCACACTGGAAGGCTCGGCCGCAGCGGAAGGCACGGTCAGCATCGCGCCCATGGCAGACGGCGACTCACGCCTGATAGACGTGCTGCTTACACCTAGGACGCGGCCGGCATGGGCGCGGCCCGGCGTCGGCGCGGAACTCGAAGTGGTCTGGGACGCAACCGCTGCGCCAGAGCTGGCGGTGCCGGCCAGGGCCATTGTTCGTGACGGCCTTGACCTGATCTTCTTTGTGCGCGACGCGAATGACCCCACCAAGGCAATCCGCACCAAAGCCGACACTGGTCTAAGCGACGGGCGCTGGACGGTAGTCTTCAGCGGGGTGATGGAAGGCAGTGAGGTCGTCCTGGACGGCACATACGAACTGAAACTCACGGGCGCGGGCAAACCCACAGGTGCCGGGCATTTCCATGCCGACGGAACGTGGCACGCCGGGGCAGATGACTAACTGACAAAGGCTGGCAACGTCCATGTTCAAAGCACTGATCGCATTCTCCCTGAAACGCTCCTCGCTGGTGCTTGTGCTGGCGGGGTTGGTGATTGTCGCAGCCGGCAACTATGTCCCGCGCATCCCGGTTGACGTGTTCCCCGAGCTGAACGCGCCCACCGTCACCATCCTGACCGAGTGCAAGGGCTACTCAGCCGACGAAGTCGAGCAGTATGTCGGCTTTCCCATCGAAAGTGCGGTGAATGGCCTGCAAGGCGTGCGCCGGGTGCGCTCAAGCAGTGCGACCTCACTCAGTATTGTCTGGGTCGAGTTCGAGTTTGGAGAGGACATCTACCGGGCGCGCCAGCTTGTCGCCGAGCGCCTGGACCAGGCGCGCGAGGCGTTACCTGATACGGTTCATGCCGAGATCGCGCCGATCGGGGGCTTGCTGGGCGAAATGATGCTGCTCAGTGTCTCTGCGGCGGATGACAGCGTCACAGCGCTTGAGTTGCGCGGCTGGGCCGAGTTTGAGCTGCGCAACAAGATCCTGGCGGTCGGCGGCATCAGCGAAGTGGTCGTGATCGGCGGTGAGCTGCCCGAGTACCAGGTTCACGCCGACCAAGGCCGGCTTGCGCTGTATGGGCTGACAATCCAGGAGGTGGTTGAGGCAGCGCGCGCTTCCCACGCGACGGCAAGCGCCGGCTATCTGCCAAACGTGGAAGGCAAAGAACTGCCGCTGCGCCAGGACGCGCGCGTGCTGAGTGTTGAGGACATTCGCGGCACGATCATCAAGTACCATAATGGTGCGCCCGTCACCATCGGCGACGTCTGCGTCACAAGCAACGGCAGCGGGGTGACACTGGGTGCAGCCCCCTCGCGCGGCACCGGCGCCGACGCGGGCAAGCCTGCCGTAATCGTGACCGTCACCAAGGCCGCCGCAACCAATACGCTTGAGCTGACCCGGCAGATCGATGCGGCCCTGGACGGCCTCTATGACAAGGACGCCGATGGCAACCTGACCGACACGGTCACGATTGCCTTGGGTGGCGGCCGCACCGGCAAGGTGCACCTCAACCGGCATGTGATGCGGCAAAGTGACTTCATCGGCATGGCGGTCAACAATGTGGTCACGGTGCTGCGCGATGCCTCAATTCTTGTCGCCATTCTGCTGGTGCTGTTTCTGCTGAACGTTCGCACCACGATCATTACGCTGACAGCGCTGCCGTTGAGTCTGGCAATTGCCATCCTGATGCTGTGGCTGCTGGGCCTGAACATCAACGTGATGACGCTGGGCGGACTGGCCGTGGCCATCGGCGAGCTTGTCGATGACGCGATCATTGACGTCGAGAACGTGTTCCGAAGATTGCGCGAAAACCGGGCATTGCCCCAGGACCGGCGCAGACCGCACATTCGCGTCGTGTTTGACGGAAGCAACGAAATCCGCAGCAGCATCGTGTTCGCGACCATCATCATTGCCATGGTGTTCGTGCCGCTGCTGTTTCTGCAGGGGCTGGAGGGGCGCTTTTTCCGGCCCCTGGGGCTGGCCTACATCGTCAGCATCATGGCGTCGCTGTTCGTGGCCGTGACCGTCACCCCCGCGCTGTGCAAGCTGCTGCTGCGCAAGGCCAAAGCCGGCCCAGAGCGCGAATCGCCGCTGGTGCGGATGCTAAAGCGCAGCTACACGCCCTTGCTGCGCGGCGCCATCAGGCTGCGCGTCTTGGTGATGCTGGTGGCGCTTGCGCTGACAGGCGGCAGCATCTGGTTTGCAGGCACCTACGGCACGCGCTTTCTGCCCGAGTTCAATGAAGGCACCTTCACGATTTTCCTGAACGCCCCGCCCGGCACCTCGCTGTATGAAAGCGACCGCCTGGCAAAGGGCGTAGACCAGCGCCTTTCCGAGATTGAGGGCGTGCGGCATGTCGTGCGCCGCACCGGCCGCGCCGAGCGCGACCAGCACGCCCACGGCGTGAGTGTCAGCGAGATCGAGGTCAGCGTCGCGCCCGGTTACACCAAGCACGAGGTGCGGCGCGAAATCGACAAGGTGCTCGCGCAGATTCCCGGCATCACCACGATGGTCGGACAGCCGATTGAGCACCGGCTCAGCCACGTGCTGTCGGGAACGCCAGCCGAAATCGCGATCGACGTTTACGGGCAGGACATGGACACGTTGCGCAAGATTGCCTCTGAGATCGAGACCGAGCTGCGGGGCATTCCAGGAGCGCGGGACGTCGCCGCGAACCGCGAAATGATGATTGAGACCGTGCCGATTCGTTATCGGCGCGCCGACCTGGCAAGCCACGGGTTCACGCCCGCCGGCGCCGCCGAGCAGGTGGAAGCTGCCTTCCACGGCGTGATCGTGGCCGAGGTCAATCACGGGTTGCGGCGCTACGCCATGGTAGTGCGGCTTGACCCGCAGCAGCGCCTGAGCGTTGAGCAGGTGAAAGACCTGGTGCTGATATCACCACAGGGTCGCCACGTGCGGCTTCGGGAAGTGGCCGACATCGGGATTGAGATGGCCAGCGACCTGATCGCGCGCGAGAACGGCCAGCGCAAGGCAGTGATCTCGCTGAACGTGGCGGAGGGCCACAACCTCGGCCACCTGGTTGAAGAAGTACAACGCCGCGTGGACCCGATTGTGCGCCGGCACGGCTATTCGGTGCATTACGGCGGGCAGTTTGAAGCGCAGCAGTCGGCTTCGCGAACGCTTTACATCATGGGTGCTGGCGTAGTGGTGGCGATTCTGCTGCTGCTGTACATCGCGTTTGGGTCGGTGCGGTCGGCGCTGCTGGTGATGCTGAACCTGCCGCTGGCGATGATCGGCGGTGTGGTGGCGATCTTCATAGCCGAGTCGCCCAACCCGCTGACCAACCTTGCAGCGCTGTTCAGCGGCGGCAAGTACACGGCGCCGGTCATCAGCATTGCCAGCATGGTCGGGTTCATCACGCTGTTCGGCATTGCGGTGCGCAACGGGATCCTGCTGGTGTCGCACTATCGCCATTTGCAGCTGGAAGGGGTGCCTCTCCGCGAGGCGATTCTTCAGGGCTCGAGCGAGCGCCTCGTGCCGATTCTGATGACGGCGCTCGCCGCTGTGCTGGGCCTGGTGCCGCTGGCCATGGCCGCCGGCGAGCCCGGCAGCGAACTGCTTGCCCCACTGGCAATCGTGGTGCTGGGCGGCCTGGTTTCTTCGACGATCTTGAACCTGATTGTCGTTCCGGCGGGGTACGCGTTGATCGGACCCCGCGAGATTGTAGAGAAGTCCAAAGAAGCGGAAACCCTGTGAAAGGAGAAGCAATGCGAAAGGCGATGCTGGGCATGACCCTGGCGGCGACAGTGGTGCTCGCCGCATGCGGCGGCGGCAACACCACCAACGCGGGCAATGTGGCCGTCAACGGCCAAGGTAACGGCCACGGCGACGAACATGGAACAGTTCACCCGATGGGCAAGAAGGCCCTGGGCGAAGGCTATGAAGCCGAAGTCGGCCACGTCGAGTCCGACAGCAAGACCGAGCTGGTGTTTGAGGTCAAGGTGCTGAAGGACGGCAAGGATGTGAAGGACGCGCAGGTGAAGGTGTGGCTTGGCGACAAGGACGGAAAAGAGCTGTCTCCGGTGGCCAACGGCGAGTGGATGGCCGACGAGGGCCTGTTCGACGCGCACACGGCAGTACCACCCACAGGTGCCGACGGCTTGGTGCTGTGGGTGCGCGTGATGCACGGCGGCAAGGACGTGAAGGCCAGTTTCGACATTCCAAAGGACTAACCCGGCACGGCGCAAAGCCAACGGCGCAGCAACCCGAAAGACAAGCCGCCCCCAGAGCAATCTGGGGGCGGTTGTGATGCTGGTACACCCGAGAGGAGTCGAACCTCTAGCCCGGATATTGCATGAAAAAAGGTGGGCAACCTGAACGAACTCCGTTCGTTCATGGGTTAGCAATATGTTGACCCGTGAGGTTGCCCATGAC
>JAMQHL010000019.1 GCA_025993795.1 Planctomycetota bacterium
CTGCGCAGATTGCTGCGGACCCGGAACTGGCTGCGATGTTCGCTGACCGTGATCGCAAGATCGCCATGCAGCAGGACTGGGTGAAGAAGATGGAAGAACGGCTTGACCGGGGCGACCCGTCTGAGCTGGTGCCCGAGTTTCCAGCCGAGCTGTATGTCGAGCTGGTGAAAGCCGCCCGGGTTGAACCCAAAGCCGCCGAGTTCAAAGCACTGGTAGACGCGGCCATGATCCGCCGCAAGCAACAGCAAGAAGCCATGCAGCAACAAGCCTCCGGGGGTAGGCCAGCCATCACGGCTGCGTAGGCCGTGGGCGAGACGCCCACACCACTCACTGCATGCGGGCGGGACGCTCACACCACGCACTGCATGCGGGCGGGACGCCCACTCCACACACTGCCACCCCGCTTGCGGGGGCTGTGGCAATTTGGGAAAGGCGTTGGTTCCGGGCTGGCTGCTTTCTGATCCGTGGCCCAGAAGTGCCATATTGTGCTGGCGGTCTCTCCGGCGCACCGCCTTTCCGGTTCTTCGCACTTTTGGTGTGCTTTGGGTGTGTTATCATCTGCGGCGTTGTCGCTTCGGAACACCATCGATGGCCACCACCAAGATTGAAGTCCTGTTCGGCAAGATTGCGGTTTCCTGTGGTTTCATCACGGAAGAGCAGCTTGGTAAAGCCGTAGAGGCGCAGGAAAATGCACCCGACGGCACTCACCTTGGCAAGATCATGGTGGACCTTGGCCTGCTCAGCGACGAAGAGCTGATGACCGTGCTGGCCATCCAGCGCGAGAACCGTTCGCGCCTGGAGATGTCGCCCGCTGTCCGCAAGATGGGCATGACGCTGGGCCGCCTGGCTATCGAAAAGAACTACTGCAACGAGCTGCAGGTTCACGAGTGCATCCGTGAGCAAGCAAAGCTTGAGCGCTTCAACCTGTTTTTCAGGCTGGGCGAGGTGATGGTCAGCAAGCAGGCTTTGACGGCTGACCAGGTGCACGAGTTACTGCAGACCCAGAACATCACGATTCTGGGCTGTCCGGCGTGCTTCAGTAAGTTCAACGTGCTGAACTACAAAGACGGCATGGCAATCGCCTGCCCCAAGTGCGGCCACCCTGAGCTGGAACGCCCGGTCACCATGCCGGCGCTGAAGGTCGATGGCAGCATCGACGAAGGCGACAGCAAGAAGGCCATGAAGAAAGAAGCCGAGGCCAACCTGCCGGAATCTCTGCGCGATATGGAGCAGGATTTCAAGCCGCCAACGAGGGAATGATTACCTCGTTCCGAGTTCCGGGTTCCGGGTTTAGGGTATTGGGTTTAGGGGAGCTGCTTGAGTCATCGAGTGGGTTGCCCTTAAACCCCAAACCCGACGCTCCAACCTCCAACCTCCAACCGTACCTGAATTCCGCGTTCCTGCCCTTGGTCACACACGCGTGTAAGATGATGTAATTGAGAATCTTACGCGTGCGGAACAGCCTTTGCTGTCAGGGCTCCGTGCGACGCCTGCTTGACGAGGGCCGCCGCAACCCTGATACTGGATGCGTCGGATGCCCTGTAAAGTTAGGGACGGTCCTTACGTTAACCCAAACAAGGGGAAAAGCTTTGAAACGGAACATGCGTAGTGGTTTCACTCTCGTCGAACTGATGGTGGTCATCGGCATCCTGGGGCTGCTGGTTGGCATCCTGGCGGTCGCCGTGATCCCCAAACTCACCGAAGCCAAGAACAAGCTGGAAATCAAGCAGCTTGGTGACATCAAGACCGCATTCGACAACATCTCGATCGACAAAAGCAAGGCAGGCCAGCTTCAGAAGGCACCGCTCAAAGAGGCGCGTGGCCGCAAGTTCTTCGAAGTGGCCTTCAAAAAGAAGCTGCTGAACGATGACCTTGTGGGCAAGATCGTCAGCCTGAACAGCGGCGATACCTCGGCCGACAAGGCGTTCATCACAGACGAAAACATGGAACTGGGCGAGCTGAACTGCTCGTACACCGCGCCTATCGGCGGTGAACTGCTGGTACTGATGAAGAAGACCGGCAAGTTGCGCAAAGTGCTGATCACGTTCAACGCGCGCAACTGGCTGAACTATGCGGATCATGGCACGATCATCCAGTTCTCGGATGGCGAGACGGCTGACTACATGAACAAAGACACCGCTGCCACCGAGTACCAGATTGATGCCGATACGTGGGACACCAACCCGGCAGACATCATCGGCAACAAGCCACCGTTTGATAAGACCTACGAGTAGTCAACACCCGGCAAGTCATTCAAAAGCCCCCGCGAATGCGGGGGCTTTTTGTTGCCTGGCCCCGCAAATCGGCACGGCGCCTCGCACGGCGGCTTGCGCAACCGCGAAACAAGCGGGGGATCGGCTGGACGCAGGTGCTGTGGTGGGGGAGACTGAGGATGTCGGATACCCATGCGCGCTGACCGCCTTGGGGGCCTTGCCATGGATCCCGACTTACCTGCACCTGCAAACCGAACCTCTTCCGTTACTCCGACATAGCGCGTTCAATCTCGTTGCGCCCGCCCGGCGGGCGTGTCGTCGTTTTTCCGGGCCAACTGCCACGGGGCTGTTGTCTGTTTGTGTGCTGTAACTGCTTGCAGCTACATAAGTTGTGCCGAGTTTGACTTGACGACACGGCATCCGCAGGCGAGACTTTGACTGTCGGATGCCTTCCACAGGCGCGAGTACCCAATTTCGAGAAAACCATGCTACCCCGAAACAAGGCATTCACGCTCGTTGAGCTGATGATCGTCATTGCCATCCTTGGCTTGCTGGCCGCTGTGCTTACGGTGGCTGTCACCCGGCATATGAAGAAGGCCAGCGCCGACATGGACGCGATCAGCCTGGGCAAGCTGCACGCCCAGTTGCAGACGGCTGCCAACGACGGGTCGCTGAACCGCAAGTTCAGCGCGTCTGAGAACAAAGAGAAGTCCGGGCGCGCGTTCTGGTACGCCTGCTTCAAGGGCAAGATCCTGGATGACTCATTGCTGTCAAGCATCGTCAGCAAGGGCGGAGCTGACAGTGCGGTCGCCAAACACGAACTGGATGCAATGACCGAACTGCCCGCCGAGTCGTGCAGTTACACCGCGCCGAAGATGGGCGAGTTCAAGCAACTGTTGACAGGTAAAGAGCGTGTTGTGCTGTTCACGTTCAACGCTCGCAACTGGTTCAACTATGACGGCCTGGACCGCGGCACGCTGGCGGCCTGGTCGGATGGTGAAGTGGCTGAGTACTGGCCGCTGGACCGCATCAATGAAATCAGCGAGGTCAGCCAGGCAGACTGGGACGCGCCTGCTGACCTGCTGGGCAACAAGAAGCCATTCCACAGGACCCACGAATAGCGGTCTGGCCGACACCACGGGGGCGCAGCGTGCTGCGCCCCTACCCATCCAGCGTGTGCAGCGGGCTGCCCGGTTCCTGCAGTTCGATCTCGATCATGGCGTCGGCGCGGTCGGCGTGTTCCAGCTTCAGGCGTGTCAGCACTTCGCGCGCTGCGTCCAGCCGTCGCAACAGGCACAGTGTCTTGAGCAGCCAAAGCAGGGCGTCGGCGGAGCTGCCTGCGGCTTCCAGTGGCTCGACAGCAAGCTCAGGGTCGCCGGACTGGTAGCGGGCGATGCCCAGCAGCAGCAGCGAGTCAGGGTCGTCGGGCTCGATGCTCAGCACGGCGTCAATTTCGGCCAGTGCGGTCACGAACTCGCCCTTGTGCAACAGCGCGGACGCCATGTTGCGGCGGATGAAGGGCATGTCGTGCTCTTCCAGCGCTTCGTCCAGCAGCTTCAATGCCTCGTCCGCGCGGCCTTCACGCATGTGTTCGAGCGAGTATGAGTTAAGGGTTGTCGCAAACGGCTCCTTTTCGGTGCGATCAAGACCCTGCACCTCGCGGCGCTTGCGCCAGAGATCGACCAGCGGTGCCGTCATGCCGTGCTCGTTCAGGATTTCGGCGGCCACAAGCCAGGTGTAGGCTTCGGCGCTGCATGCCAGTTCTTTGGCCAGGCGCCTGGCATGGCTGCGCTCGCCTGCATCAAAGGCAGCGCGAATGTCGTCAGGAGTGGGCATGTTCGTGGCCTGCTTCGCCGGCTATTTCACCTGCGCAAAGTATTCGCGGTGGCGCTGCAAAGCCTCATGCGTAAGGCCCGCGGGTTTGTGATCGTGACCGAAGGGGCTTATCTCCCGCAGACGCTTCACGATCTTTGCTGTCTTCTGGACCAGTTCGTCAACTTCATCAGCGCTGGTGTAGCGGCTGGTGCAGAAGCGCACGCTGCCGTGGATGGCGCTCAGCGGAACGTTCATTGCCAGCAGCACGTGTGAAGGTTCCAGGCTGCCGGACATGCAGGCGCTGCCGGCGCTGACGCAGATGTTCTCGGCGTCCATCATCATCAGCAGCGCTTCGCCATCAATGTACCGAAAGCCGACGTTGAGCGTATTCGGCAGACGTTCGTGCTGGTCACCGTTGATCACGAGATCGTCCAGCGTGTTCAGCAGGCTATGCTGCAGGCGGTCGCGCATCGTCTGCATGTGGGCGGCGTAGTCATTCAGCCTGGCGCTTACCATGCGCGCCGCTGCCCCCATCGCGACAATGCCCAGCACCGCTTCGGTGCCTGCACGCCGCCCGCGCTCGTGGTGACCGCCGCGCAGCAACGGCGTGTAGCCGGCGTCTTTGCGAACGAACAATGCGCCTGTGCCCTTGAGGCCATGGAACTTGTGGGCACTGATGGTCAGGTAGTCGATGGCTGCGTGTTCGGTAAGGTCGATGCCGAGTTTGCCTGCGGCCTGTACGGCATCGACATGCAGCAGGGCGCCGAATTGCTTGGCGATGTCGCCTGCTGCGCTGATCGGGCTGATCACGCCGGTTTCGTTGTTGGCCCACATCAGTGAAACCAGCGCGGTATCTCCGCTGATCTCGTTGCGCAGTTCATCCAGGTCGATGTGACCCAGGCGATCGACGCTTAGCTCGGTGACGCGGTAGCCGCTGTCTCTAAGGTATCGGGCCACCTCAAGCACTGATGCGTGTTCCGTGCGCGTCGTGATGATGTGTTTGCGCTCGGGCAGGCTCTCAACCGCCGAGTAGATTGCGGTGTTGTTGCCCTCGGTTGCGCCGCTGTTGAACACCAGTTCGGCGGGCGTGCAGTTCAACATGCGCGCCACGCCTTCGCGGGCCTTTTCAATCTCGTGGCGCGCTTTCTGTCCGAAGCTGTGTGTGCTGCTTGGGTTGCCCCAGCCGTCGCCGATCATGGGCAGAATCGCCTCAACCGTTTCCGGCGCCGGGAATGTCGTGCTGTTGTTGTCGAAGTAGATGGGTTGATTGCTCATGGTAGGTCGTCAAGCGTAAGCTCGCGGCGGTTGCGTGGCAACGCCCCGCTTAGCGCATCGGTGGCGCGTGCAGCTCCGCGCTGTGTTCGGTCGTGTCGATCACTTCCAGCGTCGGGTCCACCATTTCGCGCAGGCGGTCCTGCACAAAAAACTTCATGGTGGCGGAGCTTGAGGCGCACGAGTTGCAGTGCCCGTGCAGCGTTACGTAGACCTTGTTGTCACGGATATCGACCAGTTCCATGTCGCCGCCGTCCATGGCCAGACCCGGTCGAATCTCGCGGTCAAGTACCTCTTGGATCTTCTGGGCCAGCGCCAGGTTGCTGAAGGCCGGCTTGCCTTCTGCCGTTGCCGGGGCGGGTTTGGCTGCAGCGGGTTTTTCCGCGTGCACGCGCCCCAGTATAGCTTTCAGGTCCGCGTGGCAGCTGGTGCAGCCGCCGCCGGCTTGCGTGTAGTGCGTAATGCCCTGGATGTCGGTAAGGCCGTGGTCGCGAATGGCCCGCTCAATCTTGTGTTCGGGCACGCTGTAGCAGCGGCAGACGTGAAACTCTTCGTCTTCGTCGAGCTCGTTGTCGAGATCAATGCCGCGGGCGCGGGCGTAGGCGACTTCGAGCGCATCCATGGCCAGCACGCAGGTATGCATTTTCTCGGCGGGCAAACCGCCAAGACGGTTGCTGATGTCGGCGCTGGTGATGCGAGCAGCTTCATCGATGTGCTTGCCCCTAAGCAACTCCGTGAGAACACTTGCCGCAGCAATGGAACTTGGACTGCCGAAGACCTGGAACGTTGCCGCCACAATGTTCTCGGACTCATCCAGCTTGAGAAACAGTTTCATTGCCTGGCCGCTGGAGAGTGACCCGACTTCTCCGACTACGGTCGCATCGTTCAGCACGCCGACGTTGCGCGGGTTGATAAAGTGATCCTTGAGCTTGGTAGTGTAGCCAATCACGTTGTTTCCCCAGACATGCAGATAACAGCATACCGGACTCAGTTAGTCCAGATTAGGGTCAACCGTGGCCGCGGAGCTCGAATGCATGCGCCAGCACCCCTTGGTGCGCGAGTTGCTGCCCCGCGCCCCTACATTGCGTCGCATTTGAACTGGCGGCGTTTCTAGCTGCCTGGATGCGCCGACATCCGCCGCCGGAACTGGGGCGGATGAAGCATACGCAGTCCGACGTGTGGGCGCGTTGGCGGACGGCACTGGCGCGCGTTTGCCAGCCGGATGACATCGCGCTAACCTTCGGCCATGCCGCCAAGCCTTGCACCCGCATGGAAAGAGCATGACGCGTTCGCGCGCCGTCTCCCTGCGAACGTGATGGCAACACTCGGCGGGGCCTTCACGCCGCGGGCGCTGGCGTTGCGGGCCGCCCATGAAACGCTCAGCAAGTTCCCGAAAGACCACACTCCCGTGTTGCTGGACCCCGCCTGCGGCCTTGGGTCATTGCTGCTGGGCGCAATCGAATGGGCCAGTGTGCAGCGCCCGATGTGGCTTCAAAGCTGGCTGACACAGGGGCGCCTGCAAGGCTGGGAAGTCAGCCGCGAGATCGGCGAGGGTTGCAAACGCGTGATTGCCACTGCCGGCAAGTGCCTGGGTGGCGAGGCGCGCCCGAACGTCTTGACGACCGACAGTTTGATGAGTGAAGAGCACGAGATCGCCGACGCGGTCCTCATGTTTCCGCCCTGGGTGGAGTTTACGTCGCAATCAGGCAATGTCCTGCCGCCAGACAAGCGCGCCTGGTTCGCGCGCAAGTTCGGCAGCTTTGCCAGCTTTCCGGGCCTGCATGGCGCGTTCGCGGAGTTGGCGGGGCGGCTGGTCAAACGTTCAGGCCGGGTGGGTGCGTTGCTGCCGTACAAAGTGGCCGACCAGCCCGATTATGCAGGCTTTCGGCGCGCGCTGGCAAACCTGCTCGCGCCGGACCAGATTTTGACGCAGAGCGACCTGCCCGGCGTAGGCGAGCCTGCGGCGCTGTTCATCTTCACGGCGGGCAAAGGCGACGTCAGCGGCGAGCCCTGGCAGGCCCGCGCCGATGCGCAAGAGCACGTCTACCAAAGTAGTATACTTCGCCACGGACCGCTGCCTGCGGGCACGTTCCAGGACATCGGCGTCAACTTCGGCAACTCGGCGCAACTGCTGATCACTGACAAAGGTGAGCCCGGCGCGCAAGCGCTTCGAGACAGCAATGACGTCATCCCATTCGGCATTCGCAAGCCGCAACTGTACCTTCGCGGCAAGGTCCCGAAGATTACAGGCTTCTACGCAAAGGTCGCGTCGCCGGCGGTGTTCAAGCGTGTGAAGATTGTGCTGCGCCGCGATGGCGGACGACCCGCCGCAGCGAAGCACAACCCGCCCGCGTTTTTTCGTGACGACCTGATTGGCTGCTTCGGCGCACAGGGCTACGACGACGACTACCTGTTGGGCATCTTTAACAGTGAGTACTACGCGCGGCTGTACCGTGACAGCTTTAAGGAGGGCCGTCTGCGTGCCGAGGGCCGGATCACCGTTGAGCAACTGAGCGTGCTGCCGGTGCCATCGCCCCGCGCTGCGGGCAAGATGTACGATGCCATCATCCAGATCAGCCGCGAACTGCAAAAGGTCGCGGGCAAGAATGCCAGGCTGATGGCTACGCTTGGCGAGGCCGTAAAGAAGGCGTATCGGGGGAAAGGCTAGCGGAGTTGTCAGGGGAAGTTGACAGGAGTTGCGCTGATGGCTGGGGATGCGGCAAAGGGGTCCATTGAAGATCTGATGGCGTGGTCACGCTCAATGGATCTGGTTGAAGTCGTCATCGTGTCACAAAGACCTGGCCCCGGGACGAGTTGTACGGTTTGACCAACCAAGCCAGACGCGCGGCAGTTTCTGTTCCTTCTATCTTGGCGGAAGGACATGGGCGGCGCATGGACGGCCAGTTCAGACATTTCGTGTCCATCGCAATTGGCTCGCTGATGGAGTTGAAGACACAACTGCTGATCGCAGGCAGGCTGGGCTACACGTCAGAGCCCGACAGTGCCGCTGTTCTTGCGTTGCTGGATGAGGTCGCCAAGATCAGCTTTGGACTCAAGAAGGCAATCGACAAGCGATAGCACCGAACCGCAGTTCCGCCCCTATCAACTTCCCCTGCAGCGCTTCACATCCTCTGCTCCGGGTGCTTCACAGGCTCTGCCAGTTCGCGGTCTTTCTCCTTTACCTTCTTGGCCGGGATGCCTACGTACACCGCGTGTTCGCGGGTGTTGCGCGTCAGCAAGCCGTGCGCGCCGAGCATGCTGTTCTGACCCATCTGCGTGCCTGCCAGCACCGTGCTGTGATACGTCAGGCGGCAGCGCGGGCCGATCACGGTTTTGCGGTTATCGACGTACTGCTGCAGGTTGATGTCGTGGGTGTGGCTGTACACGTTGACGAAGTCGCTGATGCTGGCCTTGTCGCCAAGTTCGAGGCCGCCGCGGTCATCCAGCAGCACCCAGCGGTGCACGACCACGTTGTCGCCGACTTCCATGTTGTATCCGAACGTGAACTCGACATACGGGAAGCACTTGAAGTTCTTGCCGCAGCGCTTGAAGATGTACTGCGCCAGCACGCGTCGCAGGCGAAACCCCAGTTCCAGGTTCATGCCCGCCGGGCTGCGGTCGAACATGTACCACAGCCACAGCAGCGGCTTGATTTCGGCGAACTTCACAGGGTCGCAATCGCCGTAGTATTCGGCTTCGAAAGTCACGTTGCGCGGGTCAAGCTGCATATTGAACAGCGGGTTCGCGCTCGGTTCGCCCCACAGCATGGTCAGCGCGTCGCGGCAGATGTCGCTGCGGTCTTCGCCGGCGCGAATGCGCTGCTCAATGCCGCCGATGAATTCGGTGTACAGTTCGTCGGCGTCGCCGGGCAGCTTCAACGGCCGCAGCTTCATCTCGATGCCGATGGGTTTCACCGGCGGCGGAATCTCGGGCATGGTTTGCCTCCGCGCGGAATGATCAATGGTACCTGTGCAATGTTCAATGGGGTAATGCCGTCAGATCTACAGCACCGGGATGTTGCCCGGCGACAGCGGCTTGACCGGCGTCTCGTAATCGAACAGTGGTGCCGTGCCGGCTTCAAAGCTCTTGCGAAACGCGCTTATGCGCAGACCCATGGCGTCGTCCGGGACCTGCGTGAGTAACTTCATCGCCGAGCGAGCAAGTTGCCGCGCGCCGCTGAAATTGCCATTCCCGAAGTGATGCAGGCTTACGGCCGCTTGCAGCAGGCCCTGGTAAAGCCGTGCGGCATCGGTGCCGGGGTGCCGTTTCCAGAGTATCTCCAGAATCTCGTGGGCCATCCACCAGTCGCGTATCCCGAAGCAGTGCACGGCCTGCCGCCATAGCTCGTCGTCCGGCTGGTCCTGAAGCGCATCGGATGGCACGTTGTGGTTTCCGGTAGGGGAGTTAGTAGCCAGGCGGACGCTTGAGCCTTTCCGCTCGCGCCTTGTCTTCGCTTATGGGCGGTGGTGTGTGCTGGCCGCCATCCTTTTTCACCTGGCCGGGTGCCACGAGCCGCACATCCAGCACCGGCTCCGTAAACTGGAACTGCCAGGCGGGCCACTCAGGGCGTGTCTCGCGCCACGCAAAAATGCGCATGCGATCACGAGAAAGGCCGATGACAACGCCGTTCAGCACGTCGCACGTTCGCACGGCCTCCGGCGCGGTAAACTCGAGTGCATTGCTGCCGTCGCGGAACAGCATGGGCACGACGGGCCGCTTGATCGCCACCAGCAGGCAGCGTCGCTGACCCTTAAGCTCGGTCGCGGCAAGGTCGCTGATGGCAGTGCCCGCGTAAAACGCCAGCACCGGCGGTTCGCTGGATTTGGGGTCCCACACATAAACGTCGCCCGCCGTGTCGGCAATCAGCACGTACTTGTCGTCGCAGGAAAGCGCCGTTACTTCATGGCGCGTGCCGCGGTATCGGGCAGCCACGCGCAACGCGCTGCCGGCGTCCGTGTTGCTTTCCAGCAGCAGCACCGTCGGGCCGTTGGCAAACAGCAGGCGCCCGTCAAACAGCTGCAGGTTGCGCGTCGTGCTGTACTTGCTGATCAACTCCGGCATGACCTGCACCGCACTGCTGTATGGCTGCAAGGTCGGCCAGCGCAGCAGGCCGAACTCGCTGTGGGTTGCATAGATGTAGCCGTTGTAGATGACCGTCGCATTGATGCCGGTGCGCGCGTCTGCAGCCGGGCCAATCGGGTACTCGCGGTGCCCTTTCTGGTGCCGCACCAGCGTCGAGTATACGCCGTTGCGTGCGCCGGCCAGGATCACGCGCCCGTCTTCATCGCCGTGCACGCGCACGCTGCGCAGGCTGCCGAGGCGCGCCTGCTCATAATCCAGCGACAGATCCAGATGTTCGATGTTCACCTGGCTCAGCGGGTCGATGGCGTAAACACGACGGCCGCTGGCTACCAGCGCCAGCGCCTCGACCTCGGCGCTTGAGGCTTTCTCCTGCTTCACTACGTGCAACGCCTCGGCCGGCAGCTCCTCGGTCTGGATCTCGTCTGTCGGCGCGTCTTCGTCAACCTTGGTTGCCTGCTGGATCGCTTCGCTCAGTGCTGTGCCCAGCGCTTCATTCATCTTGACGGCGGCCGCTTCGGCCACGTCGTCGTCGTCGATTTCGGCTTCGCGGCGCACGGTTTCTTCGGTGCCTTGCAACCGCACGCTGTTGCTTTCCTTGATCTTGTCCGTGTCCCCAACGGTGTACTCATCGCGAATGGGGTCCAGGTGCGGCTTTGAAATTGACAGCTCCGCGTGGCGCGCGCGCTGGGCCTCGATTTCGGCAATGGCACTGAGCTGCTCTGGCGTCATGGTGCGCTGGATCAGGCGGTGCAGCAGGTCGGCCTTGAGCTGCTCGTCACGGATCAGGTTGACGTAGACCTCTACGCGGTCGTCATCAAGTTCGGCCTTGAGTTTTTTCACGACCTCGAGGTGCTTGTTGAGCATGATTCCGTCAAGCTCAAGCTTTTCCTCGATCAGCAGCTTTCGCAGAGCACCCTCAAGGCTGTGCTGCTGTTTCTGGTACTCCTTCTCCAGCTTGTCCAGCTCGGCCTGGCGCTCGATACCCTTCATCTTACGCTCGTGTTCTTTGATCAGGCCCTCTTCTTTGGCGCTGGCAAGAAACTCCTCAAGCTCTTTGCGCGAAAGCTCCTGCCCCATCTGGTCGCGCATCATGGTGGCTTGAACTTCCTGCTCGGCTTTGCTGCGTTCTTTGGCGCGCTCAGCCTCGGCGATGTCGCCCTTGTGCTTTTCGAATCCGGTGCTGCGCACGCGCCCAAGCTCGATGTCGGCATGCACGATGCCCAATGCCGCAAGCTCGGTGCTGCAACGATCAACGACCTGGTCTTTCAGCCGGGCCAGCACCGCCTCGTCGGCGAGTTGTTCGGCGGTGAAGTTCTTGATCGTGTCCTTGATTGCTGCGTTGACCTTGTCGTGCAACTCAGCTTTCAGCAGCGTCCAGTCGAGGTGGCGCTTGCCCTCCGCGCTGCGTTCAATGAACGATTCCAGCGCGTCCTTGCGGGTGACGTCGGGCGTGACGCTGAGTTCAAAGCTGGCGCTGGCGTCGTACCCGTCTTTGGTTGTCGCTTCCGTGTTCTGGAATGGCAGGCGCACGTCGCGGTCACGCACCAGGTGGGCCGTAAACTCGCCGGCGGTTTCCTCTCCGGGCATCAGCACTTTACTGGCGCCGCTCTTTTCCTTGATCAAGCCGATGAAGCCTTGCGGCACGGAGTACTTGCTGCCAAGAATGCCCTTGACCTGTTCGCTCTTAACGCGCAAGTACACGGTCTGCGCCGTCGGGGTGACCGGGTCGCGCTGAAAGCGCTCGGCCTGGCTGTACTCTTTTTCGACGAACTCTTCCATCGACATCAGGTTAACAGGCCTGAACCCCCTGTAAACTGCGGGTTCGCGGCACAGATCGTTGCGAATCAAGACGCACGGATTTCCGAGTCCAGCACCACAAGCCCCATTCCAGAGGGCGCCCGCAGAACTTTCACTTTGGACAAGTTACTGCACGTTCATACATTGGCGGGCCAAGGAGCATGTGTATGGGGACCAGACTGTGCCTGGCGGCGCTGCTAGCGGCCTGTTTCACGCTATCCGTTGGCGGGCAGGATGACGCTGCGAAGTCGCCCTACCGGTGGGATGTGTCGGGTGACACGCTCGAGACGTTCAAGGCTGAGTTTGTGGCACGGCACAAAGCCGACCGCAGCACGCCTCGCGCGCTGGTTGAAACATGGGCCGCATGGACCGATGGCCGCTACGGCATGAGCCAGGAATTTGACCGGCTGAACCGGCTTTGGGCAACCATGGTGCGCAAGGCCATGCAGCCGGACGAAGGCAAGCTGCTTGCCGCCGGCGCACTGTCCGAACTGGAAACTGCCCTGGACAAGACTGCGGAACCCCGAAGTGGTGGCGATCGGCAACAGACTGCACACCCGCTGCGCGTCACCGACGAGTCCGAAGGCGAGAACGGGGCGCGGCACGTCGAGGCGAAACAGAAGTACGATATCAAGGACAAGCAGCAAGACGGAAGCTGGCGCATTCGCGAGCGCGAAGAGCAGTGGCGCTTTACATGTGTTAAGGGCGGCGACGAGAAGTGGCTGATCCGGCGTATCGAGTTCTGGAAGCTCGACCTGGAACTCTCGACGCGCGACAAGCCTGTCTACGTATGGGACGAGCTGGACACGCTGCTCGACTTCTTCTACTTCTCCCGCGCCGACGTTGCCAAGGCGCGCGAACTGGCCATTCCCGCCCTGAAGAACGATACGGCAGAAAGCACCGCCCTGAGCCTGTTCGAGACGCTGGCCCCCACGCGCGCCCGCAGGAACGACCTGGTGATGGACAAAGGCCTGAACACATGGATCAACGCCGTTGAAGGGCTGGTCACGGAAGCCGCGCAGGCAAAGGCCGAAGCGAACGCCGCCAAGCGCGTCGATTCTGCCCGGCCGCGCGGCGCGCCGAAGGTGGTGGAATCGTTTGAGGGCGATGCCGGCACGACAATCATTCGAATCAGCGCCAAAGCCGACGGAACCACCGCTGACGAGGAACTTGCAGAGGTGCATGTGCTGAAGTCAGAGGCCGGGTGGCGCGTCACACAGGCGGGCACGTCGGTTGCCAAGACCGGCCCGGATGGCAAGACCCAGCGCGAGTTCAGCAAGTACGCGGACATCTATGCGCTCGCCAATCGTATCAACTATCTGGGTGGAGAATCGAAATGAAGACCACATGGGCATGGACGACGGCAGTGCTGATTGCGGTCGCCGTAGTCGCAGGCGCGCAGGATAGCGGCGGAAACGCGGCCGCCAAGCCGCCCTTTGAGTGGAAGATCAGCGGCGAAACTGCAGAAGAGTTCAAGGCCGAGTTTGTGAGCAACCATAAGGCCGACCAGTCAACGCCGACTCTGCTTGTCGAGACATACGCCGCGTACACCGACAGCCGCGACGAGTTGAAAGCCGAAAACGACCGCGTAAGCAAGATGTGGCAGGAGGCGCTGAACCGCTCGATGGCCAAGATGGAGGCCGAACTGCTCAGCGACGAAGCGATCGCGGCCATGCAGGATGAGGCCGCGAAGTCGCAGCGCAAGGACAGCGAATCTCCCAGCTATGTCCAGAAGCGCCAGCCGATGAAGGTTGTCAAGGAAAGCGACGGTGCGGATGGCCGCAAGGTGGTGGAAGCAAACCAGTCCGTCAGTGTTCGCAGGAAGAAGTGGGGCAGCGAGGAATGGACCGAAGAGAGCCGTGAAGACAAGTTTCGGTTCACGTGCAGCAAGGGTGACGACAGCAAGTGGCGCATTGAGCGCATTGAGGCTTGGCGCCGCGACTGGGAAGGCGCCAAGGGCGGCGAGCCCAACTACACGTGGCAGGAAGAATCACCCATGCTTGCGTTTCTTTACTACATGGGCGAAGAAGTGAAGAAGTGGGAGAAGCGCAAACTGCCCGAAGCCGCGCAAGACACGCCGCGCAATGCCGCAATGGCGATCTTCAATACCTTGATGCCGACAAGGGAGCGGTTGGAGCAGCGACTGGTGTTGAGCATTCACGGCTGGTTCGAGGCGATGGAAGCGCTGGTGACGGAGGGTTTCAGGAAGGCGACGTCCGACAAGGTGCTGGAGTCCGCGAAACAGTCCAACAAGAGCGCAGAAGCAACCCGCGAGATCGAGTCCGAGACCGATGGCGAAGGCGGCATCAAGATCATCAAGTTCAAGCCGCGCTTCGAATGGGGCGGGGCCGTCGAAATGCATATGAAGCTGGTGGACGGTAAGTGGAAGCTGGCCAAGGCTGGCATCTGGGAAAAAGATTACAACGAAGCCGGCGAGCCGGAACAGAAGTTTGCCGAGCAGCCCAACGTGTACTCACTGAGGTCGCGGTAAGGGTTGGGCGAATGGCATGAGCAAATGAAGAGCCCCCGCTGGTGCGGGGGCTTTCTTTGACTACCTGGTTATGTCTTCCTACTTGTCGCTGATCGTTACCTTCCACTCTTCCGAGTTGGCCCTTACCTCAGTCACGTACATGCTGCCGCCCTGGGTGGGCAGTGCGCTGAACGTGCCGGGGATTTCGCAGCGCAACTGGTACTTCAGCCGCACATAACCCTGCCGCATGTAGCTCACGAAGAACGCCACGCGGTCGTCGCGCAACTCGACGTTCTGGCACAGGCCGCCGCCATAGCCTGCGCCGCTGCGCAGCGCCAGCGGTTCACAGCCGGCGGGTTTGTAGTCTTCAAAGCTCAGGTACTCGTAGTCATTGTCGGCTGTGATGCCCAGTTCCACTTCGATCTTGTCGCCGCTTACCAGCTTGGCGCCATAATCCAGCGGCACGCGGTCAAAGCTCTTGCGCATTTCCTTGACTTGCTTGACGGTGCCGTCGGGCATGGTCTTGTTGACCGTCACTTCTTCGTTCTTCTCGACGAGCTTGTAGTACTTGCGCTCAATGTGAATCTGGTTGCCGGTCGCCTTCAGCTTTTCTTCCTTGCTGAAGTAGCTGACAAAGCTGCTGAAGTACACCTTGCCCTCACCTTGGCGCTCGATGGTGAAGTTGTGCTTGCCCGGCGGAAGCTGTGTGCCGCGCAGCCGGATGTTGGTCTGCAGCGAGAACACGTTTTCGGGTGTGACGTTCCATGTGTGAATCGGCTCGCCGTTGCGCTTGACGGTGACGCTGTACTTGCGGCTCAGCTCGCCGCTGGCCTTGGCGTAGGCCATCAGGGCCGCCACGGCGTGGCTGGTGTCCTTGGTGCTGTTCCAGCGTGAGCCCTTGCGGTTCTGTGCCAGCCAGCGTACGTGCTGTTCAAGGAACTTGTTGGCGGGGTCGATCATCGTGAACGCCTGCATCACGAAGGCGTTGGTTTCGATCTTGTCGTTGTACCACCACCAGTAATCCTTGCCGCCTTCCCACCAGCAGGTGCCGTTCTTGAGGTCTTCGTTGCGGTAGTCCTCGATGTTGCTGATCAGGATGCGGGCGCGTTCTTTGTCGCCGGCCAGCCACTCGGCCATGCAGGTCATGGCGCGGGACTGGTGCGTCAGGTCGTCGCGGCGGTCGTAGATTTTGTCCAGCAGCTCTTTGTCAGGGCTGCCCGCATAGCTCAGGCAGTAGGCGATGTACGCCACGCGGTGCAGGCTCTTTTCGTTGCGGGCCTGGTTCTTGATGAAGCTGACGCCGCGGGCAAGCATGTTGTGGTCAAACGGCACGTTGGCCATTTTGGCCGTGTGCAGGCCGTAGACGACATAGGCGCTCATGTAGGTGTCGCTGTCGCCGCTCTGCCACCAGCCCCAACCGCCGTTGCTGTGCTGCATGAAGGCCAGGCGCTTGATGCCGGCATCCAGGATTGCGTCCATGGTGCCGGTGTCGAACACCGGGTTGTGCTTGTACCAGTACGCGGCCTGCGGGTTGACGCCGTCGTAGTCCATGGCGGCGCGGCGCTTGGCAACGTCTTCAAGGCTGATACCGGCATCGCTGAGCGTTTTGCGCACCAGCACCGCAGGCAGGAAGCGGCTCATCGTCTGTTCGACACAGCCGTACGGGAACTCAAGCAGGTACGGAAGGGCGTCCATCGCAAGCGCCGCGACGCTGGGTGAAAGCTGCAGGTCCATGTAGGTCTGTTCGGGGTCCATCTGCTGCGGCAGATCCACCATGAAGCTCTGGCTCTTTTCGCCGTCCTTGATGACAGCGGTGTGCGCCTGGTACATCTCCGCGCCACGAACCTTGCAGTTGTAGACTTTTTCTGTCGCGTCAGATTCGATGACAGTCAGCGCCATCATGCGGATCTTGAACTTGCCAGCGCCGGTCATGCGCACGCGCCAGTCAACGCGGACTTCGCCGCCCGCTGCCACGTCGATTACCTGTACGTCCGGGGTTTCCGGGAACAGTTCGTAGCTGCAGAAGCCTGCCAGCTCGTCTTTGCCCGCCTTATCTTTCGGGTTCAGCATCAGCATGGCTTTGACTGACATGGCGGTTTCGTAGCGGTTCATGATGATGCCCGACAGCGTGACGACGTCGCCCTCAACAAAGAAGCGCGGGGCCTGGTCACGCAGAATCAGGCGCTTGGTGGTCTTGACGTTGTGGAAGGCCTCGCCGACCTTGGCCACGCTGGTGATGCCGCGCGCCGTGATGCGCCAATCGGTCAGGTTGTCCGGGAACGATACTTCGATCGTGGCTTTGCCATTGGCGCCGGTGGTGACCCGGTGCGCGTAGAAAGCCGTGTCTTTGAAGTTGCTGCGAACGCGCGGCGCAGCCACGCCTTCTTCTTCGGCCAGTTCTTCGCCCCAGTTGTTCTTCTCTTTCAGGGCAGCCTTGCCGCCCATCGGCTTGTCGCTTGCGTCTTCGTTGGACTCATCCATGGCTTCTGACGGGGCTGCAGCGGGTCTGCCGCCGTCAGACCCCGCCGCGCCGCCTCCGGCGCGGGCGCGACGCAAGGATTCGCCTTGCTTTTCTTCGCTGTCGCGCAGGCCGTCAGACTTCTTGGCGGAATCGGGTGACTCGCTGCCGTTTCGCGCATCCTTGGACGTTGAACCAAACCCTTTTTCGTACTTGGCGCTGCGGTCCTGCTCGGCTTCAGAGAAGTCAAAGTGGTTCTTCTCCCACTGCATCCAGTTCTTCACGCCCCAGCCCAGGGGTGCTCCGTACCAGCGCAGGTCTTCGTACTTCTGCTTGTCCCACTGCATCGGGTTGACCGCTGCGTTGTAGCTGTTGTGGAACGTGACGTTGGACCAGCGTCGATCACCATAGAAGTGCTTGATGATGTTGGGCGTGCGGTCGGCGGCAATGTAGGTCACGCTGCGGTCGAACACCGACAGCGCGAACTCGGCGGCCACCGGGTTGCCGAACTTGTCCTTGGCCATGACCGTGAGCGTGCCCTTTTCGCCCGGCTGGTACTGCGCCTTGTCACTGGTGACCTGAACATCCAGAAACTCGTGGTCAGCGGGCACGAACAGCTCCAGCGTGTCGGTGTGCAACTCGCCCCGCTGGATGGTCAGCACACTGATATGGAAATTCGGGATGTGTTCGCGGCCGATGGTCAGCTCAATCTCAAGCTGTCCGCCGGTGTCGGTCAGGTTCACGAAGCTCTGGCTGATGACTTCGCGGCCGGCCACAACGCTCAGCAGCATCCATGCGTCTTTGAAGTCGCTTGCCAGAAGAATCTTCGCTGTCTCACCCTGCGTGTACAGCCGCGTTTGCGGGATCAGGCTGAGCGTGCCGAAGCGGAAGCTTCCGGGCGTCCATTTGTCGGCCTTGACGATGATGCGTGTGCTGCCCTCAATGTCGGTGTCCCATTCGTCCTTGGTGCGATAGACCAGGTCGAACGTGCCCGGCGTGGTGACAACTTCACGGAAGAACGCCAGGCCCTTTTCGTCGGTGTTCAGGTCCCATGTCTGCACGAGCGTCCTGGTCTCGTCGATCTTGGGAAGGCCGTTTTCGTCGGTGCGCTTGGAGAAGTTCACCTGGTACATGTCCAGCTTGCCGGTCGCCTGCACCGGCTTGTCCTCGGCCGTCACGGTGCGGATCTCGACGTCCAGCTTGTCCTTTGGGCGGTAGAAGCCGAGCTTGTTGTCAACGAACGCAAAGAACGCGCGGCGCAGCGCCTTGACAGCGCCCTTGCCCACGATGGTGCGGCGGGAAGCGTCTGTCACTTCGGTTTCGACGCGGTACTGGTGGTCGAACTCGGGCCAGTCGGCCAGCGCCTTGGCTGTGTTCCATTCAATCACGAGTTCGCCCTGTTCATTGAGCTTGCCCGTGCCCTCGGTGACCAGTTCGCTGCCCTGGTTGCGGTGGAACTGCTGGTCCGGCGTGCCGTAGTAGACCGGTGATTGCCAGTTATAGAGCCAGTCGAAGCGGCGCGGGAAATAGACACTGTGAAAGTAGAAGTCGCGGTAGACCTTGTAGTTGACGTCGGCGCCGGCAGCCGGACCGCCGAAGTAGTACTCGCCCTTGATGCCGGCCGAAATGGCCTCGCCCAGCTTGACGGGCTTGTCCGGCGGACTGACGAGCACTTCGAACTCGGGCTTCTTGTATTCCTCGACGGCGAAATAGCCGCTGCCAAGCCAGTTGCCGCTCTTGCCGCTGCGCAGGATGAAGCGCCAGTTGCCAAGCGCCGCATCAAGCGCCAGCGGAAGGTCGTACTCAAACGCGCCGTAGTCAGACGCGTACACGGTCTTGCTGAAACGCT
Organism: Planctomycetota bacterium; assembly: GCA_025993795.1. Classification (GTDB taxonomy): domain Bacteria; phylum Planctomycetota; class UBA8742; order UBA2392; family UBA2392; genus JADJRK01. The sequence continues at coordinate 18,957 of JAMQHL010000019.1, forward strand.
CTTCGCCACGGGCGTCGCGAATCTCAAGGTGCGCGCTGGTGCCGGCGATGTTCTTCCATTCGCCGCCATCGCGCTTGCGCATGATGATCTTGCCGTGCACCTCGTCGCCGGGGCGGTACACCGGCCGGTCGGTCATCGGGTAGACGCGAACGTCGGCGGTGGTGTTGTCATTCCAGCCGCGCCGCTGCCACCACTCAAACCCGGCCTGGTAGAACGCGTAGCGGCCTTCGCTTTCGGCATACAGCAGATAGCCATGCCACTCGACGCTGCCGCCGGTGGGCACGCGAACGCGGCCTTGGGCGTCGCCGGTGTAGCGGCTGGTGTCTACCTGCCAGAGCAGGGCGTCGTTCTGCCAGTATGTGCGCCAGCGCTTGTAAATGAAGTCGGTGGTCTTTAGCGGCGAGCCGGTCTCTGAATCAACGAAGATGGCCAGGTTCTCGACTGGGTTGTAGGTCTGCACGACCAGCTGCGATTCCGTCACCACAATCAGCCGGCGGTTGACGACGTTGCCGGTGTCCACCTCGACCAGGTAGGCCCCGGTGGGCAGTGTTTCAGGCAGTTGGAATGTCAGTCGCGTGTAGTTGTGTTTGCCGTCGTCGCCGGTTTCGTAGCCCTTCTCGAAGATTTTCTCGCCGCTGTACTTGGCGACCACTCCGGTCAGCGCGGCGTCGCCGATGCTGCTCAGGCCTGCGGTGTGGGCATTCAGGAACTCGGCATCCTTCATCATGCCGGGCAGGTTGAAGGTCAGCGCGCGAACCTTGTACTGCGCGGCGTTGCGCGACTCGACCCACAGGCCGATGCGCTCCCCTTTCTTGAACATGCTGCGGCCGGTTCCGTTTCCTTCACGGAAGTACCAGGTGATGCCGTCGTGCCACTTGGTGATGCGCTTGTCGTCCTTGATGTCGGCATCACTGACTTCGGTGCGTACCTGCAGCGTCTCGGCGCGCAACTGCTGCAGCGCGTAGCGCGCGCTGGCGGTCTCGGTGCTCTCTTTGAACGCTGCGTCGTTTATCAGCACTTCGTACGCAAGCTCCGCGTCCTTGTGGCGGCCGACCTGTGCCAGGCAGTACCCGACATGGAACTGCGCGTCATCGGCGAAGCTGGTGTCGTGGAAATCCTTGTAGACCTTCTGAAACACCGGCAGCGGTGAAAACTCGCCGGTGAGCGGGTCAACTTCCTGCAGGTCGGGGTGATAGAGCAGCTGGCGCATCGACCAATCGTCGATCTGTGTCAGCGCGACAAGGAAGCAGCCCTTTCGGTAGGTTGCCAGGGCAGCCTGGTTGCGTCCCTTGGTGACAGCGTCCTTCAGGGCCTCGACCACGTCTTTGGGGAAGGCGCGCCCCTGCGTTTGCAGGCCAGTGGCTGTCCGGTTCAACATCATGCCCAGCTCAATGAGCTGGTCGTGCTGCTTGATGATCTGGTCGCGGTCTTTGAACTCGTACTTGTAGAAGTAGTAAGTCTGCTTCTGGCCGTGGCGATCGAAGTAGTCCACCGAAAGCTGCTTCTGCCCCAGGTGGTATTGCCAGCTGTGCAGCGCCGAGGCTGCATCCATGCCTGCGTTGAAGGCTTCGGTGACAAGCTCGACGGACTCCTTGCCGTCGGTGCCCAGTTTCTCCAGCGACTTCTGGGCAAGCGGCGCCAGGTTATCGTAGGACTGGGTCAGGCGCTTGTAGCCGTTCTCGGCGTCCTTGGTGGACAGGTCGACATACTTCGAATCCTGTTGCCAGCGTCCCCAGCTTTTTTCACCCTTGGCGTTCTCATAGTAGTAGTGCGGGCGCTCACCATAGAACCGGCCAAGACGATAAGCCGCGCGACCGCGCTGCAATGGCGTGAGGCGGTTGTCGTCGGTCAGGCCGACGAGGTCAACTTCGGCTTTGTCGTAGTTCTCGAGTTGCGCCTGGCAGTGCCCCATGCGCAGCTTGATTTCGAACCACTTGCCCGGGTTGGGGTTGTCCTTGAGGTACTGCTCGTAGGCCTCGTAGGCCTTGCGATAGCTCTTCTCGGCGAAGTGCTTGTCGCCCTCGGCCAGCTGGTCGGGCTTGTCTTCGGCCATGGAAAGGCCGACAAACACGCCGCCCACAGAGAGCAGAAGGATGGCGGCCAAGCCGGCAAAGAAGGGCTTGGTTCGCAGGAGTTTAGACATGCGTGATCTCCGAATCGAAAGTTCAAAAACCTACGACCGCCGGGGCGGTCTGTGATGTTGGGATGAGACGGTAACTCTGTCGCGCTGGTTCCAGGATTACGGGAAATTGTGAATTACGTGCGGTTCTGTCGCTGTGACTAAGGGCGAATGCGAATTGTAAATGTCGACTTGTAAATTGCGGACCAAGGTGCGACCTGTCGGTACTCCAAACATCACAATCCCATGACAGCGCAAGCCTTGACCCGGCATTGCGTTGGATTAGGATACCCGCTCCCCCGAAGCATCGTTTGCCTCCGGAACCTGGAGTTTCGCATGCGTTATGTTTTTCGCGCACTGGCGATCGTGTTGATGTTGGGGTTCATCCTCAGCCTTGCGACCGCGCAGAAGTCCCTTAACGAGCTTCCCGACGGCGCAGACGCGGACCTGACCAAGCCCGGCACCGACGAGGCCCACCAGGGCGCCGACAACCCCATGCAAGGCAGCCGCGGCAAGCGCGACGGCAACCCCGACCCCTATGGCGGCGAGTCGTTCCGGGACTTTATCGAGAAGTCCGAGATGAAGTTCAATGACCCGCAGTGGCAGTTGAAACTGGACATGCAGCACCCGAAGCGGATCGTCATCGATAACCCGGATGGCAGCTTCAAGGAGTACTGGTATGTGCTGTTTCGGGTCATCAATGACAACACCCGCAAGATCAAGGACACGACGCTTCCGACGACGCACACCGACGACGTGGACCTTGGCAACCCCAAGGATCCGCTTGAAGTAACTGACAACACCGGCGGGGCCGACGAACGAGAGGGCGTGCCCGCGGACGCGCATCTGGATTTCGAGCTCCACGTATTCAACCGGGACATCGAGCGCGACCCTTGGGACACCGAGTGGCCCGCCGACCCCGAAAACGAAGTCCTTACGCCGGAGGGCCTTGAGCAGCGCCGCGCCAACATGAAGCGCGTGTTCAAGCCGATCAGCGACCACTACGTGCTGCAGCGCGTGGCCGCTGCGGAAGGCCTTTACGAGTGGAACGGCAACTACGATTACATCAATGAGCCGGTGATGTTGCTGCACCCGCTGAGCGACTTCCAGCGCCAGATCGGGTACCAGCATCAGCTCAGCGCGCCTGACTACAGCGGCCCGCGCTGCCTGCCATACCGGTTCGTCGTGATCAAAGACGGCGAACGCAGTGAACAGAACCGTTATGTCGCGATCTACAGTGACAACACCTTTGCGGGCTTCTTCGGGCAGGGCGACACTTTGCCCGATGGCGCGCGGCTGGTGGATAACCCCAGCGACGCGATGTGGGGCAGCCTGACAGTCCGGCGCTATCTCGCGGGTGACTGCATTGATCGCTATGGCCGCCCCCTGCGCGCCAACGACCCGGGCTACCTGAACGCCCGGATTGCCGGCGGCCGCAACGCAGACGAGAGCACGGGCTACGGCATGCTCAAGGCTGATCACCCTGCCGTCGGACAACCGGTCGTGGTGCCGCACGTGCGCGTCTACAAGGACGGCGACAAGGTGCTGTTCGAGCACAACACTGAGCTCAAGCACAAAGAGAATGCTAACGCCACCTATGTCATCAACGGCAAGATCGTGGGCCCTGGCGACCCGCGCTTTGGCGCAGCCGAAGAAGTCAGCAGCAGCACCGAGAAGTTTGGCGGCAGTGTAGTGGGCAAGCCTGTGAAGCAGGTTGACCAGCGCGGTCGCGCGATTCGGCGCTACATCGTCACATACCAGGCCGGCGACGTGCTGACGCAGGCTGAGTGGGCCATCTACAAGCGCCGGCTTGGGCCGGCGATTCTGGCCCGCTACAAAGACACGGGCAGCATGGTCGGGCGTCCGCTGACGGCAAACGACCCGGTGGTCGGCATGCCCAAGATCAAGATGGGCCATTTCATCGGCGATGACGGCCGCAAGGGTGAAGTGATTGATCGCGGCATCGACACCGGCCGTCGCGGCCCCAACGGCGAGGTCATTCTGCAAAGCGCGCCGGGCTACAACACTGGTCGCGAGTACAATGCCCGCGAGATCGGCCCCGAGAACTTTGTGCGCGACCCGGAAGGCGAGTTTACGACCAACCGCAAGGCGCCGCTGCCTGACGACAACGGATTGAACGACGGCGAGGACTACATCTACGCGCCGCTGGGCAACCCGGTGGAGGGCGCTGTGCCGGTTCCGGCCTTTGACCAGTACGGGGCCTGGAAGAACTATGTCGATGAATTGTCCGGCAGCGAAATTCCACTGTACGACGAAAAGGGCGCTCTGGTTCGCGACATGCAGGACCAGATCTACTACCTGAAAGAGTACGAGTACGAATACGTGTACATGTACGAGTTCGCGCCCGTCTCGCAGGAAGACAGCGGCTTCAAGGGCGAATACGGCGGCGAGCGCTACAAGCTCGTGCCTGAAAGCGTGCGCTTTGCGATCATGCCCAAGAAGGTGCCCAAGAAGGCTGCCGACGGCACGGTTACCGAGGAAATCGTCGAAGTTGCCCTGCCGCTGATGCGCCTGATACACGAAACACGCACGGTGGACGAGCCGGTGATCATTGACGGGTTTGAGTACCAGGATCCCGAAACCGGCAAGGTTACGCTGATCAGCGCGGCTGAGTACGAACAGAAGACGGGTGCCGCGCCCGACCCGGCCAAAGTCGTCAACGCCAAAATCGTCACGACCACCAAGACTGAGGACAAAGTTGTTGTTGGCATCTTTGTGGACGGCAAGAAGCTTGGCCCCAACCAGAAAGAAGAGACGTGGGCCGACGCCGAAAAACGCGTCACCGACGAAGGCGGCCGCGTTGAACAGCGCAACGTCATCGGTTACGTCAGCCGATTCCGCAATGACCACGCAGCTAAGGATGACCCCAGCAAGTTTGAGGGCACAGGTCCCAGGGCCGACGAGTTCAGTGAAAGTGACCGCCTGGATAACGGGGCCGATTTCGACAAGCTGTACAAGACCTGGACGCGCTGGACCGTCCCGCCCCCGATGGTGTATCGCGACGGACAGGGCCAATGGCAGGTCATCACGCGCTTTGCCGACAAGATCGGCCCGGGCACTCGCTGGGACGACCAGAACGCGCCGCGCTTCCTGACCCGTTACGTGTCAGAAATGTGGGGCGTTGCGATCTTTGAGGGTGTCAGCCGCGACTGGGACTTCGCCAATGTCTACGTGCGCGGCCTGCGCGACCGCGTCAGCGGTGCGGGCTTCAAGAAAGATGATGGAGTGGCCGACCTGCCAAGCCCAGTTGACGGCAGCAGCCCGGTGACCAAGTCGTTCTTCAAGCCGCGAATGGTCAGCCAGGAATGGATCTACCGCGTTCGCTATGAACGCCTTGGCGACGAGTTTGAGAACTTCCGGGACCTGATTCGGAAGACTCGCAGTTTCTGGTACCTCGACAAGGACCCAGCCAACGTCGAAGCCGAGCTCGGCAACTAGCAGCCAATTGTCATGAGAGCAGAAGCCCCCGTCCAAGGCGGGGGTTTCTTCTTAGGAGCAATGTACAAGCCAATACCAAGCCATTCACCACAGAGGCACAGGGCGACAGAGAAGAGCAAGAACAGGGCAATGGCTTTGGAACCACAGATGAACACAGATGTAGAGAACCAATTTCAATCTGTGTGACTCCGGGGTGAAATGAGGTTCGTCGCAACGAGGCGTTCAGACGACGGAGCTATGTACGTAGTTCCCTTCTCCTTCTGATTCACGCGACGAATCTGGTGGGGAAGAACCCAATTTGATTGTGAGTAAAAAAGACACACGGGCTAGACAGCACTGGCGATTGGTAACCACGATGAAATCAAGGTTTACAACAACCACCACTTGCTCGCGACGGTGGTACTGCGGATACGACGCTCTCAATTCGTATACAATATGCGCACATCGAACGGCGCTGTGCTGATCCGACTGCCCGCCAGCGCCGAGTTAGCGCGGTTGTGTTTTCCGTGAATTGATTGGCACGGCAAACGCATCTCTATCCATGTGCTTGGGCTTTCTCAAGGCTTTGGGGCCTCGTGGTTTACGTGGTTGCCAGTGCTGATAACGGAGTTGCACCATGAAGCTGACCATTACTCACGAAGGCAAGACTTCCGAGCTCGAGCCACGACCGGACCTTGGGGTTATCACCATAGGCCGAGCGGACGTCAACGACATCGCGCTGACGGGCGAAAAGGCGGCCTCGCGCCAACACGCATCGCTGGAGCGCACCGTGGACGGCTGGAAGCTGGTGGACCAGATGTCGGCCAACGGCACCAGCCTGAACGGCGATAAAGTGAACTTCGCCTTTCTAAAGGAAGGTGACGTAATCCAGGTCGGTCACAGCAGCATCAAGGTGACCGGCTTGGCGCCCTCTCCCGGGGCGAGCAAAGCGGCGCCTGCCCGCCCTGTGGCAGCAAGGCGGGCAGCACCGGCTCAAACGGCCGGTGCATCCGAAGCGGAACGTCCGATGGCGTACATCCCGCCCAAGAAAAGCCCGGTGGGGGCGCTGGTGGCCGCGGCACTGGTGGTTATCGCGCTGGTAGCCGGCGGAGTCTTCGTTTTCTCGCAGATGGGCGGGTCAGCGCCTGAGCCTGACCGGGTGTCAGATGGCGACGCGACCAAGCGTCACGCTGAACTCAGTGACCAGGAAAAGGCCGCGATCACACTCGCTCGCGAAATTGCCGATTCGGATGGCGACACGGTGTCGCGCATTCGCCGGCTGGAGAAACTCGAAGGCGAAATGCAGGACAAGCGCGGCAGTGTAGCGCGCGGAGAGATCAACGAGTTGAAGAAGGGCCTGCTGCGCAAGCTGGATGCGGAAGTCGTGGCCAGGATTGAAGCCGAGATCCGCAACGCCGAGGTACATCTGGCTGACGGCAGTTACGCGCAGGCGCTGACGACGCTTACGGGCCTTGAAAGCTGGCTGGCCGGCGACACGTATCTGGCAAGCTTCGGCAAGGCCAACAAGTCGCGCATAGAAAAGGCAGTCAAGGGCGCGATGGAAAGCAACGAGCGCTTTATCGCCGCGAGCTTTCAGCAGGTGTGGCGCTATGCCGACGAGCTGCTATTCGACCAAGCCGTCGAGGTGATGGACGACATCCCGCGCCGCGCTTTCCTGGATCGCGAGATGCGCGGCCTGTACGACCGTGAGCGCGAACGCCTGATGGCCCTGCGCGAATCCGGCAAGAGCGCCCCGGAGAACCCGGTGGTTGAGGAAAAGCCCAGCATCCTGGGCAAGGTCAAGAAAGACGACGCGCGCCTGCCTGGCAAGAATCCCTTGCTGGCTGACGGCGCCCGCAGCGAGCAGAAGCTGGTCGCCGCGTTGCACGCGCGGATGATCCAGGCCTGCATCGACAAGAAGCTGACCAACGACATGTTTGTGTGGCGCGGCGACAAGGCCCGCATTCGTGGCGCAAGCAAAGAGCGCCTGCAGCTTGACGTGTCAACGAAAGACAAGAGGACCGGCGAAGAACTGGCCTTTCGCACTTCAGCAAAGTGGGAGGACATCAAGCCTGCTGACATTCTGCAACTGTACGACCGCGTGCCGACCCTGACCCCCGAGGAAATGCTCGGCGCCACGATTTACGCGTTCGACAATGGCATGATGGACGACGGCTCGGTACGTGCCCTGAAGCTGTGGAAGTCCAAGAACGACTGGAAGGAAGGTATCGACATCCTGATCGCCACCAAGCGCAAGATTTCGATTCCGGATGGCGGCTTTGTAGAGCATGAGGGCCGCCTGGTCACCCCCGCGGAGAAGGAAGAATACCAGTTCCGGACGCGCCTCAAGGGAGTGCTGGATCGCTTTGAGAAGGGCATCAGCAGCAAAGACAAGAAGAAGCGCGAAGACGCCGAGGCAGCATTCAGCGAACTGGTTGAAATGGGCGAACGCGCAGTGCCCGGCGCCATCGCCATCCTGCAGGAAGTGCTGGAAAAGGAAATCACCAAGGCCAAGAACGCCGCCGGGCTTCTGGCAGCAGACAAGACGAAGATGGACGGCCTGCTCATGGAACTCGACAAGCGCCGTGCGTTTGCGCTTGAGCTGATTATGGACGCGGTGAAGTATCCGTATCCGTATGGCCCGAACCAGGCGGAAGTGCAGGCCGAGGTAGACGTGCGCGTGGCCGCCGTGCGCGAGATATGGAACGATTCCACGAGCTTTTTGGGCCAGGCCAACCCGGAGTACGAAGCAGTGATTGAGAAGGTGCGCGCGATTTCAGAGCGCATGGACCAGCTTGATCCGGAAAACACGCACCACCGACAGACCAGCGAAGAAACGATCACGTACCTGAAGGACCAGGCCAACAGAAAGCTGACGATTCGCGAGTACGCGGGCAGCACCGGCAAGTACGAAGCGCTCATCAACTTCAACACCAAAGTCATGAAGGCCAACGAAGGCTTCCCGACCGGCGAGGGCCACACAGACGGCGACGGTCGCCTTCAGGTCCAGATCACGAACGAGTATCGCATCATGTTTGCGCGCCATGCCGTGAAGCTCAACGACAAGCTGTTCTGGGCGGCCTGGCACCACAGCAAGTACTGTGTTGAGAGCAACGGCGGACAGATCGCCCACGTGATCCAGGGCGAGCCGCGCGGCGCGTCCCCCGGCGACCGCATGACCTACGAAGGCTACCCGGGCGGTGGCGGCGAGAACATCCACATGAACAGCGCCGGCCCGACCGCACAGAGCAGCCACGACTCGTGGTGCCACAGCAGCGGTCACCATCGCAACATCCTGCACCCGAACTGGCGTGCGCTCGGCAGCGGCAAGTTCCGGACAATCTGGACGCAGTGCTTCGGCGCGGTGGATGAAGGCGACGCAAACAGCGTAAGCAAGGGAGGCCAGTAGGGGCGCGACTTGTCGCGCCAGGCTGCAAGCCAACACAACAATAATTGGTCGTCAGGCGGTGGTGCCCAGCGCTGCTTGACGAAGACGGGGTGGCCCTCCCGAGCCACCCCGTCACGTTTTTCCGTACCGCGCCGCGTGCGCCTGCGGGACTGGCTAAACCTCTTCGAAGAAGTAGGGCTTGAGCGCCTGGATCTTCTTGTCGAAGGTGTTGGGGTCAATCTGCCACAGCGCCGCGGAGATGGACGAAAGCAGCGAGTTGCCGTCCTGGGGCGTGAAGCAGAAACCATAGATGTCGTGGCCGCCGCCGTTGACGGTCAGGCACTCGTGAGGGATCACGGTCTGATTCAGGATGCGCCCGAAGAAACCGTGGTCCCGGCCGAAGCTGAACACTGAGTTTGCGCTCTTCTTGTAAGTGATCGCCTGCCGGTCGTCTTCGCGGATCGCGCCGATCAGCTTCTCGACTGTCGTAGGTTCCTTGACCCGGATGTGAAAGCGAATCATGTGCATATACTGCGTGGGCAACTTGAGCGCGCTGCTAAACAGGTTCGTGAACTCCCAACCCTTGGTCTTGTATAGATGGTAGGCGTCGCGGGCGTGATGGGTGCCGAAGCCCTCGTCCTTGTGCCTGCCGACTTCGGGGCTTGCGACGAAGCTGTCGTCCTGGCTGACGTCATTTGCGCGACGCATGCATACGAAGTCAGCGCTGACCAGGTTTTCAGGCTTCGTATTGTGTTTTGTGGCGAACAGCTTGATCAGCGCCGCCAGGTTGTGCGTGTTGCAGCTGACCACGTGAATGAACTTGTCTTCGCCGGGCACCAGCGTCTCGTCGTTGATGCCACGCGCGTACATTTTGCCAAACCCGAACTCGCTGCCCTGCGCGATGTAGCCTTTGCCGCCGGCCTGCGCGGCCCGCAGGTAGTACTGCTCCTTATTGGCAAGGCCCGCGCCGCTTGGTGTGCAGTCGATGACGACGCTGGCGCGCATGATCGCTTCTTCGGTTTCGAACTCGGCTTTGCAGCCCAACTTCTCAAAGCCTGACATCTGGTCACGCCCGGTTGCCAGCCTGGCGCCACGCTTGAGAAGGTCCACGACCTTGGACCTGTCAGTTTTCAGTGGCGTGCGCTTGTTGAACGTGACTTCGTCAACGCCCAGTTCCTTGCGGAAATGCGTGAGCATGCCGATCAGCGGCTCGCCGATCGTGCCGGTTCCTACGACGTGAATGATGTTTGCCACGTGGGTTCTCCAGCGGTGAAAATGAAACACCGCAGCCGGCGGGCGCGTACTGATGCGTATGCCGGTCGCGGAATCATGTTTGACCGCGTGCAGGGTTCTCTACTAGCGCTGGGGCAACAGGCCACCGGGCCGCGCAGAGTATTCTTGCGGTTAACGTACCACCGCGGCGCGCTCTTCCAATGGCAAGTTGATGAAAAGTGGGAAAGCCCGCAGGCCTTGCCGCGGGCTGGTCCGATTGAGCCTAATGCTACAGTTCTTCGCTGATCATCCGGTCGATTGCTGCGACAAAGTCGCGATCAACGTCATAGTTGGCATCGGCAATTTTCTCTCTGGCTGCATCAACCCTTTCCATGCGCACCGCTGGCATGTTCTTGGCAGCCGCAATGAAGCCGGCCTCAGCGCATGGCGGACTACTGTCGCTGCGGCGGGGGGCCGCGTAGACGTTTGATTCAGTGCGTTTGGCGCGCTGGCTGGGCCGTATGCGCTGCACGCGTTCCGTTCTGGACGAGTCGGGCGGTCGATATGCGTCAGTCATGGTATGCACGGTCTCCTGTTCGACTATCGACAGTCGACCTGTGCGGCTTTAGCGGAAAATTCAATATTCTGGTCCGGGCTGCCGGGCAGCGGCTATGAGGCTTCGCGGCCGGCTTCATCCAGCACACTCGGCTCGTCTTCTTCGACGGGGCGAGACTGCGGCAGATCGTCCGGCTTGGGCACGAACTCGGTTTTGCGGTGCGTCTCGGCATGGACAGAAGGCTTGTCAACCTTCTCTGTGGCCAGCCCGTGAGAAATGTCGTCTTTGCCGATCTTTGCGGTCTCAATCAGGCGCGGCGGTTTTTCAACGCGCTCGGTCGGGATATGCGCACCTGGTTTGGCGACTTTTTCGGTGGCAATACCGCGCAGTTCCATTTCTTCTGGCGTCATTCGGCGAGTGATTGCCATTTCAGCCGAAATGGCCTGCGCCATGGCGGCGTCGGCTTCGCCATCAACCGTTGCGTCGCCGTCCTTGCTGATGGGGCCGCTCGTGCCGCGGAAGATCTCTTCGGGCAAACCCGGGTTCTTGCCCACGTTTCTAATCAGGAACTGGCCGCCAACGTATGGCTTGGGCATCGCGTGATGCTTGGGCGCGAACGGGTTGGCTTCGTACAGCAGCGCCAGTACGGCTGCAAGCTCGCCAAGGTCGATGTCATTGGGCAAGGCCGCGCTGTAAATAATGGGACTTTTGCGGATTTCGCGGCAGCGATTGATTGCAAAAACGCCCAAAGACATCTTCTGAAGTTTCTCAAGGAAGTCATGAATCGACTCGTCGCCCTTGTGCACGCCGAACATCACCAGCTCGCGCGCTGACGAACCCACGCCGTTGCCGACCTTCTTTAGCTTGGCGGCCATGACTGCAAACACAGCCGTCTTTGCGCCCAGTTCGGGCACATCCGACAGCGGCGTGCGTAGCAGCCACCAGCCTTTCCAGTCAAGCGTGAAGGACCTCAACGACCCCCTCCATGAAATGCAGATACTAACGCACCCCCAGCCAAGCTGCATCCTCAGACTGGGCGAGTTCTACACTCTGGTGCCAGGCTTGCCTGGCACGTGCCTTTGGCGGCTGCGCGATCGGGTGGACTATCGGCAATCATTCAACCAACCAGCTTGGCGCATTTGGCCCAGAGGTAGCACAGTGTAGCAGAAACAAAACGGCGGCAAGCGGCGATTTCAGGTTGAGGCAGACCGAATTGTAACGGCCCCGGGAACACTCTCCCGGGGCCGCGTGCCCATCGCTGCCTGGTTGTCGGGTCTTAGCCGCCCTTCTTTTCGTTGTTCTTTTCTGCGTCTTTGTCTTCGGCTTGGGCGCTCTTGTCGACGACCCGGATCGTCTTCTTGCCTACGCGCAGGACAACTTCGTTGCCCAGCGCCAGGATCTTGGAAACGCTGTCGTTGCCGCGTGCGAGCGCAAACCAGTCTTCGCTCATGTACTCAACAGTCTCGGCGCCGAACAGCTCGCCGTTGGTCAGGTCGCTTTCAAGCCAGATGCCGTCTGACCACACGAAGCTGCGGGTGCCAATGGTCTTTACGATGTTGCTGGACTCATTGGCGGCCTGCTCGTCATCCATGCCCTTCTTCTTGAGCTCTTCCTTGCGTTTGTCCGCACGTGACGAATAGCCGCTTGCGCGGGCGCGCTTGGCCGCTGCATTTGACTCTTCGCCTTCGGCTGCCCTGCTGTCTTCGGCGTTGTCGCTGTCGCGGCGCTCGGCGTTGGATTTGCTGCGTTCAACGGCATCCTTGCCCGTCTGGTCTTGGGGAGGCGCCGGGGCGCGGGCGCCTGAGCCTGCACCTCCGCCGCTGTCATCGCCGCCGACAGCACGGTTGCCGCGCGGACGACCCTCGGGCAACGGCTGCCCGGCGCGTGGCGGCGGCGTGTCTTCGACCACGAGAAAGCTGGTGTAGGGCGTTACAATGCCGAACCTGGTACCCAGGCGCACGATTTCTTCAACGACCTCTTTGTTCTGCCCCTTCAGGTTGATCTGGTCCATCAGGTAACCGACACGGCGCACTGCCCACATGCGGGGCAGGTAGGCCTTTGTGCTGTCGCTCTCCTTGAACTCGATTGTGTATTCGTATGCGCGCTTGGTGCCGTTGACCGTGCCTTCCAGGACCAGCTGATGCCTGCCCGGTTTGTCGAACCGCCCCAGCACCGAAAGCTGCGTGCCGGCAAACACGTCGCCGGGCACCTGCGGGTGCAGGTCGTGAATCTCGGCGCCGTCGATGCGCATCTTGACGTCGCTGAGAACCGGGCTGGCAATCTTGTTCGCGAAGTTGCTTACCTTCACTTCCATGTCTTCCTTGGGCTTGACGTACTCGCGCTGGCCCTTGTTCTCTTCGGCCAGGGTATCCAGCAGCCATGTGTTCACGTCGTACCCGACGCCGAACGGAAATATGCGCACATGGCTGGAGCGATTCTCTTTGGCGAGCTTGGCCAAGCCGCGTACGTCTGTGATTTCGCCCATGGTGGGCAACCCGTCGCTCATCAAAAGGATGTAGCAGGGGCGGGTACTCTCTTTGCCGGCAAGTTCATAGGCCATGCGCAGCGCGCTCTCGAAGTTCGTGCCGCCGGTGGCGTCGATCTTGTCCACTTTGGCCAGTGCTGCTTCGCGGGCTTCTTTGCTCGCGTCTGTCAGCGCATCGTGCAGTTTGCGCGCCTCGGTGCTGAAGGTGACAATTGCGAAGCGGTCTTTGTCGTTCAGCTTGCTGATGCAGAACTTCAGGGCCTTGCGGGCCTGGTCGATCTTGCCGTCGTCCATCATGCTGCCGCTGGTATCCAGCACGACAATCACGTCCTTGGGCAGGATGTCTGACTCTTCCAGTTTGATCTTGGGTGTCAGCAGCGCCAGAAAGTAACCGGCCTCTGTACCTTCACGATAGCCAAGCACGTTGGCCGCCATCGCGCCTTCCGCGAAGCCGTAGAACAGCTCGAAGTCGGTCGCGGCTTGGGCGTTTTTCAGTTCAAAACCGATGACCGCGTCCTTGTCGCCCTTGCGGATGATCTCGACGCTGTGGGTGGGGGAGTAAATGGTGCGCAGCGCTTGCTCAGACTTCAGGTTGACCTTGACGCTGGTGGTCTTGGGCGCGTTTGGCGAGAAGCTCTGCGTGCGCAGCGGGTAGATGAAGCGGACAAGGCCGCTGTCGTAGGGCAGCAGCTCGGTGTAAGTGAACGTGATGGTCAGTTCCTGGCAGGGCAGAATCGGGAACACGCGGGCCTTGAACAAACCGCGCCCGGCATACTCAAGCAAGCCGGGGTCGATCATGCGGCGCACGGTGTCTTCGTAGATCTGGCGTGCCTTGTCGGCAGGCAGCAGCTCGCCTTTGACCATGGTGCCGTTCATGGTCATCTGGAATTCGTTGATGGCGGCTTCAATGGGCAGCGGAAACAGGTATTCGCCTTCAAGCTGCCAGTTGTTCGGATTGTAAAAGACCTGGGTAATCTTGGTAGTCGCGCCCTGGCTGTCGATGGTGGTCTCCACCTGATGCGAGCGCACGTCAATCGGCATCGTGCGGGGGACGGGGCGGTGCCGGGGTCGTTCCATGTCGGGATCAATGCGGCGATCGACAACGATGCCCTGCGCGGACAGTGCGGAAGCGCCAAAGAATGCCAGTAACCCCAATAGCCAGAAGGATTTATGTGTGTTCATGGCTGATCTCCGAGTTTGGCGTACCACGCGTAGAACGCGAATGGGCCAGCCCGGGTTCCGGAAATACAAGAAACCCGAACTTCCGTTCAGGGTTTGAGTTGTGTTCAAGTGCGGCGGGACCTAATCAGTCAATCGCCCCAGCTTTCACGGGCAAAATTCGCACACTCTGGGCCACTTGCAGCAAGCGCTTTTCTGCAAACAGGTTGACTGCTTCGGGGTAGGCTTCGCGCTCAGCTTCCATTACGCGGGCTTGGAGTACTTCGGCTGTGTCGTCCGGGAGCACCGGCACTTTGCGTTGCAGGATGATCGGTCCGTGGTCGTAGACTTCATCCACGTAATGAACCGTGCATCCGGTTTCTTTTTCGTTGGCTTTGAGAACAGCCTGGTGAACCTTGAGGCCGTACATGCCCTTGCCGCCGAACTTTGGCAGCAGCGAAGGGTGGATATTCAGTACGCGACCACGGTAGCGCTCGGGCAGGTGTACGTAGCTGAGGAATCCGGCCAGAAGGACCACGTCGGGACGCAGCACGTTGATGAGCTTGAAGACCTGCCGCGAGAATGCGGGCGAATCAGTGAAATCTTTGCGGTTGACGACCTGCACGGGCACATCGTGCTGTTGTGCCTTCATGATGCCGGGGACGCCTTCTTTGCTGGCAATCACGCCGACGGGCTCAAGCAGACATGAGTCGTCAGCGGCCTTGAGCAGCAGGTTCTCCATTGTGGAGCCTGAGCCTGAGATAAGGATGACGCCACGGACTTTCTTGCGCATGGGCATTTCTCGACAAGGCCGCAACCGGCAGCCATGGCGTAAGGGTACACCATGGACCGCCGGAATCCAGCAAGGGAAAGATTTGGGAAAACGGGCAAACCGCCAGCCGGGCGCTAGCCAGCCGGGCTGACGACGTTTGCGCAACGGGCGCACAGGTGCTCGTGCTCAACGATGCTGCCCACGTCGCCGGTGCGGCGGAAGCAGCGCACGCACGCGGTTTCGGCGCTCTCGACAACTTTCAGCCACAGCCCCTTTACATCCGTTGCCGGCTCAAATTCCTGAAGCGCCGCGTGGTCACTGGACACGTCAATGGCTACCGCGCTGACGTTCAGCATCTCGGGCAGCAGGGTTGCAAGCTGTTCGGGCGTGCCCAGCGGCGCGAACATTTCGCCTGCGACCGCGCCCAGCACGACCTGAGTGTCGTAGCCTTTGCCGATCTTTTTTTCTTTACGCATGCGGTCGAGCACGCGGTCGGTTTCAGCCTTCACCTGCAACAACACCCGGAACTTGCTGTCCAGGGCCGAGTCCCGACGCAAATACCCTTCGCCCGCGACGGGCCACAGCGCAAGATGCGCGCTTGCGGGTGTGCCTTGCTGCTTGGGCAGGTGCTGCCACATGTCCTCGACCGTGTGCACCAGCACCGGCGACAGAAGGCGCGTCAGCGTGTCGGCCAATACCCAGTACGCGGTTTGCGCACTGCGGCGGGCATTGCTGGTGGCGGCTTCGCAGTACAGAGCGTCCTTGCGCAGGTCGATGTACTGGCTGCTGAGTGTGACGTTGGCGAGGTCATGCAGCGCGCGCATGGCGGCATGAAACTCGTAACGCTCCAGTGCAGCCGTCACGGTCTCGACCGTGGCGGCGCACTGCGAGAGCGCCCACTGGTCCAGGGGCAGCAGGTCGGCGTACGCCAACGCATCGGTGTTCGGGTTGTAGTCGAACAGGTTGCTGACCAGCGCCCGGTAGGTGTTTCTCAGCTTGCGGTAGGTCTCGCCACCGGCCTGGATCAGCTTGTAGGTCACCGGCACGGGGCTAGACGTGTCAAGTGACGCGAAATACAGCCGGATCAGGTCAGCGCCCAGGTCTTTCACGCCCTGGTCGATCGGCCACATGTTGCCCTTGCTCTTGCTGCCCTTTTCGCCCTTTTCGTCCACGACGAACGCGCACGTCAGGCAGTCGCGGAAGGGGCTGACGCCGGTCGTCGCCACGCTCAGGATCAATGACACCTGGAACCAGCCGCGGTGCTGGTCGTCGCCTTCGAGATACATGGCGGCGTGGGGCGACTTGCCATCGTCGCGCGGAAAGGCCATGTCTTTCAGCCCAGCAACGGTGCGCATCACGGATTGAAAGCTGGAACCGGCTTCAAACCATACGTCGAAGATGTCGCCGAGCTTCTCGATTGTCTTGCCCTGGTACTTCGCGGCCAATGCCGGCGGCAGCAGTTTTTCGGCTGGCCAGTTGGCATCGTCGAACCAGATGTTGCTGCCGTGTCTTTCCACCAGCGCCATGACGTGTGCATTGGTCTCGTTCGTAAGCAGCACCTCTCCGGTGGCCTTGACGCGAAAAGCCGGGATCGGAATGCCCCAGTAGCGCTGCCGTGAAACGCACCAGTCAGGCCGGTTCTCGACCATGTTGCTGATGCGCGTCTGGCCCCATGCGGGGAACCAGCGCGATGCCGCGATTTCTTCCAGCAGCCGCTGGCGCAGGGTCTTGCCTTGCGGGTTGAGCGCTTTGTCCGGTTCCACGTGGTCGATCTGCACGAACCATTGCTCGGTCGCGCGGAAGATCACCGGCGTGTGCGTGCGCCAGCAGTGCGGATAACTGTGCCTGACAGGCTCGTCGTGCAACAGCCATCCCTCGTCGCGCAGCTTCTCGACAATCAGCGGGTTGGCCTTAAAGATGTTCTGGCCCTCGAGCAATGTCAGCCAGCCGCGCGAGTCTTCAAACGTGACGCTCACGCCAAGGTCTTTGCGCAACCGGTCGCCGACGAAGAACTTGCCGGATTCATCGACCGGGCACACCACGGGAAGTTTCTCGCGCTTGCCGGTTTCAAAGTCCTCTTTGCCGTGGCCGGGCGCGGTGTGTACGAGGCCAGTGCCGTCTTCGAGCGTGACGTAGTCGGCAAACACCACCGGGCACGCGGTGTCGAGAAACGGGTGGCTGTAACCCACGCCGCGCAGCACCTCGCCCGGAAACGTCTCCAGTACCTGAACGTCGGAGAGTTTTGCCTTTTCGGCAACGAGTTTGAGCAGTGCCTCAGCCAGCACCATGTGCTCGACGTTTCCATTGCGCGAGTATCGCACGAGCACGTACTGGGCCTTCTCGTGTGCCGCCACCGCGACGTTTGCGGGCAGGGTCCAGGGCGTGGTCGTCCAGATCAGCAGCGCCAGTGATTTCCAGATCGCCTCGCTGTCGTCGCGGGCCTCAACCAGTTCACGAAACCTGCAGTCCTTGCCGCAACTTGAGACCGGGAAGCGCACGTACACGCTGGGGTCGGTGCGGTCTTCGTACTCGAGTTCGGCCTCGGCCAAGGCGCTTTGGGCCGCCCAGCTCCAGTGCACGCTGCGCTTTGCCCGTGTGATGAAGCCGCGCTTGAACAACTCGCTGAACACGTGCAACACGTTGGCTTCGTAGCTGGGGTTGGTGGTCAGGTACGGCTCGTCCCAGCGGCCCAGCACGCCCGCTGATTTGAACTGATTGCGCTGGATGTCGATCCACTTGGTCGCGTATTCCAGGCACTTTTCACGCAGTTGCAGTGTGGTTGTGCCCTCGGGCAGCTTGCCGCCCATCTCTGCCAGCATCTTGTGCTCGATCGGCAGGCCGTGGCAGTCCCAGCCGGGCACGTACGGGCTGTCAAACCCCTGCATGGTGCGAAACTTGACGACCATGTCTTTGAGGATCTTGTTCATGCCCGTTCCGGTGTGGGCGTCGCCGTTGGCGTAAGGCGGGCCGTCGTGCAGCACCCACGGCTTGCCGCCACTGCGCGTTTCGCGGATCTGCCGGTACAGGCCGGTTTCTTCCCACTGCTTCTGCAGGGCCGGCTCGCGCTCCTGCAAGCCGGCCTTCATGGGAAAGTCAGTCTTGGGCAGCAGCACCGTGGACTTGTAGCGCTCTTTGGCGGCTTTCAGGACATCCTCGTTCATGGCGTTCCTTTGTCGCGGGCGGCTGGCGAAGGAAAACAGAGTACGGAGTAACAGAGGTTTGCCTTGAAGTGTTGTCTCTGTTCCTCTGTGGCTCCGTGTTCAAGACAGCCGTTCGAGCCGCCCAAGCGGTTTCAGTGTTTATCTGTGATGGTCCGTGGTTACAACGACGTCGCCGAGGTGGCCGTGATGCCGGGGGCGGATCGCCCCTTACAGCGTCGCCAGTTCGGCGTCGGTAATTCGTTCGGCTTCGTCGACGATCAGGTTAGGTATGCCATCGACGATGCGGTAGGCTTTGCCCGACTCTTTGCACAGCAGCCGGTCGCCGCGCTGGACCAGGGGCTTGTGGCTCTCGGGGCAGACCAGCATCGAGAGAAATTCGGGGTCCAGCGGTTGAGTGGTGGCGTCGGTCATGGCGTTGCCCAATGTATGGAACGCTCGAAAGTTGCACAAGCCGGTGCTTGACAGTAGCGCATCGCGCCAATACCTTCTGCGCCCTGAATTGAAGGGTACGCCATGAAAGTCCGCACCAAGAACAGCAACCTCAAGCGCAACCGCACACACGGGTTTCGCGCTCGCATGAAAACCGCCGATGGGCAGCAGGTGCTGTCGCGCCGCCGCCGCAAGGGCCGCAAGAAACTCTCGGTCAGTGACGAGCGCAAGGTGAAGCACCTGGGTGGCCCGCGCAAGGTGATTGAGCGCCAGCGTATCCGCAAGGAAGCTCGCCGTCAGACCCGTAAGCGCGCCGGCAAGATTTAGTCTTGTGAACCAATCAACGCGAACCCCCGCCACGAGGCGGGGGTGTTTTTTTGCAGACGGAACGCTACGTTTTCCAGAAGACCCACGCGCCGAAGCCCGCAAAGATGATTGGCGCGACGCTGGCGCCAATGATTGGCGGAAACGCGCCGGATTTTGCCAGCGTCTCGAACCAGAATGCCAGAATCTGGAATCCTACCACGGCCGCCAATGCAAGGCTGCTGCTCATGAACATGCCGCGGCCGCTGCGTGTCAGAATCAAGCCAACGCCACAACCGAGCAGAATAATGCCGGTCAACGGGTGCCATAAGTCGTGCCAGAGTGTCACCCGCAGGTCGCGGTCAGTAGCACCGTTTTGGCTGTCCTGCCAGAGTTCCTGCAAAGTGCGATCGCCATAGCTGCGCCGTCTGCGCGCGAAGTCAGTGGGGTAAAGGTGGCCGAAGGGCAGATCGCCGTCGAAGGTGGCGGGTTCGCCGTCGCCCGTGTAGGCCGGATCGGTCAAGACTGCCAGGTCGTGAATCTCGGCTTTTTGGGGCGACCACCATGTGGAGCGGTCGTCGATCCATTGCAACTCTTCAGCGACTACCAGGCGAGTTCCGTCCTTGCTGAGGATGCGCACGTCTTCAAGCGCACGTGTATCAAGGTTGTAGCGCCGGACAAACCAGACGTTGCCGCCGTCATCTCGTACGCTGATGCGCCGGCCCTTGCGGAACTCGAAAGCGCCATAGGGCGACTCACGGGCTTCCTGTGCAATGCGCGGCAACACCGCCTGTCTGAGGGCCAGGCCTGCGATGCCCAGCAGCAGTACCGGCACCATGACAGCCGCCAGAGCGCGTTTGCGGCTGACTCCTGCGGCCTCCATCAGCAGCATTTCACGCGAACGGATCAGGCGTGAAACCGCAAACATGCCGGCGGTGAACAGCATCAGCGGGTACAGCAGATAGAGGATCGGCGGCAGGTTGTAGGCGTAGAACAGCGTTGTGCCGGTAGCAACGTCTGGAAAGGCCTGGATCTTGTCGAGATTGAGCAGGACATCGACGACCAGAAACACCGTCGTGAACAGGGCCAGCACCAGCACGAGGCTCTGGAAGAACACCCAAAGGAAGTAGCGGTCAAAGCGCTTCACCTTGCTGTTGTGCCGCAAGATCGCCCGGGGTTCCAGAGAGAACTGGTATCCAGAGGCAAGCCGGCTGCGGATGGGCCTGTCAAATTCCGGCGCGGGCCGGCCAGGTGAAGCGGCTCTCAGCCCGGATGTCGAAAAACCGCGCAAGTAGTTTGACAGGGAGTAAGCGATAGCGTAAATTATAAAGCGTAAAGTACACTATTCCTTCCCGGAGTATCACCATGCCCAACAAGCTCCCTCCCGAGCCGACACTTCCTCGCTACGGGTTTTCCCGTGCTTCTGCCTATCTGCCCCGTGCCTACGTTGCCGCCAAAGCCGAAGGCCACCGTACCGATATCCACAAGCTCTGGGACAACTTCAAGCGCACCGCCAACGCCGACATGCGAAACGAACTCATCGAACACTACCTGCCACTCGTGCGCGTCACAGCCGAGCGCATGCACTCGAAGTTGCCTTCACACGTTGAAGTGGACGAACTCATCCAGGCCGGCGTCTTTGGACTCATGGACGCCATTGACGGCTTTGACCCCCAACGCGGCGTGAAGTTTGAGGTCTATGCAAAGCAGCGCATCAGCGGTGCCGTGCTCGATGACCTGCGCAGCCAGGACTTCGCACCGCGCCTGGTACGAACCCACAGCCATCGGCTGGACCGCGCATACAAAGATGTCGAGGCCGAGACAGGCTGCGTGCCTGAACCTGACCAGATCGCAAGCAAACTGCAGATCTCGATGGAAGAGCTGGATCGGTGGCTGCGCGAGATCAACATGGCCAGCATCGTCAGCCTGGACCGTGCAACCAGTGAATACGATGGCGAAGGCAAGGAGGTCCGCAAGGTAGACACGATCGAGGACGGCAACGTCCCGGCGCCAACCCATGCGATGGAGCGTCGCGAGCTGGTTGAGCTCTCGACCCGTGGCCTGAGCCGCAAAGAAAAGCTGATCGTCATTCTGTACTATCTGGAAGAGCTTACGATGAAAGAGATCGGCCTTGTGCTGGACCTCAGCGAGAGCCGTGTGTGCCAGATTCACCACCGCATTATCTACCGCCTCAAGCTGCACCTTGAGCGAATGCGTGACGATCTGATGGGATGATTTCTCCGGTCCGCGGGGGCGGGACACGGGCCCGCCCTTCTCCCCCCTTGTCCGAAGGGGGACAATTCGCTAACTCTTGGCCCTTTCGCTCGTTAAGCTGGAGATGCGCCCCGCGTTGCCCCTCTCGGAATCCTTGCTGATGCGTCGATTCTTGTTCTGCCTGCTGTTCCTGACAGTGGCTGTGGTTGCGTCGCCTGAACTTCGCGCCGAAGACACCTTGCAGTTTCCACGCCTGCGCCAGTTGCAGGACATGGTGCAGCGCACCCGCGACACCCGCTATAAGGACGACACCTCGCTACTGGGCAATGAGGCCTTCACCGCCGGTTTCAGCGTCGGCTATATCAGCGACTACTACTGGCGCGGCTTCAAGCTGTTCGACGGCGACCTGCTGACGCGCGGCGACGCCTACGTCAACATTTACGGTTTCGAAGCCAGCGTCTGGGGCATGTGGGATTTCGCCCGCGAGCAGTTGCGACCCACTGAGGTGGACTATCGCCTGCGTTATCAGTTCGAGATTGAAGGTGCGCTGATCAGTATCGGGTACACCTGGTACGACTTCAGCGGCAGCGACGGCAGCATTGGCCGGCGCGACCAGGGCTTCGGCAAGAAGCCGTTGAAGGACTTTCCAGACGACAAGATGTCGGCGAGCGTGCACGAGCTGCACATCTCGATGACGTACTTCACAAGCGTGATCCAGAGCGAAGGTGCGAATCTTCGCTATACGATTAACTACTTCCAGCGCCTGGATGACGAAGGCACACGAGTAGAAAGCACGATCAGCTTCTTTGTAGACAGCCCGCAGTTCACCGTGTTCGGCGACTATTTCGAGATCACCACGACCACGGTGTACCAGCACCGCTACCTCACAAACGAAAGCCATTTCCAGGGGCAGACAATGACGGCGCGGCTGGTTTACAACCTGGAGAAGTACGGCTACTTCCCGGTGTTCTTCCAACTCGAGGCCCATTACTACCTTGCGTTTGAGAAGGATTATGTTGACGGGTTCTACTTTGGCGGCAGCGTCAACTTCCGCTTCTGAAGACCGTCTCTTTACGTCAGGCATCCAGTAACTCTTAATCGAACGCATGCCCCAGGGACGCAAAAGCGGTCTGCGCATGCTGGTCAGCGGCTTTCTGGGCCGTTTTGTCCGGCGTGGGTTCTTTCGCATCGTGCTGTTGATGTTCCTCGTGGGTGTGGTTCTGCCTTTCGCGGCCCTGCAGGCCATCGCGAACCGATCCAGTGCGAACACACTGCTCGCAGAGGTCGTATCGCAGGTCTTTGACCTGAACGTGGCCGACGTAATCTGGGACAAGGACCGAACCACGGTCTCCGGCCCTGATCTCGCGCTCACCGGCAAGATCACCTACCACAATCTCCGCATTCGCCGCCGTGCTGGCGCCACGCCGCACCCCGCCCGGGCACCTCTGGACTACGACTTTGTCACGATCCCACGTGTCGAGATCTCGTTTGACCTCAAGAAGCTGCCGTCGCTGCCGGTCACCCGCGTGGAGCTGCCAGAAGGGTTGACGCTTTACTTCAATATTCACAAGGGCACTTGGATTGACCAGACGCTGTTCAAGTTCGCAGAGGGTGGCGGCGCGTCCCCGGAACTACCCCAGATAATCCTGCACGGGCAGGCGCAGGTGTTTGTGCGCGCGGACGGCATTCTGGTGCCGCCTGAGACCCTGCCGGCAGGCAAAGACTGGTACGATTTCACGCTCGAGAACCTGGGACTGCTTCCGCACACGCTGGTGCCCGACAGCTACCGCATCAGCGGCAGCGTCTACAGCAAACAGTTCGGAGACTTTGAGCTTGATGGGTCCGTGGCCCGAAACGGCCAGCGCAACGAGGTGCTCTTTCGCACCTACAAACCACTGCCGCTCGACCGCACGTATGCGGCCGTGCTTGCACCGGACGTGCGTCAGACAGTAGAGCAGTTCTCGATATCCGCCAAGGCAACACTTGCGGGACGGCTGTTGATTGAGTCAGGCAAGGACCTTCAGTTTGATGCCGACATCCACGCCTACGACGGGGAAGTCTGTTTCGTGGGGTTTCCGCTTCGGGTCACTGACGTCAGCGCCGACGTCCAGGTGCGCAACAACAGCATCACCGTGGATGCGATTGGACGCCGCGGCAGCGCGGATGTGCGCGTCGTCGCTGATGTCACTGCCGTGGGCTCTGCCACTGAAACCGTTCGGCTCACCGTGAACATCGAAGATCTGCTGGTGGACGAGGGATTCCGCCTCGCGCTGCTCAACGCGCGCCTGCAACCCGACAACATGGATTATGATACCGGGCTGCCCTATCCGCCCGAGGACTTCGACCCCATGAAGCAAAGCCGCGTCACAGGCTACCCCGAATGGCAGGGCCCGACGCCCTGGGATGGTGGCCTGCTGTACCCTGACCTGGCAGACATATTTCCTTTCATCAGTCGTGCATTCTGCCCGATCGGACTGGCCGACTTTGAGCTTCGTCTGATCAGCCAGGTAAAAGGCATCGACCCGGTCACGGGCAAACGACGGATCGATGAGGAACTGAACTGGAAGGTCTTCATCCGCGACGCGACCGCAGCCTTCGTGGGCCTGCCCGAGCAGGGTGCCGGCTTTCCCATTCCGTTGCACAACGTTTACGGCGTTGTCGAGGGAAAGACCGCGCCCAACCGGGCGGGCACCTACGCCGTGCGCGGATACACACCCGACGAACTCGCGCGACTGGCGCCGGATGCCGTCGAGGGCAAGGCTCTTCAACCGGACGGCCTGACCGGCACACTTCAAAACAGCGGTGAGCGCGTATGGGTGCTGGCGACATTTGTGGACGACCGGTCGCCGGGGCGAGAGCCGCGACTTACATTGAAGATCAAGACCGAAGGCGTAGATTTCAACGACCGCATCCAGACCCGCCTGCCACCCAACGTTCGGAGCGTTGTGGAACCGTTTGCCCCCGCGGGCAAGGTGGACATCCAGAGCGCAACGCTGACGATCTGTCCCACCGGCGAAGACAGTATTGACTTCAACTTCACACTGGTCGCGCGCAGCGTCGCGGCGCAGTACCAGTTTCCGGACGCTGCTGAACCGGCGCGTTTTCGGGAGGTGGCGGGCACGATCACGCTCCGCAGGCAGAACGGCTATGTAGAGCTGTCCAACATGCGCGGAACGCTGGCCGACAGTCGCATCCTGATGAGCCTGAAGTACCGCGACGACGGGATACCAGAGTTTTCCATTGAATCGGATGACTTTGCCGTCAAGCCCGAGTTGCAGGCGATCCTTCCGCCGGGCGTGGCCGAGGTTTTGAAACGCTTCGAGCCTCGCGGGTTTGTGCGCATCAAGGTGACCGGCAATCAGGGCACGTCGGCGCCTGACTTTATGAAAGCAGACATCACGTTCCTTGCCGGCACAGGCGATCGCAAAGGCAGTGTTCGCTTTGACAAGCTTCCGTATGTGCTGACCGATGTTCAGGGGCGGCTGTTCGTTACTGTGAAGCCTTCGCTGATCGAAGTGATCGTCCGTGACTTCACGGGTGTCGGAACCGAGAACCCAAAGACCGGTGAGAAGGCCTCCGTGCAGGTCAGCGGCCACGTGCTGGTGCCCTATGTCGAGGCTGCCGGCGGTACAGAAGGGGCCGAACCGATGCCTCCGGGCGAATTGCCGATTGTTGATATCAGCGTTCGCGCCACGCGTCTGCCCGTTGATGCGCAACTGCTGACGGCGTTGACGCCAATCTTCAAGGAAGGCGTGCCCGAGGGGCAGAAGCCGCGAATCATTGAGTTCGTCGAAGAGCTGAACACAGAGGGCACGATCGGCGTGGAAGGCCGCCTGATCGTTGATGACAAGGGCGAGATGGACTGGCGCTTCGAGATCAATCTCGAGGGTACGGGCGTCAGGTTCAAACACTTCCCGCTGCCGATCGACGCATTGTACGGCGCCGTGATTGTCGACGGCCGCGAGATCCACATGCGCAACGTCACGGGCCGTGCCGAGACGGGAAGCATGACACTGCATGAAGCCGGCTATACCGAAAAAGACGGATGGTGGGTGTCAATCAGCGGACGTGAACTCGACTTCACGAACCCGACGCTGCGCCGCGCGCTGCCAGAAGCGCTTCGCAATTCCCTGACCAAGCTAAACCCGGTCGGCGTGTTTGATGTGGATGTCCACCTCGCCGGCAAGGACGAGTACATGGCCTATCAGCTTTCGCTCGATACCCGCAAAACTGCCGTGGACCTTGGCCTGCACTTTGACGACATGACGGCGCGATTTGACGTCGAAGGCATGATCGAGGGCGATGTTCGACGCATGAACGGGTCGGTGTTCGTGAAGGAAGTCTTCTTCAAGAAGGCGCGTTTTGACCGCGTGACCAGCAGCGTGCAGTACTTTGGAGACCGCCTCGAGTTCCCGAACTTGCGCGGCTACTTCTATGACGGGTGGCTGGAAGGGCGCTTCGGCATGGAAGGCGACGACTACGCAGGAGAAATCAGCATCCGCGCAGCAGACCTGAAACAGTTGGGCGAAACCGCATTCCCGGATGCGGGCGAATTGCTGGGGGCGATGGACGCCGAAGTGCGTTTCTACTCAAAGCCCGATGCTGAGGGCCAGATTGGCCGGGGTCGTGTTGACGTCCAGCCATTCGATCGCAGAAGCGCCGACCCCGCCCGAAATGTGTGCAAGCTGGCGCCGGTGCCGCTTTTCAACACGATCGCGGCAGTCACGGGCAGCGAGTCAAACTTTGATGAAGGCCACGTGTTTTTCTGGCTGGGGGAAGACCGGATTACGATTCGGGAAATGGACTTCGTGTCCGACAGTGCGCGCATCGAGACTTTCGGCGGCGACGACGAGAACTACATCATGTACGGCACGGCGCAGATGCGCATGAAGCTGTTCTTTACGCTGGCGCCGCGAAGCCCGCTGCCGCTGCCGCTGTTGCAGGAAGTGCTTGATCTGCTGAAGCAGATTCTGTTTCCGCTGTATGTGACCGGCACGCTGAATGATCCAAACGTCGAACCATTCAGCCTCAGCGTGCGCGATATTGAACGCGCGCAGGACAGATTTCCGCGAAGGCCTGAGGGCGGGTAGTCCGCCGCCGCGTGCTCAGCGTTCAAATCCGTCTGTTCTGCCTGCAACCAAGATGCCTAGGCGCCGTCCAAAACCTCAGCCCGACGAAACTGCGGGCACAGTCCGTATCAGCAGCGGAGAGTTTCGCGGCCGCGAGATTGAGTGCCCGCAGACGGGCGACGTGCGCCCTATGCTTTCGCGCACGCGCATGGCGCTGTTCAACGTGCTCGGCGATGACCTGCATGACGCCGTTGTCTGGGATTGCTTTGCCGGCAGCGGGCTGCTGGGCATCGAAGCGGTCAGTCGCGGCGCGGGCTATTGCGTGTTCGTCGAGCGCGCGGCTGTTCATGCGCGGGTGGTGCAGAACAACCTTGCAGCGCTGGGTCTGCGCGAGCGTACCTTGCTGATCCGGGGCAGCGTGTTCGAGCTGATCAAGGCGGGGGCGCCGCCGCTTCCGCACACGCCCGCCGATGTTCTGCTTCTTGACCCGCCCCATGCCATGATTGCCGAGCGCCCGGGCCTTTTCTGGCCGTGGCTCGAGTGCCTGCACGAGACACCCCTTGCCGCGCGCGGAACCCTGGCATGCATTGGACACCCCGCTGAACTGACCTTGCCGGAGCAGGCAGGGCAGTTCCGTGTCGCCGACAGCCGAAGCTACGGCACCGTGGCATTCACGATTCTGGCTTGCCACTGAGCCCTTACGCATGGGCCTTTGGTCGTTACGATGCACGCGATGTCAGACTCCGCATTATCCCGGAATTCACTGATCGGTATGGACCCGGTTCAACTCAAGGCAGCCGTGGTCGCGGCTGGCGGGAAGGCGTTTGCCGGCAAACAGCTTGCCGAGTGGCTGTACGAAAAACGTGTTTCCGACTTCGACGAGATGACCAATCTTGCCAAGGACCTGCGGGCGCAGCTTGCCTCGCGCTTTCAACTGCTGACAAGTGCAGTGGTTGCCCGCGAAGAGTCCGGCGAAGGCACGACCAAGCTCGGCATCAGGCTTCAGGATGGCTTGATCATTGAGGCCGTGTTGATGCGCGAGAGCGACCGCCTGACGGCCTGCATATCGACGCAAGCAGGCTGCGCGATGGGCTGCCGGTTTTGCGCCTCGGGCCAGTTGGGTCTCAGGCGACACCTGACAGCCGGGGAAATCCTGGAGCAGTTCTTTCACCTTGCCGCCGTCGTACGGCAGGAGTCACCCGACGGCTGGCTCACGAACGTCGTGGTGATGGGTATGGGTGAGCCGTTGCACAACTTTGACGGCTTGATGGGCGCTTTGACAATCCTGAACGCGGATTGGGGTTTTCGTTTCGGCGCGCGGCGCGTCACTGTCAGCACGGTGGGCCTGCCAGACCACATTCGCCAGTTGGCCGAGCAAGGCTATCAGTTCAACCTGGCGATCAGTCTTCACGCCACGAGCGACGAGCAGCGAACGGCGCTGATCCCTACCAACGTTGCCAGCGGTCTCAGAAAGATCCTGGAAGCCGCCAGGTACTATTTCGAAACCACGAACCGGGAAGTGACGTTCGAGTACACGCTGGTAGGAGAAGCAAACGATACCGGCGACGACGCGCACAGGCTGGCGGCCCTGCTGTACGGCTTTCCGCGTGCCAACGTGAACCTGATCCCGATGAATCCGGTCAAAGACAGCGGGTTGAAAGAGCCGACGGACGAAAGTGTCGACCAGTTCGCCGCGATCTTGCAGGATGCAGGCGTGAACGTGCACGTGCGCCGAAAGCGGGGGCGAAGGGTGCAAGCGGCCTGCGGGCAGTTGAGACTGAGGCTGGAGGCGAAGTAGGGAGATTTCAGTTGTCAGCATGAACATGCGAGCCCGGTGCGCGGAACCCGGACCCAGGAACTCGGAACCCAGAACGCGATGTCCAAAGTGTCTGACATCTTCACAGGCGCGCTGCTGGAATCGCTTACGCGATTTGAGCTCACCGTGCGCACCCTGACGTCGTCCGGCATTCGCGGCGAGCGGCGATCCAGGCGCAAAGGCGGCGGCACCGAGTACGCCGACCATCGCGAGTACACCCACGGCGACGACCTCCGGCGCCTCGATTGGCACGCGCTGGCCCGGCTGGACCAGATGCTGATTCGCCTCTACGCCGCAGAAGAAACCTTGCCACTGGAGGTCGTGCTCGACACCAGTGCCAGCATGGACTTTGGCGATCCGACCAAGTATGTGACAGCCGCACGGATCGGTTGCGTGCTGGCCCAGATCTCGCTGCTGCACGCGACGCCGGTCATGTGGCGGTTTGCCGGCGGCAAGCAGCTTGAGCCCGTCCGCCTTTCCGCACGGAACGACATCGGGCGTGTGTTGCGCGTGCTGGATGAGCTGCAGCCGGATGGCCCCTGCGCACTCGGTGAAACACTGCGCCGCAGCGCGCTGCACGGGCCGCGCAAGCGCTCGCTTGTGGTCCTGACCGATGGGTATGACCGGGCCGAGTTGCATCCGGCAATTCGCGCCTGCCGCGCCGCCGGCACCGAAGTCTACGTCATGCTCGTCCTTTCGCCTGAAGAGGCCGACCCCGGACTGCGGGGCGAGTTCACTTTCATCGATGCTGAGTCCGGCAGGGAAAGCGGTATCGTCCTTGACGGGTCAACGCTGAAACGGTACCGCAAGCTGCTAGCGGAGTTTCGGCAGGAGTGGCTTGGGTTCAGCCGCGCAACCGGCACGGTGTGCATGGAGTTCAGCAGCGCACAGGAAATCGGCCCGGAGCTGTTTCGCTCGCTGGCGCAAGGCGGGCTGATCGCATAATCCCGATTGCGGCTGCTAGAGTTTCGGACGCTGTTTGAAGGCGTGGGTCAGCTGGTTCAGGCGGCGCAGCTCCAGATACCCCGCAACACTGGTGGCGGGGATCCCGCCCTGCATGTGGCGGCGTGACGCCGCGCTGTCATAAATGCTGAACTCGCTGTGGCGCGCCAGCACGCGCGCCGCACCCTTGAACAACTGTATTCTGACGGTGCCCGAAACGTACTCCTGCGTCTCACGAAAGAACGCGTCGAGCCCTTCGCGCAGCTTGGTAAACCACTGGCTGTCATAGACCAGCTTGGCGTAGCGCGCGCTGAGCAGCGGCTTCAACTCCATGGTTTCGGCATCGAGCGTCAGCGTCTCAAGCTCGTCGTGGGCCAGGTGCAGCACGTGGGCAGCGGGGGCCTCGTAAACCTCGCGGCTCTTGAAGCCGAGAATGCGGTCTTCAATCGTGTCCATGCGTCCCACGCCGTGGCGGGAAGCGATGGTCTGCAACTCCTCGACCAGTTCCACCGCCTGGTACTTCTTGCCGTTCAGGGCCACGGGTTCGCCCTGGTGAAAGCGGATCTCGATTTCCTCGGGCTGGTCGGGCGCCTTCACAGGGTCTGACGTAATCTGGTAGACGTACTCCGGCGCCGGAACATTGGGGTCTTCAAGCTCGCCGGCGCTGCTGCGCACGCCCCACAGGTTGCGGTCGCTGGAGTAGTTGCGCTCCGCACCGGCACCCTGCGGCAGCCGATTCTGTTGCAGATAGCCGATTACCTGTTCGCGCGTGTTCAGGCCCCACTCGCGCATGGGTGCGATGCACTCGATTTCGGGGTCCAGGGCCGCGACAGCGCACTCGAAGCGAAACTGGTCGTTGCCCTTGGGGGGGGCGCCGTGCGCGACATAGCGAGCACCTTCTTCCCGGGCCAGCGTCACCATCTCGGTGGCAATCAGCGGGCGTGACAACGCGGCAGACAGGTAGTACGCGCTTTCGTAGCGGGCGCCGGCCTTCAACGCCTTAAAACAGTACTGCTTGATAAAGGTGCGGCGCCGGTCAATGGCGTGCACAGCGTCGGCGCCGGCTTCAATGGCGCGTTCGCCGACATCATCAAAGTCGCCGCCCTGGCCGATGTTCAGCGACAACGCGACCACCTTCAAGCCGCGAACCCGCTTGAGCCAATGAAGCGCGGCGGTGGTGTCTAACCCGCCGGAATAGGCCATGACGACCTTTTCCATGGGCGTGAAGATAGCAGGCGGCACGTGGGGGTCAAACGAACGCTAGCGGTCAGTGGATTCACCGGCGCCTGCGGTTCGACGCAGCCACATCTCGCATTGTGAAATGCGCTGGCGCGCGAGGTTGCGTCGGCCCAGGTCTTCGGTGATTGAACTGTCCTTGAGGAACGCCTGGTACGAAAACTTCGCGTCTTCCCAGCGCGAGTCGTTGTAGTAGGCCGTTGCCTTGATCAGGTGATGAACCGGGTCGTTCGGGCGCAGGCTTTTCAGGTCCTCGGCAAAGCGCACGGCAAGTTGCGTGTCACGGTTCTGGAACAGCGGTTCAATGCACAGCACTGCGGCTTCCAGGAGCATGCTCGCGCGCATGTTGCGCTCTTCGACAATCAACTCTTCCATCGTCGCCCGGTAGCGCGCGACGAGGTCCACGAGAAACGGGTTGCTGTTTTCGTCGTTGAAGTCCGTTTCGTCTTTGCGCGTGATGCGCAGTTTCTCGAATTCCTGGTGCCGACGAACAAAGCTCTTGGTGTATGCGAGTGCGTCGCCGTAATTGCGCCTGGACTCTTCTTTCTCCCATGACTTGAACGCGTCAGATACGAAAATTCTGCGCGCCTCGCCCTCGACGTTTTCCCACTTGGTGCCGGCTTTGATGGCCTGCAACTTGGCTTGCTCCATGGCCGTGTCCAGAAAGAACGCGCCGAAGCTCTGGTACACAAAGACAAGGTCGCGCTGGGCCCAGAAGTAATCCGGGCGCTCCTTGGTCAGCGACAGAAATCCGTCCCGGGCCGCCTGCAGCTTCGTCAGCGCCTCCATGCGCCAGTACTGGCGAACCTGGCCCCAGCTATCTGTAACTGCCACGAGGTCTCTTTCGATGCCGGTCGCAATGTCTTTGTCCATCTGATTGGCGCGCAGCGCGCTGTCCAGCGAAGCCCCAACATCAAGCAGTTTCAGCGACTCTTCACCTTCGCTGAGTTCGCCCAGCCAAGGCGCGTTCTTCTCGCGATCTTCGTTGAACATCTTGGAACGCGAGATGTCCTTGAACATGTAGTGAAGCGCCAGCATCTTGTCGCGGTTGGTTGTGAACGTTCGAAACTTGCGTCCGGCTTCGCGCAGCAGTTCAGCGCACTCAGACTCGGTCGGTGCAAGCGCCGCCTTGCGGACATCTTCACGAATACTGAACAGACTGATCGTGCCCTGTCCCAGGGAATCGGCCTTCATCACCATGTCGGCGTGCAGCCGGAAACTGGCCAGCGAAATGCCAAGCCGCGCGCGGAAGTCGCGCTCGAGCAGGGCCAACACCTTGTTGAACTTGGTCAGCGCGCCTTCAAGCTTGCCGTGGTCCTTGACGAAGTAATCCTCAATACGGTTGATCTGCAGCAGCACGTAGGCCTGGATGTTGATGGCCATGGCCAGGTCTTCCACCGGGTATTCGAACTCGCGGATCAGTCTCTCGGCTGTTTCGGCCCAGCGCATTGCGACGACGTAGTGGCCGTCGTCATAGGACTGCTTGGCTTCCTGCAATGCGTTGGAGATTCGAATCGGTGGATCGGTGACCGGGCTTGCGCCATTGTCCGGGTCCAGCGGATTTACGCGAAGGTCGGCGGCTTCGGATTCAGTCGAAGTCGTGCAAGCGGTCAGCATAAGGCCGAAAAAGATCGCAGCCAGAACGGCGTGTAAGTTGCGCATGGGCATATTCAATGCGGGGCGACTGCGGGGTCAAAGCGCCAATATAGGGCACCGGTGTGTCGGTTTCTAGCCTAAAGCACGTTGACTACGGGTTCGGAAGGGCTTACCCTGAACCCTCCCCCGGCAGACCCCTCGGCAGTGAACTTGCGCAAATTCGCACTTATCCCGCTTCTCGTGCTGATGCTGGCGATGATCGCCGGATGCTCCATGGCGGCGCCCGGTGTCGCGAGCATCTCCGCGCCGCCTCCGCCGGGCGGCCGCAAGACCACGTACGATAACAGCTGGGTCAACCAGCCGCCGAACCCCACTGATAACCTGCCTGAGAATCAGCATATGAGCGTCGATATCTCAGAGCGTGAACTGGGCGACCCCTGGTGGATTGACGAAGACGGCAACAAGAAACCGCGCCGCAAGCCCGGGTATGAAGAGCGCCAGGAAAAGCGCCAGGCCGAGCGCCGCGCCGTGATCAAAGAGCGCATGGGCATCAAGACCATGAAAGATGAGCAGAAAGAGCGCGAAGAAGGCAAGTAGCTTCGCGCGCTTTCGCGTAACCTACTGCGACGGCCATCCGGCCGTCTTTTCTTTGGTCGCGAGCACACCTTCAATCGCACCACTGGCCCGCGCAACCATCGGCGTTAGACTCGCGGCAGGAGGCGCGTGTGCGTTGGCGACCGACGCTGTATCTGGGTACCTGGTCCGGCGTTGAGATCCGCCTGGACCTGGTTGTGGTCGTGCTGATCGGCCTGCTGTTCCTGAACAGCATCAACGACGCCGATATCAGCCGCACGCCCATATGGTCTGCGATCGCACACCTTATGCTGCTGGTTGCGATGCTGGTCTGCATGTTCGGTCATGAGCTCGGCCATGCAATCATGTGCAAGCTGCGCGGCCACCAGCCAAGCATGATCCTGCTTTCATTCGTGGGACTGACTTTTTTCAAAGCTGTCAAGGCCAAGCCCCGCGACGAGTTCTGGATCGCGATTGCCGGCCCGCTGGTGAACCTGACCATCGCCCTGGCACTGATGCCGTTCATCGGCCTGGCGCTGACCCAGCCCATGGCCCCGCCGCTGTTTTCGCAGCAGGGAATGGCTACGCCGTACGGATTCCTGGCATGGGTCAGCATGCTGAACTTCGCCGTGGCGGCGCTGAATATGCTGCCCGGCTGGCCCGCAGACGGTGCGCGCGCAGTTCGCGGCTGGATGGCGTCCAAGTGGGGCTACGGCGCGGCCACGGTGCGCGCTGTGTCGATCAGCCATGGCTTCTGGCTGATCACGGCCGGCCTGGCGGTGATCGTGATGACGCTGGCCCCCGCAATCAAGTGGTTCGTCGGCAACCAGCCCAGCGGCAGCCCGGCATCTCTGCTGGTCATGTACAACGTGCTGTTTATCGTGTTTGCGGTGATGGGGCTTTACTACGGCTGGGTCGAGAAGCGCCGTGTGGCTAGGCTTGGCGCCGAACTGGCATCTGAGGTTGTGGGCCCCCCCCCAGAGTTCATGCCCGGCAAGCGCCGGGAAGAAAAGGTCATCGACGTCGAAGTAGTAACCGAAACCGGAAAACAAGAGCCCGAAGCGCAAGCGACGGCAAAAGTAGCGACCCGGGTCGAAACCGGCAAGGAACCGGGCCAACTCGACG
Organism: Planctomycetota bacterium; assembly: GCA_025993795.1. Lineage (GTDB taxonomy): Bacteria > Planctomycetota > UBA8742 > UBA2392 > UBA2392 > JADJRK01. The sequence continues at coordinate 52,549 of JAMQHL010000019.1, forward strand.
AACTGAAGGATAAAGCAAAGGGCGGAATCGTGGCCGGCAAAGCCCTCTGGACTGTGGCAAAGGCTTCAGGCAAGGGCGCCGGCTGGTTTGCGAAGCAAAGCACCAAGGTGATCGGTGCGATGCTGGCTGGTGACAAGAAAGATCCGGGCAAACCCAAAGAATGATTGAAGCACGCCTAACAACCAAAGCCATCGATGTCGCTGCGCTGTTGGCGGAACTTGCCGACCCGCAGGATGGCGCGCAGGTATTGTTTCTCGGGGTGGTCCGGAACCATCACCAGGGCCGAGCGGTCACGCACATCGACTATGAAGCGTATGAGCCAATGGCGCTGAAGGAATTGCAGCGCATCGCCCGCGCGGTGGCGCAGGCTCATGGGCTGCGCGGCGTGCTGGTGGTACATCGTTTCGGCCGCCACCAGGTCGGGGACGCGAGCATCGCCGTCGTCATTGGCAGCCCGCACCGCGGGCCCGCTTTCGAGGCAGCCCGCGAAATCATGGACCGGGTAAAGACAGACGTTCCGATTTGGAAGAAAGAGCACTTTTCAGATGGCACCATTGAATGGGTGCTTGCCGACAAGTTCGTCCGGTCCAGCCTGCAAAATGGATGAACTTATCGTTTAGTATTTGCGTTCTTGAACGTATCATGCGTGCGGTGCGGAAAGGACTTGCGATGAAATTACGACTACTTCTTGGCGGTGTGGCGCTGATTACTGCCTTGGGCGTGCAAGGCTTCATGCCACGCCTGGTTCATGGCTGAGCATCCTGACGCACCGGCGGCGCCGGTTCGGCGCAGACGTGAGGCCAGGCCCAGCGCGGACAGGCTGTCCGCATCGGCTGGCAGGCTCCTACGGCAGAGCTGTATCGCGATGCCATGGAGCAATCTCAGCTTATTATCCTCTACTTCGGCGACAAAAAGGACGACGACGAATTCTTCGCCAAGGCCGATTTCACCGAACAGGTGACAGCCAAGAACGTCATCTGCCTGCGCGTTGCCAAACCTGCGGACACCAAGGCGCCCGAGGCTGCAATTGTGCCCAAGGCGCGGCTTGATGGTGCTGACCTGTGGGGCGCCTACGGCGTGAAGGAAGCTGATACCTTCGTGATCGCCGACAAGTACGGCAACCCGTTCTACACGGCGAAAGAGCCTGTCCTGAACGAGAAGCTTGGCGAAGTCGCCTCGCACTTCCGCACGCTGCGCAAGCAGTTGCGCAAGGAAGTCGAAGCCGCCAAGACAGCCAACGACAAGGGTGACGTCACCGCTGCGCTGGTGTCTTTGAAGAATGGCTTCAAGCTGGGGTTGACCGGTTACAGCGAAGCAGAAAGCGCGACAAAGTTGTACGGCGAGCTGATGGACGCGGGCCGCAAGTCATTGAAGGATGCGGGCAAGGACGCAGCCAAGCTGGACTCGCTGGCCAAGCAGTACGCGGGCACCGACCTTGAAAGCGAGATCGCGGCAGCACGCAAGACTGCCAATTAGTGAGCTTGACAGTGCCGAGGGACGGGGTTACTCCCCGTCCCTCTTGTCATTCCGGGGAGGCTATGCGCTACGCGATACCTTTGCTGCTTGCGGCAGCGACATGCTTGGCCGCTGCTTGCGGATCGGGCAGTGACCCAGCCGGCAACGCTGACAACTCTGCGGTCGAGGCTGCACCGAGAAACTGGGATGATCAGTCGGACCGCAACTGGCGCCACAACTCGCAGTACAAGGCGCACATGCGCATGCTGTGGGTGGACTGCAACCGGGTGGTCGCAGCCGGCCGGGGTGATGCAGAGCCGACATGGCACGAGATCCGCGCCGGCGCCGAAGACATTGCACAGCGAGCCGAGTTGATCGGCGGCTTCTGGGCCCAGATCGACAAGCAGGGTGCCGAGATCCTGGATAGTGTCGAGTTCGACGACCGCATTGGCGCCACCGAGGCGTACAAGAGCATGGGCGCCGCCTGTGACGGCTGCCATCACTCAACCTGGCCGATTGCGTACATGCATGTCACGGACGGAGTGATTGACCGCTGGCTGAAGAACCTGCCCACGCACGGCCAGATGGAAGAAGTGGATGAAGTGCCGCCGCCCTTGATCCCGAACCGCGACAGCATGAAGACGCTGTTCTTTCACTATCAGATGCTTGAGCTGCGCCTTGAGCAGTTCAAGCTGGGCGACGTGCGCGAACAGGTTGAGGCGGTGCGCAAGCAGGCCCAGCCGCGCGCGGCCCGCTGGAAGACCGTGGCCGAAAACGCCCGCACGATTGCCGAGCTGTCAAAGAAACACAAACGCGAGGGCATGAAAGAGGCGTACACAAACATGACCACGGCTTGCCTGGCCTGCCACGGCGACCAGGCGGGCGCGCTGCGGCCGATCATGGTGCCGATGCCGTGGGACGGCCCGATGAAGTAAGCGGTTTTTCAGCAAGCATCCACATGGAAGCGCCAAGGCCCAGGCGGCCGAGTAGTTTCTCGGGGAGCAGCGTTACGTCCAGCACTCGCACGAAGGCGCGCACGATTCGATGGGGGATCGTGTCAGGGTAGCGCAGGGCGAGTTCGCGTGCGCCGGAACCCGACTCGACCGTGGGAACCGTCGGCTTGGCCCGAAGACCGTACAGTCGTCCCAGCAGCTCGTAGGTCCAGATGTTGTCCCACCAGATGTCATATCCGCGCCAGGCAGTAATCCTGAGGCCCGCCTCTTTCGCGCGCATGCGGTGCCACGACTTGGCACGGAAGTTCTCGTAATAATGCCCCATGCCTGCCAACTTCTGCAGCCATCGGGTGCGCGCCAGCAGGAGCCTGGCCCAGTCAAATGTCAGCCCGAAGTCGAGGACGTTCAGTCGAAACAGCGCGCGCCCCCCCGGCTTCAGGACGCGAGCGGCCTCGGCGTACAGCCGCTCGGGATGTTCCAGATGCTCCAGCAAGTCGAAAGAGATCAGCGCATCGAAGGTGCCGGACGCAAACGGAAGCTCGGTGGCCGGCGCCACGACAGCGTCCCATCCGTTGCCGGCACCGCGACGCAACAACTGCGTGGCGACACTCGCAGGTGATATGTCTACGCCAACACCGACTGCCCCGGTGTTGTGAACCAGGGCGCTGCAGACCGGACCTGAGCCGCAGCCTACTTCGATGAAGCGCTCACCGGGCGTTAGATCCAGGCGTCGCAGCAGACGCATCAGTGTCAACCCATGCGGAGTAACAAAGCTGCGGTATGGATCTGCGGTGGCGGTTGCGCCCATCTGTTCGTGGTCGAACCGATCACGCTGCACCGATTCGGCCTGCGTCAGCAAGTCAGTCAGGTGGAAAACCCCGTCCCTGGCAGCGCCGCTGTAATTGCAGGCGGCGCACCTCAATTCGGGTCCCGACGACGAAAGCGAATCCGCCTTACACGCGGGACAGCGTAGCGGAATTCCCGTTCGCAATATGGGCGCGCTCATTCAGACGTCCAACAGGCGGTACTTGCGGCCGAAGTGAAGTTCCAGGCACTGACGAATCCGGTCGGCATCTATCCTCTCGCCCCAGACGGCTGCGTCGTTGCGCGCCCTTTGCAGGGCTTCCACGTCGCTGTCAAAGTCGCCGATGTGCAGCTTCGGCAAGCCGCTTTGCCGTGTTCCAGCGAAGTCGCCGAACCCGCGCAGCTTCAGGTCAACCTCGGCAATCTTGAATCCGTCCTGGATGCGGCAAATGGCGTTCAGGCGGTCAACTGCCTCGGGCGTGCGTGGCTCGCCCAGCAGAAACAGGTAGCTCTGCCGCCGCCCCCGCCCGACGCGTCCCCGCAGCTGGTGAAGCTGGGACAAGCCAAAACGCTCGGCATTCTCGATCACCATGATGTTGGCTTCCGGTACGTCAACGCCGACTTCGACGACTACGGTTGCCGCAAGGATATCCAGGTCGCCGCGCCGGAACTTCTGGACGGCGGCGTCTTTCTCGTCGGGCCTCATCTGGCCGTGGGCAAGCCCGACACGAAACTCCGGAAAGACGCGGTTCTTGAGTGTCTCGGCAAACTCAACGGCCGACTTGGCTTCCACCTTGTCGCTTTCCTCAACCAGCGGGTAAACGAAATACGCACGGCCGCCGTCATTCAACTCGGCGCGAATGCGCTCCATCGCGGCGCCTTCGCGGCTTCTGTGTACCCACTCCGTAATCACGGGCGTGCGCCCGGGCGGCAGCTCGTCAATAATTGACACGTCAAGTGCGCCATACAGCGTCATGCTCAGCGTGCGCGGGATCGGGGTGGCGCTCATGGCCAGTACATGCGGCCGGTTACCCTTGGCGCGCAGCGTGGCGCGCTGCCGCACACCGAACTTATGCTGTTCGTCGATCACGCAAAAACCGAGCTTCTTGAACTCAACATAATCTTCAAGCAGTGCGTGGGTGCCGATCAGAATGTGTACCTTGCCCGACGCCACTTCTTCGCACAGGGCGTCACGCTCAGGTTTCTTCATGCCGCCCAGCAGCAGCCGCACATTCACCTTGGTGCCGCCCAGGTAATGACCCAGATTCGCGTAATGTTGGCGCGCCAGCACCTCGGTCGGCGCCATGATTGCGCACTGGTAACCGTTGTCGATCATCAGAAGTGCCGCATACAGCGCGACTGCGGTCTTGCCGCTGCCGACGTCGCCTTGCAGCAGCCGGTGCATTCGCCCCGGGGTCGTCAGGTCCTGCACGATCTCGTCGCACACCCGCTGCTGCGCACCGGTCAACGTGAACGGAAAGTACTTCAGGGCCCGCTGCCGCAGTTCGTCGTCCACGCGAATCACGAGAGCAGCGTCCTGCGCTTCACTTCTGCGGCGCAGGCGCAAACCCGCCTGCAACATGAAGAACTCGCGGTACTTCAGGGCAAGCCGCGCGGCGTCCAGCGCCTTGGGGTGCGACGGCTGGTGCGCCTGCTTGTAGGCCTCGGCGATCGGCATCAGGCGTAGCTTTGCCGCCAGATCGTCGGGCAGCGGGTCGGGGATTGCCGCCGCATGGGGCAGCAGCGCGCCGACCAGCGCGACGATGTCCTCATTGTTTGCGCCCTCCGTCAGCGGGTACTCGGCTTCCAGCCCGCTTTCCTGCGGTGGGGGGTTGAAACCGAAACTGGTCGGCTTCATCGACCACGAATGAAAGGCGTAATCCACGGGCCCCGACAGCCGCACGCGCGTGCCGACCCTGAACTTGTCCTCAAGCCACGGCTGATTGAAAAACACGGCCTTGATTGCGCCAGTGCCGTCATCGATGGCCACTTCGGTCAGTTTCATGCGCCGGCGTTTGGTGGCCTTGTTGCTGCATGAAGTCACCTCGCCAGTGACGCTGGCGAACAAGCCGGCCTTCAGGTCTTTGATCGCACAGCGGGTGTTGTAGGCGCGCGGAAAGTGGTTCAGCAGGTCGATGGCGCGCTTGAGTTTCAGCCGGGCCAGCGCAGACAGCACGTGCGCCCGCACACGGGTGGCTTCCTCGATCGGTTGAATGAGCGCTGCCACGTCCGCCATGGCACAGGTTTTAGCGTCTGGGCGGCTGATGGGGCAACTGCGGGCCTTCAGCCCGGGAAAAGCATGCCGGCAATGCTTCGCAGTATTGACGGTTTCTCGAGCTTGTCGGGATCAAGCGGGTGTTTCTTTGCCAGCGCGTTCAGGTCTGCGACGACCTGTTCCGCGTCAAATGTGCCGTGCGGGCCGCCCTGATGAACCCTGCTGCCCTGTGCAAACGTCTCTGCTTCCGCGGCGCAGCAATTAAAGCACTTGATGTCGTGTTCGTCGTAGTAGGCGCGCAGGGCTTTGTGGTCGATCAGGTATTCGGCCCAGATGATGGGCGAATCCACGGTCATCGGCAGCTTGGGCTCGTCTATTTCCGGAACCGCCACTTGAGCAACTCCCACAACGCCAGCACGCCGTCCCACGAGCGAATCTTCTTGCCCTCTTCAATCCCGCGCGGGTAGTAGCGTATCGGCACTTCAAGTATCCGGTGGCCGCGCTTGATCACTTTCGCCGTCACTTCGGGGCAAAACTCGAAACCCGTGCAGGTCAGGTCAATGCCGCGAATCAGCTTGCCGTCAAACACCTTGTAGCACGTTGGCTCATCGGTCAGGTTCGCCCAGTACAACAGGTTCGTTACCAGCGTGACAAGCCGTCCGCCCAGATAGAACTTCATGCTTCCGGGCTTGTCGGGCCCCAGAATGCGGCTGCCATATACAACTTTTGCTTCGCCCGCCAACAGCGGCGCCAGGAGGGCGGGGTAGTCGTTGGGGTCGTACTCAAGGTCGGCGTCCTGGATGATCACCCAGTCGCCCGTGCTTTCGGCGATGCCGCGGCGCACGGCGGTGCCCTTGCCGCCATTTTCTTTTGTGACCACACGAAACGTGAATCGATCCAGGCCATCGTGGCGTGCGATCCAGTTGGTGACGACTTCGCGGGTGTTGTCTTTGCTTCCGTCGTCCACAACGATCAGTTCGATGCCGACGTTGATGCGCACCGCCACGACTTTGTCGAGAATGCGTTCGATCGTCGGGCCTTCGTTGTAGGCAGGTATTACGACAGAAAGCACACCGGCCGGTGCGGCGGTCTTGGGTGGGTCGATAACGGCGTGCGCGGGCATTGGCGGAATGCTAGATGTATGCGCCGACCTGGCAAGCTGCGGAGTTGCTTTGGACGCTCATACCATCATGTGGCTGGTCTTCGGCGCGATCATCGTGATCGTGCTGGCCCTTGACCTGTTCGTGCTGCACAAGGACCCGCATGCGGTCAAGATTCGCGAAGCGCTGATCTGGAGCGGCGTGTGGATTGCGCTCTCGCTGGCCTTCGGCGGCACGCTGGCGCTGCTGGGCAATCACGGGTTCGGGCCTGACCTGGCGCTTCGCTTTCTTGCCGGCTACGTGATCGAGTGGGCGTTGTCGGTCGATAACCTGTTCGTGTTTGCGATCATCTTCACGGCCCTGAAAATCCCGCGCCAATACCAGCACAAGCTGCTGTTCTGGGGCGTGTTCGGGGCGCTGATTCTGCGCGCGGTGTTCATCTTTGCCGGTGTCGCGCTGATCGAGCTGTTTGACTGGGTGCTCTACATTTTCGGCGGCATCCTGATCCTGTCGGCGCTGAAGCTGATGTTCCAGGGCGAGAAAGAATCGCACCCCGAAAAGGGCATAGTTGTGCGCATCCTCGCCAAGGTTCTGCCGCTCAAGCCGCTGAATGTCGGCCCGACCTTCACAGTCAAAGAACACGGCAAGCGCTGGGTCACGATGCTGTTTGTCGGGCTCGTGCTCGTCGAGATTACCGACGTGATTTTTGCACTCGACAGCGTGCCCGCCGTGATCTCGGTGGCCATGGACCCCGACACCCGCGAGATTGACCCGTTCATCGTCTACACCAGCAACGCCTTTGCCATTCTGGGCCTGCGCAGCCTGTACTTCGCGCTTGCCGGCATCATGGCGGCTTTCCGTTTCTTGAAGTACGGGTTGGCGGTCATCCTGGCATTTGTCGGCGTGAAGATGTGCGTGATTGAGTTCTGGCACGCGCCCATTTGGCTGTCATTGAGTGTGATCGGCGGCGTGCTGGTGGTCTGCGTGGCGCTGAGCCTGCTGATTCCGCGCAAGATCGAAGTTGTACCCGAACGCCTGGTCGAACCAGAAGACAGCAACGCCGGCGCCTAGGCGCCGGGGCGCGATTGGCTTGCAGGGTCAGATCAGACGCGCGAGAATGCGCACGCTGATGGGATCGCGGTTCTGCCTGTCAACCCGTTGCAGCAGGTCCATGATATCGAACCCGCGCATGGCCAGAACCTGCGCTTCCAGTGGCGCGACCTTTTCGACAAACGCAAACGCGTCGGCGCCGGTTGGTGTCCATGGGTCGCTTTCGTGAAACTGCGCAAACAGCTTCACCTGTGCCGCCGCGAAATGGCTTGAGCGGCAACCGGTGTTTTCGATTACCAGCGCGGGCCGCAACGTGCCCGGGTAATTGCCCCGGAACTTGTAGGTTACGGCAATCGTGTCGGTGCCGGCAAACGCCGCGGGTTGCGCCACGAACTCGCGGGTGCGCAGCGTGGTCTCTGCGCTGCCGAAACGGATGCTGGCAATCCGCAGGTCGGCATTGGGGCGCGAACCTACGCGCTTGGCAAGTGCCCGGCCGGCGCGTGTCTGGGTGGCGGCCAGGTAATCTGCGATGCGGGCAACGCCGATGCGCGCCGCCAGGTCATTCAGCAGGAATTGACAGGTCAAGAGCACACTTTCGCCCTGGCGCGAAGCATGGGCAGTGTTGAAAATCTGGTCGGCCCGGCGGTTCCGGGCTGCCGCCATCAGCGCATGGTTGTTGCGCTCAAGCCGGTCGCACAGATAGCTCACGAAGCGCCGTGCTTCCAGCTGCACGTCGCGGGGGCTGCTGCGGCGCATGACGGCTTCGAACTGGCGGGTCAGGCGCTCAGACGCGGTGGCGTCAACCATGATCGTGCTCATGGATTCTCCGTTAGCGGTTTGCCTTGCTGCGCAGGCGCAGCAGTGCGAGGGGGTCATCCGGTGTTTCGCTGGTGACGCGCAGTTCGCCGTCAATCAGTCGCAGGATGCGGGAAGTGCAGTTGCTGGTTTCGGTCTGCCAGACGGTGCAGATTTCCTGGTTGCCATCGCCGTCCAGGTCTTCGGCCCGCATTTCACGCAAGCCGTTGCCGTCGGGTGCTTCATAGATCGCCAGCGGGGCGCCCTCACCGCCGCTGAGCGCATCGAACAGGTTGAGCCGCACACGTTGGTTCTCGGTGGCCCGTGCCACGCACAGCGTGCCGGCTGGAAACAGGTCCGCGTCAAGCTGCGCCAGCGCCACGCACAGCGCATTGTCGTCGATGGCGAACTTGCCGGGCGCCGGCGGCTCGGGCATCTCGTCGTAGCTGACGGTTTCGGCCTCTGGTGTCGGCTCGGCATCGTCTTGTGCCAGCGGAATGCGAATGATGCTTCCCGCCTGCAATCCGGCGTCGGCGTTCATGTTGTTGGCTTTTGCAATCTCGGGCCAGCGGCGACCCGCTCCATAGAAGCGCTCAGCCAAGCCCCATAGCGTGTCGCCACTCTGCACACGGTAAAGGATTGCGCGACGGTTGAAGTCAACCTCGAGCTTGGCGTACGAGTCCGCGGGCGCGGCCCCGGCGTCGGTCATCTTGTCCAAGCCGAGCTTGAACAGCATGACCGAGCCAAGCATTACCACAAAGCCGACAAGCAGAGTGAGGATATTGTTTCGCATGGCGTACCTGTCCGGAGTGGGTGCACGGCGCTGATGCCGGCACTCGGAAATCGGCGCGATTGGCATGGAAAGTTGAATGAGTTTGTCGGAAAGTTGCTGCGGGCATGAAGTTGTGCGTGCCGCGCATGCCAAATGAGGCGCGCCCTGCCTAGGCAGGGCGCGTGGTGTTTTTCGGGGGGCAGGAGAGATGGGGACAGGTGGTCAGGTGGTCCCCCCGAAAGAATGCGGGTGATCAGGCGTCGAGGATATTCTGCATGGCAAGCACTTCCGCGATAACGAGATCGGTGATGTCCTGCGCGTTACGCGCGCCAACGGGCGCGTCCACATAGACCTGGGCGAAGGCGTGGCGTTTCTCAAGGCTCACAAAAGCCTGGTTGAAGATGGCGTTGGCTTGGCTGATCAAGCTGCGTGCCAGCAGCCCTTCACCTGTGGCATCGGATTCGATCAGGGCGCGATACGCATTGATGTGGTGGAAGACTTCATCGATGCGCACGCTGACCGTGGCGCCCTTGAGGTTGCGCTCGGGCTGTGCAGCCTGCAAGCGTTTAGAGTCGGGCTTTCCCCAGTCGATGGAAAGAAGGCGTTCGGAGACTTTGTCGTCAGTCTTGATGGAAGGCATGGGGTGCTCCGGTAGTGTTTGAGTCGCGGTTTGAAGGAATGAGCTACTGTATATTCGGTAAATTACACTCCGTCAATTACGAAATTCTCAAAAATCTACTACTCATTGCGCACAAGCGTCGCCTTATCAGACTTATAAATACCATATGTTGTATTTATAAGTCCGCGCACCCCTAGTGGATGATGATCGCGCCGTCATTGTTCCATGGCCCTTGCAGAGCAGCATGTAGGGACGGCTTGTCACGTTGGGGCTGCATCGATGTCGGGTAAGCGCCGCCGGGTAGGGAATGTTCGCCTCGCACCCATACTTGACGCGGCAATACTGATCCGTACACTCCCGCTCCCTTGAAGTTGGAGGATGCACATGTCACGCCACTCGTCATTGAAGGTCAGCAGCCTTGGCTCAAAGCGCCGCAGCGTGCTCAAGCGCGTCGAGCGCCTGGAGCAGCTGAAGCTCGAGCGCCGCTGGGCACAGGGCGATGCCGTCACCGGCTTGCCTAAGACCAAGGTCGTCAAGTAGTCAGCTCAAACCTCACGGCGGCCTCCGCGTGAGGCCGCCGTTCATTTTGCACCTACCCGCCGCGCTTTTGTTAGAGTCCCGCTGGAGGTTTCAACGTGCCAGAGCCATTCCGCCTCAGCCAGCGCGTGCTCGACATTCGCCCCAGCGGCATTCGCAAATTTTTCGAGCTTGGCCTCAGCATGACTGACCCGATCGACCTGTCGATCGGCCAGGCTCACTTCGACGTTTCAGACGAGGTCAAAGCTGCCGCCATTGCGGCCATCCACGAAGGCCGCAACCGGTACACCGTTACCCAGGGCATTCCACCGCTGCGCGAGGCCCTGCTGGACCGGTACGCCAAACGTCTTGGCGACGTGAGTGACTACGACGTGATGGTCACGAGCGGAGTTAGCGGCGGCTTGATGCTCAGCTTTATGGCGCTGCTGAACCCTGGCGATGAGGTGCTGATCCCTGACCCGTACTTCGTGATGTACAAGAACCTGGCGACGATGGTGGGGGCCGAGGCGGTCACGTACGACATCTATCCGGAGTTTCGCGTCGATGCCGCCAAGATTCGCAGCAAGATCACCGAGCGCACGCGACTGATTGTCGTAAACAGCCCCAGCAACCCCACGGGGGCCGCCCTGACGGAGGCTGAGGCCCGCGCGGTGGCCGGGCTTGCCGACGAAACCGGCATTCCTCTGATCAGCGACGAAATCTATGAGGATTTCATCTTTGAGCAGCGGCACTTCAGCCCGCGTGAGTTCACAAGAAACTGTATCGTGCTCAGCGGCGCGTCCAAGAGCCTGGGCATGCCGGGCTGGCGCATCGGCTGGATGCTGGCGCCGAAGTCGCTGAGCGAGCGAATGCACACGGTGCAGCAGTTCAGCTTCGTGTGCGCGCCGGCGCCGTTGCAGTGGGCCGCGCTCAAGGGCCTCGCCCAGGACTTCAGCGCGCATCGGCAGGAGTATCGCGCCAAGCGCGACTTGGCCTATGAAGGCCTGCGCGAGCACTATCGCACCGTCAAACCCGCGGGCGCGTTCTATATGTTTCCGTACCTGCCTGAGGGGGCAGATACCGGGCGCTTCATGGAAGCTTGCATCAAACAGCAGCTTCTGGTCGTGCCGGGCAGCGCGTGCAGCGACAAAGGCACTAACTTCCGCCTGTGCTTTGCAGCAACGGACGAGAAGCTCAAGCGCGGCGTGGACATACTCAACGCGGTGGCCAAAGCATTGTGACCACGTGGCGCGATCGCTGCCGACTTGATACTTGTGTACGCAGGCCGGTAGAGCCCGATTGGGCCCCGAACGCCCTGAGAATGAGGGAATGCTTGGCAGGCCGCGATGGTTTAGCATAGCGTCGCCCACGGGTCTGCAGGGAGCTCGCAATGCACTCAATACCCTCACTGATTGCGCTTGCTGCCGCGACAATGCTGCTTGTGGCCTGCGCGGCAAGTGACCCGCCCCCGGGTACGGCAGGAGAGAATTCCGTGAAGGAACCAGCCAAAGTTGCCGATGCAACGGCGCCGGTCGCAAAGGCATACCAGAAGCCAACAGAGGCCGAGCTGCGCAAACGCCTGACGCCGATGCAGTACAAGGTCACGCAGGAAAGCGGCACCGAGCCCGCGTTCCGCAACGAGTTCTGGAACGAGAAGCGCCACGGCCTTTACGTAGACATCGTCTCGGGCGAGCCGCTGTTCAGCAGTCTGGACAAATTTGACAGCGGATGCGGCTGGCCCAGTTTCAGCAAGCCGCTCAAAGATACCGAGATCGTGGAGAAGCGCGACAACGCCCACGGCATGGTGCGAACTGAGGTGCGCTCTGGAGTGGCCGACAGCCATCTGGGCCACGTGTTTGATGACGGACCGGCAGAACGTGGCGGTTTACGCTACTGCATCAACAGTGCCTCGCTCCGGTTTGTGCCGGTCGAAGATCTCAAGAACGCTGGCTACGGCGAGTATGTGAAGCTGTTTGTTGACGCCGGCGTTTACGCGGCGGAAAAGACTATGACTACCGATACGATTATCCTTGCCGGCGGCTGCTTCTGGGGCATGGAAGAGTTGCTGCGCGGGATTGACGGTGTGCTTGAAACCGAGGTTGGGTACAGCGGCGGCACGCTTGACAACGCCACGTATGAGCAAGTGAAGAAGGGAAACACCGGCCACGCCGAGTCCGTGCGCATCCTGTTTGACCCCGACAAGATCAGCCTGGAGCAACTGCTCACAGACTGGTTCTTCCGCATGCACGACCCCACGACAATCAATCGTCAGGGCAATGATCGTGGCAGCCAGTATCGCAGCGCGATCTTCTATTCCAGCGAAGCCCAGAAGCAGGCCGCTGAGCGCGCCAAAGCCGCCGCCGCAAAGTCCGGCCGCTGGGATAAACCGATCGTTACCGAGATTGTGTCGGCCGGGAAGTTCTGGAGCGCGGAGGGTTATCACCAGGACTATCTGCAGAAGAACCCGGGCGGCTATACCTGCCACTGGATGCGCGACTGACGGTTGCCGGAAAAAACAAGAAGACCCGCGCGTTTGCGCGGGTCTTTTTGTCGCCGGATCATGTGCCCCGGCGTCGCAGGTCGATGCGGGCGCCCGGCAGGCTTTCGGGCTTATCGAGGTGTTTCTTCAGCTCGTCCAGCTTGTCGTTGGCACTGAGTTCAAGCGTGCTGGCATGCACGGGCGGGCGACCCCAGATCACGCGGGTGTCGGGCAGGCTTCGAGCGTCGGGTATCAGCACCACGGCGCCATCCGGCGGGTAAAACACACGGCCACGTTCGTCGGCGCGTTGCGGCACGCCCACCAGCTCAATCGCCTCAATTGGCATGCTCTTGTCAATCTGCGCCCGGCGCACCACCCGCTCCATGCTCAACGCCGCCTGCAGTTGTTCGCTCTTCCAGATCGTGCCTGCGGCCGGGGCATTGCCATCGACGCCGCGAACGATGTGCAGTGTGTCGGTCAAACCACTCCGGAATTGTTTCAACTCCTCGGCATCGCGGTTGATCGTCAAGGGCAGGACAACCCCCTCGCCATCTACGACCGAGAAGCAATCGGCCGATTCCACCAGCAGTGCCGGCCGGCGCACTTCGATAGTGGGTTGCAGACTCGATGTGCCGTCAGCGCCCGTGGGAAAACGCCGGTCGATGCGCACTACACGCTGTACCCATGCATTGCGCTCAATCCGCTCACACACGACACCCATGACGTCTTCATCAAATGCGCTGGTCGCAGTCAGGTCAGCCAGGTCATCGCGCAGCGCCGACTCGATCTCTGCCTTGATGCGCGCCGCCAGCGCGCCCTTTGCCCACGACGGCTCGGCCGTAAGTTCAATGCGCGCCGGGTCAATGGTGTAGCGTGCAGTACCACCAAGATTGCCAAGCATCACCCAACTGAGGCAGACCACCACTGCGATGCCCCCGGCAACTCCCGCAACCCGCCGCACATCGCGGCTCTGCCAGGCCCAGGCAAGGACACGCAGCGACAGCGGCTTCAGCGGTGCCAGCATCTGCATTACTGCGGCCACGGCGGCACCGGCGAGTGCGCTTGCCTGTTTCAGGGCACCGCCACCGCCAAGCTTGCGGCTGCGGGTCTTGGGGCGTGTCTTGGTTACCTTGCGGGTGCGGCGGCGTGACATGGTAGCTCCTATGCTGCGATGACGCGTGTGATGCGGTTGCTGGCGGTGCGGCGCGGCTCCATGCTTACGTCGATCAATTCCTGTACCAGTTCATCAAACCCCACGCCTTCAGCAGCCGCCGCCTTGGGCAGCAGGCTGGTCTCCGTCATGCCGGGCAGAGTGTTGACCTCAAGCACCCAAAGGTCGCCCTGGGCGTCCAGCATCAAGTCAACGCGGGAATAGCCGTGGCAGCGCAGGGCATGGTGTGCCCGGCGCGCGAAGTGCTGCGCCATCTTGGCGGTCGGGCCCGGCAGGTCCGGGCTAACGATGTACTGCGTGCCGGCGCTTTTGTCGTACTTTGCTTTGAAGTCATAAAACCTGGCGGCTGGGCGGACTTCGCACACCGGCAAAGCCCGGGTGCCGACGACACCGACGGTCAGTTCGCGGCCGACAATGCCCTTTTCAAGCAGAACGCGCCGCGAGTGCTTGAACGCCTCATACAGCGCAGCATCAACGCCTTCCGCGTCCTGCACAATGCTCACACCGATGCTGCTGCCCTGGTCAATCGGCTTGGCGACAAGTGGCCATGCCAGTCGGCGCGCCATGCGGCGCATGCGATAGCTTGCGTCGAACTCTTCGGCGACTTCGTACGGCGGCGTGGGGACACGATGGGTCAGGAACTCGGCCTTGCTCAGTTCCTTGTCCATGGCCAGGCGGCTGCTGATGGGTCCGCTGCCCGAGTAGGGGATGTTGAACGATTCAAGCTGTCGCTGGACGGTGCCGTTCTCGCCTTCGCCGCCGTGCAGGGCGACGAATGCGAAATCGAATCCGCCGGCCTCAAGCGCAGCCAGTGGGTCAACGCCCACATCAAATGGCGTCACACGATGGCCGATGCGCTCAAGTGCGGCCCATACGGCCTCTCCGCTCTTGATGCTGACTTCGCGTTCTGTCGATGTTCCGCCGTACAGCAGGGCGATGTTGAGCATGGGTGTTCTTCCTGTCGTTGGAAAGTGCAGCCGCGTCGCGGCTGTGTGGTCTGTATCGGGCGGGAAGCGGTGCGCGCTTGAGCGGAATGTGAAATCGACGCGCGGCATTGACGTGTCAACAGACCGGAGCGTCAGAGGTTACAGCTTGACGTAGAGGCCGTCGAAGCGAACCGCCAGGTTCGCGCGGCTGGTGGCAAAGCGCATGGGCGTGCCGTACGCGCTTACGCCTTCGTGGGGCCCGCCGGTCACGAGAAAGCTGACGCTGAAATCGCCGTCGGGCCAGAATCCGTCGTCGAACATGATGTGCCCCAGCAGCGCCCCCTGCGGCGAGTAATCCAGCAGCACGGCCGTGCCGATCGCAACCGGGCCGCCGACGGGGTCAATCAGCCGGAATTCGACACGCTGGTTTGTCGCCTCACGCCGGAACTCGCGGCGGCAGGCGATCTTGGGGTTCTTGTTGTCACTGACAACACGCGTCCGGGCCTTGCTCTGCTTGATGCGGTCGAGCGTGACGCGGTGGCTGGATGCTTTTGGCATCGCTCACCTCAATGAGTTCGGGTGTGGGGAAAGCGGGCGGCAGCCGGGTGGAACCGGCCGCCGCCGCAGTTGGGCTAGGCGATGGTCTTGATCGCCTGCTGCTTGGCGTCGATGAACTTGGTGCTCTTGCGGTCGCCGTTCTTGCGGCCGCGGAATCCGCTGACGCGATCGTACTCTTCAAGGAAGATCTCGATCGTGCTTACGATGTTGTCCAGGTCCATGCGTGAAAGCCGGATGCTTTCGCCTTCCGCGAGCTCGAGCTCGTTCGTCAGGTAGCCCTGCAGTATGCGAATCGGCTGCAGCTTGCGAAAAATGAATTCGTCCAGCGAAACTCCCTTGCCGTCCTTTTCCATGACTCGTTCCTCGTGCCCTTGGGGCGGTTGGTGTGGGCTTGCGCCCTGGTGTCTATGTCAAGCAGCCAGGAGCACTCGGCCCGGCCAGATCTGTATCTCAGTTTGCAGGTACACGCCAAAGGCTTCGAACACGCGGCGCTGTACCTGCTGCATCAACTCGAGAATGTCGGACGCCCTGGCATCGCCCCGGTTCACGATGAAGTTGCCGTGCCGGTCGCTTACGCTGGCGCCCCCGACCGTCATTCCCTTGCAGCCGGCTTGGTCGATATAGCGACCGGCACTCTGTCCTTTCGGATTCTTGAAGGTGCAGCCTGCACTGAATTCCGAATAAGGTTGCGCGGCCAGCTTTTCTTGAAGCACGGTGCGGGCCCGGGCGACCAGCTGCGCCTGCTCGCCGGCGGTGCCCTCGATGACTGTTTCAATCACGACGCCGCTGCGCAGCATGCTGCAGCGGTAACCGAAGGTGATTTCTTCGCGATACAGGCTTTGCAGGTCGCCTTCGGGGCTGATCCAGATCACGCTGGCCACATAGTCCGCAATCTCGCCGTAGCGGCCACCGGCGTTCATGGCCAGGGCGCCGCCGACGGTGCCGGGAATGCCCGCCAGGCTCTGGGGGCCCGCGATGCCTGCGGCGTTGCAGGCGGCAACCAGCGTGCTCAAGTTGGCGCCGGCTTGCACCTGCACCTTGGTGCCGAAGGCCTGGATGCGTTTCATACCGTGCAGGCTCAAGACAATGCCCTGCACGCCTTCGTCGCAAACAAGCAGATTGCTGCCGCCGCCAATCACGTGCAGCGGCAGTCCGCACTCGCGCGCCGCAGCACAAGTGTCGGCCACGTCGCGCAGGGTGTGTGCCTCAACATAATATTGCGCCGGTCCGCCAATGCGCAGCGTCGTGAGCCTTGCCAACGGCAAGTCTCCCTGCACGCGGTCGCGGATGCGTCTTGGAAACGCGAGCATGCTCATGCCACGCTCCCGGTGCTGAACATCGGGTTGATGGCCCGCAGCCGTGCGCTAATGAACTCTCGGCGGGCCAGCAGTTCGTTTGCGATCTGGTTGACGTCTCCGGCACCGATGAACAATGCGACGTCTCGCGGGGCCAGCTTCATCGATAGGTCGGCAACGATGCTTGAGAAGTCGCCGTAGGCCATCGCGTCGGTGCCCCCGTAGCGCAACGTGCGGGCAAGTCGCTCTTCGGGCTCGCCGGGTTGCACGCCGGTCTCGCGGGCGGCGTAGGTGCGTGCAATCAGCACGCGGTCTGCGTCGCGCAGGCAGTCTGCAAACTCATTGAAGAACGTCAGGATGCGCTGGTACTGGTGCGCCTGAAAAATCGCCACAATGCGGCGCTGCGCAAACGTGGCGCGCGCAGTCTCGATCAGCTGCTTCACAGCCGTGGGATGATGCGCGTAATCGTCTACCAGCGGGACACCGCCCACGCTGCCGACGACCTCAAAGCGGCGTTTGACCCCCCCGAAGTTGCGCAGGGCATGCAGCGCGCGGCCGACCGGCACGCCCGCCCAGTTTGCGGCGGCAAGCGCTCCCAGCGCGTTCATTGCGTTGACCGCACCCGGAACTTCAAGAATCAGTTGTCCGACACGCATGCCGCGGCAGGTTACTTCTGCCCGTGCAAATCCCGTCGAGGCATCAAGCTCGTGCAGGCGCCACACCGCGCCCGGGCCCTGGCCGAACCCGATAGTCTGGCATCCGGCCTTGAGGGCGACTTCACAGCAACGCTTGTCATCCGCGTTGTAGAACAGCACGCCGCGCTTGGGCAACTTGCGCGCGAATTCAATGAAGCCCTGCGTCACGCCGTCGAGATCGCCGTACACGTCCATGTGGTCGAGCTCAATGTTGTTGAGCACGATGACCGTCGGGTGCAGGCGCATGAAGCTGCGGTCGTACTCGCAGCTTTCCATAACGAAGTTCAATCCGCATCCGGCTGCGCTTGCTGCCGGCAACGTGGATGGTTCGCCGCCAATCAGCCACCCGGGCTGCTTGCCGTCTTCGTGCAGGATCTGCGCAAGCATGGCTGTGGCCGTGGTCTTGCCGTGCGTGCCGGCGACGCACAGGTTGGTTTCGTTGCGGGTGAACTCGCCCAGCGCTTCGCTGTACTTCATCAGGCGAATGCCGCGGCGTTGGGCCTCGCGGAGTTCGGGGTTATCCCCCTTGATTGCCGCTGACGCGACAACCAGCGAACAGTCGGCGGGCACATGGTCACGGTGGTGGCCGATGTTGATGCAGGCCCCGGCGGTCAACAACTCGCGGGTCTGTTCGTTCTCAGTGCTGTCTGTGCCGCTGACGCAGATGCCGGCTTGCAGCGCGATGCGGGCAAGGCCCGAGACGCCGGCGCCGCCAACCCCAATGAAGTGCGCGGCGCGGATGTTGGAGAGTTTCACGATGGTCGCCTCCGGCGCCACCGGGTGGTCTGTTAGGCGGCAGCGCGTTCTCCTGAATCGACAGATCGGGGCGGGGCACTGGCGCCAATTCTTACGAGAATCGAGTCCAAGATCGCCGCAGCTGCCTTCGGTTGTGCAAGCTGGGCGGCGGCCGTCGAAGCGGCAGACCGAGCCTGCGGAGACAGCAACAGCCCCCGTGCCAATTCAAGAATGCGGGCCTGGGTCAAAGCATCCTGTTGAACCAGCACCCCGGCACCCGCAGCTGCAACCCACAGCGCGTTGGCCCGTTGATGATCGTCTGCCGCAGCCGGGTAAGGCACCATCACCATCGGTACGGCCAGCGCCAACAGCTCGCTTATGGTTCCGGCGCCGCTGCGGGTCAGCGCCAGGTCAGCGGCGCTGAACCAGGTGGCTGTGTTGTGGGTGAACGCGCATGCGCGGTATCGCAGCCCCGACTCCTGCCAGACCGAACGGGCCTTGTCCAGGTCCGGCTGGCCAGTGAGGTGCAGGACCTGCATGTGCTGACGCAGCGTGCCGAGCTCGTTGGCGGCGGCAAGTGCCGCATCGTTGATGGCCTGCGCTCCCTGGCTTCCGCCCATGATCAGCAGCGTGGGCAGGTGCGGGTCAAGGCCCAGCGCGCGGCGGGCATCTTCTTTGGGCACGGGTGCAAGAAATGCCCCGCGCACGGGGTTGCCCGCCACCTCAACGGGGCAATCAAGCGGGCGGGTCAGAGGCATGTGCGCAAAGCACGCGCGAGCAAATCGGGCAAGTGTGCGCGTGACCTTGCCGGGCACGGCATTCGACTCCATCAGAAAGACCGGAAGGCGCATCAGGCTGGCCGCCATCGCGCCGGGCAGTGAGGCGTAGCCGCCCACACACAGCAGCACGTCAGCCTGGAACTGCTTCAGTTTGCGACGGGCGGCGGGGACAGCCAGCGCCGTCGTGATGACTGTGGTGGCTTTGCTGCGCAGTGTCCTGCGGGGCCGGCTGACCTGCAATGCGGTGAAGTCGTAACCGGCGTGGCCGAGCATTTTGCGCTCAAGCTCGTTGCCGCCGCACAGAAAGTGAATGCTGTTGCGGCCATAGCGGGCCGCGATTTCATCGGCCATGGCGATGGCCGGTGCAACGTGGCCACCGGTGCCGCCACCTGCGATCACGATTTTCATGACGTCCTCGTTGAGTATGCATTTGGCGCCGCGGGTGCGCCGACGGACGGACGGACCATCGCGCACCCGCTAGCGCCGACTCAGGGCTCAGGATGGCCGGACAACACAGCCACCACCCTGCCTACCCTGGGAAAGGTTCTTTCAGTCCGGGGCCGGCTTGCCCCGGTTCGGCCAGGCTTCAGGCCGTTGCGCTCGCTCCAGCGACGATTCGCCTGCCGCGTGCGCTTTTCCTTGCACTCTCGGCCAGTCTTTCGCCGGCAAGCTCAGCCTGCAGCAACGTGAATGCCTCCTGTTCGCTGACGCACTTTCGCGCCACACTCAGGACCACGCCCACTGCACACAAGTAGAAGAAACAACTGCTGCCGCCAAAGCTGATGAACGGCAGCCCAATGCCCTTAGTCGGCACACTGGCTGTCACCACTGCAACATTGATGGCGGCTTGCAAACCGATCGCGCCCGTGACCCCCAGTACGGCAAGGCTGCCGAAGCGGTCAGGTGCTCGACGAGCAATCTTCGCGCCCAGAACCATCAGGGAGATGAACAGAGCAAGCGTAATGGCGCTGCCGACGAATCCGGCTTCTTCGGCCAGCACCGCAAAGATGAAGTCGGTCTCCTGCTCAGGCAGGTAGTAAAGCTTCTGCATGGAGTTGCCGAGTCCCTGGCCTTCCATGCCGCCGCTGCCGATAGCGATCAGAGATTGCTTTACCTGGTGGCCCTTTCCGCGCGGGTCTGCGGCGGGGTCGAGGAACACGAGAACGCGGTCCTGGATGTGGTCGAACTTGCTGTACATCACGATGCTTGCAATCGGGATCAGGATCAGCATCACGAAGCCCAGATGCTTCAGGCGCAGGCCGCCCGCCAGCAGCACCAGAAAACTGCTGGCCGCCAGAAACAGGCTGGTGCCGAAGTCAGGCTGTGCCATCACCAGAACACAGTAGATGCCGACGAATGCGCAGGCGGGCAGAAAGCCGCGCCGAAAGCTACCCAGCTCTTTGCGCCGCACTGTGGCGTAGGCGGCCGCACACAGCAGAAGCGCCAGCTTCGCGAAGTCACTGGGTTGCAGGCCAAAGCCGCCAAAGCGCAGCCAGCGACGCGCACCGTTGTATTCGGTCCCGATGCCGGGGATCAGTGTCAGCACAAGCAGCGCAAGCCCAAGCACGTACAGGGGCTTGGCAAAGCGCAGCCAGGTGTTGTGGTCCATGCGGGCAATGACCGCCATGCCAAGCAATCCGGCACCGACGAACATGAGGTGGCGCTTGATGAACACGAAGGGGTCGATCTCGGCGCCGGGGACGACGCGGATTGCACTACTGGAAAAGACCATGACAACGCCGATGCCGACGAGTGCCAGCAGGTTCAGAAGGTAGGCGTTTCGCAAGGTGTGCTGCACGATGATCTCCCCGAATGTTTTCGGACGCGCGGGCCGTGCGACTTTGGAGAATCATGTTGCGGAGACGAATAGGGCAAACGGAGTGACCGCCAGCAGCAAGTAGCATTGGCCTCCAGTCAATGTCGTTGCAGGCGCTTCCAGCGCATGTATGCGATGAGCCGGGAACGCCTGTCACCGACGCGCAACTCCGGCTGCTTAAAGAACATGGGCTCGGGACTTGTCCCGAGCCCATGGTTGCGGGATGCGGTTAGTTGCCGGGCGTTGGCATGTTGGCGTGCCAGGCCGTGCTGTCGTTTGCGGTCCCGTCGTAGTTCATCGTGTCGCCCTGGTTGGGCGTGTTCACGAAGTCACCCTGGGCCCACTCACCGACCTGCACGGCGGCGCCTTCAAAGGCCTGATTGGCGCTGCCCCACTGCACGAAGTCCATCAGCTCGCCGCCGGCGCGGACCAGCGCAAGCGAGCCGTCGCTCACGTTCAGCGCGCCGAAGCTGGGCGCGAACTGCTCGGCGCCGGTATCAACACCAGACACTCCCAGATGCAGCAGGACCCGGGCGTTGGCCGGAACCCGAAACCCGAACGGGAACGTGTAGCTGTACTGGGCGTCCATCACTTTCCATCCGCCAATATCGGCTTCAAATGCCGAGGCGTTGTAAAGTTCGAGCCAATCGCCGCCCAGAGCAACCTCTTCGATCGTCACCGGACTCAGCGAAACCGGGTAGCCGGTTGGCGTGCCCGGCTTTGGCACGGTGTTGGCGTTGGGCAGGTTCTGCGGGTTCGGCCCGTTGGACTGGGGCACGGAAATATCGCCCTCAACCGAGTTGGCGTAAGCTCCGCAACCAGTCGCCACGGCGGCGAAAGCGGAAAGGCAAATCAGCGCAAAAATCCGGCGCATAGGATCCTCATGCACAGGGATGCCAGGGGTTCTCGCCCGGCCCCCAAATCGCGCGGACGTACGGTTGTCTTGTCGGGGGAGCACGAAGTGTAAGTGCAAGTCGGTTCTGGCGCAAGACAGATCGGGGCAGGATTGGCGCACCCGGTTCCCGGGCTTAAATGGACCGGCCCCCGCTGCGTTGCTTTTCTGTCGGCGCTAAAAGACAGGGCTTGTTTCGCAGCAGGGGCGCGATCGTTGTCGGATACCAGATTTTTTTCAGACCGTCCGTGAGAGCACGCGTCACCCGGGGCACGTTTCCAATCCGTCGCGCAGTAATGCGCCGCCCCGGAACGCTAAGCTACATGGCTGGTCCTCCTTCCTTGGCCGTTGCCTGCGTCCGGCAATGCAGGTCGTGCCGTAGTACCGTGAAATGCCCGACCACTTAGTCGAACACGCCGTCAAACGGCTTCAACTTGCCGAAAAGCTCAGTGCCAGGAGCGTTCCATTGCTCCAGAGAAATGTCGTAACCCCAACCCAGCATGTCGTCGAGGCGAACATATTCAGCGACCTCGCCATCGGACCAGATGCTGAGTACTTCGTCTTCGTGGTTGACCCAGTTGCGCTCGTTGGCGCAGACGACGATGCGGCGGTTATCGCCGCGCGCGCTCATCAGGTAAAACGATTCGTTGCCCTGGGGTGCAGTCCACGAGCAGCTCATCGGCTCAAGGAAGAACACGTCCAGGTTATCCAGCGAGCGGCGGTCCATCTCAATGTCGTTGCCCGAAGTCGCCACCATCTTGGACAGCATGTCTTCCTTGAAGACCTTGTGCCGGAAGCAGCCTTCCCAGAATTCGCGGCCCTTAAGCTCAGCCATCGGGCCCGTCACAAACAGGCGCTTGACCCGCTTGTCGGTGCCGTGGCTGACCATGCCCAGATTGTTGTAGATGTCCTGAAGGACCTTCTTGTCGAGGTCGTGGCTTGCCTGGCGCATCTTGCTGACGACAGAAGTGGCAAGCACGCTGGCCAACAGGCCGATGATGGCGATGACGACCATCAGCTCGACAAGAGTAAATGCACGGCGGGTGAGGCGCATGAAGGGGCTCCTGTTCCGGTTCATGCCGCCAGTATATCGCATCTTCCCCAACTCGTGAAACGAGACGGCACCGGAAGGCAACATGATATTGCCAATCCGCAAACGCCGATTCTGTGGTTGCGACGTCGGGGCAGTCAATCGCGGCCCGGGTTCAATGCCAGCCGGGATGGACTCTGCCAAGGGCGCGTGGGCGCCCCATCTAGGGTGAGGGTCGGTGTCGCAGGAGCGCATGTGAATTATCAGTATCACTTACCGGCGGTTCTGGCAAGAAATCGTCGGGGCGGGTTTTGTAGCAGTGAAGAACGGAACGATCACCCCTGTTCGGCGGCGCGTTTGCCCTTCTTCTTGGGCACTTTGCCGCCTGGGCTGGCGTCGCCTTCATCCAGCGCTTTGAGGCCTTCGTCGATGGCGTTGACGATCTCGTCTACCTGTTCACGCTCAATGCTCAGCGGCGGGCAGACTGTGATAATGTTGCCCAGCGGCCGCAACAGCACGCGCGCGTTGTCTATCGCGCGCAAGCACACCTTCATGGCGTCGTCGCGGGACTCGTAATCGCTGACCTCTTGCCCATCGGCATCCTTGATCGGAATGCCAATGGCAAGCCCGCGCTGCCGGATCTGTCCAACGCGCGGGTGCTCCGCGAACTTGCGGCGAAGAATGTAGTGAAACTCGCGGGCCCGCGCGCGAACGTTTTCTTTTAGCTTGTGCTCAGCCACGAGCTCAAGGTTGCGCAGCGCCACCGCGCACGCCAGTGGGTTGCCGCTGTACGTGTGGCCGTGCAGAAACTGCTTCATGTCTGACCACTCGCCCTTGAATGCGTCGTAGACCTTGTCGCTTGCCACGGTCACGCCCATCGGCAGCATCCCGCCGGTGATGCCTTTGCCAAGGCACAGAATGTCGGGTTCAACCAACTCGGCGCTGCTGGCGATCAGGGGGCCGGTGCGGCAGAAGCCGGTGAAGACTTCATCTGAAATCAACAGGATGTCGTATTCGCGGCAGTACTTCTTGATCTTGCCCAAATAGTCCTCGGCCAGCGGGCGCATGCCTGCCGCTGCCTGGATCACGGGCTCAATCACAACGGCTGCAAGCTTGTCGGCTTTGCCGGCAATCAGTGCCTCAAGCGCCAGCTCTGTGCTGCGCAAGCTGTCGGGGCGTTCGCCCTCTTCAATCTGCATCGGGTAGTCGGCGTTCTGGCACTCGAAAAGCGAAGGCGCGAACTTGCGCCGGAACGTGTCAATGGAACTGGCCGACATCGCCCCGAACGTGTCACCGTGATACCCGTAGTGAAAGGTCAGAAACTGTGTGCGGCTGATGCGCCCGACCTGGTTCTGGTACTGCAACGCCATCTTCATCGCGACTTCGACGGCGGTGCTGCCGTTGTCGCTGTAGAATACATGGTTCAGGCTTGGCGGTTCGCCGGCATAGCGGAAGTCTTCCTTGATTGCCTCGGTCAATTGCACAGCCAGGTCAATCGCCGGCACGTGGCTGACGGTGAACAGGCTGGTATGGCACAGACGTGCGGCCTGGTCCTGGATCGCGTTGACGAGGTCGGGCTGATTGTGCCCCCATACGTTGCACCACATGCTGCCATAGGCATCAAGGAACCTGCGGCGTCGCACGTCGTAAAGGTACGGCCCCTGCCCGCGCTCCATGATGATCGGTTCGCGCTGCGCATACTCCTGCATCTGTGTGTAGGGATGCCAGACAACGGTCTGGTCCTGCTCAGCGAGCAGCTTGTAGTCCCTTAGGCCGCCAAGGCGGCTGCTGGTGCGCGATTCAGACATATCCACAGACCGTGGGCAAACCCGGGGGAACAAGGACTAGTGAACCACCCTTGGCGTCGCAAGCAAGGCTTTGTGGAGGCTTTACATTTTGATGTAACTTGTGGCGAGCGCTAATCGTACAGATTGTTGTTGGGGGGCGGCGGTGATACCATCTTTCGCTTCCTCAAAGTTGAGGTACGGGGCCTTTCGTCCCCAAGGGACGCTGAATCCAGGAGAATGTATGCGCAATGTGAAGTGGATGCTGGCAGTGGCAGCGATGTTCGCGGTTGGCGCCTTCTCGGCGCCGGTGACAGCCCAGATGGGCGGGTCAACTGAGAAGAAGGTTGAAGGCGAGAAGAAAGAGGGCGAAGGCAAGGAAGAGCCCAAGGAAGAAGACGGCATTTATACGGCGATGCTCAAGCCGATGCTGAAGGATGTCGGCGAAGTCATCGACAAGGCCGAATACACCGACGCCGACGTCAAGTCTTACCTGAAGCACCACGAAGCTGTGAAGAAGCTGTTCGACGCGGACTCGAAGTGGGAAGAATTGAGCAACGAGAACCTGAAGAAGGCTTTCGACTACATGGTCAAGAATGAGAAGTACGTGGCGTGGGCAAAGGAAGCCGGCGTTGATGCCGACGTGTTCCTGCGCAAGGGTCTGCGCCTTCGCATGCAGTGGTTCAAGATGACCTGGGTGGACGAGCAGGAGTCCGGGCTCAAGGAGTATCTGTCAGAGCTCGAAAAGGGCAAAGCCGACATTCCTGAGGATGAGTTCAAGGCTGCCAAGGAATACATCGAGAGCATGTTGAAGGACCTGGCCAACGCCCGCAAGTTCCTGAACAAGACCATCACCGGTCCGACCGACGCAGAGAAGAAGGCGGTCGAGGACAACAAAGAAGCGCTGAAGAAGGCCTTCGACGAAGAAGAAGGCGAATCCGAAGACGGTGACGACGGCGAAGACGAAGACGGCATGAAGTAAGTGACAAACGCAACGTGTTAGCAGGGGGCGCCCAATGGGGCGCCCCTTTTCGTCACGATGGCGTCACCCGATTCATCTTTCCTGCGAGTGCTCAATTTGACGGTTGACAGCACCCCTGCTTGCCGGTTGAATCTTGCTCAACCCCCGAAGTTACGCTTTCAGGCTTAACTGCAACCCAAACTGTGGGTTGCCGCGCCTGTAGGCTATACGCAGGAGCAGTTGGCATGCGCCACGTGTGGCTCTTCTTGCTCATGGCTGCCAGCGTCAGCATTTTCGCCGCAGCCGCGAACGCCCAGCGCCTTCCTCAGGTGCTGAGCATGAACACCCACGAAGGCAAGTTCTCGACGGGTGGTTTCGGGCTTCAGGTTGGCTTCGGTACCGGCTTTGGCGGTGAACTTCACCACGAGGGGCCGTCGTCGAAAGTCGTGGACGGGGCTCTGGAGGCCGTGTTCAGGCGGCGATACGCCCAGACTCACAGCCGCTTCGTGCTGGGTGCAAAGCTTGATTTCCAGATCGGTTCCGACAACGACGTAATCGGCACTGACTTTGGCATCGAGTTTTACAACATCAGCATCAGCACCAGCGGCTCTGCTGTGTCGGGAAAAGAACCGACGGTCTTGCCCAATACTGACCCGGTCTATCGGGCCACCAGCAGCAGCAGCGCGAGCCTGATCTACTTCGGGTTTGACTTCACCATCAACTTCTACAAGAGCGAGTTCATTGAGACGGACGGTCGCCGCACCCGCAACAACTGGGGTCTGGCGCTGATTGTCGGGCCCAAAGCCGGCTTGATGATGGGCGACTTCGGGGACCTGAACGGGTTTGCGACAGCGGGCCTGGACCTTGGTTTGATGGCGGACTTTCCGATTCCTATTCCGGGCGCCGAAGACCTGTTGTCAATCAGCCCCTACGCCGTCTTCGAGATCAACTATCGATTCGGAGTTGATACTGCCTTGGTGGACAGCAACGCAGCCAGCCCCACCTTTGGCCAGGATGTGCTGAACGACAGCTTTGACCTTGACTACTACAGCGCCTCGCAGGAAGACCAGGACGGCAACGGCCTGCCCGACTACGACGGTATTGCGATCCGTCGCCACAACTTCATCCCGGCTTACCAGCTGAGCCTCGGCACCACGGTCAACCTGACGCCGATCTTCATCTCGCGCTCGGGCGGGTTGATCAACAACTGGCGCTTCTGGATGAGCGCGACGGTCAGCTTCCCGCTGGGATTGAACTTCATCATGGCCAACTATGTGGGCGACTCGCTGTGGGGCGCCGACGAACTGCCGACCATGAGCTTCACGTTCTCATTCGGCGCGGCGTACTTCTTCTAAGCGCAGAATCGATTCAGTATCCATAACGCGCGGGCCAATCGGCCCGCGCGTTTGTCATTGGTGCGGGCGCATAGGCCAGAAAGCACGCAGCCTGCGCCCAGGGGCATTCGGCAGAGCGCGAAGCGCCGACACAAGCGATCGATGGCCATCATGACCGCGTCGCGAATCGCGCCTGCAGCCTTACTGCTCTTCGATGAAGTTCAGCATGCGCAGGTTGTAGATCAGCGCTGCCGGCAACAGGATGCCTGCGCTTACCACCGCCGTGGTCGTGAATGCAAATCCTGCCAGTGCGAACAGCACCACCAGGTCAAGCACGGTCAGTCCGAACAGCAAGCCCGCGTTGGCTGCGTTGCTGTCGGTACGGAAGGCAGCCTTGGCAAGCGGCCACGACAGAAAAGGCAGAATCGCCGTTGCTGCCAGCACGACCAGCATGCGCCAGAGAAACGCGCCGGTGTGGCTCCAGAAACCGGGCCCGGACTCTTCCGGCTCGTCACCCGGCCGCGCGGTGCCGCTGAGGCCCTTGATACGCTTGGTATCAAGCACTCGCGCATTTCTTTCCGGTGAGTCGTCGCGCACGATGCGGTACACATCGATAGTGAAAATGCCGCTGTCAGCCCCGGACCAGTTCTGGTGCACGCTGACCGTAAGCACTTCATCTGATTCGCCGGCGTCCTCGAACACGGCCTGCGGATCCTGCCCTGCATCCTCTTCCTTGCTGATCAAGCCGCGCACCAGCGCACCTGCACGCTGCTCCAGCGTGGGGCTGCGCGGTACGTCGGCCGAAACGCCCTCAATCTGTTTCAGCCGACTGATGACCTTGGCGCGAATCTGGGTGTTGGTGGTGTCGCCGTGGACAGGCATGACCACGACGTTCTGGGGACCCTCGACCCGCACCTTGGCGATGTAGTCATCTGCAAGCTGGTCAAGGGCGTGGTCGGCCGCAGCTTCCTGCAAGGGCTTCAGGTCGTTGGGCTCGGCAATAAACCAGACGTACACGAAGTAACCCACGACGCACAGCGCGGCGACGCCGATGCCCGCAGAAAAGACCTTCCAGCCTGGGATGTTGTCCATCAGGGCCATGAATCACCGGGTAGTGATTGTGCCTATTCGGCTGCGTCTGCGGAAGGCGCGTTGGCATTCGAATTGTCGCCGCCTTTTGTAGCGACAAAGGGCTTGTCGCTTTCCGCCTCGATTTCCGCGTCATTCTTCTTCACGTGCAGGATCAGGATTTTCTCGGTGCGGCGGTCCGCGTGCACGGGTTTGCCAGCCGCGCTGAACAACGAGTCAATGCGTTTGCTGATCTGGGACGCGAGCTTCCCCCGCTGCGTGTCCGTTTCGGCTTTTTCATACTGGGTGCGCAGGTCGGCTACGCTCCCGACTTCGTCAATCAGGCTTCGGAAGCGATTTTCCGACTTTTCGAGTTCGCGCTGGCGCGCGATCAGGAAAGTCTCGGTCTCGTTCAGTTTGTCCTGAAGGCGCTTCATGTCGGCGTTGGCGCTTTGCAGTTTGGCGCGGGCGCTTGTGACTTCCGTGCTGGTGCGCTGCATGACGGCCTCCAGCTCTTCCTTCTCTGCGCGGCGGTTGTCTTCAGCGGTTGTGAGATTGTCCAGCAGCATGCGCCGTTCGTCGTCCCGGCGCTGCAGCCGCTCCGATGTCAGCGCCAGCTTCTCTGACAGCTTGTCGTGACGATCTTTTGCAAGGTCGCGCGCGGCTAGAACCTCTTCCCGCACCTCGGCAAGCTGGTTCTGCAGCAGCACGCGCTCGGCCAAAGCGTCGGCCAGTTCTGCCTTCGTCCTTGCGGCCGAGTCGCGCATTGCTTTCAGATCGGCGTCTGCCTTTTCGCGCGCAGTGGCTGCCTCTGCGCCGGACTTCTCGGCCTTAGCTGCTGCCTCGTTGAATGCCCGCAGGTCCTTCTTTGCCTGGGCCAGTGCCTTTTCGCTCTCGCCGGCTCTTGCGTCTGCGGCGGCAAGGCTCTCGCGCAGTGTCTTGATTTCACGGTCGCGGGCGCGCTGGGTCTTCTCAATCTCTGCGGTTGTGCTCTCCAGCGTACTGGCATGCTCGGCCAGTGTTTGGTGAGAGGCTGTAGCGGTCGCAAGTTCGCTTTGTGCCGCCTGCAGGGCCCTTGCGGCTTGCTCTTTGTCGCGAAGGTTGCGTTCGGCTTTGCCTTTTTCTTCACTGATGCGTTCGTTGAGGCGCTTGAGCTCGACCTGAAGGTTCTGCTCGGTTGCGCGGGCCTCATCCATATCGCCCTTGGCGTCGAGCATGCGGGTCTGCGCATCGGAAAGGTCGCGGCGCAAACGCTCATTCTCTCGTTCAAGTTCGTTGATGCGGTCATCGCGTTCGCCGGCCAGTGTTTCGGCTTCGGCAAGCTGGCCGCTGACGCTGTCGAGATTGGCCTTCTGTTGGGCCAGCTTCTCGCGGGCCTTCTCAAGCTCATAGCGCGTGTCCTCAAGCTCGCCGCTGAGTGCGTCAACGCGAAGCTGGGTGTCTTCGAGCCGTGCTTCGGTGTCCGCCAGCCGTGCCTCTGCATCGGTCAGGAACGACTCGAATTCGCTGTTGCGGCCCTCGGCGTTTTCCAGCGCGGCGATGACCGCCTGCGCCTGCTGGTTTCGCTGCTCAGCATCCGCCAATTCGCCGCGCAGCTCGTCGACCTGGTCCTCAAGCTCGTTCATGCGCTGGCGATAGGCGTCGGCGCGCTCGGCCGTTGCCTCGGCGTCGCGCTGCACTGCATCAAGCCGCTTGCCCAGGCTGCCGATGGCGTCAGCGGCCTGTACGCGGTCGATGGCGGCCTGCTCAAGGTGCTCGATCAACTCTTCGTGCGACGTCTCGGTTTCTGTGGCGCTGCTTAGGCTGTTGAGCAACTCGTCGGCAAGCCGGTCTCTCTCGGCTCGAAGTTTCTCAAGCTCGGGCCCTGCGGCCGCAGACCCCATCTGCTCAAGCGTTTCAAGCCGTCTGCGCGCCTCGCCGAGAGTATGCTCAAGTTCTTCCCGGACCTCGTCCAGCGCGACTGACCTTGCGCTGAAGTCGCTTTCGGTCTGTGCCAGCAACCTTTCAAGTTCGCGGCGCTCTGAATCAACAGCCTGCAGGCGTGAACTCGCGGTCGTGGCAATCTCGCGGTACTCCTGCAACTCACCGTGCAGGCGCCGCACAAGCTGATCGTCCAGCAGGTTGTGGCCGTTGCCCGTGGCGGGTGGAAGCGCGGCTTCCTCAAGGGCGTCCAGCACGTCTACCAGGTCATCCTGCCAGCGGATGCGCGGACGGCTTTGCATGAATCCTGCAGCGCACTCCTCGAGCTCGTCAGACCAGCCCGGCTCAGCCATGGATTCGATGTTCTGCGCGAGGCGTCGCCCGGCGCGCTGCGGCTCTGTGGCTGCCTGCTCCAGCATGTCGCCGACGAAGTCGAGCACGAGGCGCGTGATGTCGTCAAGGTGGGCACCGGCGTTTTCGAGTTCCTCTTCGGCGGATTCAATGGAATCGACGCTGCGCGTGCCGGCACGGGCGGCGGCAAGGCGGCGCCGGGCCGCAACCTGTAACGAGAGCGCACCCAGATATCCGGCGGCAAGACCGGCAACCTGCTTGGGGCTTTCGGCTTCACGGTAGCGCCACAGGCTTGCGCCGAAGTGAAAGGCGGCGTCGGCGTGGGGTGCGAGGCCGTTGACACCGTAGGTCTCAATGCACTGGGCGTGCAGGCGGTCCGGCGAAGCCCGGAAGGGCTCGAACTCGATGATCGGCAGGTCCAGAATGGCCTGTTGCGGCATCACCTACTCCAGGTCTTCCTGGTAGCCGCGCTTGCGCGACAATATGCCCTGCAACGTGCGCAGGGCGTTGTTCTCGATCTGCCGGATGCGCTCGCGGGTCAGTGTCAATTCCTCGCCGATCTCGGATAGCGTCATCGGGTGGTCGTATCCGATGCCGTAGCGCATTTTCAGGATCTTAGCTTCGCGCTCGCTGACACCCTCGAGCATTTCCTGCAGCATGGCAATTTCATTGGCGGTGGTGACTTGTTCCGCGGGGTCGGGGCTGCGCGCGTCGGCGATCATGTCCGTCAGGCTCGCTTCGCCGTCGCCGCTGCGGTAGTCCGAGCTCTGGGTGTTCGAGTTCAGGGCGGCGCGCATCATGTCCAGCTGGTCGTCCGTCAGGCCGATTTCTTTTGCAATGATGCGGGTGTCGGGTTTGTGGCCGCCGTTCTGCATCGCCATCTCGCTGGACTTCTGCTTGAACTGGCTGATCAGCTCCACCATGTAGCTGGGAACGCGAACCGTCTTGCTTGAGTTGACCAGCGCGCGTCGGATCGACTGCTTGATCCAGTGCACGCCATAGGTGCTGAAGCGATTGCCCTGCTCAGGGTCAAACTTCTCAATCCCGCGCATCAAGCCGATGTTGCCTTCGGCAATCAGGTCCATGAACGGCAGGCCGCGGTTCAGAAACTCTTTCGCCACGCTGACGACCAGGCGCAGGTTGGCCTTGATCATGCGCTCGCGAGCGGCTTTGTCGCCGCTGCGGATCAGGCGGGAAAGGGCTAGTTCTTCCGCGCCGGTGAGCAGGGGCGTCTCGCGGATTTCCTTCAGGTACTGCTCGAAGTTCGCGTCGTTGATGCGGGCCATCCGGTCCCCCTGAACAGCCGATTAAACGCCCGAATGCGCGACTTACAAGGTGACGCGTCAGCAGCCGCGCCAATGCGTTCAGGATTCAGTCCGCGAACGTCGATAAGGGATCGGGAGATTCCGTGCGTATCCGCAACCGCATCAAGCAACGAGTATCCCTGCTGCGCGCGCTGCCGTTGGGCGTGGT
Source organism: Planctomycetota bacterium (assembly GCA_025993795.1). Taxonomy (GTDB): domain Bacteria; phylum Planctomycetota; class UBA8742; order UBA2392; family UBA2392; genus JADJRK01. The sequence continues at coordinate 84,095 of JAMQHL010000019.1, forward strand.
GCTGCCCGCGTTGGCGCTGGTGTGCGTCGGTGTGGTCTTTATCTATTCCGCATCCACAGACTTCGAGCTGCTTGCCGAGGGCATCTCGCAACCGCGGGACTTCCATATCCGGCAGGCGGCGTTTGCCATTTTCGGCCTGTCGTTGATGCTCGTGGTCGCGCTGATGCCGCCGCGCTGGCTTGCGACGCACTGGTATGCATATCTGGGGTTGGGGCTGGTACTGCTAGCGTCAGTGCTGGTTTTCGGGCGCACCGTCAATGGCGCCAAGAGCTGGATCATGCTCGGGCCACTGGGTTTGCAGCCATCCGAGCTTTGCAAGCCGCTGCTGGTGCTGGCCCTGGCCGGATATCTGCGCTACCACCAGAGCGTTGACAGCCCGCGCGCATTTCTGTGGTGCATCGGCATCAGCGGCGCGTTCCTGGTGCCGATCATGCTGCAGCCGGACCTCGGCACCGCGCTGGTCTTCATGCCGGTGGTCGGGGCGATGGTCTGGACCGCAGGCGGAAATCGCATCTACCTGGGCTCGCTTGCGGCAGTTGGGCTGTCGGTGATTCCTGCCGCCTACCTGACGGGCGTGCTCAAGGACCACCAGATGAAGCGCATCGAGATCTACCTGAGCAGCCTGGGCGGCGAAGTTGCCGACCGCAGCGGAGACGGCTACCAGATCATGCAAAGCATGACCGCCGTCGGCAGCGGGGGCCTGACCGGCGAAGGCTTCGGCATGGGCACGCAAAGCCAGCTCGCCTTTCTGCCCGAGCGCCACAACGACTTCATTTTCGCCGTCATCTCGCAGGAGACCGGCCTGGTCGGAGTCGCGCTGTTCCTGCTGGTGTTCTTCTTCATGGTCGCGCGCATGCTGCGGATCGGCTACGGCACGCGTGAACCGTTTGCAAGGCTGGTCATTGTGGGCGTGGCCACGCTGTTCTTTGCGCAGGCGGCGATCAACGTGGGCGTTGTAAGCGGCTTTGTGCCGGTCACGGGCATTACGCTGCCGCTGGTAAGCTACGGGGGTTCCAGCCTGCTGTCGGGGTTCATCCTGCTGGGATTGGTCAGCAACGTTGCGATGCAACCAATTCGGGTGATGGGCAAGGCGACGTTTTAGCCGGCTACTTGGTCCAGGCGAAGCTGCCCTTTTTGGCGTCGGGCTCGAAGCCCTCGATCAACCAGCGATACCCATCCTGCACAAAGCTGACTCGAATTACCTGAGCGCCATGTTTGCTTTCGGCCCTGCCCTTTGCATTGACCGTTACGATCACGGTAGCCCGATTGGGTCCGTATGCGCGGTCATACTCGTCCTGGTACTGGATGTCGTACTCAGGCTTGCCGACCTCAATATAGCGGTCTTCAACCAGCCTCCGCAGCTGGGTCATGTAGCCATGCGCCATGCGCGTTTTCTCGGCGGCAAGGTCAACTTCGTTGCGGGTGGCGCCGTCGGTCAGGCTGGCGGCTACTTCGTCACGCAGGGTGTTGAACTCCTGCTGGCTCTCCGGGGTACTGAGGCGCTTTCGTGGCAGAAAGCAGGCGTGAACAAAGCCCGGGCTCAAGACATGCAGAAAGCCCTCGGCGTTGTCGTTGCGCGCGACTTCCAGGGCGTCCCAGAACGTGCCGTCCGGTGCAATCGCGGGCCGCGACAACGCGGGGCGTTGCGTAGTTGAGGTGCCGATCGTGCACCCGGCTACAAACAACAACATCAGCAGGCTGTGCTTCACTTCTGCCCTCGGTCTTCCATTTCCTTACGCACCTTGCGCATTGCTGACAAGACCGAGCCTGAGGCAACCGGAACTTCCTGCTGCTGTCGCGGCGGTGGGGCAGCCTGGCGCGGCGCTGAAACCGGGGCCGACCACGCGGCGGATGTTGGCTGCGGTGATTGCGGTTTGTTGCGCTCCTGCAATTGCTTGCGCACGCGGTCGTAGGCTGCTGCCGCGCTTTGTTCACGCTGTTGCGCCTGCTGGGCACGGTTCTTTTCTTCACGTCGGCGCCACACGCTGGGAAAGCGCCGCGCACCGATTGCCAGCAGCATGCCGCCCACTGCCAACGCCAGCAGCCACGTTCGCGGACGCACCGTGCTGTAGCCTCCGGCGACCGGAGAGGTCGCGGCTTCGCGGGCCGACGTGATCACGCGGGCGCCGGTGGCATCGGCCAGCGCGCGCAACGACTGCTCTGCCGCGGGCCGACGGTACAACTCTTCGATGGGGACAAAGATGCGATGCTCGCGGGCGGCGGCCCGGTGCTCACCCTCGGCATTCAGTTCCCGTACCACCACGGAGTAAACCCCGGAACCGGAACGTGGAAAGTGCACCCGATACTCGCCCGAGCCATGGGGCAGCACCGGTGATTGCCGCGTACTGCCATCCGGCAGCGAGATTTCGGCCACGGGTGAAGTCAGCGCGCGGGGGTTGCCGTCGTCATCATAGAAACTGAGTTGCAACGTCGGGCCTTCGCGGTTCAGCATCCACTCGGTTTCTACGCCGGCGACGCGCTCAGGCTCAGGCAGCAGCCAGCGCACCCAGCGCTGCCACAACTCGTCAAAGCGCTCCCAGGGCAGCCACTGGTCGGCCCAGCGGTCGCGGGCATCGCTGGTCCAGGAAAGCGCCTTGCCCAGCTCAATGTGCCAGGTCGCCAGCAGCGGCCGCTCTTTGTCCTCATCGGCCCAGAGCCACACGTTGGCTTCGGGCCGGGCGGTCGTGCCAACGTAGCCCAACAGCACCGGGCTGGTGTCGGATTCAAAGTTGACTTCCTCGACCAGGCGGCCGCGCAGGCCATGCCACGGGCGAAACGCGTCCTCCCGTATGAAGGTGCCGGCAGACAGCGCTGCTTCGCGGCTGAAGACCGCCGGCAGGTCCGCCGCATCGGTGACCAGAAAGAAACGCCCCTTGCCAGCCACAGCCAGAGCTTCGAGAAATCCACGGTCCTTGCCAGCCCCCAGGCAGATGGTCGTGATGGTGATGCCGTCTTGCTGGTTGGCCCTGGCGGCAGTGTCGATCACGCCTTCCTGGCGCTCTGTATCACTGCCGTCGGAGAACAGCACGAAATGCCGGCTGGACGCGTCAACGGCCTTCAATGCCGCGATTGCTTCGTCCACGGCGATATCGACGTAGATGCCGCCGCCGCCCACGCTGTTCCCGCGCGCGCGCCCGATGGCCTGCTTGCGGTCTGCGAGACGCGCCAGTGGAACAATCCACTCGGGCTGTGTGTCCACACTCAGCATGCCGAAGAGCGTTCCCGGCGGCACCAGGTTGATCGTGCGAGCGGCGCCTTCATTTGCGAGGTCCATCTTGGTTACCCCGCCGACTTCGGCGCCCATGCTGCCGCTGCGGTCAAAGGCGATGACCAGCGCCGGAGTCTGCTTGCGCCCTTTTTCGGTAACGTCGCAGGTCACGGGCAGCACCTTTTCCACGCCGGTTTCAAACCAGCCGCCGGGCGCGTAGCTGTTAGGGCCGCCAAGCATCGCCAGGCCCCCGCCTTCGCGCGTGAAGCGTTCAATCATGCGATGCTGCAAAGCCGAGATGTCAGGCGCCGGCACATCGCACAGCAGGAGAACCTGGTAGCGTTGCAGGTCAATCAGCTCGCCGGGCAGCATTGCAGCCGGGCCGCTGGTCACATTCATGCCGATGCGCTTGAGCGCGCGCTCAAGTGCCTTCTCGGGCCCGTTGGGGCCATGCAGCAGCAGCACGCGTGCGTCGCCTTCGCCTGCGACGGCGAGCTTGGCACTGCCATTTCCGGGGTAGGTGTCCTTCTCGGCACCCAGGCTTACTTCGACCACGTACAGGCGGCTTTCCTCGGGTGGCTCCACGGTCAGCCGCAGCGGGGTGCGGCCGGCGCCAACGCGTACGCCGCCCTGGGCGTCCAGCCGGTCACCGGTTACACCGTCGCGCATATCCTTGCCGTTGATGCGCACATGTGGCACGACGTACTGTGCCACGGTGCTCTGGATGACAATATCGACTGCAAGTACGCGGCGGTCACGGCCCGCGAGGCGAGCGTTGAAGTCTGCCAGGGCGACCTCGGGCATCGGGTCGGAGTCCACGGCGATCACGAATACGGGCACGGCGCGGTCGCGCGCCTCCGCCGAGCTGTCACCGCCATAGCGGTCGGCGCTGTCGTGGCCGTCGCCTATCAGCAGCGCCACCGGTACCGTGCCGGGGCTTGCGGCCCGCGACGCCAGTTCCAGCGCATTGGCAAGCCACGTTTCATCAGAAGGCTCGTTGTCGGGCAGCACAAGTGCAGGCTCGAGATCGGCGGCTGAGGTGGGGGACAGAATGATAGATGCGCGGTCCGAGAACCCGATGACTCCAACGTAATCGCCGGGGCCGATGCTGTTCTTGAGTTCCTCAAGCACTCCCTGCAGACGCCGTTCTGCAGCCGGGCCTGCCGAAAGAGATCGGTCCACCAGCACCCAGATCGTGCGCCGGTCTGAGGGTTCGTTCCACGCGATACCGGCGCTCATCAGCAGCAGGCAGACGATTGCACCGGCTATTCCGATCCCGCCCAGCCCCTGCCGCATGCGCCGCAGTGGCGAGCCGGTGCGAACCAGCACCCATGCCGCAACACCCGCCAACGGCAAGGCGGCAAGCAGAAACCACGGGGAATCAAGGAACACATCAGGCATCAGGGGCAATCATGCGCGCTATTTCGCGCTACTCATTGACGGACACGGGCCGCCAGGGACGCAGCGAAACATCCATCCTTCGTGACGCAAGCTCACAGTAGCGCAGAATCGCCTGGAAGCGCCGGTCCGACGCAAGCGGCTTGAACGTTGAATCGACCAGCGTCATTACCATTGCGAAGTCGCTGGTTTCCATGCTGTCTTCCAGTGCGCGCAGCGCCGCGCCCTCTTCACCAAGCTGCATCAGCACACGGGCGCGCAGGTAATGAGCCTGGCTGCTTGCCGCGCCATCGACTGCCAGGTTCTTGATGTGGTCATTGATTCGCTCAAGGCCCATTTCAGGCTCCGCCAGTGCCGTAATCTGAAGCGCCGCAATCTGAACGTGGGTACGCGCAAACTGGTCCGGCTGGCCCCAGCGCATGCTGCTTTCCATCTCACTGATCAGGCGGTCGCAAAGCGATGTGTTGCCCTGGCGCGCAAAGAAAATCGCAAGTTCCATGGTGACGGGGGTTCGCTGGTTCCAGCCGTAGTAATAGCCGTCTTCACGCTCTAGCCGCGCGAGTTCGCCCATCTCTTCCATCAGCTTCTCGGGCATGCTGCGGGCAAGGGCGGCGACCGCGAGTCCGCCGACATCCAGAATCGAGCGCTGTCGAGTGTAGGTACCGAAGCCGTAGTAATTGCGCTGGCCGGATATGTCATCGCGTATGTCGCTGCGCAAGTCGCGCAACATCTTCAGCAGCAGGTCATCTACCGGCTCGCCCACCGCGTACAACTCGTGGAAGCGACTCTCGAAGTTCAGCCGAAAGGGGTTGATCGAAAGGTCGCGCCGGCAGCACGCATACACGTGGTCTTGCAACAGCTGATCGACGGCTTGCTTGCGCGTCGTCCGGTCAACTGACTTGTCATCCAGCGCGCGCAACGCCTTCAGCGCCGCTGTTCCCTGCTGGCGCAGCGCGTCCATGGCGGCCGTTGCGACGGCGGCATCCAGGTCGTCAATGTACTTCAGAATGCGGGCAATGTCGGCGCCGTCGCGCTGGCGCCCGATCAGATCCAGCGCGCGAATCACGCCGGCAGCAGACCCGCCGGTGTCCAGCCGCTGCCGGCAAAACGTGAGCAGCTCTTCATTGCCAAGGCGTGACTCTGCGGCGGCGCGTTCAGTAGCCGTCGGTGCGTCAAGGGACAGGTCCTGCGCGCCGAGGCTATTCAGCGCCGTGAAGGCGATCCACAAGGGCAGGAGGCGCAACATCCTCAAACCACGCAATGAACTCAAGCGAGCGGCGCAGGTGCGCCAGGTCGCCGTCTTCGAGCATCCATGCGTAATCGCGGTATCCATTTTCAACTGCCGCCTTCAGGCTTTCCAGGCTGTGCGTCAGCTTCAACTGCAGGTCCTGGGCGCAAGCCAGATTATAGTAGGCCGCAGCCACGTAAGAAACCAGCGCGTTGCGCGAACGGGAGTTTGTCTCGCGAATCTGCGCAATTGCGCCCTCAAGGGCGGACTGCCATTCGCGCTCGGCGCCCGCTGCATCGCCTGACCTCAGCATCAACTGGGCGATCTCGCTCTGGGCCATAAGGTCAGCCCGGGTGGCTGTCCGCGCGTTGACGTTGGCCGGCGCGGCTTGTGCCTTCGCGGCGTGCAGGCGGAGGGCCGCAATCCGGGCGTTCAGCAACTCATGCAGGCCGAATCGGGCCAGCGTGATCTCAAGCTCTGTCTTGACGACCTCAGGATTGACCGAGTTGCGCAACGCCGGCGCAGGCTCGAACTGGCTGGCCTTGCGATGCGCGGCAATCAGCAGCGGCGCGACGGAAGTCTGCGACTCGCTTTGCCCCAGGGCACGAACGGCCGTGGCACGCAGATCATTCACGACAGACAGCGCCGCATAAAAGCGCGAGCTGGAAAGCCTGCCCAGTTCGCGCGTGATCTCATCGGTCACCGCGCCGCTGGAAAAGTAGCTGACGGCGCTGCGGATTGCGGGTTCACTTTCGGAAAGCAGCCGCCATTGGGCCGAGAACATGCGAGAGGGCTCAATGCCCTGGCGCAGGCGCTCCTGCACCGCTGCCAGCAGCGGATCACGGAAGTGCTCGTCGGCATGAAGCAGCCCCAACAGTTCGCGGTCCAGGCTGCCCGGGTCGCGCCGGCGCAACTCGTCAAACTGGCCGAAGAACTTGCCGGGCTTGAGGTAGGCGTCAACCAGCACACGTCCGATGTCGCGTCGCAGGCGAAAAGTGGCAAATCCGTGCCAGGCATCCTGCTGTTCGGTGTCGAGCTCGGATGTGTCCACCTCGATGACGTCAAGCGAAAGGGCCAGCAGATAGTCGCGAGCGCTTTCAGAAACGCGCGGGTCGCTGTCGCTGAGAGCGACCGCCGCGTGCTGAACCAGGGCTGCGTCAGCGCGCGCCACGGCTGCATGAAACAAGCCCGCGCGTTCCATGTTGCCGGCGAACTTGTACGCGACGCGTAGATCACCGGCAATGTCGCCGTCCCAGTTAGCAATACGATGGATGGCTTCCGCACGCTCAGTTGCGGTTGGCGCCGCGAGGCGGTCAACCTGGCGCAGGAGTTCGCGGTCTTGGGCCGCGAGGAACGAAGCAAGAATCGCGGCGGATGCGAGGACTGTCAGTAACCGGGGAAAGAAATATGACATTTTGCAATCTCCTGCACCTCGGCTCAATTACCAAGGAACTGCTCCCCTGCCCTAATAATGGGCTATCACGGGGCACCATTCCAGCAAAATCCCTATGGAAAGCGGGTTTCAGCGGATCATGGATTCGGAGGCTGCTTCGTCTGGGCGGTCGTGGCCTGTGTATGATTCGCGGCCTGAGTCGGTCTATTTCAGCCTTTTTATTGTCGTCATTTCGGAATCTTCACATTCACACAATTCAGGCGATTCTTTAAGTGGCTGCAATCAAAGCACTTGCGCAACCGTCCCCGGTGCGAGAGGCGTATCGCCAAAGGCGCACCGATAGCCTTGGCCCGGCTGTTGCCAAGCTCGTGCGACACGGAAAGGCGAGCGGTGGGGCTTGCTGGAGCTGCCGCACTGCTTACCGCCGGGAACCACGAAAAATCGCCAAGCCATCGCCGTTCTTGGCGCATTGGCACCGGAAGCAGTTACGTGGACTCGTGTATTTGTGGTCCGTTCCGTTGCGGCTGCCAGTGTGAAGCTGGCGAAACAGGGCGAACTGCTGTGTCACACGGACGGGTTTTCCCTACTTCATCGCTTCGAGGGCAGAAGCTACCAGCGTGTGGTCCTGCACGCTTGCGCGGACCAGCACCCGGCTGGTACCCAGGGCGATGGCTTTGACAGCCGGCCGGGAGGTCTCGCGCACGCGGTACTTGCCCTCAACTTCGTAAATGTCGGTCGCGCCGGCGTCGAACAGGTCGGTCAGCATCGTGACTGCCTGCGCCGCCTGCACTGCCCCGGTCAGCGTGTAAGTCTTGACGACGTCACTGTCAGACTCGCTGCGTGGCTGGTCAATTGCACTTACCACGTTGACCAACTTGCGCACCTGCTCAATCGGGCCGGTCATGATGATCTGGTTGCCTTCCATGCCGACGTGCACGATGCCTTGCGTAACGGTCGTGCGCACCGCCTGCTGAACAACGCCCGGGCCCGCAAACTTTGTAGCGTAGGTTATCGTCGCCCACTCGCCGGCTGGCACGGTTGCGAGCATCGGCAGCATGACGTGCGGTGCAAAACCGGGCGCTTCGTCAAACGTCGCAAGAGTGCCCTTCGTGCCGCTCATGCCGACGACCCCCAGGCGGCTTGATGCGAAAAGTTCGTTGCTGAAGGCCAGCAGTTCTTCGTTGGCGATGACCATACCGCTTTCCGGGGCGACCCACGGCACTGTGCCCCGTGCCATCGCCGAGGCGCCGGCACTGAAAGAAATTCGCTTTCCAAGCGCCGACGAAAGCCCGCCCACGAGGTCCTCAACTTTCACGTTGCCGCGCCCGACTACTTTCCAGGCCGTCTTGCCATTCTGTTCCACAACGTCAAACGGCAGGAAGCTGCGCCCGCCGCCAAAGGGCAGGCGAACGGGCTTTTCTTCTTCTTGTGCGGTCGCAAGCGTAAGCGCAAGCAAGATCAGCAAAGCGGCGGCAAGTGCACGGGTCATGGCAGTCTCCGGATGGGCGCCCTGTTGGTACGACCCGCAGGTCGGCTGCGTTGGCGGAAACGTGCGGCGATGAACCTTTCGTTGCGCTGTGCGTTTGCATTGGTGCCAGGGCAAGACACTTCCCTTCCCGGGGACGGCGTCCGAGGCCACAAGGACATGCCATGGCAGGCCAAGCCGGGCTCACAGAGCCCCAGTCAAGCTATATCGACAGTCCCGGACAACCAAACGAGGCCGACGCCATGCAGGCGGTGCATAGCGTACCGTGGGTCGGTATCGCGTTCGCGGTGCACGTGCTGTTGCTGATCGTGGCGTGGTTCATTTTGCCGCCCGCGCTCAAGGTGACGGAGAAGCAGATCATCTACTCCACACGGGAAGCGATTTCAGAGCCACCGCCACCGGTGCAGGAACCGCCCAAGGACAGCGAGTTCCCGCGCGAAGACATCGTCAGCGAAAAGCCGACTGACGACGAGCGCTTGCCGACTGACGACCAGAAGTCGAACGAAGATCCCGACAACAATCCGGAGCGCGACCTCGCCAAGAACCCGAATGAAGTTCCCAGCGACGCCGAGTCACCGCACCCGAACAAGAAGGCGGCAAACTCATCCATCGGGCTGGGGGGGCCGATCGGCGGTGGTGGCGGCGTCGGCGGCAAGGGTGGCATGTTCCCCCAGCGCGGCGGACCCGGTGGGGGCCCGCCCAAGGTTGACCCGCAACCGACTGCGGCGCTGGAGTGGCTGGCAGATCACCAGAACGTGGAGGGCTACTGGAGCGCCACGACGTTTGACACCGACAGCAAGCGCGAGAACGCAAAGCGCACCTACAACTGCGAGTTCGTGCGCCCCGGTGAGCGCGAAGGCGACAAAGGCTGGGAACAGACGGTTGATGTCGGCTTGACGGGGCTGGCCCTGCTGGCATTCACGACCTCGGGGTTCGACCACAAGTCGGGCCAGTTCCGCGAAAACGTGCGGCGGGCCATCCTGTACCTGCGAAAGGTCCAGGCCAACGACGGATGCTTCGGCACAAGGCAAGACGATCACTTCGTCTACAACCACGCGATCTGCACGATGGCGCTGGCCGAAGTGTACGGCCTGTCACTCGACACCATTCTGCGCCCCATCGTTGAGAAAGCCGTAGACTTCATGGTCCGCGCACAGAACCCGGGCATGGGGTGGCGCTATGACATCGCCAGGGGCACTAATGACAGCTCCGTGACGGGCTGGATGGTTCTGGCGCTGCACACCTGCGAGTACGTCGGCATTCACTTCGACAAGTCAAAAGTCTACGAAGGCGCCGCAAACTGGTTTGATATGGTCACCGTCGACGTGAACGGATACCCGCGCTGCGGCTATGACAGCCCGGGCAGCGCGTGCTCACGGTTACGCAGCGCCGCCGACACCTATGAGCAGGTGCCGAGCATGGACGCGATCTACATCATGAGCATGGTGTTCATGGGCAAGTCTGAGGTGGGTGACAGCAAGGTGCGGGCGCTCGCCCGGGGCTGTGTAGAGCGTGAATCACTGCCGCAATGGAAACTCGAAAAGCTGGACCTGTACTACTGGTACTACGCCAGCCTTGCGCTGTACCAGGTAGGCGGCAGTGCCTGGCAGCAGTGGAACACCCAGGTCAAGAAAGTCCTGATGGACCATCAACGCGGGTGGCATGAATCAGACGTCAAGTCGGGCCTTACGCACAAGGACAAGCTGGATGAGCACGGCAGCTGGGACGCAGTAGACGCCTGGAGCGCATGCGGAGGCCGGGTGTACAGCACGGCCATGGGCGTGATGATTCTTGAATCCGTAAAACGCTACGAAAAGCTGCACGGCAAAGAAAAATAGCAACTGCGCTGGGCTCAGTGATCGGGGTCGGCAACTGCCGGCCCCGGCCTGATTTGCAACCCGGCGGGCCAAATCTGAAACAAGCAGTACGCGCTGCGCGTTTGAATCGGGTACACGATTGGCGCGCAGCCGCTTTGCCCGCTATACTGCACAGACCCGCGGAGCTACCAGTGGACGCAGAAAAGTTCACACTTGAGACGTTGATCAGCAGCATGAAAGACCTGCGTCGCATGCAGCTCAGCGACCAGGTCAAAGAAGCGCTCGACAGCGCCAAGCTGGGTGTTGACCAATCGAGCCTGAACGACCTGATCAAGGAAATTGAGTCCGACATCGAAGAGCACATCGAGCGCCTTGAGCGCATGCACGCCGTGATGACCGACGACGAGCGCGCCCACCCCGAATTGCTTGACGAAATCCGGCGTCGCGAAGTCGCATTCAAATCCGGCAGCGACCTTGAAGAAGTGGACAGCCTGTGCGAAGCATTTTCCCGGGCCCGCGAGATTCTTGCCGGCTTGAAGCAGAAGGGTGACGGGATCATTGACGTCAAACTGCTGTTCAGCAACCTGCCAGGCTTGAGCGGTTTGCAGATTGACGGCGAAGGCGCCAGCCAGTTGCTGCGGGGCATTCTGGACGGCACCTACCGTCCACCCCGGTCAGAGGCGGCCGACGTGGTCGTCCGCGCAGAAGACCTCGAAGGGCAGTTCGACCTCACGCGCACGGCAGCGCCAAAGAACCGGCTGCCCAAGGACTGGAAACCCTAGCCGCAATTCGTGATTACGGCACTTGCCAATGACCACCATTCGTCAGCGTCATGTTGGGTGACCCCAGCGTTCGGGCGTGTTACTGGGCATGTTAGCCCGGATGTTGCATCGGTGGTTGTAGATGAACCGTTGCTATTTGACGTGGCGCGGGCGCAAGTTCGACATCCATCCTCGACAGGCTTGTGGCAGGCGAACCGGGCTTGGAAGGAGCTTTCCACGGGTTGCGCCTGCGTGGCTTTACGCGTGGCTGCAATCCGCCGCGCAGATCATCTTCTCACGATGCGCTTCGTATTTCTACAACTCGTGATACGCCTTGGTGCGGTCGCGGCGGCGGGCGAGCTCGCTGTGGTATTTCACGCCCAGGGTGGCTGCGTTGGCCTTGGCCCACTCGGTCAACTTCGTGGGACCCGCAGGCGGGGAGTCCGTTACCAGCAGGTCCGCCATCAAACCCTTCACCTCTTCCCAGGTGATCGTCACGTCTCCTACCAGTTTGCCCAGAAACCATCCCGTGAGATAGCCGAACCACGCCGGCACCGAAATCACCGGACGCCTTTTGCCGATGATCTCGCCGATCACCTTGGCCAGCTCGCGGTATGTGAAGGTCTCGGGCCCGATCGCATCAACCGTTACGCTCTCGCTGCGACCGGCCTGTTCCACGGCCAGCGCGGCAAAGTCGTCCACGTGCATGGGCTGCAACCGATACCTGCCACGCCCGAAGACGCCGAAGATGGGCAGCCGACGCAACGCCCAGGCGATATTGTTGACCAGGATGTCCTCGGGCCCGAACAGCACCGCCGGGCGCAGAATCGCGTAGCTGAGGCCGCTTTCTTTCAGCGCCTTTTCCAGCACGGCCTTGCCGCGGAAGTATTCCAGTGGCGAGTCCAGTGAGGGGTTCGTGATACTGGTATGGATGACGCGCCGCACGCCCGCCTGCCTGGCGGCAGTAAACAGCGCCAGCGTGTTCTCCACGGCCTCGCCATGCTTGAACGTGGCATGGTTGAAGCGCACCCAATAGGTGTTGTACAGGACGTCCGTGCCTGCCAGGTTTTCTGCCAGCGTTGCGGGTTCACCCCATGCATAGGGCCGAATCTCAACGCTGCTGCCGAAGGGGTTGGCCCTGCCCTGCGAGGACGTCAGCGTGCGCACAGCAACGCCGGCAGCCAGCAATCGTCGGGTAATGTAGCGGCCGGTGAAGCCAAACGCTCCGGTGACAGTGTGCAGGGGCATGGCGCCGTTATGCCAAAGGGTGCGGTCCTGCGCTACGCGGTCAAGCGGCCTCGTATCGGATGGCGCGCGAGTCAGGTCTGGGCGCACGGTGTTCAAGGCAGCAGCCGGAGGCGGGTTTGACCATCGAGAATGAACCATCGACCGTGAAAGAAACCGTGGCGCCGCAGACTCGTCATTCGCCAATCGGACGTGCCGTAGTGCCCGCGCCGGCCTGCTTCCGCCCCTTGCGAATCACATGCTCCGCCGCTACCCTTTCGCGCCCTGTATGGCTTGGTTGCCGTACAGATGTCGGAGGCTTTTGGCATGGTCAAAATTCGTCTGTCCCGCACGGGGCGCAAACACTACCACACGTTCCGGATTATCGCGGCGGAGTCAAAGAGCCCGCGCGACGGTCGCTTCATCGAGATCCTGGGCAGCTACAACCCCAACCTCAAGACCGACGCCGAGAAGGTGATCCTCAAGAAGGATCGCCTCGAGTTCTGGCTGGGCAAGGGCGCGCAGCCCTCAGACACGGTCTGGACACTGCTGCGCAAGCAGGGAATCAACAAGCTGACCACCAGGGGTCTGCGCAAGCAGGCCGGTGCGTCGGCGTGATCGCCGTGCGGCAACAGGCGGCAGGTGGCAGGAACCGGGCGGAAATTCTCCCGTCGGCTCCTGCCACCTGCCGCCTGTCAGTTTCATGGCGAGGGTTTGCCCTGTTGCTGGCCGCGGTACTGATGCTGGGCGGGTGCATCCAGCCGCCGACGCGAAACCAGCCCGAAGACCAGCGCATGGGCGAAAGCACTGAGCAGCTGCAGCCCAAGCCGCGCGGCCCGGTGGACCCCGCCCAATCAGGCCCGAAAGACCCGAAGTCGCCGCCACTGGAGCAGGACGTGAAACTACTTTCGTCGGATTTGCCGCTGCAGCGCGTACAGGCGGACAATCGCCTGCGCTCGGCGGGATCGGCGGGTGTACTTGCGGCGGCCCGCTTTCTCGAGCAGGCCACGGTTGCGCCCGGCGCAACGATCGAGGCCTTGCGCTTTCTTGAGGACGCTGACATCCAGGGCCTGGACGTGCCTGCCCGCGAGGAAGTTCTTCGTTTGCTGGCTGGCGTGCTGCGGCACAAAGATGGCCAGGTGCGCAGTCATGCTGCGCGCAGCCTGCAGGTGCACGGCCCCGGTTCGCAGCGCACGGCGTTTCTGCAGGCGATCGGCGACCCGGAACGTCGCGTACGCTGGGCAGTGGTGCGGCGCTTTGGCGACAACCCCGCCGAGATGGATGCGACGCAACGCGAGGTTCTGATCAGCTATCTGCAGGTGCGCACGCGTGCCCGATTCGATGAAGCCGACGTGAACAAGGACCTTCAGGTCACCCGCGGCGAATTCAGCGGCAGCGATGAACAGTTTGCGAAACTTGATTCTGACGCCGACGGGCGCATCTCATTGGAAGAATGGACAGCTCCGGCGCCGACGGCTGTGCGCGCGGACGTATGTGAATTGCTGATGCGGCTGCACGCAAAACTGACGCCGGGGCTTGAGCCGATCGGGTATAACCCCTACGCTCCCGCCGCCGACCAGCAGGGTGCGGTAGATCGCTGGAGCGATTGGAGCAACGCACTACCGAAGTAGGCCAGATGCAGACCCAAGGAAAATGATGCCCACACTCAGAGATTATCAGGCCAAGGCAAAGAAGCTGTTCGCGCGCTGGAAGAAGGACTACGCCAAGGTCTTTGAGAAAGACCGCCGCAGCCCCGCGTCGCACCTGTGCTTTACGATCCTGCTGCGAAACAACAGCATCACCAACGCTACCAAGGCAGAAGCGGCTTTGCGGGCGCGGTTCATTGACTGGAACGAGATTCGTGTCAGCCCGGTCGCTGAGGTCGTCGAGGTGCTGGAAGAAGCGGGCACCCCGCACGCCGAACAGAAGGCCTACGCCCTCCGGCGCTTTCTGCGCGACGTGTTCAGCAAGTTCACCAAGACCAACCTGTACTTTGACCTGATGAACATTCCCGAAGTGATCCCTGAACCGGTTCCGGGCGAAAAGGCCGACGGCGTCGCGGGCACCGACGATGATGACGACGAAGACGACGGCATGGTAACCCGCGAGTCGGGCCTGCCGCCACATCCGGCTGTGCCCGGGTATGTGGACATGCACAAGATACTTGACCAGCCGGTGCCGCTTGACCCCAAGCTGATCATGGAAAAGAACGGCGTTCACATCTGCAGCGTGTGCTGGGACGACGCAGAGCGCGGCCCCTTTGCCGTGGTGTGGCGTGTCGCGGTATCCGAAGGCTTTATTGATCCCGAGTATGAAGGCACCGAGGCCCTGGCCCGCATGCGCCAGATTCTGCCCGACAAAGAGCGCGACTGGTTTGCTTTCTATTGCATGCTGTACGCCCAGGAGAACTGGCCCAAGGTAAGCAAGACCGCCGACAAGTTGCGCGAGAAGTTCGTGAAAGCCAAGGCCTGAGCAAGCCCACGCTTTGGAACCAGCCCCGGATTTCCGACGCCGTGGCAGCGCTTGACTGACGACGTCGGCTTGCATCAAGAGCCTGCAACCGCTAGAAACCGGCCCATGTCGATCTTCGTATCCAAAGCCACGCGCGTGATCTGCCAGGGCATCACCGGCACACACGGCGCGTTTCACACCGCGCGTTGTATTGAATACGGCACCAACTTCGTTGGCGGCGTGACACCCGGCAAGGGCGGCCAGACATTTGACAAAGACCCCGCCGGAGCCGTGATCAAGCGCCCCGATGGCAGCATTGCGTCTGTCCCGATCTTCAACTCGGTTGCAGAAGCCATGGACAAGGTTGGCGTTGACGCCAGCATGGTTTTTGTGCCACCCCCGCTGGCCGCAGACGCGATTCTTGAAGCCGCAGACGCCGGCGTGCGCCTGGTTTGCTGCATCACTGAGGGCATCCCGGTCATGGACATGGTGCGCGTGAAAAAGATTCTCACGCAGCGCTACCCGCAGACGCGCCTTGTGGGCCCCAACTGCCCCGGCGTGATTACACCCGGCGAATGCAAGATCGGTATCATGCCCGGCCACATCCATAAACCCGGCCGCATCGGCATCGTCAGCCGCAGCGGCACGCTGACCTATGAAGCGGTACACCAGGTGACGAATGCCGGCTTGGGCCAGAGCACGTGTATCGGCATCGGTGGCGACCCGGTGAATGGCACCAACTTCATTGATTGCCTCAAGGCGTTCAATGAAGACCCGAACACGGACGCCGTGATCATGATCGGCGAAATCGGCGGTAACGCCGAAGAGCTTGCAGCCCGCTGGGCCGCCGACAACATGCACAAGCCCGTGGCGGCGTTCATCGCAGGCCGCACGGCACCCCCGGGCAAGCGCATGGGCCACGCCGGCGCCATCATCTCCGGCGGCAAGGGCACAGCCGAAGACAAGATAAAGGCCCTGCGCGCAGCCGGAATCACCGTGGCAGAAAGCCCAGCCGACCTGGCCAAGGCCCTGCAGGCTGCCATGGCAGCGGCCTAGCGCGAATTGTGCATCAGGCCTGAGAACTACCCCGCTGGCGTGGTGCCGGGTCCGTCGGCTTGCGATTCGGCGTGCCATTTGAAAGGCGCGGCGCCGCATTTCGGGCAAGCGCGGGTTTTCTCGACTACTTCTTGACGTGTCAATATGCCGACGTTGCAGGCGTCGCAACGAACCTTCATGGTCACACGCGTCTGCATCGGCGCGTCCATGCGGGGGGCCGCGTTGCGGGCACCCATCGTCACCGTATTGAAGCGCGCCCCGCGCTGGTCCGTTTCACTGCCGGTGCTGACAAGTTGCTGGGCGCGCTGCTCAGGCGGGATCCCGGCTCTTTCCGCCAGTTCGCCGTACTCAAAAAGGTAACTCCCGTCCAGCGCTGCCGCCTGCGCCAGCTTGCGTACTGCTGCCCCGATCATGCCGCGTGCTGCCGCGTCGCGCCCCTTGGCGGCAAGTTTCTTTGCGTTCTCGATGCGCTGCTTGCTCTGTGTCAGGCTTTCGCGTACCCACGGAAACCACTCGTTGGCCGGCCCCAACTGGTCCGAGCTTCGCGTCAGCAGAAACTCAAGCTCTGTCAGCTCCTCGACGCTGTCCCGCAGCCGGCGCTCCTCCAGCGCGCGCTTGGCCCGGTCGCGATGCGCCAGCGCAATGCTGGAGATTACGATATTCGTGCCGCACGAGCTGCAGTTGCGCAACCCGATTCGCCGACGACCCCCGCAGAGTGCGCATGTCGTATTCAGCGACGCGCCGCACTTCACGCACTTTTGGGCAGCGTGCGTGTTGTCGGCGCCGCAATCCGGGCAAGCCAGTTCGTTGAACTGCTCGCGCTTCGGCGGCGCCGGAACCGTGGGCGCCGCGCCCAGCGGAATATTGCGCACCACCGCAAGAAAGTCCGCGACACTCTGGTAGCGGTCCGCGGGCTCCGGCTCACAAGCCTTGCCGACCACGAACTGCCAGTGCAGCGGCAGTTTTGACAGCAGCAGCGGCACCGGCCGGTTGCCGCTCAGCATCTCGTACAACATCGCCCCGATCGCGTAGATGTCCGCGCGGTGGTCTACCGATTTCGCATCGCGCTTCTGTTCGGGCGCCGCGTAATCCGGCGTGCCGATAAACCAGCCGGTTTGCGACATCTCGCTGTCCGTGCCCTCGCGCGCCAATCCAAAATCCAGCAGCTTTGGAACGCCGCCCCCGTCAATCATTACGTTGGCCGGTTTGATGTCGCGGTGCGTAACGCCCTTGGCGTGCGCATGGGCAACGCCGGCGCATACGCCTTCCAGCACGCCCGCCACCTGGGCAGGCGGCAGTGCGCCGCGCCGTGCCAGCCGTTCGGCCAAAGTCTCGCCCTCGACGTACTCCATCACCAGGAACGGCCCGGTTTTGTCGCGCCCGAAGTCGTGAACAGTCACAATGTTCGGGTGCTGCATTTTTGCCACGCTTTGGGCCTCGCGTGTGAAGCGCTGCCAAGCCGCCTCATTGTCGCTGACCTGCCGTACGCGCTTGAGTGCCACGATGCGCCCAAGGCTGCGGTCAAGGGCCTGGTACACGGCCCCCATGCCGCCCCGGCCGAGCAGCTGCTTGAGTTCGTAACGATCTTCCGCGCCCGCAAAGCCCAACGGCGCGGGCTGGGGCGCTTGGCCCTTTCGGTCGCTTTTCTGCTCAGGCTCGGTTGTCGGCACGGGCTCGTCACCGGGCGTGATCGCCAGCAGCGTGCCGCTGGCGTCAATGGCAGTATCGCCCGACGCAATAAGGGTAAACCCGCAGCGGTAGCAGAACCGCGCGTCGGCAGGGTTGCCGGTTTTGCACTGCGGACAGTCCAAGGCAGTCCTTTCGGATGCCTGAGTGTAGTTTGCCGCTTAGCCCCCGGACAGCCTTACCCTTTGCGGATGTTCGCCAGCCGACAATGCCTTCGCAGACTGATGAGAGAGGATGGCCGGCAGCCTTCATCCGCCCCCAGATGTGCGTAAGCTGGGTACCGGAGGCTAGCAGTGGAAACTCGCGCCGCGTTTGTGTTTGCGTTGCTTTTGTTGGCTGTGCTGCCGGCACTGGCCAAGGACGAGGCAAAGAACGAGCCGCGCAAACCCAGCGCGTCGGAAAAGCGCAAGCTCGACAAACAGCGCAAAGACAGCCTCAAAGAACGCGAACAGCGCGCCAAGAAGAACAAGAAGGAGAACGAGGCACTCGGCAAGAAAGTCGAAGGCGTCATGGATGCGTGGAAAGCCAAGGGCTTTGACGGCGCGGTGCTGGTCGCCAGAGATGGCGACGCGATCTTCAAGAGGGGCTACGGCATGGCCGACCGCGAAGCCAAGCGCGCCAACGCCCCCGACACGCTGTACGACATCGGCTCAGTCACCAAGCTGTTCACGGCGGCGGGCGTGTTGCGCCTTGAACAGGACGGCAAGCTGAAGCTCACGGACACATTGGAGAAGTTCTTTCCTGGCGCGCCCCCCGACAAGAAGCCGATTACGCTGACGCAATTACTGAGCCACAGCAGCGGCGTGTCGCGCATGTACGAGGACGAGCACATTGACTCGTTCAGCCGCGACAACACCGTCAAGGGTCTGCTCTCGATCCCGCTCAGCAGCAAGCCCGGCACGCAGTTTGAGTACAGCAACAGCAACTATTACCTCGCCGGCGCCGTGATTGAGGTGGTGACCGGCGGCAAATATGAAGACTACATGATGAAGCACGTCATTGAGGCTTCTGGCATGAAAGACAGCGCGTTCTGCAGCAACGACAAGCTCGACGACAAACGCACAGCCATGCGCTACGAAGATGGCAAGCTGCGCGGCGACGTCACAAACTGGCCGTTTA
The DNA here is from genome assembly GCA_025993795.1 of Planctomycetota bacterium. GTDB lineage: Bacteria > Planctomycetota > UBA8742 > UBA2392 > UBA2392 > JADJRK01. Next base: position 102,922 of record JAMQHL010000019.1, read on the forward strand.
CGTGGGGACAGCGCGGCTGTGGTTACCTGGTCAGCACGGTCGAAGACATGCAGCGCTTCAGCGACGCGATCGACTACGGTGACTTTCTCGATGAAGAGGCCAGGCAGAAGTGGTTCAGCGTTGAGAAGGAAACCTATGCCCTTGGCTGGTTCTGCGAAGAGCGCGACAAGCGCAAGGTGCAGTACCACGGCGGCGCGTCACCCGGCGCGTGGGCCTACTTTGCCCGATACCCCGATGACGACGTGATGTTCGTGTTCTTCCTGAATGTCAGCGAGACGGGCAAGCGCATCGACCTGGATGTCGCCCGCGACCTCGAAAACGCCATCTTTGGCTGAACGCCTTTACGCATGAAGCGCCAGGAATGCCTCCAGCGTCGGCTCGCGCTGTGGCACGCCATTGAGTTCGTGGCGGCGACTTGAGACAGCGGCGTAGACATCTCTGCGCGCGCGGTTGATGCCGCCCAGCGGCCTGTGCTCTGGCAGACAGCGCCAGGGGTTGAAGGTCAGATCCTCGCAGAAGTCCATCAGTTCGCGCGTGTCAGGCCGCTGCACTGGCAGCCGAATCGTCGCCAGTTTGCGGGGCGGCGACTTTGCGGCGTCCCAGGGCTGCGTGGGGTCTTCAATCGGCATGGTGTCCGCATCGGTCTGCAACTGCGCCATGAAGTCGAAGCTGGCTTCGCCTCCGCCGAGCTGCATGGCCAGCGCGTGGCGAAGTTTGTCCGGCGCGTTCACGCCTGTGAACTTCGCCAGCTTGGGCACGTCGGGTACTGCACTCCAGCGCACGGCGTGGGGGCCGAGGCGATAGGGTGTCGTGCTGTGGTAGGTCGTGGCCAGCGGCGTATCCGGCTTGCTGCTGACCGTGCGTTTCATGATCGCAAGCTCATGAGGCTTGTCACTCAGGAAGCGGAAGTAGACCAGGCCCAGCTCAACGGCAGTTCGCGGCATGAAAAACAGCAGCTTGGGAATCACCGACGCCTTGGCTTCCAGCAGGGCATCAAACAGGCCGACATAGTCAGCGACGTTGCGAATGAAGAACAGCGGCTGATCCAGCAGAATGAAATCGTGGGTGTCGCAGGGCTCAAGCAGCTTGTCGCCGGGCACGTCGAAAAGCTTGATCGCCATGCCGTGCGCGTCGCCCTTGCGGTCATCGCGTGCATCGCCGTTTGAGAAGCGGATCAGCGCCTTGAAAGACCTCGGCTCCGCAAACAGCCCATGGCGCAGTTCATCCGGCAGCCCCGGCTCAACCTCAAAGTCCGCAAGCACACAGCCATGATGCTTGGCATGCTGCCCCCGCCGCACCGGCCGCTCGCTCTCGTTCAGCAACGCAAGGTTCTGCTGCACAAGCCGCGTAATCAGCGCAGGCTCATCAGCAGGAATCGTCTCTTCTGCAAGTCGGGGCATGGGGTGAGCATAGCGACGGCCGGCTTCCGGGGCACGCATTGATTCCGCATCCTCAGGCACGTAGCCACAGCCTGCTTCGCAAGGTCTCCCGACAAAGACATCATGTTCGTCTACTTCTTCAACACCTTCGAAACCGGCAAGACGCCCGAATACGAACTCGCCCGCGACCTGGAAAAGATACTGCTCCCGGCTAACTAAAGGATGCGCGCACAGGCGCAGCGAATCTACTTCGGGCGGAGGAGCAGTCGGAAAACGGGGTGGTCCTGTTTGGCAAGATTGCGCACGACTTGTGAATCGTCTTGGGAGCAAAACTCAATTACTCGGTCGATCCTGGTCTGCAAGTTTGGCTGATTGCCGCGAACATACGCCATCAAGAGCATGTGGGCGCCAAGATGACGCACTTCAGGGTCCGCATCGAGCAGGAGTGGAAAGTAGACGCTCTCAACGAGCGCTACATACGAACGGTCAACAACAATCATCGAGTAGACATACAGCCCGAATTGGTAAACCTGCTCCGTGCGTTCTTGCATCTGGGCGAATAGCACCCGATCTGTCCAATACAGCAGGCGTGTGCCCCGGACTTTGGCGGCCAAGGCGGCGGCGACGGCACGCATGGCTTTGGCGTCCGAGAGATCTGAACTGGCGAGGAGTTCGTCCAACCCTTGGTCGTCGATGACTGAAAACGATGTCAGACGCTCGCCAACCCATTGAAGGTCGAGCTGTCCATTTGCCGGCTCGTTGCACTCGGCATTCGTCTTTGCGCCTGCGTCACTGGCCTCACCTTGGTACGTCGAGTTGCACGCCGTCAACAAGAGTGTCAACAGCAAAGCAATCCAGGCAAGCGCCTTTCTATGCAAGTGCGCGCGCGCTCTCATTTGACGTCTTCCCATTCGCCGTTCTTGTCGCCCGTCTCTTCACCTTGGCGAATCTTGCCCAATAGCGGGGGCGGGTCGCCTCCCGAGACAGAGATGACAGTACGGATCCCGGTCTTGTTAGGGACTTTGATGGTTTCCGATAGCTCCTCACTGCAGAACCAATACTTCTGGGTCTTGCCGTCTGGGCAGCACTTCTTGTCAGACTTCTTGAGTTTCACTTTCTTAGAGCTTGTTTAACAAAGCTGTAGTTTGCGGGCGGGTTCTGTCGATGGGGTGGTTATGGCTACCAACTACCCTACCGACCTTTCGGATGAGCA
>JAMQHL010000020.1 GCA_025993795.1 Planctomycetota bacterium
GAAGGTCGAACAAGATCAAGCGAAGCATTCATACACCTTGCGATGACACACCTGATGGTTCGAAGACTGAAGCCCGCTTCTTAAACAAGCTCTTACGGCAATCGCACAGCGCGTGGCCGAAGTGCAACTCAAGTACTTTGACAAGCTTGAGTCAGACCATGTCGAGCGCAAGGGAAGCCACCGCGACCTGCTGACCGTCGCCGACAGTGAATCAGAGCAGGTCATCATCCGCACCATTCGCGAGCGCTTCCCCGACCACGCCATCCTCGCCGAAGAAAGCGGCGCCCACCTGACGGAAAGCGACTCGTGGTGGATTATCGACCCCGTCGATGGCACGACCAACTTCGCGCGCAGCTTTCCGTTCTTTGCCGCCAGCGTGGCCTACTGGCACAAGGGCCAGGCAGCGTTGGCGCTGGTTGAAGCGCCTTACCTGCGCGAACGCTTTGTCGCCGAGCGCGGCAGCGGGGCATTCCTGAACAACAAGCGCCTGCGCACCAGCGACACGCCCGACATCAAGCACAGCATGCTGGCCACAGGCTTTTCGTATGTGCGCAATGAGGTCGAACGCAACAACATCGACAACTTCAGCCGGCTTGTCCTCAAGTGCCACGACATCCGCCGGCCCGGCGCCGCAAGCCTTGACCTGGCGTATGTGGCGGCCGGTCGCTTTGACGGTTACTGGGAGCCGTACCTGAAACCCTGGGACATTGCCGCTGGCAGCCTGCTGGTGACCGAAGCGGGCGGCACGGTCACCGACTTCGCGGGCGGGCAGGACTGGCTGTTCGGCGAGAACGCAGTGGCCAGTAATGGCAGGGTACATACCGAGTTGCTGGCGGAACTGAGCGGCATGGACGCCGGGTACCAGCCCTGGGGGCGCGCCGTCGAGACAAGGCTGAGGGGGCTGGCCCGCGACAAGCCCAACGGGTAAATTCCTCGCTTTCGGGCGCAGTCTGTGGCGCACTCCGGGCTCTAATGGACACACTGGTCATCGTGCGCAAAATCCGCGAAGCCGAGTCGCTTGCCGACTCCGGCAAGCACGGTGACGCCTGCCGCATGCTGGAGCCCCTGTTGAAAGACAAGGGCCTCACGGAAAGCCACAAACAGCTGGTGGCGAAGAAACTCGAGCTGTTCAACAAACAGCAGCAGCGCATGACCCGCGTGATGTCACGGCGCGGCACATCGACGCTGACGAAAGACGCCGCCGACGCATCGTCTGAGCGCACCGCCATCCGCAAGGCCATCGACGTGGACCGCTCCGAGCGCCCCACCGACCACACGATCGAGAAAGACGTGCCGCAGGGCGCCGCGACCGAAGTTGTGCCCAAGGCCCGCAACGTCGCGACCGAAGTCCCGCAGCAACAGCGCAGCCACAAGATCCCCTCGCTGAACAAGCCCGCCGCGGCGATTGAGCGGCCGCCTACGGTGAATGTGCGCGACGACCAGATCAAGAGCGACTACAGCGGCAACTGGCCCAAAGTCCACGATTCCAAGGTGCGGATGCGGGCGTCAGATTCACAAGAACTTGCGCCCCTGGCCGACGGCGTGGACGACGGCATCGCCGCAGAAGCCGGCGAAGACGACCCGCGCAAGACCGACATCTTCAGGGCCGAAGTCTCCGGCAGCTCAACCGACGTGCCGCGCCGCGCCTCGACCGTGATGCCAGTCGGCAACCCGACGGAAATGGTCCCGCGCCTTCCTGACCACACGGACCATGAAGAAGAGAGTGCGCCCACCATCACCCGCTACGGCAGCGCCGGCAGCGCACGCGACACACCAGTCCCGCAGAGCACCACCCCCGCAGTGCGTGACAGTTTCATCGTGCCGCGCCCCAAGGCGGAACTCCCGGTGCCCGGGTTGGCGCCGGCAGGTCGCGCCAGTGATGAAGACAGCACCTACCTGCTGGCCGACGAGCACTTCGCGCCCCGCAGCATCAGCAGCAGGTCGCCGCGCAGCAACCCTGAACTCAAGGCGCTGGCAGACCGCCTGCCCGACGACGACCTGCGCCGCGAACTGGCTCTGGAACTGGTCAAGCTGCGTGAAGAAGTGGACCGCATGAAGTCCGGCTCGCATGAAGCCCCCGTGCCCGGCACCCGCAAGGTCCGCACCACTGAGCAGCCCCAAAGCGGCTCTTTCCACATCCCGGCAAGCCAGGTCAACACCATCGTGCGCCGCGCGGCCGGCACTGACAGCATCGAAGTGCACATGCCGACGCGCGATGAAGACGCATCCGAGCTGCAGGTCTTGCGCCGGGACTCGGTCCGGGGCAGATCCGCCACCCAGACACCGACCGACCGCATCGCGCTGGCCCAGGACTACATCGACGCCACCAACGTCCGCAAACCCGGCGTATACAAGCCGATTGCAACGGTGTTGGGTGTGGCCGTCATCTTTGCGGTCATCGCCTGGGCCATGCACCTGGGCTACAAGACCATCGCCGGGGCCCAGAGTGTCGAGTTCGCGATGAACGAAAACGGCGCCGGCGGCTATGAGCTGGGCAGGTCTTACGAGACCTACGACGACCTGAAATCGAAGCAGAGCTACACGGGGCGGCAGTTGCATTCGGCAGGCGGGTGGCTCATCCAGCACGATGAGAGCAACCTGATTACCGCCGTGGCAATCGCCGGGCCGGGCAGCGCGGTTGCGGGCGCCGCCGAGCGGTTCAAGAACTTCAAGCTTGAATTCGGTGCCCTGCAGCACTCGGGGCACGACTGGTCCGTAAGCGCGCTGCGCAAGTCCCTGGGCGAGACGACGCCGCCTTACAGCGACGAGCTGTTCCGGACTTCGTCTGAATACACCCTGCACTGGGACTCCATGCAGGGCGCGCGGGCCCTTGAGGTCCACTATTCGACTTCGGCGCCCGATCAGCCGCTGTGGGTGCGCGTGCTGGATGTCAAGTCGGTTCCGCCGGCGCCAAAGCTGCCCACGGAGTAGCCATATCCTGCCGCCCGCTGCTATGCTGCGCGGGGAGAGTTTCATGAAGATCAGGTTTTGGGGTGTACGCGGCAGCCTGCCGACACCGGGCCCGGATACGGCGCGCTACGGCGGCAATACCACGTGCATCCAGGTGATCCGCGACACCGGCCCCATCATCATTATCGACTGCGGCACCGGCATTCGCGCGCTTGCGGACCACCTGATGGCGTCGGGCAAGCCGCCCTTCGACATCCGGCTGCTGGTGACTCATACGCACTGGGACCACATTCACGGCTTTCCGTTCTTTACACCGATCTATACGCCGGGTAGCAACGTGCAGGTGTACGGCATCGGGCCCCTGCGCGAAGGCAAGGGTTTCGAAACCGTGATGCGCGACCAGATGACCTACAGCTACTTCCCCGTCGAAAACACCATGCTCGACAGCGTGGTCACCTACAACGACTACAACAAGATGTTTCCAGACGGCGTCGAGAAGTGCTTTGATCTCGCGGATGGCGTGAAGGTCCGCATCAAGCTGACCAACCACCCTGTGTACTGCACCGCCTATCGCATCGAAGCCGATGGCCAGAGCTTCATCTTCACCGGCGACCACGAACCATGGCCCGAACACGACATCGACGAAACCAGCGACACCAAGGCGCTTTACCACATGATGAACCGGCGCCTGATCGACTTCTGTCGCGATGCTGATTTCATCGCCTTTGACACGACCTATACCCAGGAAGAATACGAAAGCCCCGGCAAGCCGCACCTCAGCAAGCGCGGCTGGGGCCACAGCTACTTTGAATACAACATCGCCCTGGCCCGCGAAGCAGGCGTCAGGCGCATGGCGTTCACCCACCATGACCCGACCCGAACCGACGCCGCGCTGGACCGTTTAATGAACGAGAAGTACCTGCCGCTCGGGAAAGAGGAGGCGCCGGACACCGAGTTTTTCGCCGCCCGCGAAGGCATGGTAATCGAACTGTGAGGCGTTTGCGCTTCGTGGAATGACACGGTTTGACGCGCCTCGCTGCGAATCTGCCTTCAATCCGGAATCCGCAATGCCGCCCGCCAAGCTGCCACCAAAACCAACTTTCGATTCGTACGAACTTCCCGAAAGCAAGCGGCGGCGCGGGAGCTTTGTGGTGCGGCTTGCGCTGCAGACCGCAGTGCTGCGGCAGCATCCCGCCGCTCTCAAGGCCGCTTTGCGCATGCTGCTGCTGCTTCCTCTATTTCAGGCGGCGATCCTGGTCGGAATCCTTCATGCCGAGCGCTGGCTGCTCTTTCTGTGCGCCGAGGGCCTGCTGATCGCATGGCTGGCAGCGTCGCAGCTTTCACGGCCGAACCCCGAAAGCCGCTTGATCGGTTACGGCATTGGCGTCTTGAACATCGGCGCGCTGGCCGCCGTGGGCGCGTTTCTGGGCGTTCCCGTGCTTTGGCTTACGGGCGCGCTGGCGCTGATTCCGTTCACGTGGCTGGTGCTGGTGCCGACGCGGGCCCATACCGTCAAAGCCGGTTGGGCCGGGTTCTTCCTGCCGCTTGTGCTGCTGGCGACTTTTGCAGGCTATGGCCGCCTGGCACTCGAAGAGTCGCGCACCGAGGTTGACCCCGCGGCCCGGTCAGGCCAGTTGGATGCCGCCTGGGACGCCATGCTGCTTCGCGGCTTCAATGACACGGAGCGCGCGTTGCTGCGCCTGCGCCAGGGCCAGGCAGCCTTTGCCATTGGCGAATATGAGCGGGCGTTCTGGTTCGCCAACGACGGCATGCAGGATGACGAGGGCGTGCTGCGGCCGATACCCCGCAGCTCAATCGGGCAGGAGTTGCTGGAGAGCCTGATCATGCTGAAAGCGCAGGCGTTCTATAACCAGCGTTGGGACAAATCCGATCACGCCCGCACGCCGATTGAAGCGCAAGCGCTGCCGCCCGAGTTGCTGGCCCACGAACACGCCAAGGTAAAGTGGGGCTGGTAACGCACACGGGTTATCACCAACTGACATCTATCCAAATTGCTTCCCCCGCTCCCCGCGCGCTGAAAAATGTCGCTACAAGTTGTTCCTCGCGGATGACAGATCAGTCCGCACATCAGAATCCTTGTCGCACGTCTTTGTACCGTTGGCTTTGCGCCTGCTGCACGGGTGTCGGTGGTTTGTTCGTATGGCAGACAAAGAAGGCTTTATCCCGCCCCACTCCATCGAAGCCGAGCAGGCTGTGCTTGGCGCAATCTTTGTTGATCCAGGCTGCCTGCCTGAAGTCACGCTGATTCTCAAGCGGCCTGAAGTCTTCTGGCGCGCATCGCACCAGCACATCTTTCGCGCCATCCTGCAACTTTCGTCTGACGGCCACGAAGCCGACTGGGTCAGCGTCGCCGAGCAGGTAAAGAAGGCAGGCGCCGTCGACGAGTGCGGCGGCAGTGACGCGCTGCACCATTACCTTGAAGAGATCAGCCACCGCCTGCCCAGCGCCTACGGGGCAGAACGCTACGCCGGCATTGTGCGTGACCGCAGCCTGATGCGCGAAATCGCGCTGCGCGCGGGCGACGTGCGCGCCATGGCGCTCGACGAAACCCGCACGCCCAAGGACGTGATCGAAAAGCTTGAGCGCGACGTATTTGAGATCGCCGCCCAGCGCTACCACGGCGAAACGCACACCATTCAACAGCTTATCCAGCAGGTGATGGAGCAGCAGACCATACTGCGCGAGTGGCGCAACTCCCACGACGGCAACATGCTGCCGGGGCTTACGTCGGGCTATCCCGTGCTGGACGGCTACACCACAGGCTGGAAGGAGGGCGAATTGATCGTGGTCGGCGCGCGCCCCGGCCAGGGCAAGACCAGCCTGCTGTTGAACCTGGCCGAGAATATCGCCTGGGACCGCCACCAGAACCGCGAAGACGGCAAAGGCGGCGTGCTGGTGTTCAGCCTGGAAATGACAGCGACTGAGCTGGTGCAGCGCATTCTGTGCTCGCGCGCTGAGGTTGACCTCAAGCGCGTGAAGCTGGCGGCCTATTCGCGCGATGAAGAAGTCGCGCTCAAGCAGGCCATGCACGACATGGCCCATGTACCGCTGTTCGTTGATGACAGCTTTACGCTGAACTTGAGCGAGATTCGCTCCAAGGCGCGGCGCATGAAAGAGCGCCACGATATTGATGCCATATTCGTGGACTACCTGCAGCTCGTGAAAGACAATGACCGGATCGACCGCCACCTGCAGATCGGCAACATTTCACGCGGTCTCAAGGCTCTGGCACGCGAATTGAAGGTGCCCGTGATTACGGCCGCCCAGCTGAACCGCGGCGTTGAGCAGCGCAGCAGCCGCGAAAAGCGCCCGATGCTTTCCGACCTGCGCGAATCCGGCAGCATTGAGCAGGATGCCGACCAGGTGATCCTGATCTATCGCAAAGAAGATGAAGAGACGATGGCGAGCATCAACAGCGAAGAGCTTTCGGCTGTCGAGCTGCTGATTGCCAAGAACCGCAATGGACCCACGGGCGACATCCCGTTCCACTTCCACAAGCGCACGACCAAGTTCGTGCCCGCCGAGCACCGGCCCGGTTTCAGCGACTTTCGCAACGTTCCCACAAACCAGGCCCGCTAGGCGTTTTCGCGGTATGTGTTGCGGCCGGCGCGCGCACGCAGCCCGCTAAACAGCGTTGTGCGCGTACGCAACGGCCGCGCGGGCATGCACCAACCCGCGAATCCACCGTTGAACGGCATTTGGCGTCATGCCTGCCATGTGGTTCCCTTGAGCTGTCCCCCGCCCCGCAGCACAGCCACCCCGGCGGATGCGTAGCCGCCGTTACTCCCCGGTCTTCCCCTTGGAGAACAACCATGTTGCACCGTAATGCTTTGGCGGCCCTGTTGGGCCTGCCGCTGGTCATTGCTGCCCTCGTGGCAAGCACGACCTATGCCTGGGCGACCTTCACCGTTGACCCGGATGCCGTGCAGGCCGATGGCGCCGCGCTGCCGGAAAAGAAGGGCGTGGCCATATTCACGGTGAAAGTCGGCGACATCGAGTACGTTGTGGTTTCAAGCCACACCCGCAACCTCAACGTCAAAGAAGAAGAGCGGGTTTCGGGAGAGAACTGCCACTTTCTCAGCTTCTACCAGTTGACCGTGAAGAGCGACAAAGAGACCGAGCTGCGCTTCGTGGGCTCGCGCTGCGTCGAATGGGACAACGGGTTCGACCTCGTGAACTTCACGAAAAGCAGATTCGGTGACCCGGCGGAGATGCGCAGCAAACGTTAGCTTTCCGGAATTCCCGGCTCTTGCGTGCCAGGGACGGGAGTTCAGGTTAGACTGTTTCCACCTCTGGAATTCGACGATTCGGCGGGTCACCACATGCGGTGGCTGTGCCCGTACAGGAGAAGCGCATGAAGACTGACATGATCATCAAGGGCGTCTTTGCATTCGCCGCGCTGCTGGCGGCTGGCACATACGCCTGGAACACATTCATTGACAAGGCAGAGCCTGTGACGGCCTCGGGCGTAGACACCAAGGAAGGCTTCAGTGTTGAAGGGTTGGGCTTCAACCGCAACGGCGGCATCGTGTGCGTCACGCGCTATACCGAGCACCCGTTTGAGCCCGGCCAGATGCGCCAGACCATGACTTTCTATGAACTGGTCAAGGCGGGCTCAGACGGCGACGCCAAGCTGTACCTGATGGGCAGCCGCTGCCTGGATTACGACCAGGGGCCGGACCTTATCAAGTTCGAAGAGATCAAGGGCGAAAGCCCCAAGGATCTGAAAGAAGCCATGGAAAAGGCCGGCAAGGGCAAACGTCGCTAGCCACGAGACTTCATTTCTGCATGCTTCCGGGGACGGGCGCCTTTCGCACCCGTCCTCTTTACGTGCCCAGCCTTGCCCCCGGCGACCACTGAGCTATACCGGAGGGTCCCAACAAGCAGAAAGAGCAGCCATGGCCCGACGCGAACCTACTGGTACTCGCAAAATCGTCCTGCCCGGCGGCGGCAAGACCCAGCAGCACCAGCGCCCGCAGCAACAACCCCCGCGGCAGGCCGGGCCCGCACCCAGCAGCGACCTGGGCCGCGCGATGGCCGACCTGGACGCAAACGCCCAGATCCGTGACCGCAGCCAGCTACCCAGCAAGGTGAAGGTAATCACGCCGGCCGTGATCATGGGCATCGTGCAGAGCGTCACGGAAAAGTTCGGGATGGACGCGTCCATCGACCGCGAAGAGTTCAACCAGATGATCATGCAGCAGACGCAGATGGAAATGCGCCTGCAGCAGGCCACGGAAAAAGTCGAGCAGTACAAGGGCGAGTACAAGAAGGTCTACGACGCACTGCAGCAGTCGCGCCAGATGCTGCAGCAGGCCCAGGCCGGCCAGGCCGGCATCGAGCAGTACGCGCAGCAATACGAGGCCCAGATCGCCGAGTTGCAGCAGCGCAACGCCCAGGCCGTCGATACTTACATGGATTTGCAGCAGCAGCTCGACGCAGCCAACGACCAGTTTGGACCGCTGGAAGCTGCGCTGGCACAGAGGGACTACGAGGTCGCACAGTTGCAGCAGCAGTTGGAAGAGGCGCAGCTGGGCGGCGACGCGGCTGACCAGGCCCAGCAGCAGATCGAGTTGCTGCAGCAGCAGCTTGCCGACATGGAGGCATCAACCGCCGAAGCCAGCGAAGGTGTAAACCAGGAAGCGGCCGCCCGAGCCGACGCCGAGCGCGCACTTGATGAGGCCAACGGGCGCATCACCGCCCTCGAGTCCGAGCTTGAAGAAGTGCGCCAGCAGGCAGCAGAAGGTGCCGCCTCAGAGGCAGAACAACTGCAGAATGAGATTGCCGACCTCAAGCGCAAAATCAAAGAGACCGAACGTTCACGCGCCAAGCTCGAGAACATGGAAGTTGAACTTGAGAAGCTGCGCACGAACGAAGGCGCGTGGCTTGAGGAAAAGCGCCGCCTGGCCTCACAGCTCAGCAACGAAACCAACAACCGCCGCGAGGCCGAGCAGAAACTCAAAGCAATCGAAAAGGGAGAGACGCTGCCCGAGGCCTCCAAGGCCGTCGAAGAGCGCGCCAGGAAGGCCGAACAGGAACTGGCTGCTGCCAGGCAGGAAGCCCAGCAACTCACCAAAGAGCTCGTCAAGGCCCGCGCCAGCGCCAGCAAGGGCGAAGAACTGACCAACGAGCTTGAACAGGCTCGCGGCGAAATGGCCAAGGCCCAGGCTGAGCTGAAGCAGCTTCAATCCGACCTGGGCAAGGCCGGCAACGCCGCCAAGGAACTCGGCATGCTCAAACGCAAGTTTGAAGGTGTCGAAGCCGAGCTTGAAGGCCTGCGGGCTGCGGAAGGCAAATGGCTTGAAGAAAAGCGCCGCATGGCAGCCCAACTCAGCAATGAGACGAATTTGAGACGAGACCTGGAAGAGAAGCTCAAAGCTGAACTGAATGACGCCCGCGCCGAAACTGAGGCCGGAAAAAAAAACTCCAGGCAGTAAGCGTGCTGGAATCTGAGCGTGACAAAGCGCTCAAAGACCGCGACATAGCCGACCGGTCGCTCACCATCATTGAAGAAGAGAATGAAAAGCTGCGCGCCGAGCGTGACGCGGCCAAGCGTGACCTGGACCGTTTGCGCGACAGCGGCGGAGACCAGGCCGAGGCCCTGCGGGCCCAGGTCGAAGAGATCAAGAAAGAGCTGACGGATACCAAGACCAAGCTCTCGCAGCGCCACGAACACGTCGCAAAGCTCGCCCCTGAGCTGGATAGCGCCAAGAAAGAGAACGAGAGGCTCAAGGCCCGCATCGCCGAGCTTGAGAAGGCCGGCAGCGCCGAGAAGCTGCGCGTGGACATGGACATCGCCAATGCCGAAGCAGCGCGCACCAAGGCCCAGAACGCCCTTGAGCAGGCACACACTGACCTGCACAGCGCGCAAGAAGAACGCAAGGCGCTTGCCAGGGAAGTTAAAGATCTGCGCGCGAAGCTCGATGAAGCCCGTGACGAGCAGAAGTCTGAATCCGAAGGGGTCGGCGCCCGCGTCGCTGAACTTGAACGAGACCTCGCCGCCGAGGTCGCGCGCGCCGCAGAACTCGAGGCAAAGGCCGCCGAGCTTCCTGCGCGCGACCGCACCATCTCGCGGCTGCAAGAAGAGCTACAGGACGCGCGGGCCGAATCTGCCACCGCGCGCAATTCGCAGCAGGCGACTGAGGGTGAGTTGAAAGAACTGCGGGCGCGCCTTGCGCAGGCCGAGAAGAGCAGCAAGGCCGCCGACGACGCGGAAACGAGGCTGCAGGCCCGGGACCGGCAGATTGAGGTTGCCCAGCAGCAGCTCGCGGACTTGAAAGAAGAGATCAAGCTCGAAGAAGAAGAGCGCAACCGCGCAACGCAGCAGCTTCAGCAGGCGCGTGAAGCCGAACAGCGCGCCATGGAACAAGCCGACGCGCTGGAAGGCGAAGTTGAAGAGTTGCGCAAACGCGCCGAAGCAGTCGAGAAGGCCGGCGCGGACAGGGCCGCCCAGCTTGAGGGCGGCTTGAAAGAAGAAAACGAGAAGCTGAAGGCACGCAACGAAGAGATCACGAAGAAACGCGATGACGTGCTCAAGGGACTCGAGGCAGCATCTGCCGAGGTCGAAGAGTTGCGAGCGGCACTTGCCGAGCGCGACATCGAGAAACGTACCGCGCAAGCAGAGCGCGACCAGGCCGTCAAGGAAGCAGAGGGTCTGCGCGCGCTGCGTGCCGAGCTTGCCCAGCTCGACCGCAAACACCAGGAAATGCTCGGCGAGCTGGCCCGCGTCGGCAGTTCGCTGACGAACTCAGAGACGGCGGCTGAGAAGGCCCGCGAGGAAGTACGCACGCTGCGAGAGAAAGTCGAGCAAGCCGGCGAGCGCCGGCACGAAGCGGAGAAGCAGCTTGTCGAGGCGCGGGCAAAGCTCGAAAGCGAGCAGCAGATGCGCAACGAGCAGGCGCAGCGCATGAAGCAGCTCGAAGAGTCGTTGCAGCGCGAGCGCGACACCGTGGACCAGAGCGCGCCTGCGTCCGCGCTTGAAACGCTGTCGTCGCAACTCGCCGTCGAGCGCGAGAAGTGGGAGCGCGCGGCCTCAGACAAAGAGCGAGAAATCGAAGACGTTCGCAAACAGCTTAATGAAGCCGAGTTGCGCGAGAATGACCTGGCAAGCCAGCTCGAGGGCATTGAACTCTCGCAGCAGGACGTAATGCGCGCAAAGGCGCTGGCCGGCCAGAGACGCGCGCAGATTGAGCGCATGCAGAGCGACGTCGAGGGCGCACGCCGCAAGGCAACCGAGGCCGAGACGTACTGGAAGAGCGAGATGGACGAGTTCCGTGGCGCCGTTGCGGAACACCTTGAAGCAGCCGAGCGCGGCGACGATGGCGCAGACCAGAAGCTTCAGAAGCTGCTGGAGAAGTTGAAGGTAGGCATCGCGGACAAGTACGCCAAGCTGCGCCGCAAGCACACCCGCACCGAGAAAGAGTTGCAGGAAACCAGCGACAAGCTCACGGCCATTGAGCGCATTCTGGCCAAGCGCGAGGAAGAAGAAGTGCGCCTGCGCAAGATTGTCGAAGAACTCGAAGCCCGCGAAAACCTGCCCGGCGCCAGAAAGAAGGCCAAGGCTGAAGCCGACGCCAAAGCGGCACCCAGGAAGAAGGCCACCCGCAAAGGCAAGTGATCCGGGCTACCGTTGCATCTTATCCGCAGTGGTTGCCTTCCAGGGCATTGGGGTCTACGCCGGCTGGCACGTGCAGCCGGGCCAGCCCGCCTTCGCTGGTTTCGCGGTAGCGGTCGGCAAGGTCTTCACCTGTGGCTTTCATGGTCTTGACGACAGTGTCGAAGGGAATCTCGTGGTCGCCGTCTGACAGCAGCGCGTAGTCGGCGCAGTCCACGGCGCGCATCGCTGCCACCGCGTTGCGCTCAATGCACGGAATCTGCACCAGCCCGGCCACGGGGTCACAGGTCAGGCCCAGGTGGTGCTCAATGCCCATTTCTGCGGCGTATTCAATCTTCTTGCTGTCGCCGCCCATGAGCTGTGCCGCGGCGGCCGCCGCCATGCTGCACGCGGTGCCGACTTCGCCCTGGCAGCCGACGGCAGCGCCACTGATGCTGGCGTTGTGCTTGACCAGGTTGCCGACCAGGCCCGCCGTGGCCATCGCGCGCAGGATCTGTTTGTCGTTAGCGCTGAGCATTTCCTTGAGGTAGCGCAGCACCGCCGGCAGCACGCCACAAGCGCCGCAGGTAGGCGCGGTCACGACTGTGCCGGCTGCGGCATTCTCTTCGCTGACCGCCAGCGCGTAGGCCGTCAGCAGGCCGGTGCGCTGCAACGGGCCGGGACGGCCCTTGGTCTGCTCGAAGTGGCGGTGCGCTTTGCGACGAAGCTTCAGGCTGCCGGGCAGCACGCCGTGGGCCTCAAGGCCGCGCTCCATTGCTTCCTGCATTGCACGCCAGCACTCGGCAAGATGGTCCCAGATTGCCGCGCCTTCGCGCTCTTCGACCAGCTTCCACAGCGGCATGTTGCTTTCGCGCGACCACAGCAGGAACTCAGACATGCTGCGGCGCACATAGAGGTCCGGGGGCGGCGGGCTGTTTTCTTCGCGCAGCGCGCCGCCGCCGATGCTGAACACCTGCCACTGCGCAAGGCGCACGCCGGCGGCATCAAACGCTTCCCACAACATGCCGTTTGGATGAAAGGGCAGGCGCTCGCGCGGCTTCCACTCAATCGTGAAGGCGCGGTTGCCGAACACGCTCTGCATCGCAACGTCACTCAGGTGCCCGCGGCCCGTGGCCGCCAGGCTGGCGTACAGCGTGACCTTGAAGCTTGATGCTCCGGCGTTGCGTTCAAGAAACAGTTCGGCTGCGCGCTTGGGGCCCATGGTGTGGCTGGCGCTGGGCCCGGCACCGATACGGTAAAGCTCGCGGAGCGATTCCATGGTGCAAAACTCCCCGGTCGTTGACCGACCGGGGAGCAACGGTATCGCAAAGCCGCACGCCGTCTACGGGGCGATGAGCACCATGACCTGACTTGGGGCGATCTGCGCGCCGGCGGGCATGTTGGCGTTGTTGCCGTTGTGGCCGCAGATTGCAGTAATCGTGCACTGGCCCTTGCCCTCGGTCTTCACCTTCATGCTGGCCTTCTTGAACACGATCTTGCCCTTGAACTGGTTGCTGATCATGCCGCCCAGGCTGCCGGCTTCGTCGCCGCTGGACATGGGGATCTCGCTGCCCATCAGGATCGCCGGCTGGCTCATCACCTTGACCTTGGTGGAAACCTTGGTGGCCTGCATGCACATGCCCAAGTTGGGAAAAGGCGTCGGAATCGGCGGTGCAGGCGGTGCGGGCACCTTGCACACGTCGGGTACGCCCAGGCACTGGCCGCTCATTTTTGTCGATGCTGGAAGCATACTGTCCTCGCGATCTCTTGTTCAAGCTTCGGTTCGTGTGAGCGAACTGTCTGCCTATCCAAGGTGAATGCGTTCACCGTTCAGGCGCACGTCTTTCTTGGCTTTCACGATGTGCCTTTCGGCGCGCTCGATGTTCGCGCCGTCCACCTGCACTTTGCGACGGCCGGCCTTGATCGACGCGAGGTCTTTCACCCAGCGCATCGCGTTAGTGACCTTCTCGCTCAGCGTGCGGGCGACAAGTTCATATTTGCCGGCAGTCACCTTTACCTCAGGTGCCTGCATCTCGATACGCTCGCCACTGCTGAACTGGAAACCACCGCGGGCGTGGAAGTGGGCATTGGCCGGGAAGTGCAGGCTCATGTCCCCCTGCGCATGCAGCACGCCGATGATGTACGCGGGCGCATCGCCGATCACCAGCACGACGTCGCCCGCCTGCGGCGCGTAGGGAAACGCCAGCGCATTCTGCGCGCTTGTTTCAACGCCTTCCCGCAATACGGTGATGTCAGCACCTTCGACCTTGTGCACTATGGCCGGCCCCAGCTTGGTGCCCTGCATAGTTTCAGTCACAGTTTCATACATGGCTCGTCTCCTTGATTCCGCCTACTTCTGCGGCTTCCAGTTCTCTGCCTCAAGCTTGTCGGCATCGGTGCGCTTGACCTGCTTCAGGTTGGCCCTGGCAAAGTTCGCGCCGTCATCGCGCGAGCCGTGCAAGTCGGCCCCCAGCAGGTCTGCACCGCTGAAATCCGTAAACTGCAGGTTGGCATGGGTGAACATGGCGTACTGAGCGACTGCATTGGTAAAGCGCGCCTTCTGCGCATTGAGCCGGTCCATGAACGTCTCGCGGATGTCGGTGCCATCGAACTGCGCCTCGGTAGCGTTAGCACCCGGGAAAGCCGCCATGTGCAGCATCGCACCGCTGAACACCGCACCCTTTACGTTCGCGTTCTCAAAGTTTGCGCCGGTCAACTGCGCCGACTTGAGCACGGCCTTTTCCAGATTCGCGTTCTTGAACGCAGCCTGCGTCAGTTCAGACCCCGACAAGTCGATGCCGGCGAGACCCGCGTCTTCGAAATCACAAAGCGTGAAACGCGATTGCGGCAGTTTCATGCCCGCCATGTTCACTGCGCGAAACTCGCAGCGCTCGTACCTGCCGCCGGCCAAGCCGACTTCGCGCAGGTCGCTGTCAGCAAAGCTAACGCCGGTCAACTTCGCGTCTTGAAAGTCTGCACCCTTGAGGACGGCGTCAGACACATTCGACTCGTCCAGGGTCGCGCCGCGAAACGACGCGCCGGTTGCGTTGGCACCCACCAGTGTGGCACCCGAAAGGTCGGCCTGTGAAAGGTCCGCGCCGGACAGGTCGGCTGTGCTGAAGTCGGCATCGTTCAGTCGCGCACCGCGCAGCTTGGCACCGCGCAGGTTCGCGCCGTTGAAGTCGGCCCCAATCAGCGAGAAGCCCTCGAAGACAAAGCCCTGCAAGTCCACGCCATCAAACGACGCGCCGTTCAATGTGCTGCCGCTGAGCTTGAGGCCCTTGACGGTGGCGCCCGAAAACCGCGCGTCGGTCAATTCGCAATTGCTGAGGTCAAACCCGGAAAGGTCACAGTTCTCCAGCACAGCCGCGCCCAGCTTGACGCCCGCCAGCTTTGTGCCCGCCAGCTTTGCCGCATCGAAGATCGCGCCGGTGCAGTCGCTGCCGCTGAAGTCAGCGTCGGTCAGGTCTGCGTCGCGAAAGTGGACATCCTGCGCGGCACAGCCTTTAAGGTTCGCGCCCGTCAGCAGCGCACCGCGAAACGTACTGCCCTTGAGGGCGCGGTTCGAGAAATCCGCGCCCGTAAGGTTTGCCTCGCCGTAACTGCCGCTGATCGTCGCCGGGAAGTCACGCGCGCCAGCCCAATCGCTGCTTTCCGCAATCAGGTTCTCCATGCGCGCGCTGGTCAGGGTCGCGCCGCGCAGCGTGGTTGAAATCATGACGGCACCGGTCAGGTTTGCCGATGAAAGGTTGCAGCCATCCATGACGGCCATGTTCAGGCCCGCATCGGTAAGGTCTGCGCCGCTGAAGTCAGCGTCCTGCAGGTTGCCGGTGTCAAATGACGAGTTCACAGCCCTGGCACCAGTGAACCTGGCGCCCTGCAGCTGAGCGCCCGTCAACGCGATCTCCGTCAGGTCCGCGTTGCTGAAGTCGGCGCGCGGGGCGCGTACTCCCGCCATGCCGGCCGCCGACAGATTCGCCTCGTGCAGTTGGGCACCGTCCAGGCTGACATCGGAAAAGACCGCGCCGGCAAGGTTTGCGTTGCGCAGGTTGCAGCCCTTGAGATTGCAGGACGCGAACAGGGCACCTGACAGGTCCGCGCGCGACAGGTCAGCGCCCTGAAGATTGATACCGATCAAACGCACGCCCGCAAGCCTGGCGCCCGCCAGCTTCGCCCCCGCGAGGTTGAGACTGTCGACCTGTGCGCCCGCCGGCAGCCCGCCCCCGAGGGCGTGGTCGATGAACGACTTGTTGTCAGCAATCTGCGTCATTTTTCCAGCTTGGTCATCTTCAGGTTCGCGCCACCGAAATCGGCGCCCTTGGTCTTGGCGTCAAGGAACTCGGCTGCGTAGAAGTTCGACGCCACCAGCGACGCGCCGCGCAGGTCAGCCTGCTCGAGCAGCGCCTGGTGAAAGTTTGCGTTGCCGGCCTGGGCGCTGGACAGGTTGGCTTTGCGCAGCATCGCGCCGGAAAGGTCGGCCCCGAAGAAGCGCGCACCGCTGAGGTCGCTGAACTGGAACTGTGCATCTTTCAGGTTGCATTCGCTGAAGTCGGCGCCTTTGAGCGTGCTGTTTTCCCACACGCTGCCGGCGCCATTGGCGCCCTTGCACTTCGCGTTCGTGAAGTTGCTTTTCTCGCCGCCGCGGAAACCGGAAAGATCCGCCTTCTCAAACTTCGCGCCGCTGGCATCAACCTGGTCGAAACCGGAGTCCTTGAGACTTGCCCCGGTGAAATCCGCGCCCTGCAACTGCGCGCCGGTGAAGACGCCGGCTTCAAGCTTTGCGCCGGTAAACACGGCGTTGGCAGCCTTGAGACCCGCACATATGGCGTCTTTGCCCTGCGCTCCTGCAAAACTTGCGCCTTCGGCGACGGCGTCGATCATCATGACATCGTCAAGCTTGGCATTGTCCAGTTTCGCGCCGCTGAGGTCCGCGCCGCTGAAATCAGCGTCCGTCAGGTCAGCGCCGGTCAGGTCTGCACCTGCCAGCTTGGCGCCGATAAACGACACGCCCTTGAGTTTGGCGCCCGCCAGGTTCGCGCCGCTGAGTTGCGCATCGTTGAAGTAACAATCCGTCAGGTCGGCACCGGCCAGGTCTTGCGACTCAAGCTCGCTGCCGCTGAAGTCTCCGCCCTGGGCCTCGCGCGACTTCAGCAGGCCCATCAGGCCCTTGGTGTCGGTGGGCTTGGGCGCCTTGCCGGACTGTGCCAGCTTCATGGCGGCCTTGACGTCGGGGTCGGCCAGGATGTCAAGGTCGGCTGCGCTGATGCGTTTGGGCAGCCCCATCTCGGCGGCCAGCGGCGATGCCAGCAGCTTGTCAATCATCGACTTCAGGTCGCCCGGGCTTGCGGGTTTGGTTGCAGCCTTGGCAATGTTCAGTTCGCTGCCGATGCTGGCCTGCGCTTGAGACTCGGCCTTGGCTGCGTAGCCGTCCACCAGTTTTTCAATCCCGGAAATCTCGGCTTCCAGTTGCTTGGCGCGCTCAGCGCGGTGCGCCTTGGTTTCAACTTCTTCGGGCGCTTCGTCGCCCTCTTGCAGGGTGTCAAACAACGGCACCAGTGCCTCCAGGGGCTGGGCCTTGCCCACGGGCTCGCTGACCACCAGCACATCGCGACACTCAAGCCAATCGCTGTCGCTGACGTCTGCGATGCCGCGCCAGACGAGGTACATCTGCGACTTGTCGGCATCGACGTGCAGGGTGTCTAGGTTCATCGGCACTTCGCGAACGCGGGCAGGTTCGCTCTCGTTGCCTTCGCGCAGCAGCACACGCACACGCAGTCCCGGCAGGCGCGTCTTGAGCACCGCGTGATCCGCGTGAAGATTCGTCAGCTCAACCTCTTCGTCTCCGCGCAGGAAGCCTTCCAGCTGCTGGTCGGCAGGTGCCGCGTTGAAGTAGGTCCAGTCAAAGTCCTTGGGGAACGCCGGGAAGCGCTCTTTCAGCCACTTGTTGTCGTAGGTGCCCAGCTTGCCCGTGCGCAACTTCCAGGTGCGGTGAACGGGGCCGAAGCCGGCGGGCTGTGGCTTATCGCCATAGCCGGTAATCAGGCTGGTCGGCAATTCGATGTTGGGCAGGATGCCGTCTTTGGCACCCTTGCCGGCGGGGTTGGCGCCGTGCTTTGGGCCACCAAAAGCGTTGGCCCATGTCAGCGGCAGCTTCGTGAACGGCTCAATCTCTCCGACCTTGGCGAACACCATGCCCTTATGCCACACGCGATTGCCGATGCAGGCCAGCGACTTTGACCACCCGCCGACGCGAAAACTGACCGGGCAGGTCGTGGAGGCCTTGCCGCCGGGCACGTGGCAGGTGCCCGTGAGCAGCAGGTCAGCGCGCGGCTTGAACAGGGCCAGGTCGGCGTCGTACAGGCATTCCGGCACTTTGGCTTTGCTGAGCACGTCGCCCTCAAGGGCGGGTTGCGGCTCAAGCGGCTGGCACACTCCGCCGTGGACCATGTGGAAGGCGGCCTTAACCACAAGGCTGGCCGTGTGGGCCGGGAAGTTGACCCGGCCCATCATCGGCGCGAAAGCAAAGGTTGTGCGGTTGGCGATTTCCACAAACTCCCTCGTGGTGATGCGTTACTTGTACTGGCCGCCGGGCGTGCCCTTGCATTGCAGGTTGCCCATCGACTTGATGGTCATCTGCGGCGCCTTGAGGCCTATGCCACTGCCGGTGACCTTTTCGCTGGAGCCGCCGTTGACGATCTTGATGCCGGCGGGCGTCATCTCGATCTTGCTGGCGCCGCACTTGAGCACCAGCTTGGTCATGGCATCGATTTCGATTTCTCCGGTCAGGGACTCGAGTTTGCAGTTGCCCAGTGCCTGGGCCTCCCACTTCTTGGCGACCTTGAAGGTCCAGTCGTCTTTGCCGACACTGAACGACTTGGACTTGTCCAGCTTGATACTCTTGCCCCAAGTGGCGGAAACGCCGTCGCCGCGAGTGATGCTGGCCGACAAGGCATACGCGGCCTTCAGCTCCGCGCCGACCTGGATGGTCGCGGTTGCCCCGACACTGGTTGCAAATTTGGCGGCGAAGTTGGTGACGTTGTAATCGCCGATCTTCAGGTCCCAGGATGCCCCGAGCGTCTTGGCTGTGGAGTCACCGGCGATATTTTCTTCTTTCTTGCCGGTGACCTCGATACCCATGTCGCCGCCGACCTTGATGTTGTATTCGCCGCCCGTGGTCAGGCGCATGCCGTCAGCGTCTTTGGCTTTGCCGTCGGTGCCTTCGCCTGCCGACTTGCCGATGCGGATCTGGCAGCCGCTGACCTTGGCCTTGAGAATGATGTTCTCATTGCCCTTGTCGATGATGATCTTCTGGTCGTCGGCGCCCGAACTGATTTCAATTTTCTCCGAGCCGTCGGTGCCGTCGATGAACAGCTTGTTGATCTGGCTGGTGGTGAACAACGAAATCTGCGGCGCGCCCTGTGTGTCGTCCAGAGTGAGCGTGTTGCCGACAGGCGTGACAATCGTGTTGTGCGTGTGGTTGTGCTGGTGCACGACACTGGTGTTCTGTTCGTTGTAAACGGCGCCGGAGATGATGGGGCGGTCAGGGTCGCCATCGATGTGGGTGATCAGCACCTCAGCGCCCTTGAGCAGTGGAAAGTGCATTCCCTGGCTTGGACCGGCGTAGCTTTCAGCTTTGCGCACCCAGCGCGAGGCATTGCCGTCGCCGGCGTCGCCGCGGTCGAGGGGCAGGCGAACCTTGTAGCGGCCCTTGTCATCGATCTGGGCGTAGGGTGTGCCGCCGTCTTCGCCGTCAATCACGCCGTGCAGCACGCCCTTGATGCTGGGCCAGGCCGTGACGCAGGGCGGACGGAATGTCTTGGATTTCGGTATCGCAAGAAAGGTGTTGGTGTAAGTCGCGCCGGAAGCGTTGCCGCTGCCCAGTGCCACTGACTGAGTCGCGGTGTGCGCAATCTCGACCAGCAGATACTCCTGGTAGAAGGCGTCACTGAGCCCGTTGTTAGTCTTTTCCTTGGCCTCGTCAGGCGCCTTGAGCTTGAAGACCATGCCGGCACGAAAGCCTCGGGCGTCCGCAGTGCCGCGGTACTCAAGTTCGCGGCAGTTGATTTCCTCGGCGCGGACGTCGGCGAGTTTCTTGCCTTCGCCCTTGTCGCTGTAGTGGTTGTTGAACTCGTAGACCGTGCCGATGCCCTTGGCGCTGACTGTGGACTTGCAGTCAAGCTTGTCCTTGGGCGTGCGCCAGTTGTAGTCGTTGAGGACGACTTCCTTGGGCAGTTGTTTCTGCGTGCAGGAAATCGCGGTCACCACTTCTTCCTTGAACCAGTCGTCGGTGACATCTTCTGAGTCCGATCCTTCTTTCTGCGCGTTGTTGCCCTGCTGCGGCTTGTACCGGAACTCGTTGTCACCGATCAGCGTGCCGTAGCCCTCAGAGGTGCCGCGGAAGACGACTTTTTCCTCATCGTCGTCCTGGGTGAAGTAGTAGTAGATGCCTTCGTGCTCAAGCCAGCGGTGGATGAAGTCGAAGTCCGACTCTTCGTACTGCACGATGTACTCGCGCTCTTTGTAGCCGCTGAGTTTGTCGATATCGCAGGTGACGCCGTATTCGTCGCAGATCTTCTTGACCATGTCGGGCACGGTCGTGTCCTGGAAGATGCGGCTGTTGTGCGACAGCGAGAGCTTCCACAGGCGCGGCACCAGCAGTGCGCGGTACTGGACGGCATCGAGGTGCCGGCCCGCCTGCTCAATCGACTCGATGATGCCGTGGATTTTGACAGTTGTGGCCGCGCGTTTGTCGCTGCCGGCCTGTTTGACGCCCTGCTTGATGGCGATGTACGCGGGCTTGTGGATGATCGACTCAAGGTCGATGTCCTTGTCCTCGCTGGCCAGTTCCAGAAAAAACTGGTAGGGCTTGCTGATGCACTCTGAGCCGGAAAGCGCGGTGATCTCAAGCTTTCCGTCTTCCAGTGCGTCAGAATGAAACTTCATGACCTGTGACGCTGCGATTTCCGTTGCCATGTCTCGTCTCCTGTTTCGAACGTCGCTTGTTCCGAGCAACGTCAGGAAGCATGTCGTACGATTCAATTCTCCACGCCAAGGCCGCAAAGGCCGCCATTTACTGCTCTTCGGGTAGTCCGTTCACTACCCGCCGAATATTGCCCTTCAGGTGTTCGCAATTGAAGTTGATCAGCAGGCCGAGCCTCAGGCCGGACAGTTTCAGATATGTGATTACCTGCTTGAAGTGAATCTTGCCGAGTTCATCTACCGACTTGAGTTCAATAAGCACCACACCGTTGACTATCACGTCTGCCCGGTAGCCTGCACCGTGCTGCATGCCATCAAACTTCACCGGGATCGAAACTTCACTCTCGACTGCAAAGCCTTGCTTGATCAACAGGTAGACCAGCACCGTGCGATACGCGGACTCAAGCAAGCCAGGCCCCAATTCGCTGTGAATGCGATAGGCGCGATTAATGACCTCCCTGGCGATTCGATCTTCTTCGGTTGTTGCCATGGCAGTTCCTTTGCGTACTTGGCGGCCTTTGCGCGAGATCATGCCCCGAACGCGAATGTAAAGTCACCCGTGTCGCCAATCCCTACCTTCATGCTTTCGGGCAGGTCTCCTTCACTCATCTTCTGCAGTAACTGCGTGCTCATCTGCGGCAGCAGGTTGCCGCGAATGATGTGGTCGATGTTTCGAGCACCGGTTTCAACTTCCTTGCAGCGCTCGGCGATGGCCTCGGTCACCTTGGGATCGAACTTCAGGTCCATTCCATGCGTGGTGTGCATGCGCTTCACAATCTTGTTCAGCTTCAGGTCCGTGATCATCTTCATCGCTGCCACGTCGATCGTGAAGAACGGCAGAATGCTCATGCGCGCCAGCAGCGCCGGCTTGAAGTGCGCGCTCAGCACGGGGCGGATCAGGCTGACCAGTTCATTCATGTCGGGCCGGTCGCCGTCGCTGCAAGCCTCGGTGATGATGTCTGTCGCCAGGTTGCTGGTCAGGAACATCACCGTGTTCTTGAAGTCCACTTCGCGGCCTTCGCCGTCGTTCAGCACGCCCTTGTCAAACACCTGGTAGAACAGGTTCATCACGTCCAGGTCGGCCTTCTCAACCTCGTCCAGCAGCACCACGCTGTAGGGGCGCTGCCGCACGGCCTCGGTCAACTGGCCGCCTTCACCATATCCGACGTAGCCCGGGGGGCTTCCGATCAGGCGGCTGACCGTGTGCTTCTCCTGGAACTCGGACATGTTCACAGCCGTCATAAAGCGCTCGCCGCCAAACAGCAGGTCAGCGACCGCAAGCGCTGTTTCCGTCTTGCCGGTACCGCTGGGGCCAACGAACAGGAATACGCCCATCGGCGCTTCCGGGTTACCCAGCCCCGCCTTGGCTGCGCGCACGCCGGTGGCGATTGCGGTCATGACGTGGTCCTGGCCCTTCACGCGCTTGCGCAGCTCGTCTTCCATGGTCAGAAGCTGTGCGGCCTGGTCTTTGACCATGTTGCCGACGGGGATGCCGGTCCAGTCGCCGATGACCTTGGCAACGACTTCGCTGGTGACTTCAACGGGCACGAGCGGGTCCTTGCCCTGCATGTCGCGCAGGGTCGCCAGTTCTTTCTCGAACATGGCCTTGAGCGCGACCGGGTCGTCCGGCAGGTCGTACCTGGGAGCTTCTTCCTTAGCGTCTTCCTTCTTCCTGGACTTGGTTTCCCTGGACTTGGTCCTGGTATCCTTGCTTGCCTGCTTGCCCGTCGCTTGCGCTTCCGCCTTCGCGGTTGCTTCGGCGGACGTGCCGGGCTTCCTGGGCTCCATCAGCTCGTTGAGCCTGGTGCGGACTGCTACTACCTTGTGGGCCTGGTCGCGTTCGCCGATCCAGCGTTTCTTGAATGCTTCGGCCTTTGTGCCCGTCTCGATGATGCGCTGCTCGATCTCGGCGATTTGCTCGGGGTCGTTGTGGCCGCCGGTCTCGGCGTCGCGCTTGAGCGCCCCCAGCGTGCGCTTGTCGGTCTCGATGCTGCGTTCAAGGTCTTGCAACTCGGCGGGCTTGGCCAGAAACGCTACCTTCACCCGCGCCGCGGCCGTGTCCACCAGGTCGATGCCCTTGTCGGGCTGCTGGCGACCGGCAATGTAGCGGCTGCCCATTTCTGCTGCTGCCACCAGTGCTTCGTCGCGGATGACAACGCCGTGGGACTTTTCATAGTTGGCGCGCAAGCCGCGCAGCATGACGGTGGTGAGCTCTGGGCTTGGCTCGTCCAGCTTGACCAGCTGGAAGCGGCGGGCGAGCGCGGCGTCCTTTTCGAAGTACTTCTTGTACTCAGACCACGTAGTAGCAGCGATGGTGCGCAGCTCGCCGCGTGCGAGCGCGGGCTTCAGCAACTGGCCGGCGTCGCCTGTGCCTGCGGCGCCGCCCGCGCCAATCAACGTGTGCGCTTCGTCAATGAACAGGATGATCGGCTTGGGGCTGGCTTTGATCTCTTCGATCACACCCTTGAGGCGGTTCTCGAACTCGCCCTTGACCGAGGCGCCGGCTTGCAGCAGGCCGACGTCCAAGCCCACCAGTTCAACGTTGCGCAGCATCTCGGGCACATCGCCCTCGACGATGCGGATGGCGAGGCCTTCGACAACGGCGCTCTTGCCGACTCCGGGGTCGCCCACGCAGATCGGGTTATTCTTGCGGCGACGGGCCAGGATATCGACCATCTGGCGGATCTCGCGGTCGCGCCCGAACACCGGGTCAAGCTTGCCCTGCCGGGCGCGCTCGGTGAAGTTCTGGCAGAAGCGCTGCAGCGCGGTGCCGTCTTTGGTCGGCTCCGCGCCGGGGGCACCGGTTGCGGCCTTGGCGGCTGCCGCTGCGGTCTCGGTGCTGCCGCTGACGATCTGCGCGAAGTTGCGCTTCAACTCCGTCTTGGGGATTTCGCTGAGCACGTCGATGTAGTCGCCGACGGCCAGCCGGCCCGGGCTGTCCAGCAGCGCCTCAAGCAGGTTGCCGCTGCGAATCTCGCCCTGGCCGTGGTCGATGCTGCCGATGACCCAGCCAATCTGGATCCACTGTGTAAGCGTCGGGCTGAACACGGGGCGGCCGGAATTGCCGGTCTTGAGCTGGTCAAGGTCGCGCGTCAGGGTCTTCAGCACGCGGCCGGTGTCGATGCTGAACTTGCCAAGAATCTGCTGGATGTCGGCGGCAGGGTCTTCCACCAGCGCCTGCAGCATATGCTCGACGGTGACTTCATAATTCGTGCGTGACACGCAATTTCCTGCCGCGGCTTCCAGCGCGCGGGTGCAGAAGCGGTTCAAACGGCTTACCAGCGCCTTGAGATCAACCTCGACCATGTTTCCATCCTTTGAAGCGGAACGTCACGCTGCGGTCTTCGCCGCGGCTCTCGCCAAGCCAGCTGCACCAGCCAAGGCGAGTTCTAGGGGAATTCAGTTGCGCGCGCGGCACTTCATCGCCGCGCAGAATCAGCGTCAGCTCGTACTCAAGCCCGTCGCTGTTCAGCATATCGACCAGCTCACGAAGCTGTTCCTGGTCGGGCTCAGTGGGCATCAGCGCCAGGTAGTCGTCCACATGCATCGGGCCCATACGCACTTCAAAGCTGCCCGAGAGGTCGAACACCTCGCTGCCAAGCATCGCATCGCCACCCAGCGCGCAGTTGCGGACACCCAGTGTGCTGCACTGATCGGCTGGAATCGCCGCCCAGGCACCCTTGCACTGCTCAATGGCCACGGGACTTTCCGGATAATGCTCCGCCAGCAGCGCCCGAAAACTCTCGGCGCTGCGCGGCTGCTGCGTCAGAAGCCCGGCATATTCAAGCAACCGGCCCACGGGCAGAGCGCCCTGCGGCATGTGCGCCAGGTCTGCGCCCACCATGGCCAGCAGGCGTCGCGAGAAATAGTCGTGGCCCAGCGCGTCGTACTGCACCGTGTGCCGGTACTTTTCCCAGACGCGATAGAACAGGCTGAGCAGGCGGTGGTGGAAAATGTCGATAAAGCCGCGCACCAGCCCGTCAAGCTCGTCCTCACGCAGGAAGTCTTCGGTGTAATGGCTCGGCAGTGGTGAGCTGGTGCCGTACAGGCCCATGAAGGCTACGTTGACGCGGTAGCGCATCGTGCCGTCGGCTTGTTCGATCTCTTCGATGCTCTCGACGTCGCTGAGGGGAAAGTCCATATCCAGCACGGGGCGCAGCCGGATACGTTCGCGCTCAGGCGGACCCTGGTGCCCGACGCGAGGGGCGCCGCCGGACATGCCCTGCAACAGACGAACCGCCTGGAAGAACGAGTAGTACCTCGCGTTCGCAAGCAGGTCTGTCGTTACAGGATCGCGCGTTTGCCAATCCGTGCCGGCCACTGGAACACCTCTGCGTGTTTTGCGCCCGTCACCTGCAGGCGCGAATAAGCATTCAGGCTTACATACTGCGCGAAGAACTCGTTCAGCACAGACGCGAAGAAGAACACTTCGCCGTCACCGCCCAGCAATTCTTCGTCTAGTGTCAGGTCCACTTCAATGCCGCGCACCGGAAAACCGTCCAGCAGGCGCGACGCAGGCTTGGCTGCCACGGCGCTGATGCCCTCCAGCAACCGCGAGTGTGCCTGCTCTGTCTGGCGATCGATGCGCGCGCGAAAGTTGTACAGCGAGATCACGGAGCGCAGCGCATCGACACTCAGCAGCGACATGTAGTTCAGCGTCAGGTGCGAGATCAGACGCCAGTGCAGGTCGTCGCTCATCGGCGGAGGCACGGTGGCAGTCGGTCGTGCGAGATTGCGGTACTTGGCAAAGATTGGGCTGCTCTGGGTCTTCACCGAGACGTCGCCGGCATCAAGCCGTGTCGGCATCTGGCCGTTGGTTGCCAGCAGCTCGACGCTGACGGTTTCAATACTCGGTCGCGACTCCGGGTTCTGGGGGTCGATGAAGCTGAGCATCATGTCCGAGCCGTCGCCGGTGACCGATTCCTGGCGCCGCACGTGATAGAATAGCTCGTCGCGGCGCGTGCGACGCGCCAGCTTGAACTGGGGCCGAAACTCGATTTCTTTGGCGGTGCCAAGCTCCAGCCCGTACACGCGCTCGACCGCGAATATCTCGTAGTGCCGCGGGTTCTGGCCCGCCGGGCGCAGCGTGTACTCGGTGCGGCCGCGCTGTACCCGGATCGGGTCGGCGTCGTGCTTGAACAAATTCACAGCCGGCACGCAGTTCAGCAGGATGTTGGCTTTGCTGACCGGCGGCATGTTTTCGGGCAGGCGCGTGAACTCGAAGTCGACGGTGAACAGCTTCTCGGTTTCAAACCCCACGACGCCGTCGAGGCCCGAGAGTTCGATGAACATGAACTTCTGCGGTGCCGCAAAGTACTCCTGTAGCAGGCGAAAGCCCTGGAAGCTGGGTCCCGGGCCTGACAGCACTGCTTCGCTTTCATCAAAGCCAACGGGCCGGACGGCGCTTGCCGGCAACTCAAACTTGCGCTTGCCATCGGCGCCATCGCCCTGGCGAACAATAACCTTCTTGAGATAGCGCAGTATGGACACATACAGGCCGCGCGTGACAACCTGCTCACCGGCCAGGAACAACCGCAGGTTGCGAATGCCCAGCTTATCAAGCGGGACCTTGCCCGGCGCCTCAAGCCTCAGGCGCAGACGTGCCGGGGCTTCGCGCCGCAGCTCTACATCCCGGACTTCGATCGGCAGCAAGTCAAAGTCATAGCAGGTGCGAAAGCGGCTGCGGGTGCCGTCCACGGGCGAGCTGTCGATTTCGATGCCGCGGGCGAGGCGCTTGAGCTCGGCGGTGGCTTTGTTGGCGTGGTCAAACTGAATGATGCAGGTAGACGGGATGGGCCGCAGGTAGTGCGGCTCGATCATCTCCATCAATGCGTGCGTGAACTCCGGCAACTCGTCGTCGAGCTTCTGGCGCAGCTTCCCGGTAAGGAATGCGAAGCCTTCCAGCATGCGCTCGACGTCGGGGTCGCTGCCGGCCTCGGCGAGAAAGCGGGCGGCTTCCGGGTTCGCGTCTGCGAACTCGCGCCCCATCTCGCGCAGGAAAACCAACTCGTCCTGGTAATACTTGTTGAACACGGCAGTTCAGGAGGCAGGAAGCAGGAGGCAGGAGGCAGGAGGTCCCGGATTCGTATGTTGTCTGGAAGTACGACTTCGGGCCTGCCCGTCCCTACTCTTCTTCTTGTGCGTTCTCCCGCCTTTCTTGTTGGGCCTCTCGCTCGACACTGGCAATCAATCCGCCGAGCATGCGACCAATCTCTTGAAAGCTCTCAATCATTCCGCTCGCAACATCAACTGACATGAACTTCTGGCGCGCCGCAATCTCTACCGCCGTCTCCACTTCCGCTGCTGAACCGTCTGCGTATCGCAGAAACCGCAGGTAGTCCTGCTTGCGTGACTTGCGGCGATAACCTTCCGCAATGTTCATGGGCACCGAACTGGCTGCCCGCCGCAGCTGGCTGGTCAGGCCGAGTACTTCTGCGCGAGGAAACCCACGAGTGACTGCATAAACCTGGTCTGTGGCGTCCATGCCCTTTTGCCACACTTTGAGCCCGCGAAACCCAGCTGCGCCAAGGTTATGCAACTCTCCGCTCATGGCCTTTCCCTGCCTCCTGCCTCCTGCGACCTGCCTCCTGAGCTCCTACGCCAGCAGATTCACATGGCCTGCCGGGTCGAGCAGCGTATCGAAACTCACGTGCGTCCCGTCTTTGCTCGTCGCCAGCCTGGCGGTGATCTGGAAGCGCACCGCCAGCTTGTTGTCATCGCTTTCAATCTGCATGACCTGCACGTCTTTCAGGCGCGGCTCATAGCGTTCGATGCACATGCGAATCGCCTTCTGCATCGTGCTTAGAGATTCCGGATATGCCTGGGCGACTTCTGCCGGTGACGCAATGCCGTAGTCCATCTGCGCCGGGGCCTGGCCGGACCGCGTGTTCAGAATGCGGGCCAGATTGCCAAGGATTGAGCGAAGCAGGGCGCCGGTGTCTTCTTCCAGCGTGTGGCTGCTTACTGCCTCGGGGTTCCGTAACCGCTCGAACAGAGTTCGTTGCTGAAACACCGCAGATGGCCTTTCGCCGCAAGGGGCGGGCAGGGCTCGCCTGCCGACATGTCGCCGGCAGGCCACCCAGGAGCCGCCCTTGCAGGCAGTGTTTACGCGTCCGGCTTGCTGAAGTCGAAGGTCGTCGGAACCTGTCCACCCGACAGCCACGTCCACTCCACGATACGGTAGGCAAAACCGACGTTTTCCATGTGCGAGAAAGTCTCGTTGGACTCGGGGCCGGTGGGCATGTACGGGCGGGCGTAGACGATGCGGCAGTCCTTGAGCTTGATGCCGAAGTACTTCTCGCTGCCGCCGTCCTTGGGGTTGTCGCGCCAGAACTCAAGCTCGACCTCTCCAATCTTCTTCTTCTTTGCAAGGGCCTCAAAAATCTTCGGGCTGGCCTTGTCGATTTCCTTCGTCACGAGGCACTCGCCGTGCACCGGCTCGCCACGGCCTTTGTTCTCGCGCATGTCGAAGGGGTACTTCATCTCGTGGCTGAAGCCGCGAACGTCACACCAGTCGGCATGGTCGCCATCGCTGCTGCTGCCGGGCATATCCGCAATCTTCATGAACACTTTCATGCTGGCCATGGTTATTCTCCTGGGTTCTAAATCGCCTATTTCTTACAAGTTGATCGATTCTCTTGTCTCGGTTGACTCGTCCGCGACACCAGAACCTTACCCCGTGGCAAAAATATCGACTAGACACGATTGCAGAAAACTTTCCGGCATAAAAAACATCAAATTATCGTACACAGTAACTGCACAAAGCTCACGAACGTCGGCGGCACGCTGCCAGAAATGCGCCTTCCGGGCTGCTCACAAGTTGCCCGTCTCGGCGCCGCGGTGCATGGGCGGGGCTGAGTTGCGTTGCGCGGCCCCGCACTTTGCCAGACGTTTGCCGGTCGATCTGATCTTGGTCTGCCGACCCCTTGCCTGTTTTCGTGGGCTTGGGGGCCCTGTCTCCTGCATCGCCACTTACTTCTTATCGAGCTTGCCAACCAGGCCCAGCGTGAAGAACGCGCCCATGTACTTGAAGTGCGGACGCACCTGCAGGCCGACCTTGTACCAGCCGGCTTCGCCCGGTACGTCCTCGACGGTGATGTTCGCGCTGCGCAGCGGGCAACGGGAGCGGATGGCGGGGCTGGGGTTGTCGGTGTCGGCGACGTATTGGCCGATCCATTTGTTCAGTTCGCGGCCCAGGTCTTCTTTTTCCTTCCATGAGCCGATCTGCTCGCGCTGGAGCACCTTGATGTAGTGCGCCAGGCGGTTGACGATGAACATGTACGGCAACTGGGTGCCGAGGCGATAGTTCAGTTCGGCATCTTTGCCCTCGGCGCTCTGACCGAAGGTCTTGGGTTTCTGGCAACTGTTGGCGCTGAAGAAGCATGCGTTGTCGCTGCCCTTGCGCATCGTCAGGCCGATAAAGCCCTCTTCTGACAGTTCATACTCGCGGCGTTCGCTGATCTGCACTTCGGTCGGGATCTTGGTTTCAACTTCACCCATTGAATCGAACTGGTGCAACGGCAGGTCATCGACGGCGCCGCCGCTTTGCGGGCCTATGATGTTCGGGCACCAGCGGTACTTCGCAAAGCTGTCGGTCAGGCGCGTGGCAAATGCGAATGCCGTGTTGCCCCACAGGTAATGCTCGTGGCTGCGCTTGACGTCTTCCTGGTAGTTGAACGCCTTGACAGGCTTGGTGTCAGGCCCATACGGTAGGCGCAGCAGGAAGCGCGGACAGGTAAGGCCGACGCTGCGGCTGTCTTCTGACTCACGGAAACCCTGCCACTTGGTGTATTGCGGGCCTTCCATGATCGACTTGAGGTCTTTCAGGTTGGGCAGGCCGGTGAAGCTGTCGATACCGAAGAACTTGGGGCCGGCGGCGGCGATGAACGGCGCGTGCGCCATGGTGGCAACGCTGGCGACCTTGCCGAGCAGCGCAACATCCTGCGGGCCGGGGCCGAAGTCATAGTTGCCGATGATGGCGCCGTAGGGCTCGCCGCCGAAAGTGCCGTACTCGGCAGTGTAGACGTGCTTGTACAGGCCCGATTTGGTCAACTCAGGCGCATCTTCGAAGTCTTCGAGCAGTTTTCCTTTGCTGACGTTGAGCACCTCGATCTTCACGTTTTCACGGAAGTTGGTGCGGTCGACCAGCAGCTTGAGGCCGCGCCAAGCGCTTTCCAGTTTCTGGACTTCCGGGTTGTGCAGGATCTCGTCCACCTGGTCGCTGAGCTTCTGGTCCAGCGCCGCGATCATCTGGTCAACGGCGGCTTTGTCGGCCTTTTTTGCCTTGTCGCCAGCCAGGATTTCCTTGAGGAAGGCCTGTACGCCGAACTTGGCGACTTCGTAGCCGTCGTCGCCGGGGGCCATCTTGGACTTGGCCATGATTTCATCGAGCAGCGAGCCGTCTTGTGCCTGGGCTTCTGCGGATTGTTTCTGCTGTTCGCCTTCTGCCATCGGTACGTCTCCGTTCGTGGGTTGGCGCCATGGGCGCCCCCCGGCGCTGTCACCGGGGCTGCTGTAGTTCTGGCCCTGGCTTAGGCGTCGCCGCCTTCATTGCCGCCGATTTCCTTCAGGATCTTTTCGCGGGTTGCGTCGTCGCCGATGATCTCCTGGATCTTCTTGCGGAACGCCGGGAAGTTGCCCATCGGGCCCTTCAGCGCTGCCAATGCCTCGCGCAATGCCAGCATCTTGCTCAACTCCGGCACCTGGCGGGCGACGGCGTCTGGGTCGAAGTCCTTGAGATTCTTGAACTTCAGGTTGGCGGCGATCTCTTCGCCGTCTTTGCCCGACAGGGTGTTCTTGACGTTGACGCTGAGGTTGATGTTGTGGCTCTTCATCACGTCGTTGAAGTTGTCCTTGTCGATGTTGACGGGCTTGCGCTCTTCGACAGGGGTCTCTTCATTACCCAGCGTGAAGTCGCCCATCACCAGCAGCTTCAGCGGCAGCTCTTTCTCTTCCTGTGCGCCTCCGGTCGATGGCTTGTACACAATGTTCACCCGTTCACGCGGGGCGACTGATCCGTCCTTGGCCATGGCTTACTCCCTGTTTCGTGGCGGGCAGATTCGCCCGCTAACTATGAGTCTCTTCTTTCAACCCAAGCGTTTCCATGATCTGTTTGCGCACGTCGGTGTTCTTGACCAGCTCTGCCAGTACGCTTTCAAGCGGCATGTCGCCCCACTTCACGGCCCGGTTGACCAGGTAGCTTACAGGGCTGTGCGGCTCGGTCTTGCGCAGATAGTCCGCGACTTCCTTCAACCGCTCAAAAGCAACCTTGCGGTTGGTGATCGGCCCACTGCCGGCACTCATCATGACAGTGTTCCCCTTGCGACCCGGTGCGGCGGCGCCCCCGCCCTCAACGGCCGGCGATGCGCCTGCAGACGCGGCGACCTTTGCCGCCAGTGAGCGGCTCAGCGCTGACAGTTTTGGATTCGGTGTTTCCAGTTTGCCGTTTACGTATGCCGCCAGCGCATCCAGCGTTGCCATGGCAGACTGCAGCACGTCAACTTCGGCGCTCGAAGTCGGCACGCCGTTGTCGAGCATCGGTTGGGCACGGTCGATCAGCCAGTCAATCGCCGACTCGCGGGCGCGGGG
This sequence comes from Planctomycetota bacterium, assembly GCA_025993795.1. Classification (GTDB taxonomy): domain Bacteria; phylum Planctomycetota; class UBA8742; order UBA2392; family UBA2392; genus JADJRK01. The sequence goes on from JAMQHL010000020.1 coordinate 31,091, forward strand.
GCGGTCAGGGAACATGCCGCCATCCCAATGCACGCTGCACATCGAGTAAATCACGGCCAGTCCGTCCAGCAGACCCTGCAGTCCCTGCTGCTGGAACATGCCGTAGGTGTAGTAGGCAGCCACCAGCAGGTCTTTTGACTTGGCTTCGAGGATGCCCTTGGCGAGGTTCACTACCTCGTGCCATTTGACCTCACCGCCCGCCGGGTTTTCCAGCTTGCCGACCTCGGCTTGCAATTGCTCAAACTCAGGCTCATAGCGCGCGTTCTCTCCCGCAGGCTTTGAGCCCGGGATGGGGTTTTCCCCAAGCGGATGTGTTACCACGTCTGCCAAAATTGCTCTCTCGTAACCGGGCCACGAACATTAGCGGTCGCAGGGCCGTAAATCAAACCCCGGCTCGCGTTGCCGGCCCCGAGCCCGCACAATAATTACAGGTTGCACACTCTACGAAACCGGCGCCAGCAAGCGGTTTCTCTATGCCGCAGACAGAAACGCCGAGCAACGTATCGACCCTTGCCGCGGAAGTGGCCCTGTCTGGGGCTACGCCCGGGTGCGGGGCAATCTCTGCAGCAGGTCGGTGAGCTTCAGGGACGGGTTGCTCAACAACTCGTCAAATCTTGCCTTGCCGTACTCGATCCAGCGGCCGTCCACGCTGTTGGCATTGGCCAGGTCCCGGATGTTCAGGCTGTTACGCGTGGGCAGCACGAACGGCAGAAAGTAACGCGGGCTCAACTCGCCCCACGTCAAGCTGAGCCGGGCTGGAAAGTCCCCGCGTGCTACGTTCCAGTACACGAGTGTCGGCAGCGACTTGCCGTCGGTCAGGCGGCGGGAAAGCTCCAGCCAGAAGGCCGCTTCGCTGTCGAGCTCAGAAAACGGCATACGCATCGCGACACTTCCTGACCGCGTGCCCGCGCCCTCCACGGTGCTGCCGATAGCGGCGTATCGCCGGGGGTCGGTCTCGCTGCCAAAGCATGCGCTCCAGTAGTTGGCGGCGCTGCTGGTGAGCACAAAGCGGGCAAACTCTTTTCTTGCCTCGACCATGTCGGGCTCAAAGCGCAATGACTCAAACGTGCTCAGGAACGTGTTCAGGTTGATCGCGCTTTCGCTCCATTCCAGCAGTTCGCGCGCACGTGTCAGGAAAGGCCCCATGGCGTTGGGCAGATAGCCAATCTCGGCGCCCATCGCCCCAGGCTCAATCACTGTGTAGATCAGGAACGGGTAGCGTCGCCCGGCTTTGTCCACGCTGGGCTTGAACAGCCCGGCAATCACGCGCTGGGTACGGGGCGATGTGTAGATGAAACGCGCCGTCGGTGCGGAATCGAAGGTGCTGTCCCAGCGGGCATCGAGCTCGTTGTAGCCCTGGTAGATGCCTTCCTGGATCCAGTGGTCGAATTCATTGATCTCGGCGCCGGCCGCGTTGAAGCGGATGAAGTCCCCGTGAAGGGGCAACTTTCCCAGGCAGCCCGAGGGGAATTCCATTATTTGATCACCCCTGTCGCCAGTTTGATCGTGGTGAAGAACCCCTTGGCAAAAGGATTCTCGCCCTTGGCCGCAATCAGCTTGGCGTGCAGCTCAAAGTCCGCGTTGGTCGGCGCGGGCGCCCGGTACTTCCAGGTCACGAAGTACTCTTTGCGCGTGGTCTGGTCGAGAATCGCGAACGACTGGCTCTTGTCATGCATCGACTTGAGAAAACCCCACTCGTCATCCATCATCTTGTCGGCGTCGCCCAGTGTCTTTTCTTCACCGCGCGGTCCGCCGTAGTACAGTTGCACCCAGCCGCCGGTCCACACGCCCACGCCCTCAAAGTGCGTCCAGACGAAGTCCTTGAACGGCTTGCTGCTGCCCAGCAGCTCGATGTACTGGTCTTTGTTGTTGGCGTCGCGCCCCACGTAGATGCGCGTCTTGCCCAGCAGGTCGCCGGGGCTGAACAATTGCAGCCGCAGCTTGACGGTGACGCGTTCGTCGGTAGCTGCATCGAACATGGCCTCTCGGATGGACGATGCATAGCGCTTCATCTCGAGGTATTCCGCCGACGGATCAAGCAGCACGTTGCCGTTGAAGCTGAGCTTGGCAATCGCGGTGAGCTGCTTGTCGAACGTCCAGAACTTGCCCTTGACCGGGTTGAAAAACTCCGAGACTCGGGCCATCGGCGCGTTGGCCTTGGCGCTGGTGTCGAAGGGGTACTTGCCCTTGAAATTCGTGTCCCAGAACTTGACGATTTCGTCCGCCCAGATCTGCCTGACCTCGCCCGCCGATTCAATTCTCAGGCCGGTGTACCCGGCGTTGATGACGCGCTGCATCAGGTCATTGACCGGTCGCTGCGCGGTCAGGATGCGCGCCGCTTCGCTGCCTGCCTTGGTCGTTTCGGTGGCCAGGGTGCGCGCGGGTGCCGCCTCTTCGCCGCTGTAGTAGCGCACGCGACCGCTCTTGGTGTTGTTGGCAAACGTGTCGTATGCGCCGTAGTAGGCGTTGAGAATCTTCAGCGCCTCATCCAGCGTTTTCTGGTCCTGCTCGGTTGCGCCGTCCACGCGCTGGGTTGCCGACATGGTCAGCGCCTTGCGCTCCCATACGCCGCGCACCAGCGTGCGCAGCGGCGAGTTGCTTTCGCTGGCAAGCGTTGACAGCGCCGAGCGCGCCGTCTCAACCGAAACAAACGCATCCTTGGACGGCTGGATCGTGTTCAGGAAGTCATCCCACACCTTGACCTGGCGCTGCGAGTGCATGCGATACAGCTCTTCCAGAATCTTCTGCGGATCACTGTCCTCTGGTTTTCGGCCCAGTTCTTGCAACAGCTTGGAAAGGTCCGTCGCGCGCTCCCTCATGGCCGGCTCGACGTGGCTGGTCCAGGCCGACTGGGTAAACGCGTCCAGAAACGGCAGGTCGCTGGCATCGCCGGGCGGAATCACCTGTGCCAGCAGCCCCTTGTTGTCCGGCGCAATGTTGTCGAGGCCAATGTCGGTAACTTTGTCCGACGCGTAGCGAATGATCGCGTTGTAGGCGTTCGGAATCCAGAAACCTTCCTTCAACTCACTTTGGCATCGCTCATAAAGACGGTTGTCCTTCGCGGAACGAAAGGGGTAGCGCTGGGGATCGGCCCACGCCATTGCAATGAGTTGCGCGTAAAACTCAAGTTGTTCGCCGCTCAGGGCCTCGATCTGGCTGGCGCTGTCCCCGCTCAGGGGGCCGGTCCAGCGGTTGTTGCGCTTGTAGACTGTGGCAATCAGGTCCGGCTTGGGCTCAATCTCTCCGGCGATCATGCCGTACACGCGCCACAGGTCGAGCATCGTCTGGTAGTCCTGCTCGCTGCGGCTGCTGCGGATGCCGGCCAGGCGCGTGTTCAGCTCCGCCTCAAGGCGGGCGTGGGCCGGCTTGACCAGCAGCGGCTCGAGCGCGTTGAAATATGACTTTGCGCCGGCTTCAAACATGCGCGAGCGCTGGTCCATACCCCAGTGCCAGTCGAGCCCTGTGCCTTCCTGCCTCGCGCGCAGAAGCTGAGCGCGCATCGCGTCAAGTGCGCTCAACGACTCCTGCATCTGCTTGTCGGTCGCGTCGCCCGGCAACTCCTTCAGCGCGGCGCCGGCCTGTTCTATGCCATTGATCGTGCCGCGGCTGTCACTGAACGCCCCCACGGCCCCGAACGTGACCAGCGCGAAAGCGGCGGCGCTGCCCAGTTGCAGGGCGTACTTCCAGGCGCGGCGCTTGCGGATCACACGGCTGCTGCTGCGCGCCAGCGTCTTGTCAGGGAACATCACCCGCGTGAACAGGTGATTGATGAAGAAGCTCTTTTTCTCAAGGCGCTCGTCGAAGCCTTCAGGCGGCGCGCTCATGCCCATGGCTTCGCCCAGCCGCATCATCAGCTGGTCGATCGGCGTGCCCTTCTGTGTGCCGCTGGTGAAGTAGATGCCGCGCAGTATCGATGACTCCTGGTATGCGTGCGCGCCGAACAACTGGCCGACGAGGTCTTTCATTCTCTCGCGCGCGAGCATGAACTGGCGCGGGAACAGGTAGATATTCTGCTTCTTGTTCGCCGGTCGCTCAGTCGCCAGCAACTCAAGCTGGCGGGCACGAATGCTGGCCATCATGCGGTCGCACTGCTCGTCAAACACGGCCGTGTACTGCTTTTCGGGCAGTCGGTAGGCCAGGGTGAAGCCCCAGACCTGCGAGCGCTCGTCCTTGTTGAAGTCTTCAAAGAACTCGACAAACCCCCGCACCAGGTCGCACTTGGTGAACATGAGGTATACGGGAAACACGGCTTGAAGGCGGGCTGACAGCTCGTCCAGCCGGTTGCGGATGTCCTTGGCGATCTGGTCAATCTCGGACTGCGTGTTGCGGAACATGTCATCAATACTGACGGCAACAATCGCGCCGTTAATCGGCTTGGTCTTGCGCGAGACCCGGATCAGGTCAAGAAAGCTGATCCACTCTTCCTGGTCTTCTGCAACGGTTGTGTAGCGCCCGGCAGTGTCGAGAAGGATGCCGTCTTCTGTGAACCACCAGTCGCAGTTGCGTGTGCCACCGATGCCGCGCACCTTGGCGCCGCCCTGCACGGGCGGAAAGTTCAGGCCTGACTCCTGCAACGCAGTGGTTTTGCCGCTGCCGGGGGGGCCGATGATGACGTACCACGGCAGCGTGTACAGCGCGCTCTTGCCGCCCTTGGTCTTTTTCAGGGCGTCAAGCGACTCGTCGAACTTCTTGTGCAGCGCCGCAACTTCTGACTTCTTGTCGGCGCTGGCGCCGTCCAGATGGGCGCCGCTCTGGGCCTTGAGCTGCTTTTCGATGCGAACCGCGCTGCGTACTGCCACGACCTTCTGGGAAATGAACAGGATCACCCACAACCCGACCACGGCCATCGTGATCAGCATGGGCAGGTTCATCCACTCAGCGTTTTCCCCGCGGGTGTAAAACGCGACGCCCCACACCAGCACGACCAGGAGCAACAGCACGACAATGCTGAAGACCCCTTCTTTCATCAGTGCAGAAAGGAATGGCCGCATTGCTTTTCCCCTGGCTGGTTCTGAATTCTGCTCAAATCACAACGTCACAAGGCTTGATGCGGAAGCGTTCACTTCCCGACCAGCGAATCGATCGCAGAGTCCGCCATCAGGTTGGCTGTAAACGCCAGCGCCAGCACCATCAGGATCAGCACGACACCGCACACCACCGGCATCACCCATACCGGCACGCTTTTCACGAACTTGGGGATGTCGTCAGGCGCCTTCCAGGCCGGCGAAAGCACCTTGGGGTCGCCGGGGGCGCCCTGCTTTATCTCCGAAGCCAGCGTGTCCATGAGTGTCTTGCGCTCTTCCATGCCGCGCAGGTCTATGTACATGCCCTTGAAGCCATGGGTCAGCGCCAGAAAGTACACGCCCGCCACTTCGCGGGACTCGGCGTCGCCGCTTGCGCGCACTGTCTTCAGCTTGGTGTAGAACTCTTCGCCCGCGGCGAAGTCATTGAACAGCTCAAGCTGCAACGGGCTGCCGGCCCATTCATCTTTCATAGGTGCGCTGCCGGCCAGCACCAGCTCGTCGATATACGCCGTCAGTGCGTACTTGGCGTTGCCGATGTTGTCGGCTTTGTAGCCGCCGCTGCGCGCAGCGGTCTCAAACTCAGAGAACAACCGCACGACGTTCTGTTTCACGTCTGTCGCCTTGCCCGGGTCTTTGCTTGCCTTGAGTTGAAAGGCAAACGCAAACACCTCGGCAGCGAGATCGGACAACCTGGGTTTGGGTTCGCCTTCGGCCATGCCTATTCCTTGATTGCCATCAACTCAAGCTTCAGCCCCGCAAACTCGGGCGGCAGGTAGAACGCCATGCTGCGCGACTCGCGCACTGCATCCCAGTGGTCGCCGGCCTTGTCGATCTGGAAGTAGTTGCGGCCCGGCGCCACGGGAATCTCGGGCGGGGGTGCCGGCATGTGGCGCACACTGATGCCGCGCAGCGCGGCGGTAATCAACTGGTCCACGCGGTCCTGGCTGCTGATCTTGAACTTGAGCGGCGCCTCGCGGACCACTTTCTCGGCGGGCACGTCGGCGGCCACCGCAAGGTACAGCGCGCCACCGGCCTCAAGTACCCGTTCATCCTGGATGTTGGCGACGAACATGTTGTCGCGCGCCTTCTGCAGCGGAATGTTGGTGCACTTGGTCGGGATGATCGTGTCCAGCAGCTCACGCAGGCGGGCTTCCAGGCGAGCAAAAGTCCCGGCAAGGTCCTCGTGTGCATAGCCCGGAACGTCCTTGGGGTGGCCCTCGCCGGCGAACGTGTACATGAAGCCACACAGCCGCGCGAGCTCAATGTACACACGCTCGGGGTGCCAGGTGCCGGTGTTGTACGCGTGCTGCAAGGGTGGAATTGCGCCGTTGACCGTGTGCAGCAGCCAGAAACTGGCGCTTTCGGCCATGCTGAAACTGGCAAGGCCCGCGCCCCGGTTGCGGCGCTGGCGTGCGAACTCGGTGCTCTTGGTGGCGAGAATTTCCAGAATCTTGCGCAGCGTGCCCATCAGGCGCCCGCTGCCGCCGATCGCAAGCAGGGGCGGCACATAGGTTTCGGCCAGTGTAAAGCCGCCCGTGCTGGTGCGTCCCAGCTCGGCGATCTTGACCGATGCGTGGTTATCAAGCGACTCACCGTCAAACAGAATACGCAAGTGCGTTGACGCCACGCTGATCTCGCGTTTGGCGCCCTGGCCGTTGTCGTCGCGAATTTCAAGGCTGCGGCCGAGGTAGCGCGTGGGCCTGCCGTCGTGAAAGCCTCCCGGGCTCTGGGCCACGCCCTGGTCGGGGATGATCGGCGCGGCCAGAAACACTCCCAGGCGCTCGCGCTCGGCGGTGTAGTGTTCGGAAATGCTGCGGGATGCCGGCGCGTCGTCTGTGCCGGGCACGTCAACTACCAGGCCGTCGGGCAGAATCGCAGCGACGCGCGAGATGCTGAACTCGCCGTTGGCGAGGCCCTCTTCATGGATGGCAAGGTCGCGCACACCAAAACCCAGCGGAGACAACGCTCGAATGCGTTGCTGCACAAGGTTCTCGATGTACCGGTCCCATTGCTGGAAATGCTGCGGGGTCAGGAACATCCCCTCGGTCCACAGCACTCTCTGTTGGTACTCCATAATCGCCCGCTTTCGTAATGCCGGCTGTGTGCGCCGCTACCGCTTGATCTCGATGTGATAGCCGGTGATGCGGAAGATCACGTCATCCGCTTCTTCCAGAGTCACAACCACGTGGCGCTTTCCCGCGGTGTCGCTGTTTGTCATCAGCGCCAGCACGCCGATGAACTTGGTCTCGGCGTTCAGCGGGTCGATCACGACTTTGGTACCGCCCTCGGTGGCGTTGGGCTTCTGGGGATAGACCGGGTCGGCGTTTTTCACCGACAGCAGGTCGCCGCCCAGGGTTTCTTCAGCTTTGTCCCAGATGTCCTCGGTGACGGCCTGTTCGAACTTGGTCTTGTCCCTTAACTCGTAGATCCGGACCTCAACGACGCGAGAATCGCTGCTGCCATCGGCCAGGTTCACGGGCTCGACGGCCTGCAACTTCATGGTCACGGAAGTTGTCGTACACCCGAACAACATCAGTGCCAGTGCTGCACACGTTATCGCAAGAATCTTCATGACACGGCTCCCTGCTGGTTAGTCCTTCGCGTCGCTTGATACGTCATCGTGCGAGAAAATATAGCCCTTGCGTATGCTTGGGTAGATCAACTCGTTGAAGAGTTTGCTGCTCTCGGCAAACGTATTGCCGTAAAGCTCGGTATACCTCTTCCAGGCTTTCTTGCCCGTGCCTGCCGCCTCTTCAATCGCTGCCGGGTCCAGCTTGGCCTGCAGGTCATGGATGAACTGCTGCAAACCCGCCAGCATGCCCATCTGGTGCTTGACCATGTCTGTGAAGGCATCGCGCAGGGTTTCACGGATGCTTTCGATGTCTCGTTCTTCACGCCAGTCCAGCAGGAAATTGGCGATCGTGCTGATGTCCTGCATCTTCTTCAGCGGGTTCAGTGAGTGCGCGAACAACTGCGTGACCGGCGCGCTGAACTGGTCCTGGAATTCGGCACGGCCGCGCAAGGCCTTGCCCATCCATTCCATTGCGACTTCCAGGGTAAGTTGAAGCATCGCCTTGAAGCGCCGGATCTCGCCCACGTTTTCAAAGTTCGCCTCGCCGACAAAATAGCGCGAAAGGTCTTTCAACGCGGCGTGCGACATCGCCTGCATGCTGCTGTGGCTGCCCGTGCTTGACGACGCCGGCTCAGGCGTAGATGTGACCCGGGTGGCGCGAAGCGGCGTGGCTTGGCGCTTGAAGTGAAAAACAATGCCCGCCGAGAGGATGCGGGTGCCATCGGACACCCGGAAATCAGTGCCCGCATCGTGCTTCTTGCCGTCAACGGCGAAGCCTTCGGTACCAAGGTCCACGAAGTAATAGCCTTCGCGGCGTTTTTCAAGGCGTGCGTGCTGCTCTTTCAGCTCCATGACCACGACGTCGGATTCGGGCGCGCTGCCGAACACGATGCCCCTGGAACGGGCGTCTTTGCCAAATATGTGTTCACCAAGCATGGTGTCGGTGCCCGCACGCGAAACCGCGACTACCAAAGCCATTGCCTATCCCGAAGTAAGTGAAGCGCCGCAGTTTGGGGACACCGCGCGACAAGGTCAAGCGGCGTGATCTGTGCGATTCAGACGACGCGCTACTCGGCGTCGTCGCGGTGCAGGTTGGCTGCACTCTGGGCTGCGGCCTCCGCCACGACCTCGGCGCGTTTGGCAAGTTCTGCCGCGCTGGCCAGAATCTTTGTCTTTTCCCGGTGAGACAGCAGATACCCCTTTTGCAGGTTGGGGTAGATCATCTCGTTGAACATCTTGCTGCTCTCAGCCAGAAATTCGCTGTACGTGCTCAGGTACTCGTGCCACGCCAGCTTGCCCGGGCTCAGACGCCCCAGCAGCCCCGCCTTTTCCTTGGACTTCTCTTCGATCTTCAACGGGTCAAGCCGCTTCACGATGGCGTCGAGCACCTGCTGCATGCCAGCCAGCAGGCCCATCTGGTGCTGGGCAATATCCTTGGTGGCGCGCTCAAGGCTGTCTTTGACCTCGTGCAACGGCGGCTGCAGCTTCCAGTCCACGGGAAAGCGCTTGAACTGGGCAAGTTCCTGCTTTGACTTCATGGGGTTGGCTTCGCGCTGGAACGCCATGGTGACGCTGGCGTCGAATTCGCCCTCGAACTGCTTGCGCTGCGACAGCGCGCTGAACAGCCCCTCAAGCAGGATGTCGAGGCTCATGCGGATCATCTCGCCGAACAGCTTGACCTGTTCGGGCGACGTGAACTCGCCCTCGCCCACGAAGAACTTCGAGACCGCCTGCAATGACTCCAGCGCCGCCCTTTCGCGCGGGTCAGAGCCAACTGCCGGCACGCGGCCGCTGGTGTTGTTGCCCTTGCGAATGGCGTCCTGCTTGTCTTCGGCGCGCTCGTCCAGCACCACGCGGATGACTTCCAGCTCGACGGTGCCCATCTTGATTACGTCGGTTTCGTTCAGCGGGTGGGTGCTGCCGGGCGGAACAATGGCGTCGTTCAGCAGGGTGCCGTTACGCGAGCCCAGATCGACCAGAAGGTAACCGCCTTCGCGACGCTCAAGCCGGACATGCTGGCGCGAGACCCGAACTTCGTCGCCGGGCAGGACGAGGTCGCACTCCGGCGAGCGGCCGACCAGGATTTTGCTGCGCGTGAAGGTGTGCTCGGAAACCTCCGTGGTGCTGCCGCGCGGCACTCGAACCACGATACGGATGGGCATCAGCAGGCTTCCGCTAGTGTAAACACAGCATTCATAGTGCGTTGGCTGTGTTACCCGTCAAGCACGGTCCGCGAGCCTGAGGATACCACAGCGATGGAACACTTGGACGGCGGGAGACTTGCAAACATGCGCCGGGAGACGATGAAGGCTGTCGCCCAGCCGGATATAGTTCTTTTTGCAATATTCTGGAGCACCCCAAATGGCGCGCGAGAAACCCAAGTTCAAAGACAAGTTTCGCCACCAGCCGACACCGGGTGACGTGCGTTGCGACTGTGGGGCTTTGCTGTTCAAGGCTTTGGGGCCAGTTGTCCTTGAGGTTAAGTGCCGGCGCTGTGGTTCCACTTGGCAATTTCGACCTTGACTGTAATCTTTCAAAATGTAATATGCATAAATCTGAGGCCGGAACCTCTCGAAGGTCGGAGCCCTACCCGACCGAGGTCCCATGCATTGCGACAAATGCCCCCTGCGGGCCAACTGCACCCAGCCCTGCGAAGCTGTTGAAACAATGCTTCCCGACGAGCAACACGGCCGCATCCACGGCCTGCATCGCAAGGATGCGGCAGACTATGCTCGCTACCTTGCCAGCGAAATCCAGGCTGCGCGCGCCCTTACTGACTATCGTTCGATACTGCGCGGCCGCATGCAGGCTGTGTTCGACCTGACCTACATCCACGCGATGCCGCAAGAGGAAATTGCGCGGCACCTCGGCATCGGGCGCCGTGCGGTCAGCCATTACCTGGTGCGTGCCCGCCGCAAGATCTCCGAGCACATTTTTGGCCGCAGGTGCTAGATTCCCAAATATGGAAAAGCAGATCGCTGACACTGTGCGCAGCATGGGCATCTTTGTGGGATCAACCGCCTTCATGGTGGCGGCTTTCGGCATTGCCGGCGCTGTCTACGGCCCAGTCGGCGAGGTCGGAGGCGACCTCGTTAACATCATCCGTTATGGACAACTGGCGTTGGCAGTGATGGCGGCTGTACAGGCCTCCGTCATGAACCGGGCCGTCACGGCAAAGCTTGACCTGGCAGAAACGATGGAAGCCAAACTGGCCACGTACAAAGCCCGGACCATCATCGTGGTTGCCAGTGTCGAGGCCGCGGCCCTGTTTGCCGGCATTGCGGTGCTGTTGACGGGCCTGCAAGCGCTGATGCTTCCGGCGTTTGTGCTGTTTGGCGTGGTGGTGGCCATGACGTTCCCGACGCAGGCAAGGGTCAGAAAGGCGCTGTCCGACGCTACGCCTGCTGGGAAAGACCGTTATGCGTGATGCTGTTTCCGGGTTGCGGTTTGTCGCCCGATGCTGCACAAGGCTGGCATTGGACCCTGCGAAAGGAACCCATGACCGGCGAGATTGTGTTTGCGATGTACCGGCCCTATGCCGCGACTTCACGCAAGGCCATGCTGGAGTTGATCCAGCAGCATAACACCACGCTGCGCGTCGAAGAGCTGATCACCGACCGACCCGCGATTCTGGCCGAAGCCGAAGACGGAACCTTCATCGAGATTTTTGAATGGAAGCCGGGCGCGGCCCAGAAAGCCCACGATCACAAAGCCGTCCAGAAACTCTGGAAGCGCATGGAAGAGCTGGGTGAGTTTTCGGCGCTGATCAGCCTGGCGGAATCCGAAAAGCCGTTCCCGCACTTCAAGCCCGTAGACGGCGTGGTGACCTAGTCGCGTTTGCGCTGGTGCTCAGCCATGCGCTCAAGCATGTCGCGCAGCATGCGCTTGAACTGGCGCATGGCTTCAGGGTCTTCTTCAAGAGCCTGCTCGAACTCTTTGATCATGCGCAGCTCATTGACTGCGATGTCGTCTTCGGTTGTGCCCTCGCCCAAGATGTCGGCGATGCGCGCAAAGGCCTCAATCTCTTTTTCGCCGGCTTCTTCGAAGAAGCCGTGCTTGAGCAGCAGCTTCAGGATGTACGAGTGCTTGGCGCGTTCATCGGGGCGTGAAAGCACGCCCTTGAGCAGCTTGTCCCACTGCCCCCACTGTTCACTGGTGATTTCGTCAAAGCGCTTGCCCAGCAGGTTCTTCAGTTCCAGCTTGATTGCGTCGGCGCGGCCGTCGATGACCCATGCCTCCAGTCCCGCGTCTTCACAGGCGGCGACACTTACGCCGTTGTCACGAATCGTGGCGCACTGCCGGTAGCCGACTGCCATCTCGCCGACCGTTGCGCCGCCGTAGCTTGGAGACGCGACATAGCCTTCGGGCGTGCTGCGCAGGCTCAAACCACCCCGATCAACGCTGACCTTGACCTGGTCAACCTTGCTGCGCACCTTCGTCTGCGCCCAGCTTTCGAGGTAGATGTCGCCGTCCATCGGCTCAACGTCGGGCACGCCATCGGCGTCGACATCCGAAAGCCGCACGCGCGCACCCTTCTGCAACACCACTGCACCCTTGCCCAACTGCAAGGTGGCGTGTGAATCGGCTGGGGCCCGCACTTGCGCGGGCAAGGAAAGCTGGCCGTCCATGCCGCGATTGCGGGTTACGTTTCCGCCGGCGTCCGTGAATTCGATCTCGCCGCTGCTGACCGCCACAACCCGGGCCATGGGTGTTTCCACCACCGGGCCCGTCTTGTCGTCAGGGGACACCGCACCGTGATCCCCCTTGTCGTGGTCGGCGACATACGGCTTCGCTTCCGGCACGCCAGCTTCGTTGAACACCACTGCGGTAATGCCGGTGCCCAACGCAAGCAGCACCGCTGCCGCGGCAATCCACGGCGTCCAGCGCCGGGTCGGCAACTGGATAACCGGCGCCTCGACTTCGCGCAAAACCCTTTCACGAAAGTCCGCAGGCAGCCGGAAGCTGTCCGAAAGCAAAGCCACCATGCTGTGCACGGGCCGCAGGCGCGCCTGAAATGCGCGCAATTCGGGGTCTGCCTCAAGGGCAGAGTCAAGCTGCGTGCGCTCAGCAGGCGACAGGTCGCCGTCCAGACTGCGCGAGCAAAGCAGCTCAAGTTCTTCGCGGTTATGGTTTGTTTCCGGCATGGCGATCTGTCCTCGAACCCGGACTCATGGTCCGCAACTAGTCATTGCCGGGATCAAAATCTTTCAGCTTTTCTGAAAGTGCCTTCCTTGCACGCAGCAGAATCATGTGAACAGCCCCCTCGGAAACCCCCAACTCCTCGCCAATGGCTTTACCACGCTGTTTGTCGAAGTAATGCATCATCAGGGCGGTGCGGTAATTATCCGGCAGGTCGTCGATCGCCTGGCGCACGGCATTCAGCTGTTCGTTGCTGGCAAGCGCCCCCAAGCCATCTTCCCGACCGTCCTGGGCACCCTGCAGCAGGTCGATGTTCGCGATCTCTTTCTTGCGCCGGCGTAGCAGATTGATGCCGATGCCGATCACCCAGGAGCGGAAACTGGCCGGCTTTTCCAGCCTGGAAAGTGTCGTAAATGCCGTAACAAAAGCGTCTTGCGTAACTTCCTGCGCCCGGCCGGGGTCGCCACACCGGGACAGCAGATGGCCAAACACGCCATCCTGGTAACGCTCCATCAGCGCCGCGAAAGATTCACGGTCGCCGCGGCAGGCTTTGCCGACCAGCGTGGCAGTTTCGGGTTGGAAATCACCCATGGGCGCTTCTGGTCCCCGGACTGGTGGGTTGCTCACGCCTTCTAGCAGACGGGCGGACTTCGGCAAACCCGACGCCAGCCGAGCCAGGCCGCAGAATAAGTTGGAAGGGAATGGAAAAGCTGACGGCTCTTCCCCCGTCAACTTCCTCGGATACGCCAATGCCCCGGTGGTGATTCGTGCGGCCTGACTTGCTATCTTTGCTTGCCCATGCGACAGGCTGCGATGCTTACTGCCACAGAACCATCTTCCGCACAGGCGCCCGCTGAAATCCCAGTGGACGCCCCTGAGCGCGCACCGCGCATGCATCTGCGGGTAGAGACCCTGAAAAGCCGCTTCCCGTCACCGTGGGAGATGTACTCGTTGTTCCTGCTCACGGGCGCAGCGATTTATATTCCGCTGTCGTTCGTCACCCGCTGGCTGCCGCCGGTCCACAGCCCGCTGCGCTATCTCGGCACGGCCTGCCCGTTCTGTGGCGGCACACGGGCGGTAACTGCGCTGTTTGTCGGACAGCCGCTGCTGGCACTGAAATACAACCCCCTGGCAATCGGGTTTCTGGCCTTTCTGGTCTGGGGCGCGTTCAGCTGGTTCGCACTGGTGCTGCCCCGCCGCAAGCGCGTGGTGCTTGTCGCGACAAAACAACAGCGGCGCATGCTTTGGGCGGCATTTGTGCTGGCCTGTCTTGCGAACTGGGCATACATAGTCTGGTCCGGCATGTACGAAGTGCCGCTGGTTCTCTGATCATCATCCCGGGTTGAAAATCGTGGCTGAACTGGCCTACACCGTACTCGCACGTAAATACCGCCCGCGGACATTTTCCGACCTCGTGGGCCAGCCGCACATCGTTACGGCGTTGAGCAACGCAATCACCACCAACCGCGTGGCGCAGGCGTTTCTGCTGACCGGCTCGCGTGGCACCGGCAAGACAACCACGGCGCGGCTGCTGGCCAGCGCGCTGAACTGCCCCAACCGCAAAGGGGCCGAGCCCTGCGGCGAGTGCGCAAGCTGCATGGATATCACCAATGGCGAAGATCTGGACGTGACCGAGATGGACGCCGCAAGCAACAGCCGCGTTGACGACATTCGTGACCGCCTCGCATCGGTTTCAACACGACCGGCGCGTGGGCGCTATCGCGTGTTCATCATTGACGAAGTACACATGCTTTCGACCAGCGCGTTCAACGCCCTGCTCAAGACCGTCGAAGAGCCGCCGGCGCACGTGAAGTTCATCCTGGCGACGACGAACCCCGAGAAGATCCCCGAGACAATTCTGTCGCGCTGCCAGCGTTACGATTTCCGGCGCGTGACGATGAACGAGATCGTCACCCGGCTTGAAGAGATCTGCGCCGCAGAGAGCGCAACCCCCGGCCAAGGCCTGCTGCGGGCCGTCGCCGAGATGGTTGAGGGCGGCATGCGCGACGCGCTTTCGCGTCTGGACCAACTGTTCGCGTTCTGCGGGCTTGCGCCGAAACTCGAAGATGCCGAGCGCGTTTTCGGTCTCGTCAGCCGTCCCAAGCTGCTGACACTGCTGGAAGCGCTTGTTGCCGGAGATGCCAAGGCGGGCATCCTGTTCGCTGAAGAAGTGTTCGACAGCGGCAAGGATGTTGCCGAGGTGCTGGCGAGCTTGGTGTCGCTGACCCGCACGCTACTGATGGTCGCCGCCAGCGGTGGTGACAGCATGGGGCTGGATGTGCCTTCAGACGAGCTGCCGCGTCTCAAGACTGTGGCGGATCGCTTTGGCATACATGGACTTGTGTACGTCGCCGAACTGTTGACCGACTGCCGAAACCGCGTGCGCCGGGCCGCCTTTCCGCGCGTGGTTGTAGAGACAACACTGGTCAAGCTGGCACTGGTAGGCCGTCTGGAATCTTTAGAGAATCTTCTGTCACGCCTGGATTCAGCCGCAGACGTGCCCGTAACGCGAGTAGAGTCACCTGTGGCTGAAGACGCGCCCGGGAAGCGCGAAATGAGCGAAAAGGAGCAGGCGGCGGTAGATGCACTCAAACGTAAGTTCGGTGCGCGTTAGGCAAAATTGACGACATATCCAGTCTTGTCTTGCGAATGGTTAACCAGTCATTTATATGTTTTGGCACTCCGGGAGAGGTCATGGCAGGTCTAGGTAACTTCAGCGATCTAATGAAGCAGGCCCAGCGCATGCAACGCGACATGGGCAAAATTCAGGAAGAGTTGAAAGAGCGCTACGTTGAGGGCTCGGCAGGCGACGGCTTGATCAAGGTCATCTGCTCAGGTGCTACCGAACTGGTGAAAATTGAGATTTCGAAAGACGCCGTAGACATGGACGACCTTTCGCTTCTCGAAGACCTGGTGATCGCCGCAGTGAATGCCGGCATGAAAAAAGCCGAGGAACTGCGCCAGGCAGAGATGGCCAAGGTGACCGGAGGCATGAGTTTCCCCGGGATGTTTTGACCTCATCGGGAAGGACAGCCACGGCTGGTTCGTTCACGATGAGGGCGTATTCGTTGGCCCCCGAAAGGAATCCTGAGATGCACGCCACTGAGATGCTGAAAGAAATCCCGCTGTTCAAAGGCCTTTCCGACGACACGCTTTCCAGGCTTGAGTCCGCCGCGAGCGTCAAGCGCCTGGAAGACGGCGAAGTGTACCTGGCCGCCGGCCAGCCACCGCGCGCCTTCTGTGTCGTGCTTTCTGGCCAACTCAAATTCTACCGCGTAAACAAAGCCGGCAAGGAGCAGGTATTCGGGTATGCCCGGCCCCAGGATGTGTTTGGACTCACCAGCCTGACCGACCCACATAAGGCGTCGCATGTCGATTGCCAGGCGCGCATCACCACAGAGGTGATCGAGATCGAGCTGCCGGTGATTCGCGAGGTGATGCACCGCGAGCCCGCACTTGCCGTGGCGATTCTCAAAGAGCAGAGCAAGCGTTACTCCAGCATGCTCGACCTGGTTGACCAGCTCAGCCTGAAAGACGCCCACAACCGGCTTGCAAAGTGGCTGGACAGCTGGATCGTGCTCAACCACGCCGACTCGGGCGAGAATGAACTGATGATCGTGCTGCCCTACACGCAAAGCGAAATCGCCGCGCAGATCGGCACCGTGCGTGAAGTGGTCAGCCGCGGTTTCAGCCGCATGGAAAAAGACGGCATCCTCAAGGCCAGCGGCAAGCGCGTGACGATTCTGTCGCGCAAGCGCCTGCGCCAGATGTCAGAGAGTTAAGCCAACCGTGATCGCTCACGCACACGGGCCGGGGGAAACCCCGGCCCGTGTGCTTTCGTACAGGCGGCTATTCCAGAACACCCACAAGCCACAGCGACCACTCGATCACCAGCAGTCCCAGCGCAAGCCACAGCAGCAGGCCGGGCAACCAGTCGCGCAGGTCAAACGGTGCGTCAGGCGGCCCGAAGGCGGCGGTTGGTATTGCCGCCACGCGAGTAAAGGGCAGCGTTTGCTCCATGGGGTCGCTCCAGATGATTGTGAACGGTTCGCGATCGACCCAACCCACATGCAGGTTCCAGCGCCCCGGCTGCATCGGTGCTGTCCAGTTGACGATGCCATCCGGCCCGCGCACCAGGCGCGAACCCGGACCGCGGTAAGCGCCTTTCCATGCAGCATCGGCCGTATCAGGCGAGATCGTGAAGAAATCCTTCACGTTTCCGCTTGCGTTCACCGCCACCGGCTCGCCGGCGGGTACCAGGGGCGGAATGCGCGGCTCTTCAAGTTTCTGCACGGCCTCAAGCCAGCGCAGGATCAGCAGCAGACCCGACCGGTCCTGTAGCAGCGTGCTTTCATGCGGTACGAACCCGCTGTACAGAATTTCTTGCGGAGTGCGCTGCACCCCCACCAGCACGCCGCCGTCAATGTGGCGTGTCAGGGCGCTCAAGCTTGTCCGGACCAGCGGCCTGGCCTCGCGGGCCGAAATCAGCGAGAGGTCGGGTACTTCAAAGCCCACGTCTGTCGCATCCACCGGGGCGCGCAGGTTCGGCTCGGCACGCACCGGGGCCCCCACGTCGCCGGCATCTCCGCCCACACCCAAGAGCATGACTGCACGGGCCTGGTACTTCTCCGGCAATACCCGGTCGGCAACCAGCAGGTCGGCGCTGACCTCGTCTGTGCCGGGTACGGGGTGCGTCGCCAATTCGCGCCCGGGCAAGAAGCTGCGCAGCGCCTGCAACAGAAACGGGTTGGCTTCGCCGTCTGTGGCCGGGTAGCAGACCGCCACGCCCCCGATGCGTGCCCGCGGGGCGAGAAACGAGACTTCATCGTCGTCTGGCAAAGCATCGCCGCCGTCGGTGCTGATGCGGACTCCGTTGGCGCCCGTGATCGGCGGCAGCTCAACGCGGCGACCGCGCAACTCAACCTGCGTGCCCACGCGCACAACCGGGTCGCGCCCGCTTAACGTGGCGGCCTCGACCACCCCGCCATGCGTGTCATTCGGCGCCGGCGGCGTATAGCGCGCGGCAATCAGCGCGTCATTGTCGGCGGGCCCGCCGAACGTCTCGTAGACCAGCGGCGTGCCGCCAAGGTCAAGCGCATTCCCGAATGCGGACAATTCCGGAGCCGGCTTGGGCTGCAATTCAAGCCGTTCATCGCCAAGCCAGATCACCAGCTTACGCGGCGCGGGGCGGTCGGGCATGCCCGGCGGCGGCGCCAGGGAATCCACGGCAGTTGCCAGCGCGCGCAGATCTGGACGCGCGAAGTCTGTGGGCGGGGGCGGGCCCGGCTCGGCACCTGTGGCGCGCCAGTCACCCAGCAGCGGCTGGCCGTGCTTGAAGTGGGCCAGCACGGCACGGTCGTTCTCGCCCATAGCCGCCAGTAGCTCGCGGGCACGCACCTGTGCCAGTTCGCGACGCGTAATTTCACCGTGCTTGGCCCGCATGCTGACACTGTTGTCCTGCACGATCACAAGCAACAGCGGCCCCGGCAGCTCGTCCGGAGGGCGCTGCAAGCCGGTTGCGAACAGCACAGTCGAGGCCAGCATGGTGGTCGCAATCAGCAGCGTCAGCACCGTGCGCAGCAGGCGCTTCCAGGCGGGCGGCAGCACGCGCGCCGCCACGCGGTCCCACAATGCCGCGTGAGTCACGCGCTGCCGGCGATAGCGACGCGCCAACAGCCACGCGACGTAGAACACCGCCAGCAGCAGGAACAGCCACAACCATTGCTCGCGCGCGAACTCAAGCATCGAGGCATGCTAGCAGCGACACGCCCCATTGGCTCGCCGCCATTCGCTTGCGCGATTGTGTGAACCGGCCTGTCAGGCGGGAACGGCGATACACGTCGAAACCGCGTTCCGGGTTCTGCGTTCCGGGTTCTGGGCACGAGGTGACAGATTGTTCTGCCCCACCACATTCGCGGGCGACGCTGGCGTCGCCCCGACCTGCGAATTCTGAAAATTCTTTCGCGCGCGCAAGTCGCTTTGTCGGCTGCACTTCCTGCTTCCTGCGGCCTGCGTCCTGCCTCCCGCCACGAGAATCCTGTGTCCGCGGGTTCCTGGGGTTAAGGGGCAAGCATTGACCCCGGAGAACCCGAACCATGGACCCAACCATCGACACCATCATCCGCGACCTGCTGCACGACCTCGACGCCGCAAGCCTCGACGACTCCGTCGAAGCCGCCCGCGCGCCGCAACTTCTTGCCAAGCGCGAATCCGACGCCGCGCGGGCTGCCTACGACGCGGGCAAGACACCGCCCGCATTCCGGGTCAGCGACAAAGTGGTCCTCAGCGCGATGGGCCGTGAGTGGATGTTTCGCGACCTGCGCTTGCACATCACAATGTTGACGCGTCAAATCACGAACACGCTGCTGGGCGACAAGTCGCCGTATAAGGACGACGTGTTGCTCAAGCTGATGGGCGACGTGAACCACATGCATCGCATCATGGAAATCCGCAACGCGATCGCCGACTTTGCGCAACCCGAGCGCATGCGCCTTCGTAAGGCAGCTCTGACAAGCAGACCCAAGCCCTCCGGCACCGCCATGCAGCGGCCGCAGTCGCCGCGGGGCGCGAGCACATATCGCGATCTTCGCCGGCACCAGGAAATGATGGGTGAATCGGTGAAGCACTGGCCGCCGGAACAGCCTGCGCCCGAGCCTGCGCCCGAGCCAGCGGCCGAGCCTTCGGTCGCGACGCAACCGAAGTACGTAGACGGCGCGACTGCCGCTGCCTACGAAGCCGAACACGATGCATGGTTGCGCGACTTCAAGCATTGGGGCGAGAGCGGCCGCAAAGGCCCCGCGCCGAAGTTTCCGCTGCGCGTGCTGGAGTCCATGCGGATTACCGCGAAACACGAACCCCGCACCGCACTGGTCGTGCGCGACCTGGAGGAAAGACTGAAACGGTATGACGCCATGCCGCAGAGCCCGGAGGTCTCTGCCCCCGGCGCGGTCGGCTGAGCAATGGCACGGGTGCCCCACCCGTGCGCGCCGGCCAGTTGCCTGCACCACTCACTCCGCATGCGGAGCGCGTGGCAATTTAAAGATGGCGCAGAGAACTGAATCGCCATTCGCGGTGCTCGCTAGCCCTTTACGATGCCGGTGCGCATCAGGTCTACCATCAGGGGCTCGATTGGGTCGGCGCTGTCGATCTCTATCAGCCCGGCGCCCAGCGCGGTGACTGCCCGCCGTGTGCCCTCGCGCCAGGCCGCGAGTTCTTCGCGGTACGCTTCAAGCACGCGTTCATCGACACGCAGCTTCACGTCGTGCGCGCCTACCGGCTGCAAGCGCGTAAAGCCTTTCAGCGCCGGATTCACTTCTTCGGCTGCGTGTACGCAGATCGCCACTGCGCGCGCGCCGGCGCGCCGGGCGTCGCTGAGCAGGCTGAGCGAGGCTTCGCGGTTCTGGAAGTCGCCCGCCAGCACCAGCACGCTGTCGCGGCCTCGTGTCTCAAACAGTCCCCGGGCCGCGGGCTTGAACGCAGCTTCTGACACCTGCATCGCAGAGAATACCTGCAACAGGCGGGCTTCCCCGGTGCCGTCGAACACTTCGGGCTTGGCGTCGGACAGGCGGCAGGCAAGCACGCGCTCTGCCCCGGATAGGGCAACCAGGCCAACGGCAGCCAGCGCCCGGCGTGCCGCCAGCCACTTGTCGTGCGCGCCGAAGCGCATGGTCGCGGAATCGTCGGCGACCAGCAGCACGCGCAACTGCCCGGGCAACTCGAAGAGCTTCAGGAACATCTGGCCAAGCCGGCCGTACACATTCCAGTCCACGCGCCGCAGGTCGTCGCCGTGCACGTATGCGCGGTGTGCGCCGAACTCCTGCCCCGCGCCGAATTGCCGTGAAAGCCGCTCGCCACGCGCACCGCCGCGCTGCACACGGCCCGCGGCAAGCCGCAGGTTGCGAATGCGGGCAAGGGTCGCGTCATCGAAAAGTGGCTCAGGCATTGGATTGCAGGGCAACGAGAGGTTTCTTGTCCTGTCAGCTTCCCCTGTCCCTCTTCAGTTTGTCGATTTCGGCAATTCGCTTGCGCGCGCTCAGCGCCTGCATGATCACGAAAAGCAGCAACACGGCCCACACCGCGCCGTTGGCGATCCACAGGCTGGTCAGCGAGGCGGCATAGCTGTCACGCTCCTGGGCCAGGCGCTTCTCCATCTCGGCGCGGTACTCAGCTTCGAGCTGCTTGCGCAACTCGGTTTCGCTTGCCGGCGGAACGACCGGCCCGCGCTCAACGGGCGGGCTGTCCCCCAACGGCTTGAGCGATTCGGACTTGCTGTCGGCAACTACAGCCCCGCACAGAAGCACCAGCGTGCACAGGACTGCCAACCATGTTCCCAAAGCCTGCCTCACGCCGCTCTCTCCTGCGCCATGCGCTGCC
Source organism: Planctomycetota bacterium (assembly GCA_025993795.1). Lineage (GTDB taxonomy): Bacteria > Planctomycetota > UBA8742 > UBA2392 > UBA2392 > JADJRK01. Next base: position 52,199 of record JAMQHL010000020.1, read on the forward strand.
CCAGCCGGTTCCAGCAATAGCGCAGAGCCACAAGGCTTACCAGCGCCAGCATAACGCCGATGGTCGCCACCTGTTTTGTCGTCGCGATTTCCGGCGCGCTCAGCAGATCGCTGAAACTCCTGGGGTGGCTGGTCTGCCCGATCTCGATGGCTTTGCTGACAAGCGGATACAGCGGGCCAAGCAGTATGCCGTAGACGGCCGTCATCATCGCGCGCTGCTTGTCGGTGTCCATGGCACGGCGTAACACCAGAAGCGCCGCAAAGGCCAGCCACAGGATCAACATCGTGGTAAGGCGCGGCTCCCAGTTCCAGCCGCTGCCGATGCGCCCGCTGCCCCATGCATAGTCGGCCCAGAAGGTGCCGGTCAGCAGGACAATTGCGCCGGTTGCAAGGCCGACTTCCGATGCACTGACAATCAGCGCCTGCCACGCGTCTTTACGCGTCAACAGCCATGCGATTCCACCAACCGCAGCGAGCGTGCAGCACAGTGCGGTTGTGTATGCCGCCGGCAGGTGGATGAAGAATATGCGATAGCTTTCATACAGGTTGATCGTGCTGCCGCTGTCGGGCGTGACCACATACAGCGTGCCCGCCGAGATCTGGACCGGCGTGTAGAAGTACGACAGATACAGCGTGATCTCGACGCCAATCAGGCCCAGGGCCGAAAGGGCCAGCGTGATAAGCGGAGCGTTGGAGGTTCCTGGGGTCATGGGTCTTGGCCGGCCTATCCCTCGTTCAACTTGCCAAACAGCAGAAGGCCCAGCGCCAGAAACATAGCGTCGCACACGCCCAGCAACAACACATAGGGCCAGGCCTCTGCGGCGCCACTGCCCGTGTGCAGCGCCTCAGTCGCACCGGTCGCAGCCAGAAACACCGGGACCGTGACCGGCAGCAGCGCAATCGTCAGCAAGGCCTCGCCGCCGCGCAGGCGCCCCGTGGCCGATGCCAGCAGCACACCCAGCGCCAGAATGCCAACGTCGGCCATCAGCACCACGGCAAGCATCAGTGGTTGCGAGAAGAAGTCAAACTTCAGCATCGGCACAGCCAGCAGCACCAACAGGGCCTGCGTGATCACCAGCCACACCAGCGTTGAGGCCAGCCGCACCAGGTAGACCAGGGCGGGGTCAAAGGGAAGCAGCATCAGCGCCGAAAAGAAGTTCTTGTTGCGGTCAGCCGCGGCCGCGCGGTTCAGCCCGACGACAGCGGCAAACCATGTGCACACCCACAGTGCAGCCAGCACGAAGCGCCGGAAGGTTTCATCGAGCGCCAACCCCTTAACGCCCAGGCCGAAGATCACAACACACAGCATCGCAAACAGGCCCATGCTGGTGATGAGCGTTTTCGTGCGCAGCTCGACGGTGAACTCGCGGCGGAGAAGGGCGACGAACGCGGGCAGGGCGGCAGGACGGGCAGTCTCGGTCACAACACCACCGCAGGTCTCGGGGACCGCAGTGACCAATGACCAATGACCAATGACCAATGGGACTTCGCCAGGTGCTCACTGGTAACTGGTATCTGGATCTTGGTCATTTGCTGCTCAACCAGCGATCAAGTCGCGTCGTTTATTCGTCCAGCAGGCCGTACTGCTTTCGTTTCTCCCACAGGTTCTTGCGGCTGATGCCGAGAATCTGGGCAGCTTCTTCAATCCTGCCGTCGGTCAATTTCAGCACATTGGTGATGTGGGCAGTCTCAGCGGCGGCGACCACGTCCTTGAGCATGCGGCGGTCGTCGCCCGGTGTCGCTGCGCCCTGGGGCAGCTCGGCTGTGTAATCACGCAGGAAGTGCTCTTTTTTCAGCACACCGCCCGCTTTTCCGAACGCGATCGCGCGCTGCACGCTGTGTTGAAGTTCGCGCACGTTGCCCGGCCAGGGGTAGACCACCAGGGCTGTCATCGCCTCGGGATCGACCTTCAACTCGCGATCGGGGCAGTAGCGCTTGATGAAATGCTCGACAAGGATCGGGATGTCGCCCTCGCGCTGTCGCAGCGGCGGCACGTGCAGGTCAATCACATTCAGACGGTGGTAAAGGTCGCGGCGGAAGTCGCCGGTCTCAACGCGCTTGAGCAGGTCAACCTTGGTGCTGGCGATGACGCGGATGTTGACCTTGATTGGCTTGTCAGCGCCGAGGCGCTCAATTTCGCGCTCCTGCAGCACGCGCAGCAGCTTGGCCTGGGTATCGACGGGCATGTCGTCGATGTCGTCAAGGTAGATGGTGCCGCCGTCGGCTTGCTCAAAACGGCCAATGCGCCGCGAGGTGGCGCCGGTGTAAGCTCCGGTCTCATGGCCGAAAAGCTCGTCTTCCAGCAGGTTGACGTTGCTGACGTGGCACGCCACCTTGATCAGCGGGCCCTTCGCGCGCGCACTGTACTGGTGCAGCACAGTCGCGATCACTTCTTTGCCCGTGCCGTTCTCTCCCTGCACCAGCACGCTGAAGTCGCTTTCTGCAACCGTCTTGATGTCCTCATACAACCGCTTCATCTGCGGGCTGCTGCCCACCATCTGGTCAATCTTGAACTCGGTTCTGACTTCCTGGACAAGCTGTTCGTACTTGCGGCCGGTGGTCTGGCCTTCGCCATAGTTGTTGACCAGCAGCACCACGCGTTCGTTGTTGAACGGCTTTTCGATTACATCCTTGGCGCCCAGCCGCACCGCTTCCATGGCGCGGTCCACGGTTGCGTTGCCGGTGATCATGATAGCGATGACGTCGGGTACCTGCTCGCGCGCGAAACGCAGCAGGCTGATGCCGTCCACCTTGGGCATGACCAGGTCAGTGATCATGCAGTCAAAGCGGGCCTTCTTGAGTTCGCGAATCGCCTGCTCGCCGTCTTCAACGGCAACGACCTCGTGTCCTGCGTCTTCCAGGTCTTCGGCAAGCGTCAGGCGGATGCCGCGTTCATCGTCAGCCAGCAATATGCGCATGTGTAGCGTCCGTGGTTTCCTGTCCCCGGTGCAGGGTCGAGTCGCCTCATTATCAATGGCATTGCGGATAACGCGAGGGGCAAACCCGCGCCACGACAATCAGACGGCGCGCAGGGTCAGAGCTCCGCCGGCCCGCCCGCCTATGGGTAGAACTTGAACAACCACTTGCCGCCATGCAGCACAATCTCAAGCGAACGCGTCGTGCCAGAGTGGTTCTGCCGCGGCTCTTTGATTGTCATCGTGGCTTCTACGATGAACCTGCCGTCCTTTTCGACAATCGGCTTGGTCTCGACCAGCCACTCACCCTTGGCGTCACGGATCTTCTTGAAGCCGCCGGTGAAACGTTCTTCCGCGAGCTTCTTGTGGTCGGGGTGAAACAGGTCCAGCACGGCTTTCTCGTTCAGGTCGCGAAACGCCTTGACCAGCGCCGCAACCTGCGTATCGCGCTTGCCGCTGTCGCTGGCGCCTGCGGGATCGTTTGTGCCGGAGTGTGAATTGCCGGCCGGGGCTTCATTGGACGACGCACCTGAGCCGGAGTTGCCGCCTGCACCACCACCGCCGCCGTTGGCACCACAACCCGCAAGCAGAAGTAGAACAAGGCAAAGCGTAGCGGCATGTCGTTTCATGGAACTGGCCTCCAGCGTTTGAATCAGCGCCAGCATAGCCAGTCGGCCAGCCAAGGCAAAACAATCGGGACCGGCTTCGCGCCGGTCCCGTATGAGTCTGCGCTGCTAGCGCTGGAAACTCAGGTAGTACTTGCCGTCCTTTTCGATGATTGCCAGCTTCGGGCTCTCTTCTTCCGACTGGCCATCCTTGTCGGTAATGGTCATTGGGAAGGTGGCAATGAACTTGCCATCCGTCTCTTCGATCGTTGGGGTCTTGGCCTCGACCGTGAAGCCTTCGGTTTTCATCTCGCGCCATCCCTTGCCGATGCGCTTGTCTGCGTTCGCCTGCTCTTCGGGCAAGAACAGTTCCTTCAGGGCCTCGTCGTCCATGGCCTCCGCTGCGGCAGCCATTTTGTTCGCCACGGCCTGGCGTTCTTCGGCCGGGGTCTTGGGCTTGTCGGCCTCCTTGGTAGAGCCACTGCCACTGCCACTGCCACTGCTGCTGCTGGCGTTGTTCCCTCCGCCGCAAGCGGACAGGCCAAACATAGCGATCAATACTGCGCACATCACAGCAAAACGGGTCTTCATGTTGGTTTCCTTTTCCAGAAGTTGATCGTGAGCGCGGACAACATAGGGCCGCAAAGGCCGCGGTCAAACCAAAAGGGCGGCCTTGTTGGTGCCGCCCTTGTTTCCGAGTACGGTCCTTCTACAGGGACTTCTTGTTGAGGTAAAAGTCGATCTGTTCGTACTCTTTGTGACTCTGGCGCTCGGCCACGTCCTTGACCGTCTTGGGTGGCGGCACGATGACCTTGTCGCCGGGCTTCCAGTTGACTGGCGCCGCGACACTGTGCTTGTCGGTGGTCTGCAGAGCCTGGACCAGCCGTACGACTTCGTCGATATTGCGGCCCACGTTCAGCGGGTAGTAGATGATCGCCCGCACCGTCTGTTTGGGGTCAATCACGAACACCGCGCGCACCGTGGCGGTCTGGCTTTCGTTGGGGTGCAGCAGCCCGAACTTCTGGGCCACGGCGGTGTTCAGGTCTGCAATCAGCGGATAGTTGATTTCGACATCGAGGATCTTCTTCAGGTTCTCGCGCCACGCGAGGTGGCTGTGAATGCTGTCGATGCTCAGCCCGATCAGCTTGGTGTTCAAGGCGTCGAACTCTTTGCTGCGGCGCGCGAACTCGGTGAGTTCCGTGCTGCAAACAGGCGTAAAGTCGGCGGGGTGGCTGAACAGGACCGCCCACTTGTCGCCCTTCCACTCGCTGAATTTGAGGTTGCCTTCGGTGGTGATGGATTCGAAGTCTGGCGCTTTGTCGCCGATGCGGGGTATCCCGCGATAATCGGTTGCTTCGGTCATGGCCTCTTCTCCGGTTTGGCGGACGTGCCGCCGACAGTTAGGCACGCATCAGTTTCTGGACTCGCATGTGATCAGGTACATCGCATTCGCATGTTGCCCCCCGCATGTGACAGGTAAAACAAAACGCCCGGGCCATTTCGACCCGGGCGTGATGATCGTACCAAGTTCAGGCTATGCAGCGGGTTGGACGTTCACCTTTTTCCGGGTCTTTCCCGAGAAACACATGGTGCCGTCGCACAGGGCGAACAACGTGAAGTCGCGACCCATCCCGACGTTCTTGCCGGGGTGGAAGCGCGTGCCCTTCTGGCGAATCAGGATGTTGCCGGCGCGGACAAACTCACCGCCCGCGCGCTTGAGGCCCCGGTACTTGGGGTTGCTGTCGCGCCCGTTTGCTGTGCTGCCGCCGCCTTTTTTGTGTGCCATGGCTTTTTCCCGCTTATGCAGACGACGTGTTCGTCGCCCACTTTCCTTTGATTACCCTTTGATGTCCGTAACCTTGACCAGTGTGTGGCGCTGGCGATGACCGCGCTTGCGTTTGCTGTTGGCTTTGCGGCGGCGGTATGTGAAGGCGATGGTCTTCTTGTCCTTCACTTCGCTGATCACTTCCACTTCAACGCTCGCGCCTGCAACCTTCGGCGCGCCGACCTTCACGCTGTCACCGTTAGCAACCAGCAGCACGTCGCTCAGCGTGATCTTGCTGCCGGGCTTCTGTTCAAGCCGGTCAAGCTTGAACTCCATCCCCTTCTCAAGGCGGTACTGGCGCCCACCGTCGGCAATGATTGCGTACATGACTTCTCTTTCTGTGCGACTTTCGGTAGACGCCGGGGGCGGCAATGCCGCGCTAAGCCCAGCGCCTGAACCGGGCCAAAAACAGTACCCACGGAATCCACAAGGTCAAGCGGTCGACGCTAAATTCTCCGGCTGGACAGGTAGGCGCACGACTGTCAGGCAGAACCGGAACTCACTTCGTCCCAGCGTTGGCGCAGCCGCTGGGCGCCTCTGCCGTCGTTTAGTTTCTCGTATGCCTCAAGGGCTCGCGTGAAATGCGCGTCAGCTTGGCCGTTTACGCCCTGCACGCGCAGCCACACTGCGTAGTGGCCCCGAAAATCCGCTTCCTGGTCGAGTTGCCCCGCCTGCTCCAGCAATGCAAGCGCGGACGTGTAAGCCTCGTCGGCCTGCCTGGCGCGTGCAGTTGCCGCATATACATCAGCCAGCGCACCCAGGGCAACGCCCTCAGATGCCCGCTCACGCAGTGCGCTGAAGACTGACAACGCGTTCAGCAGCGTGGGCTCCGCGACTGTGAATTGCTTCAGCCGGCAGTGCAGCAGCCCCAGGTTCAGCAGTGCAATGCCCTCCCAGAAGCGGTCGCTGGCGTCGCACAGGGCGCTGATGGCAGTGGCATACGCCTCAATGGCGGCATCGTGTCGGCCTGCGGCAGACATCAGCATGGCACGATTGGCAAGGCCTACTGCATTGGCGCGCAGGTCGCCGCACTGACGCGCCAACTCAAGGGCGCGCAGGTTTTCGCGGTCAGCGTCCTCAAAGCGCCGCCAATCGCGATACAGGGCAGCCAGATTGCCGGTAAGCGTCGCCTCAAGCTGCAGGTCGTTACAGCTGCGGGCAATCTGCAGGCCCTCGTGATATGCGGCTTCGGCCTCTTCGCGGCGCCCCGCGTCTTTCAGCACGTTGGCAAGATTGTTCACCGTTGAGCCTTCGCCCTTTCGGTCCCCCGCAGTGCGCTGTACGGCTCGCGCCTCGCGCATGCGGACAAGGGTATCTTCGGGGCGGCTTGTGCTGCGGTGCAGCTGCGCCAGGTTGCTGAGCGCCAACCCTTCACCGCTGCGATTGCCTGCTTCACGAAAAGCAGCAAGCGCGCGCTCGACCCAGGGCAGCGCCAATGCCGGCCCGGAAGTCTGGGCGCAGGTGATGCCTATGCCGCGCAGCGCGTGACCCGCTTCGTTGCGCAACCCCTCGGCCGAGGCAAGGCTCAGCGCCTGCTCAAACCGCTCACGCGAAGCTTCAAGCGACCCGCTATGCGCCATAAGCTGGCCGGCCTCAAGCAGCGCGCTTGTACGAACAATGGTGCTGGCTGCGGCGTGGCCCGCGACGCGGTCCCACAATGCCACTGCTTCGCGATTCCAGTATCGTCCCTTGGCGTGTCGCGCGGCGAGCTCAAGGAAACGCAGCTCACGCTCTGCCAGCGCCCGCAGCTCACGCAAGTTGGTCGTGGACCGCAGCGCCTGTGCCGACCGCAGATGGTCAGCCAGGTCGGCCGCCACGGCCTCAATCTCGGCCGCGCCGAAGGCGGCCTCTACCACATCGACTACCAGGGAGTGCAGCCTCGCACGGTCATACGGCGTCTGTAGTGTATACGCCGCATCACGCAACAGCGCATGGCAGAAGAGGTATGCAACTTCAGCATGCATGGCGCGCAGTCTATCAGCCAAGGCAGGTCTGGCACGGTTCTTCCCAAAGGACTGTTTCCCTTGCGGGCCTTATCGCTAAGTTGCATGCGGAGGCGTTCATGTTCCACAAAGATATGCAGTACCGGCCGATGGGTCGCAGCGGGTTGAAACTCAGCGCAATCAGCCTGGGTGGTTGGACGACCTATGGTGCCAGCGTCAAGGCCGAAGACACGGTCAAGGCAATCATCACGCACGCCTATGAGCAGGGTGTGAACTTTTTCGACATCAGCGACATCTACGAAAAAGGCGAAGCTGAACGCGCCATGGGCAGGGTCTTTGCCGACTTGCCCAGGCATGAACTGGTCATCAGTACCAAGTGCTACTGGCCAATGAGCGACGACGTCAACGACAAGGGACTCAGCCGCAAGCACATCATCGAGAGCATCGAAAAGTCGCTCAAGCGCATCGGCACCGAATACGTCGACATCTACTTCTGCCATCGCCCCGACGCCGAAACACCGGTAGAAGAAACCGCGCTCGCGATGGACCAGCTCGTGCGCCAGGGAAAGGTACTGTACTGGGGCACGAGCGAGTTTGACGGAGACACAATTCGCGCCGCCCACCAGTCGGCACGCGAGTGGCTGGCACACCCGCCCCGCGTCGAACAGCCCCAGCTGAATCTGCTCTCACGCAGGCGCTTCCATACAGACGTTCAGCCAACAGCAGAGCAGACGGGCATGGGGCTGGTGACGTGGAGCCCCCTGGCAAGCGGCCTGCTCAGCGGCAAGTACGACGACGAGCTGCCGGAGGGCACCAGGCTGTGGCGCAGCGAAAACCTGCGTAACGCATACCTGACGGACGACGCCAAGGATCGCGTGAAGAAGTTCAAGACGGTGGCCGACGAACTTGGTGTTACCCGGGCACAGTTGGCAATTGCCTGGTGCCTTGCGCAGCGGGGCGTGAGCAGCGTGATTACTGGCGCGACCAGGCTGGAACAGCTCAAGGCCAACCTGGACGCGTTGAAGGTGCGGATCACAGAAGAAGTGTTCAGGAAGCTCGACGAGATTTTCCCTCCCAGCCTGGGCCAGTGACACGCCCTTACGCCTGCAACAAGGTCCCGTTAACGTCGCGCCATGGCCAAGGCAGGAAAAACGGACAAGTCCGAGTCGGATGGGCGCAGGGTCGTGGCGACCAACCGACGTGCATTCCACGACTACCACGTCATGGACCGATTCGAGGCAGGGTTGAAGTTGCTGGGCGCCGAGGTCAAGTCGCTGCGCGCGGGCCACTGTGTAATCAGCGACGCCTACGCCATGGTCGACCGCAAGAAGTACGCGGCCTGGTTGTTCAACCTGCAGATCCCGGAATGGAATGCCGGCAACCAGATCGAGCATCATGAACCCAAACGCAAGCGGGTGCTGCTGCTGCACAAGCGTGAGATACTGCGCATGCGGCAGACGTTGAAAGAACAAGGCCTGACGCTGATTCCGTTGAGCGTCTACTTCCGGAACGGTTTTGCGAAGATCGAGCTGGGCGTGTGCAAGGGCAAGAAACTCTATGACAAGCGGGAATCACTGAAAGAGAAGCAGGCCAAGCGCGAGATTGCCCGGCGCGTCAAACATTGATGGGGTAGAATGATGGATCAGCAAAGCTGAGGGACGTACATGAGCGACGAACCGACCAAGAAGTGGTCATTCAAGATCGCCGACTTCGACCGCTACCTGCGGGCAAGCGACGCTGTGCCGTCACGTTTTCCGCTGCAATCCTGCAGCCTGGGTGTGTACGCCGAGCCCCTGGGCAGCGGGCAGCCGCGCCGTGCCAACCTTTACGATGTTACCGTGTTTCGCCAGTGCGATGCCGCCACACCGGTGCTGATGCGGTTGTGCGCAACGGGCGAAGTGCTGCACAGCGTCAGCCTTGAGCTGGTGGCCGAGAAAGACGGCACCGAAGTTTTTCGCATGAGCGTTGAGATGATCAACGCAACGATCAGCTCGGTCTATCCGAACGGTGCTGACATGGCGCCGGGCTTCGGCATGACCGAAAGCATTTCTTTCCAATACGAGAAGCTGCGGGTGATCGCCGTTGAGGGCGAAAAGAAGGGCAGCGCGGACCTTACGCCACAACGCCCTTGATGCCGCCCTTGATGCGTTGATACGCCGCAGCATACGGCTCGCCATTGCGGGGGTCGGCGACGCGCGGGGCAATCTGGAGCAGCGGCCACAGCACGAACTCGCGCTCATGCATGCGCGGGTGCGGAACCTGCAATCCTTCTTCATTTATAATCGCGCTGCCATAGAGCAGCAGGTCGAGGTCAATAGTGCGGGGCGCGTTGCGCGCTGTTCGTTGGCGGCCAAGGCTCCGCTCTATGACCAGCAGGGCATCCAGCAGTTGCCGTGCGGACAGACTCGTCTCGACAAGGGCTGCCGAGTTCAAGAACTCGCCGGCCCCCTGTGGCGAATCCACGGGAGCGCTGGCCATCAGGTCCGACGCCCGCACCAGGCGGGTATCCGGCAACTGTCCGATTGACCGCAGGGCTTCCTGAATCACGGCTTGCCGGTCCCCGAGGTTGCTGCCAAGCGCAATTGCGGCAATCACAGGTTCCATGAACGCGAGCGTACAGTGCCGTCCGACCATCGCCATGGGCGGCTGTGGGCGTTTTGTTTCGCATTTCACGGGGGGATAGCGTTTAATATACGGGCCGGGACAGGATGTGCTGTGCGCATCCTCAACAGCATCAAGGTGATACCATGCGAGGACAGGTGCCCATCTGGGCGCTTGCCATCCTCGGCTTGTGTCTGATTGCGTGCGGCCCTTGTCGTGCGCAGGGCGGGGCGGTGGCGGGCGAAGAACGCCTGCAACTGCAGCCTGAAGAGGGCAGCCCGTTCGCCGAGGAAGTCAAGCAACTCCAGGCTGCCGCCGACCAGGCGGCGCGCCGACTTGCGTTTGGCGCCATCCTGAACAAGGCTGCCGACCAGAAACGCGACCCGGACCCGCTGCTCAGCATTCTGAAGAACAAGAAGCCTGAAGACGTGTTCAAGGACCTGCTTGAATACGTCCGCGACAACGAACCTGCGCGCCATGCGTGCTTCATACCGGCACTCGTGCTGGCAGCAAACGACCCCGGCGACAACGCGCGCATCGCGGGCGAAGCCGTTGTCGCTTACAAGCGCGCTGCGCTTTCCGTGATCACCACAATGCTGAAGTCTGATGTCGCCGGCGAACGCGTCGCCGCGGCCGCCAGCGCAGGCCGCCGCATCGGCGGCGCGGCCGGCGCCGCCAAGCTGATTCCGCCGCTGGTCGAGGCACTTGGGCGCAAGGAGACCGAGCTGAGTACAGTGGCCATGCGCAGCCTTTCGCGACTGGCGCTGCTGAACCACAAGACTGTAGAAGAGTGGACGACCTGGCTGGATGGCAAGTCCGAACTCGACCTGATCGTCGAGATCGCGGACCGCGAGAACGAGGCCCGGCGCAAAGCCGAAGAAGACCGCTCGCGCATTGAGAAAGAGTTGCTGGAAGTGCTGCTGGAGCGCATGCGCAAAGATGAACGCGGCGACGTGAACGCGCTGGTCATCAGACTGAAAGAAGCCAAGTACCTGCTGGTGCGACTTGAAGCCGTGAAGCTGCTGAAAGAGATCCTGAAGCCCAGTTTGACAGACGACGCGGCGAAAGCGCCGATAGAGGCCTTGGGCAAGGTGCTCAACGCGGCAACTGAGCCGGAAGAGCTGCGCAAGAGTTGCGCCAATGCCCTGGCTGAATGCGGCAAGCCAGCGCTTGCATTTCCGTTCATTGATCAGTGCCTGGCGGCCAACGGCATCAGCTCAGACCTCAGGCTTGAACTCGTGCGCGGCCTGAACTCGCCGCTGGCCGCAACGCGGCTGACCGAGTTGCTGCGAGCGGAACTGGATGGGGTTGAGGCGCGCAGCAACACATTGCTCGAAACCCTGATCACGCAAGCACGCAGTGTGATCGCCGACACCGACCAGTCCGAAGCCGCACGGGCCATCATTGCCGAGCTTGACCGGCTGCTGACACTGACCGCTGACAAGCTCGCCGGCACACTGGAGGCCCCGGCCCGCAAGCGCTACGCCGACCTGGCGGTGCGGGCGTGCGACACGCTAGCCTACCTGGCGCGCCTTCGCAACGTAGACATTGTCGCCTGCACGGCATCGCTTGTCCGGTTAGGTTGCACCGAGATTCCGTCCACCGACCAGGAGCGCGTATCGCTTGGCGCGCTTTCGACACTGCGCGAAGCCATCCCCAAAAGCAAAGACGCCGCAGTGATTGAGTCGCTTTCCAGGCCGCCCCTCTCCGAGAAACTGAGCGCCCTGTACACACGCCTTCTGGGCGGCCCGGAGACTTCTGTGCAGGTCCTGATCAAGCTGATCCAGGTGTATCAGGAAATGAGCGTCGCACCTGAGCCAGCCGCTGAGTTGCAGCGGCGGCTGCTGGAGCGTGCCCGCAGCACCGAGGCCGTGCTTCCGGATAACCCCGACGACCCGCGCACTCTTCGCGACGCACTGCGCTCGTTGCTTGCACGCCTGAACAAATCCAGCGCCGAGCATGCTGCCCTGCTGAAAGAACTGTTTGGCACGCAGTACGGGGACAAGGATGTTCTGGGCTATCTTCAGGCACTCAGGGGCACTCGCGTTGAAGCCATCAACATGGCATTCCAGCCGATGGTCGAGACGCATGCGGTACGGATTGCGCTGATCATCGTGGCGCTGGAGCAGTCCAAGTCCTGGAGCAGCGACGAGTCGGCAGCCCGGGAGTACCAGGTGTTCCGTGGCGGCCTGACAGCAGCGGTGAAGGGCGAGTTCGGGCGCAGCGTTTCCAGCGCGCTCAAGAACGGCCTGCCGGAAGACGAGAAAGCGCGCTTGACGGCCGGCGCCACCGGAGCCCTGCGCGACCTGTGGATGCCGGTCGCGCTCGAAAAGCTGCGCGAGAATGCGGAACAGAACAGTAACCGTGACACCGTCAGCGAAATCCTGCTCAGTGCGCTGAAGCAGGCGCACCCCGGCAAGTACGACAACTTCGCGCTGGTCGGTCAGCCCAAAGAGGCGTTCACCAAAGCCCTGGACGAGATCTCCAAGCAGATGAAAAATGACGGCTACGCGCTGCCCTGAATCACGGGGGGGGGTGCGCCGGGGCGTGACCGGCGCCAATGGACCGGTCAAGGTCGGACCCCATGTTTCGCCCCCGGGCCTGCGATCTCGTGACGGATTTGAGCCTCTTCTACTGGCACTCCGGCGGTGCGTTGCTATCTATCTTCGTCCGAATGCAGCGCCCGAGGATTCCGTGTCCGACCTGCCTCTCTCACACATCCGCAACTTCTGCATCATTGCGCATATTGACCACGGCAAGTCGACGCTGGCGGACCGCCTGCTCGGCATGTCGGCCGCCGTCGACAAGCGCAAGCTCGTTGAGCAGACCATGGACAGCATGGACCTTGAACGCGAGCGCGGCATCACCATCAAAGCCAAGGCCATCGCACTGCCCATGATCGTGGACGGCCAGCACTACATGTTCAACCTGATCGATACCCCCGGCCATGTGGACTTCGGATATGAGGTCAGCCGCGCCATGAACGCCTGCGAAGGCGCCCTGTTGCTGGTAGACGCGACCCAGGGCATCCAGGCCCAGACCGTCGCCAACATGTACCTGGCCATCGGCGCCGACCTTGAGGTCATCCCGGTTGCCAACAAGGTCGACATGGTGGCCGCTGACTTTGAGCGCACATGCTATGAGCTTGAGGCCGCCTTCGGCACCAAGCCGGACACGGTCATCCGGGTAAGCGGCAAGTCCGGGCTGGGCGTTGATGAGCTGGTCCATGAGATTGTCAAGCGCGTGCCGCCCCCCGAAGGCGACATCAATGCGCCGCTGCGCGCATTGATCTTCGACGCCGTCTACGACGACTATCGCGGCGTGGTCATCTACGTGCGTGTGCGCGAGGGCAAGTTGAGCGCAGGCGACCGCATTTTCATGATCGGCACACGCAGCGAATTCGACGTGCTTGAAGTCGGCGTTGTGCGCATGGGCATGCACAAGCAGCCTGAAATTTCAACCGGCGAAGTCGGCTACATCATCTGCGGCATCAAGACCGTGCAGGACGTCGGCGTCGGCGACACGCTGACCCTGGCCAAGTTCAGAGACCAGGTGCAGCCGCTGCCAGGCTACAAGAAGCCGCAGCCGATGGTGTATGCGGGCGTGTATCCCACGAATGCCGCCGAGTTCGACGCGTTGCGCAAGGGCCTGCAGAAGATCACGCTTTCCGACAGCAGCATCACCTACGTGCCCGAGCAAAGCGACGCCCTGGGCAGCGGGTTTCGCTGCGGATTTCTGGGCCTGCTGCACATGGAGATTTTCCAGGAACGCGTTGAGCGCGAGCTGGGCCTTGACCTGGTGCAAAGCGCGCCCAACGTGACGTATGAGATCGTGCGCAACGACGACACCCATGAACGGATTTCAAAGGCGGGCGATCTGCCCGACCCCACGCAGTACAAAGAAATCCTTGAACCGATCGTACGCCTGAGCGTCATCACCCCGACCGAATACATCGGCAACGTGATGTCGCTGGCCCTTGAACGGCGCGGGCTTTACCAGAACCAGGAGCACCTGGGCCGCGACCGGGCGATGTTGACGTTTCGCATGCCGCTGGCCGAGGTGATTTTCGATTTCTTCGATAAGCTCAAGTCCGGCACACGCGGCTACGCCACGATGGACTATGAAACCACTGGCTTCGAGCCCGCAGACCTGGTCAAGGTGCGCATCATGATCGCCGGTGAAGAAGTGGACGCGCTTGCCATGATCGTGCACCGTCAGTTCGCCGAGCAGCGCGGGCGCAACCTGCTGAAGAAGTTGAAGGAAGAAATCCCGAAGCACCTTTTCGTCGTGAACCTGCAAGCGGCCATCGGCGGCAAGGTCATCGCAAGCGAAAAGATCGGCGCCATGGGCAAGAACGTGCTGGCCAAGTGCTACGGCGGCGACATCTCGCGCAAGCGGAAGCTGCTTGAGAAGCAGAAGAAGGGCAAGAAGCGCATGAAGATGATCGGCGGCGTTGAGGTGCCCCAGGGCGCCTTCCTGAGCGTTCTCAAGGTCGACAATGCGCCGGGCTAATCCGGACCAATCCGGTCCGGGGACTACCCACGTTTGTGTTGCTACAGTCACGACTGCCAGCCCCTTGAAATAGGGCTTGGTAGCCGTCCGTCCATGATGGACGCTTTTTGAGCACAACTTGAACGTAGGGGCTTTATCCCCCTATTACACCTTTATATACAACCATCTCCGCGGGGGCCGGGTTGAGTCTGACCCGGGCGGATTCTCAACCGGCGAAGCAGTGCAATTCGTGCGACGGGGCGCTCAGCGGCCTCGCGTTGTCTTTACCGGTGGCGAACCGGCGGCAGGAGAAGTGTAAGTGCGGCGTGTGACCAGTTTGGTTTTCTTCGGCTTGGCGGCAGCGCTCTGCACCGTCGTTGGTTTCGGTGTCTTTGCGACGACCGCCGATGCGCAGGCAATGCCGGTGCCCGAGGCCGAGCTTCCGGATGGCGTAAAAAACGCCGGCCAGTTCGCACCGGTCGGATGGTCACCCGGTCAGCCGCATCCCGGCGAAAAGCTGTGGGCAACCTGCGCCGCCTGCCACACCCTTTCCACCAAGAAGACGGTCGGGCCCGGTTTCGCGGGAATGTACGAGCGCGTGGCGGCGACCGGGTTTGAGGGCAAAGCGGTCCAGCAACGCCTCCTTGAGTTCATCAAAGACGTCAAGGGCGTGAAGGACCCCTACTTCATCGAGATGCAGAAGAAGGAAGGCCCCACGCCGAACGTCGATATGACGCCTCGCGGCGGGTTGGCCGACACGATTACCGACCGCCAGATCCTGGATCTGATTGACTACATTCTTCGCAACCGGGTTCTCGACTTCGACGAAGACGCATACATGAAGAAGGTTCGCCTGGGGCGCGAGTTCGTCAGCGGGGCCCGCCACTTCAGCAACGGCGGCCCGTCCTGTATCGGTTGCCACACCGTGGGCGCCGATGACGAACTGCGGGGCGGCAACGTCGGCGGAAACATCTCGCACACGCTGGTTGCCGCGCGCACCAACGGCGGCGACGAAAAAGACATGTACGCACAGGGGCTGTTCAACCTGCTGTCGGGCGAGGAAGCGCCGCGCATGCACCGCTACTATCGCGACGGAGTCGGCCACCTCACCGATTCCGAGCTGGAAGCCGTGACGGCGTTCTTTGACTACCAGTTGCGGCAAGTAGGTACTGAGCGTGAGTCGAACTACCTGCCGATCTTCGCGCTGCTGCTGGCGGCACTGCTCATCCTGCTGATGGAACCAGGCCTTTACGCCAACCTGTTTGCCAAGCAAGAGAAGGAGTTCGTGGACGGCCCATACAAGCCCGAAGAGCACCATGACGACGGGCCCGCACCCCAAGCGCCAAAGACAGAAGCGCCCGAGCAGCCAAAGCCGGAAGAGGCGAAGGCAGTGACACCGGCAGCACCCGCGGCAACGGCGCCATCTACGACCGCAGAAGAAGCTAAGCCAGAGGCGCCCGCAGATGCGACTGGAACTGCTGGCGGCGAAGAGAAGACAGAAGAGAAGACAACAGAAGAGAAGACAGAAGAGAAGACTGACGAACAGAGCGGCGAGAAGAAAGAGTAGCAGCAAGGGTAGCGGACATGGACGACCCGTCAGGTGGATTGTTCCGTTGGTGGCCACAGCAGACGCTGGAAGACGTCGCGCGTCTGGTGGACCCGTTGCTGAACCTGTTGCTGTTGCTTGTTCCTTACCTGTCTGTTGCAGCCCTGCTTGGCAGCCCGGTGTTTGTGGCGATGTGGCTGCGCATGGAAAAGACCAGGGGCCCCCGCTTCACGGACGGACAGGAGCGCAAGCTGCGCTCGGTGCCGCTGTCGCTGGGCGTCTGGGGCTTGGTGACGCTGCATTTCTGCATGATCGTTTCGCCGCGGATGACGCAGGCGATTGCCAGCAGCAGCATCGCGCGCGACATTCTTGAGGTCCTGGTGATGGGCTTGGCGTTCTTCACCACCTTCGGCATCCTGAACCTGATCTTGCGCTTTGTGACTGAGCCCAAGATCCGCCGCAAGTTCAACCTGCTTGACCTGGCCATCATCGGCCACGTCATGGGCGCGCTGGGCGTTGGTCTGTTCGCCTGGGCGACCGTGCGCCACGCCAGCGTCTGGACCGCCACCGTGGCCTGGCAGCACTGGGTGGAATCACTCACGTTCAGCCAGGGGGCCGACCCGGCGATCAACAGCCTTCCGACGATCGCCAAACTGCACGTGATCATGGGCTCGCTGGCGTTTGCCATCATGTGCCAGAGCCGAGTGATCACCCTGATGCTGATACCGCGCCCGAGGTTCTGGCGCTTTGACAGCCTGACCGGCAACAAGCACAACAAGCTCGCCGCCGGCGGTGCGGTTGCATTGATGTACGGCGTAAGCGCCGATGAGAAAGCGAAACACTAGAGATGAACGCGAAGCTCGCGATCCTTTTCCTTATGCTCACCATCGGTACCGCGATGCCGGTGCTGCTGGGCATTCGCCACACCTTCGACATCCAGTTGCCGAACCTGCACACCGGGTACCAGCCCGAACAGCCAATCCCCTACAGCCACCGGCTGCATGCCGGCTACTTGAACATCGACTGCCAATACTGCCATACAGCCGCCGACCAAGGCCGGCACGCCGGCGTGCCAAACCTGCAGACGTGCATGAACTGCCACAACACCGTCAAGGGGAACACCACCGAGAGCAAAGAGCGCATTGCGCTGCTCGCATCCAAGTTTGCGGACGGCACAGGCGTTGAGTGGAAGAGGGTGCATAACAATCCTGATTTCGTGTACTTCAACCACATGGCA
Organism: Planctomycetota bacterium; assembly: GCA_025993795.1. Classification (GTDB taxonomy): domain Bacteria; phylum Planctomycetota; class UBA8742; order UBA2392; family UBA2392; genus JADJRK01. Next base: position 69,361 of record JAMQHL010000020.1, read on the forward strand.
CATGTGCGCATCGCCAGGAATGGCGAGGGCTTCACGTGCCAGGAGTGCCACGGCGCCGTCGAAAACGAGGGCGTTGCGAAACAGCAGGAGATTCTGTCCATGGGCTGGTGCTTGAACTGCCACCGCACATGGAATGAAGAGTACAAGAAACAGGGCTGGGAACCGGCAGCACCGCTGAACTGCGATGCCTGCCATCGCTAGCGCGTAGTGCTTTTGAGTTGCACAGGGAATGCATGGAAATCAGGACCGACATCCGCACCGAAGCGCCCGCCGACATGCCGGAAGATCTCCGCGCTGAAATGGAGATTGCCAGCACGTCGCGCCGCGACTTCATGAAGGTCACCGGCATGGCCGCCATGGGCGCAGTGATCGCCGGCTGCACTGCGGAAGACATCAAGGTCAAGCCCATGCTGCGCAAGCCCGAGGGCGTGACCCCGGGCGTGCCGTACGAGTATGCGTCAACGTGCCAGATGTGCAGCGCCAACTGCGGCACATGGATGAAGGTTCGCGACGGCCGACCCCTCAAGGCCGAAGGCAACCGCGACCACCCGCAGAACCAGGGCGGGCTGTGCATGCTGGGCCAGGCTCAACTCTGGAACCTGTACAACCCCGATCGCCTGCACGGCCCCTGGGCCAGGGAAGCGCCGGAGGGCTGGGACGAAGCCGAGACTCGCCAGCAGTGGGCATCGCTGGATGCCGCCGTCGCCGGCGTTTTGAAATCCGGCAGCGTCCGCCTGCTGACGGGTACGGTCAACGGCCCGGCGGCGCGCGCCGTGATTCAGCAGTTTTGCGAGAAGACCGGCGCCAAGCACGTTTCCTACGACGCGTGCAGCGCGTGGCCGATTGCCGCCGCGCACCGCGACACCCACGGCGAGGCGCGCATCCCGCACTATCGCTTCGACAACGCCGAGTTTGTGGTCAGCCTCGACGCCGACTTCCTGGGCAACTGGATCAGCCCGGTTGAGTTCGCGCGCCAGTGGGCAAAGCATCGCGACCTGCGCTTTGGCAAGAAGTCAATGTCCCGCCACATCCAGTTTGAGTCACGTCTTTCTACCACCGGTGCCTGCGCCGACGAGCGCTTCCGCGTCCGCAACGCTGAGCGCGGGGCAGTCCTGACCGACATCGCCAACCGTCTTGGCGGCAGCTTCGGCGAGCCGGGCAAGCACGCCGTACCCGCCGCAGACCTTGAACGCATTGTCCAAGAGCTGCGCGCAGCCGGCCGACTCGGCTTGGTCGTCAGCGGCAGCCACAACGTGAAACAGCAGCGCCTGATCAACTGGATCAACGACAAGCTGGGCGCCTACGGATCGACGCTTGAGCTGGTGCCGTATTCGCAGCAGAAGCTCGGCAACGATGAGGCGCTCAACGCGCTGCTCAAAGAGATGGAATCCGGCGTCGTGAAGACGCTGGTGGTCTGGGGCGTCAACCCGGTGTTCGACCTGCCCAACGGCGCGAAGTTCAAAGAACTGCTGGCCAAGGTTCCCAACAAGATTGCGATCGGCCATCACGCGGACGAAACCGCCAGCGAATGCGACTGGATCGCGGCCGAAGACGACGCCAACGAAGGCTGGAACGACTTTGAGCCGATTCGCGGCTTGTACACGCTGGCACAGCCGACCGTTCGCCGCCTGTGGGACACGCGCAGTGCGCTGCAAAGCCTGCTGAAGTGGGCCGGCGACGCCGAAGGCTCGCGCGACTATCGCGCGTTCCTGCAAGGCTTCTGGGAAAAGAATGTTCTGGCGGGCATGGCCTGGACGACTGCGGTTGCCCTGGGCGTGCGCGACCGCCGCGAACCAGCGACAGCGCCTGCGTTCAAGGGTGTGGGGGACGTCAGCGGCGTCGGCAATGTGGCGTCTGGCGACGGGCTCGAGATTGTCACGTTCGAGTCCTACAACTTGGGCGACGGAAAGCATGCCGGCAATGGCTGGCTGCAGGAAATGCCCGACCCGCTGGTGCGCGCGACCTGGACAAACTTCGCAGCCATGTCGCCGGTGACGATGGCCAAGCTGGGCTTGGAGGAAGGCGACCTTGTTGAGGTGAAATCCGGCGATGCAACGTGCAAGGCGCCCGTGATTCGCATGCCGGGGGCCGCCGAGGAAGTAGTCGTGCTGCCGCTCGGTTACGGTCGCACGCACGCAGGCCGCATCGTGCACGGTATGGGCGAAGAGTCCGATGCCGTTGACCCGGACCGCAAGGCGATCGGCGACAACGCCTATCCGCTGTCGGTTGCGGGCTTTGGCAGCGTCAAGAAGGTCGGCTCATATCACCGGCTGGCGCTGCTCCAGACCCACGACAGCCAGGAAGGCCGACCGCTGGCCAAAGACACGGCGCTGGAGATGTGGAAGCAAGACCAGCACTCCGGCAACCAACACGAGATCCCGCCCGTTGACGTCACGCTATGGAAGCGCTGGGAGTACAAGGGCCACAAGTGGGGCATGGTCGTTGACCTGAACCTGTGCACCGGCTGCAACGCCTGCATGATGGCCTGCCAGGTTGAAAACAACGTGCCGGTCGTCGGCAAAGATGAGGTATGGCGCCGCCGTGAAATGCACTGGATTCGCATCGACCGCTACTTTGAAGACACCCGCGACGCCGATGGCAAGGGCATCCAGAACGGCAAGCAGACCACGGTCGAGAACCCGGACGTGATCTTCCAGCCGATGATGTGCCAGCACTGCGAGAACGCGCCGTGCGAGACAGTATGCCCGGTGATCGCCACCAACCACAGTGACGAAGGCCTGAACATCCAGACTTACAACCGCTGCATCGGCACGCGCTACTGCGCGAATAACTGCCCGTACAAGGTGCGGCGCTTCAACTGGTTCATGTACAAGTTCCGCGACCTGACCATGAACCTTGTGCTGAACCCGGACATCACGGTGCGGGGCCAGGGCGTAATGGAAAAGTGCAGCATGTGTGCGCAGCGCATCTACGACGGCAAGCGCACGTCCGCGCTGCACAAGACCAAGCCCAAGGACGGCCAGATCCTGACTGCCTGCCAGCAGACGTGCCCAACACAGGCCATCGTGTTCGGCGACCAGAACGACAAGGACAGCGTCGTGGCCAAGCTGGGCCGCGACCCGCGCAACTATGGCGTCGTTGCAGAAATCAATACCCGCCCGGCCGTCACGTACCTGACCAAAGTGCGCAACCGCCCGGCAAAGCCGCACGAAAAAGCAGAGCTTGATAAGTCGCATGCCCGCGGGCATGACCACTAGACCGCAGCACGAGCATCGGACCGAGTAAGGTTTTATGGCGCACCACTATTCAGAACTTCGCATGCCGCTTGTCCACGGTGGCAAGACCATGCACGACATCACGAATGATGTCTGCGGGTCAATTGAGGGCAAGCCGTCGATGCTTTGGTGGGTCGGCTGGATGGTCTCCGGGCTGGTCGCGTTGATGGGCGTGCTGACCATCGCCTATCAGGTCTACAAGGGCATCGGCACATGGGGCCTGAACAAGACAGTCGGTTGGGGCTTTGACATCACGAACTTCGTGTTCTGGATCGGCATCGGCCATGCAGGCACGCTGATCAGCGCTGTGCTGTTCCTGTTCCGGCAGAAGTGGCGCACGAGTATCAACCGCTCTGCCGAGGCCATGACGCTGTTTGCCGTGATGTGCGCGGGTTTGTTCCCGGTGATTCACATGGGCCGGCCCTGGATTGGCTTTCTGTGGGCAGCGCCTTACCCCAACCTGCGCGGGCCGCTGTGGGTGAACATTCGCAGCCCGCTGTTGTGGGACGTGTTTGCGATCAGCACGTACTTCTCGATCTCGGCGGTGTTCTGGTTCATCGGGTTGATCCCTGACGTTGCGACGGTACGCGACCGCGCCAAACACTGGGCCCGCAAGTTCTTCTACGGCACGCTGAGCATGGGCTGGCGCGGGTCGGTGCGGCACTGGAACCACTACGAAACCACGTACATGATTTTTGCGGGTTTGGCCACGCCACTTGTGTTCAGCGTCCACACCATCGTGTCGATGGACTTCGCCACGTCGGTGCTGCCTGGCTGGCATACCACGATCTTCCCGCCTTACTTCGTTGCGGGCGCGATTTTCTCGGGCTTCGCGATGGTGCTGACGCTGCTGCTGATCGCCCGCGAGACGATGAACCTGAAGCAATACATCACGCAAGACCATCTCGAGAACATGGGCAAGGTGATCATCCTGACGGGCAGCATGGTGGGCCTGGCTTACGGCACCGAGATGTTCATGGCCTGGTACAGCGGCAGCATGTACGAGCAGTACGCTTTCATCAACCGCGCGACCGGGCCGTTTGCCTGGAGCTACTGGATCATGGTCAGCTGCAATGTGATCAGCCCACAGACCCTGTGGTTCCGCAAGCTGCGCCGCAGCCCGATTTTCCTGTTCATCATGAGTATCTTCGTGAACATCGGCATGTGGTTTGAGCGCTTCGTGATCATCGTGACCAGCCTGCACCGCGACTACCTGCCAAGCAGCTGGGCGCACTACTATCCTACGCACATCGAGGTCATGGAGCTGATCGGCAGCTTCGGCATCTTCTTCTTCCTGTTCTTCTGCTTCATTCGCCTGCTGCCGGGCATTGCGTTCGGCGAAGTCAAGGGCGTGATGAAGATGGGGCAGAAGCACAAACATGACGACAAGCCCACCAGAGAAGCCCCCGCGGAGGTGAGCCATGTCTGACGAAGAGAACAATCTCTTCTTCGGCGTCTTCACCGACGAGGACGACTGCCTTGAGGCCACAAAGGCCTGCACCGAAGCCAACTTCACGTACCACGACGTGATCGCACCCTATGCCGTCCACGGCCTTGACCGCGCCATGGGCCTGCCTTTCAGCAAGATCACCTGGGTGACCTTTCTGTGCGGCACGATGGGTTGCGCGCTTTCATTCCTGGGCATGGCGTACATGTCGCACTGGGACTGGCCGCTCAACATCGGTGGCAAGGAAACGCTGCCGATACCGGCCCTGATCCCGATCATGTTTGAACTGACGGTGCTGTTCGGCGGCGTGTGCACGATGCTGGCCCTGTTCGTCTTCTGCTTCCTGTATCCCGGCAAGCAGGCGCGGCTTTTCCATGCGCGCCAGACTGACGACCGGTTCGTGATCGTGCTGGAAATGGATGAAGACTTCATCGAAGCCAGGGCCCGTGAGATTTTCACCGCCAACCACGCAGAGGACATCCGCGAAGTGGACGCTGACTACGACATCAACAGCGGCCCGGAGGGGGCGGCATAATGCAGAAAGCCTTCGACAAAGTCGTGGACGCACAAGTGCAGGCGATCAAAGTCGCGCACGACTTCGTGGCACGGAACGAGAAAAAACAGCCCGCCCGGGTCTGGATCGGCGCCGGCGTGCTGATCGGTGCCATTGTCACCGGCCTGGTTGCGGGCTTCGTGCTGCGCGACTTCGGAAAGCGCAACTTCGAATACATGCCCGACATGGCCTACAGCAAGGCGTGGGAAAGCCAGCAGATGCACCATTACCCCGAATGGAACACCCATCCGCTGCCCAACCCGATTGAGCAATGGGGCACCGCGGACATGCCGCCGCCCGACGGCACCTACTACCGGGGACAGCAGTGGCTGGACATTCCAGCCGGCGAAGCAGGCCGCGAGCAGTCCCGCCAACTGGCCAACCCGTACGCCGGCAGAACCGGGGCTGAGCGCGAGGCGCTGCTGACCCGCGGTAAGCGCCTGTTCCGGATGAACTGCGAGGCCTGCCACAGCGTTGATGGCGTCGGCAGCGCGCCCGTCACCCAGTTCGGCATCGGGGCGCCGGCGATCAACAATGCGGCGGTCCGCGATCGACTTACTGACGGGCAGCTCTTTCACACGATTACGTATGGCTTTAACACGATGCCGGCGCACGCCAGCCACGTTGACTACGATGACCGCTGGAAGATCGTCGTGTACCTGCGCTCGTTGCAGGAGGGCAGGTAGATGGCAACCGTGACCGTCATGGACGAGCCCGAACACTTCAGCTTTCCTGTGCTCGCCAAGCTGGCCAGCATCGGGATGATGGGCGTCGGCCTCATCGCGTTCGGCCTGACCTGGATTGGCGGCGTTGAGCTGGCGATGACCGGCTGGGTGATCGCGGCTTGGTACTGCCTTGGTTTTCCGCTGTTTGCCACGGTGTTCCTGGCGATGTCGCACCTTTCCAGCAGCGGTTGGCACGTCGTCATCAAGCGTGTGCCCGAGGCGATGACCCGCTATCTGCCGGTTGCCGCAGCTACGTTTGTAGTGGTCGCGCTTGCGGCGATGTTCAGCGATTTCTACGAATGGTCGCACCCGGTTGACCACGGCGACCTGCACAGCGAGCTGATTCTTGGCAAGGCCGCATGGATGAACCCGAGTTCATTCGTGATCCGCATGGCGATTTATTTCGGCATCTGGATCGCGGCGTCATGGGCGCTGGTGCGCGCATCGCGCAAACAGGATATCGATGGCGACGTCAAGCACACCAGCACCGGCCGCAGAATCGCCGCGCCCTACGCCGCACTGTTCGCGATCACCGTTACCTTCTCAAGTGTCGACTACATCATGAGCGTTGAGCCGACGTGGTTCAGCACCATGTTCGGCGTGTACCAGTTCGCCGGTATCATGGAGAGCGGGTTTGCGATGCTGGCCCTGCTGCTGATCTTCCTGCGGCAGACCGGCTATCTGCGCAAGTCAGTCAACGAGAATCACTACCACAATGTCGGCATCTGGCTGCTTGCGGCAGCCACTTTCTGGGCCTACATCTGGTTCTGCCAGTTCCTGCTGATCTGGTACTCGAACATCCCCGAGGAAACGCAGCACTACCTGGCGCGATGGGAGGGACCGTGGTTCTGGGTCGCGTTCGGTTTGAATCCGCTGCTCAACTGGGTCATCCCGTTCCTGATTCTGTTGCCGCGGCCGAACAAGCGCAGCCCGAAGATGCTGGGGATCGCGGCCTGCATCGCGCTGGGCGGGCGCTTCATTGACCTGTGGCAGCTTGTTGCACCACGCACGCACCCCGTGGATGGCATCCCGCATGCCGCAAACGATGTGTGGACCGTCGTTGTCGGCGGCACCCTGATCGGCGTGCTGGGCCTGTTCCTGTTCGTTACGCTCAAGGCGCTGGAGAAGGCGCCGCTGCTGGCCAAGAAGGACCCGTATTTCGTTGAGTCAGTCCACCACCACATCTAACGGGCACTGCAAATCACTCTGACTCGTTCCCAATTACCAATGCCCCGGGCATTGGTAATTGGCTATTGGTAATCAGTCACCGCAGTTCGATAATCCGGGTCACCACTTACCACAGGAAACAACATGCGAGCACTACTCGCCCTTCTGCTGATTTGCGCTGGCCTGTCGGCCCAGGACAACCACTATTGGACGCACCAGTTCGGCACACGCAGCGCCCTGATGGGCGGCGCCGTGATCGGCGGCGTCAGCGACACCAGCGCCGTCTACTACAACCCGGCGCGGCTGGGCTGGGTGAACAATGATTCGCTGAAAGTCAGCGCCGACGGATACCAGCTCAGCATCCTGACGCTAACCGACGGCGCGGGTGCCGGCCGCAACATCACGAGCACACAGGGCGATATCGTGCCGCTGACCGGCTCAGGCGTGTTCCTTTTCGAGCAGGCCAACATTGGCCTCGGGTTCCAGATTCTGGCGCGGCAGTTTTTCAATGCGCGAGCCAGCACGCGGGTTGAACGGCGGGACAACGTCATCGAAGACACGCGCTCTCCGGGCAACGAGCACTACATCGGCTCGTTCCAGTTCGACACCAGCACCGAAGAGTACTGGGCGGGACTGGGCTTTGGGTGGGCAATCACCGACTGGCTGGCGATCGGCATCACCCACTGGGGCGCGCTGCGCTTCGAAACCCGCGGCGTAAACATCACCACGCGCGCCGTCAACGACACCGGCCAGACATTCGGCGCCGGCAACGCAGCCGGCTGGGACGTCTGGAACGTCCGCATGCTCTGGAAAGCCGGCATCAGCATGCAATTCGACGGCTTGAAGATGGGCATGACTCTGACCACGCCAAGCCTGAACATGTTCGGCAGCGGTACCGTCTGGCAGCAGATCTCGGTCGATGACCTGGATATCGACGGCAACGGCAGCAGCGACGAGTTCGAAGCCAACGACCGCCGCGACGGCGTGGCCACGGAGGTCCGGTCGCCGCTCAGCATCGCCAGCGGTGTCGAGTATGACTTCGGGCCCGTGCTGCTGGGCTTTGCCTGGGAGTGGTTCCTGCCGGTCGGCCGCTACAAGGTCGCTGCACCCCAAGGCGACAAAGCCTTCATTATCGGCCCATTCCCCAGCCAGAGCAGCCGCAAACTGCTGACGGTTCACGACGGCAAGCGCGGCGCGTTCAACGGCGTGATCGGGATGGAGGCGCGCTTTCACGCGAACTGGACCGGGTTCTGGAGCATGCGCACAGATGCCAACGCCGACTATCTGGGGTTTGGCAACGACCTGCACCTGGGCATGGCGACCTGGAACCTGTTTCATTTCGCAACCGGCATCAGCTTCACAACGCGCCAGGACGACAACAGCCCCAAGCACGAATTGATGCTGGGCCTGCAATTCGCGCTCGGCAGCGGGACCACGCAGCAGCCAATCAACTTCGACAACCCGCGCGAAGACGAACTGCTGACGGGCTACCGCAAGCGCATCGACATCAGCTACTTCTCGGTAAGCCTGCTGGTCGGATACACCTATTACTTCTGAGTCGCGCCGAACATTTGACAATGAGCAGTTGGCAAGGTGCCATTCGATTCCAGATCGGCACATGGTTCACTGCTCACTGCTCGCCTTGATAGGGCCAAGCACATGCTTCTAGCTTCCTGGAACGTCAACTCGCTGCGCGTGCGCCTGCCGCATCTTCTGGACTGGCTCAAGACCGCCAAGCCTGACGTGCTCTGTCTTCAGGAACTCAAGCTGCCTACCGATGAGTTTCCGTTCGATGAAGTCGGCGAACTCGGCTACGAGGCCGCGGCCCACGGGCAACCCGGCTACAACGGTGTTGCCATCCTGTCGAAACTGCCGATCGAAGAAGTCATCGAGGGCTTTTCCGGCGAAGAAGGCCAGTCGCGGCTGATTGAAGCCGTGATCGAGGGTGTACACGTATTCAGCGTCTATGCGCCCAACGGGCAAGCCGTCGGCAGCGACAAGTTCGCCTACAAGCAGCGCTTCTTCAAGGCGCTGCGCGGACACCTTGACGGCTTTGGCAAACCCACCGAGCCGGTAGCCCTGTGCGGCGACTTCAACATTGCGCCTGAGCCGCGCGACGTCTGGGACCTAAAGGCCTGCAAGGGCGAAATCGGCTTTCATCCCGATGAGCACAAGTGGCTGAAACACCTCGCCGACTGGGGCCTGCATGATTCGCTGCGGCTGGTCGAGGACAAGGGCGGCCTGTACTCGTGGTGGGACTACCGCAGCGGAGGCTATAAGCGCAACCACGGTCTGCGCATCGACCAGATCTGGGTCAGCAACGCGCTCAAGGACAGCGTAACGAGGGCGTGGATCGACATTGACCCGCGAGGCTGGGAGCAACCCAGCGACCACACGCCGGTCCTGTGCAACCTCGACCAGCCAACTGGATGACGACCCAGTTTCTTGCGGTTCTTGGCGGGTTTACGCAATGCGGATGCAGTTGTGGTTCAAACTGAACCGCAACTTACCCGACAAGACGGCCCAGTTCCGGTTTTTGCTGAATCCTGCGCGCCGAGTGTGCCGATAGGCCCCCTGACACCTGCCCTGGCAGGGCCATTCGCCTACGACACCGGAGCTACCATGCGCACCATTCTTCCGCTGCTCGCCATCGCTTTGTTCGTTGCTGGTTGCACCTCGGCGGGCATTATCCCGCCGCAGGACACGTCGCTCGACCCTGAGCCGCGCACCATGCACCTTTCCGAGATGGCTACCGAACTCGGCTGGGTCTACGAAACCGGCCCGCAGCCTTACCAGTTCACGATGAAGAGCCCCAAAGGCGACCTTGTGACCTTCAAGACCGGCAGCGACGTCGTCATCATCAACAGCACCCGCTGGCGCCAGGAACGCGACGCCACGGAAAACCAATACGGCAACGACCTGTTTCTGCCCGAGAGCACCTTCAACTTCATTTGCAAGCGCTTTGGCCAGCACCACTTGCAGCGCGGCCCCCTGCGCAGATCCAGCGTTGACCTGACGCCCCTGACCCCCGTTGCGCCGCCCGCGGGGCCGAAAGCTGCTGACGGCCCCCTGAAGGGGTTCACCATCTGCGTGGATGCAGGGCACGGCGGCAAGGACGAAGGCGGCAGCGCAAACGGCGTGTACGAAAAGGACATCGTTCTGCCGGTCAGCCTGCGCCTGCGTGACCTTCTGGCTGCAGCCGGGGCCACCGTCATCATGACCCGTACCACCGACGTGTACCCCGAGCTTGAGGACCGCTGCAACATGGCCAACTCCGGAAAAGCCGACCTGTTCGTCAGCGTGCACGCAAACATCGCCCCGGACAGCGGCGAGGTTGCAGGCTTTGAGGTCTTCTACAAGGGCGGCGCGCAACAGTCGGCGCGGCTTGCCAACGCGATTGTGAGCGCTATGGACGACGCGACAGACAGCCCCAACCGCGGCGCCAAGGTTGACCCGCGCGGCCTGCGTGTGCTGGAAAAAACCAAGATGCCGGCTGTGCTGGTGGAGCTCGGTTTCATGAGCAACCCCGCCGAGGCACGCCGCCTCGCGACGAAGTCGTATCAGGACATGATGGCTGACGCCATGTTCGCCGGCATCACCCAGTACTGCACCAAAGGCAAAGCCACAGTCAGCAAGTAGTCGCCTCAATCACCGACGCACAGCCGCGGATTTCACCGCGGCTGTTGTATGTGGAGCGCGCCAGCTTACGCGCTTCCATTCGGAGAGCACGGCAACCGCGACTTCAATGGCCACTTCGTCGGGCTTTTCGGCTGTCCAGAGGACTCCAGCGCGACCCATGGCCTGTGCCATCGACAACGGAATCAAGTCTGCCTCAAGTGCGTTCACCAGGAGTTGCACGTCCCTTGGGTGCGCCTCAAAGGTGATGCGCACCGTGAGGTGCTTTCTCCGCTCTGACCAGTAGGGCTTCACCTCGAGTGTGAACTCGCCTGTGTACACGTTGCTGCCCCTTGCCTCGAGCAGCTCGAAGTGGCCGGCTGGCTCGGCGGGTAGGGTGCCTTCGGGCATCGTCGCGCCGTAAATCTCTTTTGCCATTGCGTCGAAGGACTGGGGGTCGATCAAGACGGAGCTGTACTCGCCGATGTATGTGTTCCCGGCGGCCCACTTCTGGACAATTTCCTGAGTGCGCGCACTTGCGGCTGGATCACGCAGCGCGTTCACCTGCTTTACGCTGCGGCGCTGCATCGTTGAGAGGCGCAGATGGAAACACACGCGTACCGGGTAGGTCACGGCGATCTCAAAGCGTTGCGTCCGCATGGTTGTGAGGGTCAGGTCAAACGGTTCCGACACCCAGGTGACATCTTGCTGGTTCAGAGGCAGCACGATGTGCTTCAACTCTTCCATCTCGATGCGTCGTTGCTCGGCCCGTAGCGCGGCTTGCCTGTCAAGCTCGGCTTCGTGGGTCTGCCGCGCCTCGCGTTCTGCTCTTCCTGCTACCGCTCCCCAGGCAGCGACGGCGACTACCCCGGCCAGCAGCACGAGCAGGCCGGCCACTGCGGCGCCGACCCACCAGCGTTTGCGAATCAGGCGCGTGACCGACTTCGGGTAACGAAGGCCTATGCCTGCGCGCGCGCCATCGACCAGCGCGTGGTATTCCTGCCCCTGCCAGCTCAGCACCAGGAAGTACAGCGGCAGCAGCATGTAGCGCGGGGCGGCGCTGGAAAGCCGGATCGGGTTGTTGCGGTTTGCGCCGATTGCGTGCTGGCGCGCCTCGTCGGGTTCAATGTTGAACCGCTCGGCGGCAATGATCGCCATTTGGCTACGCGTGAACGGCGGCGCACTCTGTGACTCCAGTGGTTGAATACCGCGCAGCTCGGCTGGAAGCCGGTGCAGCAGTTGGCGCGTGGCGCACACCGGGTAGTCTTCGTAACTGGCTTCGTCGACGACTACCCGGAATATCCAGAAGGGCACATATCGCGGCTCCGTGGCGACCACTTCAAACTCGCGCTCAAAGCCAGCGTCCACGTCGGCGCGGCTCTTCAGCCAGTCGCGCAGCAGCTTCACGGCGGTGTCGGCGTCGCAGGCAAAACGCGGCATGCCGTCGGGCACCTGCAAGCCGTCGTGAAGTTCGTCCTGCACAAACGCGTGGCTGCCGCAGTAGGCGCAGCGGTGAGTCATCTGAGAAGCCGCCACGGTGACTTGCGCGCCGCACTCCTTGCACTGAAACCCGTAGGTGCCTTCGATGGCGACCCGGATGTCGCTGTGTTCTGTGGCCAACGCAGGCAGTACCGGGCGGCGCGGCGGTGCATCCAGTTCGCGCTCATGGCCGCAGTATCCACATACGAGCTTATTGGCGCCTCGTTCACGGATGCGGGAGGTCATGCCGCCGCCGCATTGATCGCACTCGAACAGCTCGGCCGCCAGTTCAAGGTCCTCGTGCTGCTCGTCGACCGTTTTCAGAATCGCGGGCCTGGTCCGAGACAGCGGCTCGAACGTGGGCAGGCGCTTGCGACGGCGGCGACGGCGCGAGGGCGTGCCTGGTGGTGCACGCTGGGCACGCCGCGCAAGGACGTCCTGACGGTGAGCCTCAAGAGCCTGGCTCAGGTTGGCATGCGCGTCGTCGGGGATAAGTGCCCGTGGGAACTCTTCCAGTGTGGCCATCACCTGGGTGACAAACCCGCCGATCGTGTCTTCCTGCCATGCCAGTTCGTTCCAGTCTCTTACGTCAGGAATGCCGGTGTCCATGCGCGTCCTAATCACTTCGATTGACTTGCGCAGTTCCAGCGTATGTCTCAATAGCGCACGCCAGGTCTCGGCATATGCCGCCCCGAGCGCCACGCCCGGCGGCGAGAACAACAGCGTGCCGACGCGACGGATGGTGATCGTGGACAACCCCCGAAGTTCCGTCGCGCGCTGGAGCAATTCGCGCATTGGGGCCATGGCCGCCAGGCGATGTACGTCGCTCGGTTGGCCTGCAGAGTAGTCGCGGAACAACTCGTCGGAACGCAGGGCATCGACTCTCGCGCGCACTTGCTGCACGCGCGACAGGTGCGTGGTGAGCACCAGCTCTTCAACGGGGCTTGGCATGGGTCGCCATTCTGGCCAACGGCAGCCCATCGCGCGAGCGGGAACATGCACAATGCCCGGTCCCGTCTCTATCAGCTATCGCCTGTTTCTCGCGTAGCCCGGAGAGGAACTGCTCTGCATGACCTGCGCGAAGCCGCTTCTGGTGCCTTCGTGTGCTGGTTGATGACCGCTACGGCTGAAAACCACGAAGGTCCACCCAGCTGTTGCCAGTTCTTTGCGCCGCAGCGCTTCTGTGTGAGACAGGAAATTCTTGAGTAACTGCCACTGCAAGGACTTCCCGCCGCTTCCCTGAGCTTTTCCAAGTACACGTGACGCAGCGATTTACGAATGCTTTCCCGGCGTCGCGTTCGCGATGCACTGGTCTCCATAATCCCTGTAGTGCCAACACTTTCCAGCCACTCTTGCGGGCCGCGCCAGTGCCCGAATTGAGTAACTGACACTCATAAACAAGCTGGCAGTGTCGCGTGGCCCGTTATAGTTCATTGCGGGCGCTGTGAGCGTCCGAGGGATCCGGGACCTTGCATGTTTCATTGAACCCGACCGGAGGGAGAACAGTCATGGCAAGCTTCAACAAAGTCATCATCATGGGCAACCTGACCCGTACGCCGGAGTTGCGCAGCACGCCCGGCGGCGCCCAACTCACGGACCTGACGCTGGCCGTCAATGAGAGCTACAAAGACAAGTCCGGCAACATGCAGGAATCCACGCACTTCATTGAAGTGACGTTCTGGGGCAAGCAAGCCGAAACCATCTGCCGCTGGAAGAAACAAGGTGACCCCCTGCTGGTTGAGGGCTCACTCAAGCAGGACAAGTGGGTCGACAAGGAAACCGGCAAGAACCGCAGCAAGCTGAAGGTTCACGGCGTAAGCTGCACCTTTCTCAATCGCGGCCAGGGCGGCGGCGAAGGCGGCAACCGCAGCCAGGGCGGCGGCAACCGCGGCACACAAACCCGGCCACAGCCCACGGGCCAGGGCAACCAGGCCCAGGAGCCACAGGGCAGCGGCGACGATGATGACGGCGGATATGACGGCTATGCCACAAGCCTGCCGGGCAACAGCGGCGAAGAGCCGCCGTTCTAAACAACATCATGCCCGTCTACGTCATCACGATCGAATACACCAAGCCGATGCCCGAGGTCGAAGCTGCGACGCCCGGGCATCGTGCCTACTTGAAGCAACTGTTTGAGCAGGGCCGGATCATTGCCAGCGGGCCATTCGTGCCGCGCACTGGCGGCGTGCTGCTGCTGCGGGCAGCAGACCGCGCCGGGGTGGATGCCGTGATTGTGGCTGACCCGTTTCACCTGCAAGGCATCGCCCGCTACGACGTGCGCGAGTGGTCGCCGACGTTCGGGGCGGAGCGGCTGGCATAGGCCGGCGGTGTTCAGGGGGCGTTGCGCGTGGTTGAATCCCTGCCCGCATGCTGCTGCTGATCGACAACTACGATTCGTTCACGTTCAACCTCGCCCATTACTTCACCGAGCTTGGCCAGGATGTGCGCGTCGTGCGCAACGACGCAGCCACGCTGGACGAGCTGGCGGCCCTGAACCCGGCGCGAGTCTGCATTTCGCCCGGTCCCGGCCGACCGGCCGCCTCGGGTGTCACGCCGGCGCTGTTTGCTTGCTTCAACGTGCCGATTCTGGGCGTGTGCCTGGGCATGCAGGCGATGGCCGAGCACTTTGGTGCGCGGCTTGTACATGCGCCGACGCTGATGCACGGCAAGACCAGCCTGATCGGGCACAATGGCGCCGGCATGTTCGCGGGGCTGCCGTCGCCGTTTACGGTATGCCGCTACCATAGCCTGTGTGTTGACCCGTCAAGCGTGCCGGAGTGCATGGAAGTGACGGCCCGCAGCAACGACGGGGTGATCATGGGGCTGCGCCACCGGGAACTGCCGGTGGAAGGCGTCCAGTTTCACCCGGAGGCAATGCTCACCGAGCACGGGCACGCGCTGCTGCGCAACTGGATGTCGCAGTAGGTCACTGAATCGACGCTTTCTTGAAGCTGCGTGAAAATCTTGGCGTCGCGGAAAACGCACCAATCGCACTGCATGCATACGATTGCCAGCGACACCGTTGCTCCACGCGCCTTCGACACTGTGATCTGCCGAACAAGGAATTGCATCAATCACTTCGGTGCGTTAACCTGAGTCATCACATTCGGACGACATTTCAGTTCGCATGAATTGCCTACCCCTATCGCGGGATGGTCCGTCAATGCGCCGCGATCCGCTGGCAATCGCTAGGTTCATTTATCTGAGGGCGTCACTCATGAGAGCGTTGATCTGCGTTACAGGCATTTTGCTCGCACTGCTTCTTGCGTCGACGTGTGGTGCCCAGACCTATCCTTTGAGCCAGCAATCGGTATCAGGGGCGGCCCCCAGCACGGGCTCGTCTACCACTGGCTACCATCTTGGTTACGAGTTTCAAGTCGCGATCAGCAACGTCACGGTCACGCACTTGGCCTGTGTAGTTCCCCACACCGGCAGTGCTACTGTTGCCCTGTGGAGCACTACGTCGACGGGGACACCGCTGGCCCAAGCCGTAAGTACCTCAGGCACTGTCGGCACTTGGCGAACGATGCAGCTTTCGACACCTTTGAACTTGACACAAGGTGCCAGGTATCGGATCGCAGTCTCAACTTTGGAGTGGTATTACTGGGCTCCCGGGTCTGGGACAGGCAACTGGGCGCCGTCGGGCAACATCAACTACACTCAGTACTGTTACATTTCTGGTACGACCGTGCAGTACCCTTCAGCGGTTGGTACGAGTAACAACTACGGCTTTGCCGACTTCGGATATACCACCGGTCCGTCGCTTACTGTGGCAACCTCCGCTGGCGCGGCTCAGAACGTTTATGCTAACGACACTGGCCCGGGCGGTAATGGCATTCTGGCGCAGCGCTTCACTGTCGCCTCCAACTCGCAGACTGGGGCTTCGCTCAACTCGGTGACTGTGCGCTCTTCCGGCAC
>JAMQHL010000021.1 GCA_025993795.1 Planctomycetota bacterium
GTACCTGATCGGCGCACCGCTGGGGAAGGTGCTGGATCAATTCACGACGCAACTCGCCCCGCCCAGACCCAAATCCACATGAAACAGCGAGGAACCTTCTTAAACAAGCTCTTAGCAAACTTCTTGGCGTCTTCCGCCAGCCAGGTCAACCTCGCGGCCAACGACTCCACCCGGTACGACTCCGGGCATACCAGCGTTTGCGGGGCTGCCCGATCAGGCCGTATCAGTCGCGGCTTTCCGAAGTACGGCGTGCTGTGCAACGCCCTGCTGACCGGCGCCGCTGACGCATCGAACGGCTGCCTGCTTATGCGCGAAACATTCGGTGCTGCAAACGCAATTCTGCCACGCGTGGCGGACCGACGTGGAGAAGCCCCTGTGCAATCGGCCACGATGGATGACGCGCCGCTTTACCAGCATGAACTGCGGGCGTGTTGGCAAGTGGAATCGCTGCATAGCCAGGTAGTCGCAAGTTCGAAAGCCAGTTGTCAGCCGTCAGCATGTGCGGCCAGTTCTGCGAGCTATGCCTGCGGGAGACTGCACACAGCACAGGACTGGCTTTGCGGCGCCAGACGCAGCAAGCCCCAGATCCGCTTGAAATGTGCGCTATCCACATGGCGAACGTCGGTACAGCTCATAGTACAGTGAGAAGTCCATACGTTTGGCCAGCAAGAACGACCACCCGGAGAGCCAATCCCCGGGCAGGTACGAATCTGGAGCGGGCGAAGGGGTTCGAACCCTCGACCACCTGCTTGGGAAAATCTGCAAGTCCGCTCGTCAATAAACGCAGTCCCGGCAACGACATCGGCTGAAAACTGGCTCTGTAAGCAGCTTTCAAGGCAATCAACGCCTGACCTAGCTTACCTTCGCTTCGAGCGGTTTAGGCTGGATTTTCGGTACAATCTCGGTACAGTAGCCCGCGAATCCGCCTGATAGGCCGGTTCTCGGTACACGGTGTACCGGGAACGTACCGGAAATCCCGCAACCCGTGGAGTAGAGCCGATGGGAAGGCCACGCGAAGCCGCTCACATCCGTTTGTGGCGCGGCAAACACTACCTGGTGTACACCGACTTCACCGGCAGCAAGCCGAAAGAGGTCCGCAAGTCTTGCGCCGCGCTGATGGCCTTCGATGCCGTCGCGCGCGCGGAACTGGTCAAGCGGTATATGCTCCAAGAGAAGATGGACACCGTAGAGGTAGCCAAGCGCGGCGGGCGCCTCGCCTACGACTATGGGTTGATCGCTTCGCTCGATGAGTTCCTGGCCGACACCAAAGAGCGTGCGGCCGTGCGCCTCGAAAACCCGGAAGCGCGCAACGGAATCAGCCCCAAGACTGCGGAACTGCTGGAAAAGTCCATCACCATGTTCAAGGACTGGCTGACGGGCAAAGGCGCGGCCAATCTCCAAACGGGCCAGCTCGACGGCAACATGCTCGGCAAGTTCTTCGACTATATCGCGACGGCCGAAACGAGACTCGGCAACAAGAACGTTCGCCGCCGCGCGTCCACCGTGAACCAATACCGGCGCAACATTCGTACGGCGTTGCGCTGGATCAACCGCGCCAGGCCTCCGCGCTTCCCCGACTTCGAAGGGTTCTCTCACGCCTTCAAGCTGACTCGCTCCGACGCCGAGCCGCCGCGCGCCTTCTCACCCAAGCAACTCAAGGACTTCCTCAAGCTCGCCCTGGAGCGTGAGGACCCGGAGCGCAAAGTCGTTGTGGTGCGCTTCAAGCCGCGCGGTGAAAAGGAACGCTTCGAACAACTCGCGACGGCGTACGCCGCAACGCCTGTAAGTCGACTGTTCCTTTTGCTGGCCCTGACGGGCGTCCGCGTCGGTGAGGCTCTGGCGCTCAAGTGGGATGACGTGGACCTTGAACGGGGTCGCCTGACCATCCGCGCCCAAAAGACGGGCAAGACGCGCATTCTGCCGCTAATGGGTGCGCCTGAGGGCGATGTTTCGCCGGGTCTGGTCGCCCTGCTCCGGCGTTGGCGTCTGGAAGCGGGCGCGCGGGAGTATGTGTTGCCCCACGACGAGCTGCCGCGCCCTGTGTTCCCAAAGGCCGGTTGGTACACCACGGCAAAGGAAGTGAAGGGCCCGCGCATCGGTCCCCAAGCCCTGCGCCAGAACTTCACCAGTTACGCCGCGTCCATCGGCATTCCCGCCGCCGTAGCCGCCATGTGGCAAGGCCACGCCGCCGACGTGGCCGAAAAGCACTACCGCGCCCAAGTGCTCGACCGCAACCCCGGCAAAACCATCGAAGAGGCAATGGGCCTTGTCGCGTACCTCGATAAAGTGGCTCCGGTGATTACCGGAGACGGGGCAAGGAAAGCAAGGTAGAGGCGGCAAATGAGTAATCAGGCAGCGTTGGTGAATCTCTTGGAGTGGTGGCGGGCCATCCCGGATGCCAAGCGGCCTGCGCACCAAGGCCGGTTTCATCTGAGCGCGGCTGAAGCCGAGTTGTATGTGCTTGACCTTCGTGAGAAGTGGGCGACTTGTGGTGCGCGCGTACTGAATCTATGCAATCCGCACAAAGAGAAACTCGAGGTCGACGCGCGCGCCGCCGTAGGCGATTTTCTCGCCTGGCTAGACCTCGTTGAAGCGTCGGTGTTACGCGTGAAGGGGGTGTCTGCGCCGATCTTGAAAGACGTTGGCGGGTGGCTGGCAGAGTCGCGCGAGCGTCTCAGCCGTGTTGTCGAAACACCCCTCGCCGAGCCCTTCGGGCTTACCCTGGGTATTGGTCGGAACAGCAGCTTGCTTGCCAATTTCAGGTGGTGGGGCACGCTAGAGAGTTCGCCGGTAGGCCATGATGGGCCCGTCCGCCGGATTCCCGACTCCGTAGTCAGCTCATGGGAGTTGGGGGCGAAGAGGGACGTACTGTCCGACTATGAAGTCGCCTGGGTCCGGGCCTTTCAGCAGTTTCCCGAATCAGTGATGGAGCTTAACTACGCGCAAGCCAAAAGCCCTTGGACGGCCGCCTTCCTTCTGAACTGGCTGCTTTCCAACAAGGGCGTTCTTCGAAAGTCCAATCTTGCACCTTCGGTTGACGGGCCGAGCGCGATACCAAGTGCCCGGGCTTGGCTGGACCAAATGGAATCCGTGTTTGTGCCGTGGTACGAGAAGAGAGTTGCGGAGTGTCCTGACCCTGAACAGAAGTTCATCCTCCCGATCATCTGTCCCGTTATCCCGTCGGCGTTCGTTGTGCCGCCAGGTCATGACGCGCTCGATATCAAAGGCCTCCATCGCGGGGCGATTGGGGCCCTGAGTGCCGAACAGGGGCAGTGCTGCACCTTTGAATTCCTGTTGTCCCGCATTGCAGAACTCGCGAGTCCCGAACTTGAATCAGAGTCCGAACTGAAAACCGTTCCGCGGCTACTGATCAAGGACGGCGAACGGCGCAAGACATTCATCCTTGAAGTCGGCGTCGCGGGAGCGGAGCAAAAGATATCCAAGGGTGCTGCGAATCTGCTGTACACGCTCGGACTCAACGGAGCCTGTACCAATGTTCGCGCCAGTAACGTCAATGATCTTCGAAAGGCCTTCCCCGACGTCGACGATCACTTCACACCCAAGAAGAAGATCGACAACGTGTACCTCATCTGCGAGGGCAAAGCGCTTCGCGGACAAGTCCTTTGGAGGGCAACCGAGCGTCCCACGCCTCTTACCTGAGCTCGTACCCGACTAACAATCTGCGCCTCTTGGTGTGCCGTGAAAGCCCCTGAACGAAGCCGTTTCAGGGGTTTTTGTATCCGGTTGCACCGCGTTGATACACGCGACGGCGCGGCGGACTTCTGACCCTATTCGCATCTGGTGCCTACCGGTCGCGTGCCGGAGCCATCAGGCGAAAGGGTGATGCCAAGGTGGAGTCCAAGAAGTTCAAGACGCTCAAGGAGTGGTCCGAAATCCTCGGCATTCCGGCGTCAACGCTGCGGGCGGAAGTGCTCGCTGGGCATCTCAAGGCGATTCGGGCGCGGGCCAGTTGCAACGCGCCGATTCTCGTTTCGGAAGTCGAGGTGGAGAGCTGGGTCCGCGACGTGGCGGGCAAGCGCCAGTTCGCTCTGTCTCCTGCTGAAGCTGGCCTCGCCAACAAGGGGGCGGGCCATGGAAAGTAAGCCCGCTCCTGGCCGTGGCGAGAACGGCAAGTCGAAAGAGTTCGGCGATATCTTCACCGACAAGCGACTGAAGCGCACAAGGGCGCGGCTGATAAGGGTGCTACGGGACAGCGGCAACAAGGACCTGGCGAAAACCGCCGATGCCATTGAGCGTTGTGGTACTTGGCCTGCGGCGTTGAAGGTCTCGCCAGATGGATGCGGGGGGTTCTATCGGAACCAGTGCCGTGAGCGCCTGTGTCCAGTCTGCGCAACGCTGAAGGGTGCAAGGCATCGCGCCGCCCTCGTCGGCGTGATCGACGAGCGTATGGTCCTAGGCTTTCGCTTCACGCTACTGACTCTGACGTTCCCACACACTTCGAACGACAAACTCAAGGACCTGCTGCGGATTCTGTTCAAGGCTCTGGCCCTATTCCGCAAGACGGCATTCTTCAAGAAGCACATTCGCGGCTGGGCGCGGGGAGTTGAGATCACACGAAAGGACAACGGCTTTCATCCGCACGCGCACTTCATCGTCGAGGCCGGATTCCTGAACATCGACGCGCTTCACGCCGCTTGGCGCAAGTGCGTCGTCAAGGCTGGAGGTCGAGCCCCAACGCGCGAGGGTGTTGACGTGAAGCGCCTGCAGGAGAAGCGCGTCAAGGACGGGAAGGGCCTCAATGAAGCCATCGGCTACCCGTTCAAGGTCAGCAGTCTGGCGAAGTGGCCGGACTCCTGCATTGTCGAGCTGGCTGAAGCAACAAAGCGACGCCACATGTATCAAGCATGCCGCAAGTGGTCGCGCCGGATGAAGGAACGCGAAGAGGAACTTGAGGCTTTGCTACTGGGCGATTCCGGGAGTGAGATCATCCTGTTCCGCGATTTCCTGGAGGACCTGCGGCAAGGTGACACTGAGGCCCAAGGCATGGCGCTCTCGGTGCTCCAACTGCTGGCTTCTGCCGATGGCCTAGAGGACGCGGTGCAGTTGCTCTTCGATGCCATGCCTGAAGGCCTGCGTCGCCTGTGGTCCGCTCCATCGGACGTGACACTGTGCCACGCCTAGCCGTTCAACGCGCTCACCTCTGCGCGTCCGATGTAGGCCCGTCGGCGGCCCTGCTTTGGCGGGGCGCGCCGACGGCGGCGCGAAGCAGCCGCCGGCGTGCGCGGTAGGCCCCGCCAAAGCAGGACAAGCCGCCGACGTTGCGGCCGGAAGCAGGATCGGACCATCACGAACCCTTCGGGTCGCCCTGGACTCTCTCAATAGCCCCAAGGCTCACGCGCCGCCCACTCAAGACCGCAGTTTGGGCTAGTTACATAGAAATAAATGGTAGTTGTGTGCTGACCAAAGAGCGTCAGTCTGAGGTTATGGCGAAGACCATGTCGCCGATGAACCGGCGGAAGGAAGCGTTCTCGACGAACTGCTTGTAGACCTGGGTGTCGTCCTTCAGCAGCAGCTGCATGACCTTGCCGAGTGCTTGGTCGTGGGCCAAGCGGGCGGTGTGCGGTGTGTTCTCCCTGGCGTTCTTGAATGCAGAATCCGCCGCGACCTTCGGCGCGATGTCATTCTTGATGCGCTTGATGATGCGGTCGCCGTCGGAAAAGAGGGTCCCGAACTGCTCGTTGAACTTGGTAAGGATATTGCTCAAACGGTCCAGCTCCGGTTCCGGCTTGCCGCCTCCGGCTTCCGTGGGAACTGGCTCGATTTCTGAATCCTTGTCTTCTAGCGGCATGTTCTGGATTGCCTGCTTCTCAACGCGGTAGCTGTCCATGTCGATGGCCTCCAAAATGCCTTTGGACAGGTCCTCCTCTTTGGGCGCGGGCAACTTCGGAATCAGCAGATTCAGGAAGATCGAGAGTTTCTCCCACTGAACGTTGTTGTAGCTGATCACCGACGACAGGAAGCTGTAGGTGCGGCAAAACACCTTGGCCTTGCTCTTGAAGTCCACCTGAGCATCTTCATCGAGAGTTTCGGTGTACACCTTGACGCAACCATCAAGAATCGGATCTAGCTTGTCGCGGTCCGCCCCCTTGAGGAACGCTGCGACAAGCTCGTCAACCTGCGTAGGCGAATACACCTGTGCACTGTCGAGAGCGGCTTTCAAGTCATGCAGCTTGTTCGGGTCGGTTTCTTCCGCAAGCAACGTCGTGCGGAAGTAGTCCTGGAAGGCGTACGTGATGGCCTCGGCGTTGTTCTGGAAGTCGAGGACAAAGCAGTCGTGCTTCTTCGGGTGCGCGCGGTTCAAGCGCGACAGTGTCTGCACCGCCTTGATGCCGGAAAGTGGCTTGTCCACGTACATCGTGTGAAGCAGGGGCTCGTCATAGCCAGTCTGGAACTTGTCGGCGCAAATCAAGAACCTGTAGGGGTCTTCTTGAATCTTGTCGGCAATCTCGCCACTGGGGAAGCCGTTGAGTGAGGCCTCGGTGACCTTGTCACCGCCAAAGTCATGCTCACCCGAAAACGCGACGATGGCCTGGTAGGGGCTCTTGCGGTCAACAAGGTAGGCCTTGAACGCGTGGCAGTATTGAATCGCGCGTTCGATTCCGTTCGTCACGACCATCGCCCGAGCCTGGCCGCCGATCTTGCCAGCCGCGAGAACCTTTTCGTGGAAGTGGTCCACCATGATTTCCGCCTTGAGTCGGATCGCGTGGTCATGGCTTTCGACGTACTTGCGTAGCTTCTTGTTCGCTTTCTTGGTGTCGAACTCCGGGTCTTCCTCGGTTTTCTTGACGAGCTTGTAGTAGCTGTTGACGGGCGTGTAGGCCTTCAGGACGTCAAGAATGAACCCTTCTTCGACGGCCTGCTTAATGGTGTAGCTGTGGAATGGCCTGTGCTTGACCTTGCCCTCGGCGTCCGGGGGCAAGGCCTCGCCGAACATTTCCAGCGTCCTGTTTTTCGGCGTGGCCGTGAACGCGAAGTAGCTTGCGTTCTTCAGCATCTTGCGGGCCTTCATGCGCTTCTCTAGCGCGTCGTTCACGGTGTCTTCGGGATCGGGTTCGTCTTCGTCCGAGACATGCTCGCTCAAGGCCTGGCTCATGGCTGCTGATGTCTTGCCGCCCTGGCTGGAGTGGGCCTCGTCAATGATGATCGCAAAGCGTCGGCCTGACTCGGCCTCCAACTCGCCAAGGATGAACGGGAACTTCTGTACCGTAGAGACGAT
Source organism: Planctomycetota bacterium (assembly GCA_025993795.1). Taxonomy (GTDB): domain Bacteria; phylum Planctomycetota; class UBA8742; order UBA2392; family UBA2392; genus JADJRK01. The sequence goes on from JAMQHL010000021.1 coordinate 7,238, forward strand.
GATCTTCTTGCCTTCCTGAATGAACTTGCGTAGGTCGCCAGACTTCTCGGCGTGGCCCACTGTTGAGGCTACCTGCATGAAGCTCTTGATGGTCTTTTGAATCTGGTCATCGAGGATACGGCGGTCGGTAACGACAATGATCGAGTCGAACACGTTCGCGTCTTCCGCCGGCGTCCTGAGTCCAATGAGCTGATGCGCAAGCCATGCAATCGAATTGGACTTGCCGCTGCCCGCCGAATGTTGGATCAAGTACCGCTGTCCCACGCCCGTGGCACGGGCGTCCGCAAGGGCCTTGCGCACCACTCCAAGTTGGTGGTAGCGCGGCCATACCTGGGCGCGCTTCTTCTTGCCGGTGCGCTTGTCCTTGGTTTCGACAATTTGCGCGTAGTTCTCGATGATGTCCGTCAGCCCTGCCGGTGTTAGCACCTCTTTCCAGAGATAGTCCGTCTTGAGCCCGTTCGGGTTGGGCGGATTGCCTCGGCCGTCATTGTGGCCCTTGTTGAAGGGCAGAAACCAAGAGCCCTTGCCCTTCAACTCGGTGCACATATGAACCTCGCTGTCATCGACTGCGAAGTGGACAGCGCAGCGGCCGAACTCGAACAGCCGCTCCCGCGGGTCGCGGTCGCGCTTGTACTGCTCCATCGCGTCCGCGACGTTCTGCTTGGTCAAGCTGTTCTTGAGCTCAAAGGTTGCGACGGGCAAGCCATTGATGAACAGGCCGAGGTCAAGTGCCCGGCGTATCTCGTCGATGCTGTAGGCAAGCTGGCGTGTCATCGAAAAGCGATTCTGCTGGTGCAACTTCGCGGCGTTCGCGTTGCCTGGCGAAGGTGTGCCGTAGAACAGATCGAAGTGCAGCGGCCCGTGTTCGATGCCCTTGCGCAGAACGTCAATGACTCCGCGCTTTCGTATGTCGTCCGACAGGCGTGTGAGGAACTTGAGGCGGTTGATGTCTTTCGCGTCGGCAAGGATCGCTATGCCCAGCTTCCCGAACTGCACCGGCTGCGTGGCTTTCAGGAACGCAAAGAGCTGCGGCACGTCCAGCGCCTGGGCGCGGTCGTAGTCTTTGGTGCTGCCAGCTATATAGCCAATGCCTTGGGCGTCGGCGCTTGACTCGGCGATGCCATTCGATGATGGCCCAACATTTAGGCCGTCCATGCCCGCCATGTGGCGCATGATAAGCGATTCGAGGCCCTTCTCGCTTGTGTCTGTAGTCATGCGACGGCCTCTTCGTCCGAGGTTTCGGGAGCGTCGCTCAATTCCGTTTCGTCGTCGGTCGATTGGGGCGGGGCTTCGTCGGGGAGTCGCGCCGCAGCCTCGCGCACGTCGAGCTTGCCGGTCACCACATCGGCGACTAAACGGGTGCGGTATTCCCGCAGCAAGTCGATCTCGCGCAACGTGCGATCAATTACAGTCCGCAAGGGTGCGGTTTCTCGATTCATGTGTGCAACTATGGCGTCTTGTTCATTCGGCGCTGCTACGCTGATCGAAATGCCCATCAGTCGGTCTTTTGTCAGTTTGGGCTGCGCTGCGCCGGTGATCCAAGGTCGATAGCTTATTGTTTCCAGGACGCCAGCGAGATACTCGATGCTTCCTCGCTGCGGCTTCAGAATGTGAGCGTGGTTGTTCACCCAAAACTTGCCGCGCGCGATGATAGCAAGGGGGAGGTTGCGCAAAACGAGGTTAGCGCCGTCCTCCGCGATGAGGACTAGTTCATCGTCGAATATGAAGTCCTCCACTTTGTCAATCACGCCGGATGCGCCGTAGTAGTCGTAGTCCCGGCTCGTCATCTGGCCTCGCGTGGACGAGCTTAGGGGGATTCGCCGATGGTTTAGGCAGTGGAACTCGTTCTTGACGCGTGACAGTTTCCAGTGTTCCGGAATGTCGCCGAGCCAGGGGATTCCGGAGGGCTTGAGGGGGACGGATGGGTCGAGGCCGCGAGTGACTGCGCGGTGGATAATGGCCTGCTTCTGCTCGTTGAGCAGCGCGATCACTTTCCGCTTCGCCCGGATCGCCCGCTCTAGCCGCCGGTTCGCCCAATCCAGAAACCGCACAATCGCCGCCTGTTCTTCGGCGGGGGGTACGGGTACAGGCATTCGTTTGAAATGTGAGAAGTCCAGATTCTGGCGCAATCCCGACCCGTAGCCGTAAATGGCTTTGGTAGCGTCCCAAACATTGAGCAGCTGATACCCGTACTCCGGACTGACTCCAACCATCGTTCGCAAGGCCAAGTATGCGGACGTGATGATCCCGCGATCTCGTACCATGCCGACGCGTAAACTGTTGTGGTCATTCTGTAGGTCAGTTGTTCTAAGGACGATGTCGCCCGGATTGACGATCTGGTAGGTCTCAAAGGACTCGGGAACCAGCCCGTGAAGTTTGTCCGCGGGCTTAACAACGATTCGTCCATAGCTCAGCGACAGGACGGTCTTTTCCTTCATGCCATGATTTCGTTCATGGTTCGGAGTGAACACTCCGAATGCTGGCCTTATCTCCCAATGCGCTGGCACATGTGCAATCCACGAAAGGCCCGAGTCTTTGTTTGCGTCGTAACCGTTAGCTGCCGTGCCTGCCCTTGGGGTAGCACCCACTAGGACGGAGTTGGCCTCTGTTGGTTCGGTCGGGACAGACGTGAAATTGACTTCAAGTTGCTCCAGAGTGGGTTTGCGCTCTTTGGTGGGCAGAGTCGCGGCTCCCAGTTTCGGCTGGGCAACGTCAGGATGCCCAATAGCTCCAATGGGTTCGCTGAAGAGCCAGAAGTGCGGAACCCGCAGCGGCTCAACGCGCTTGAGCTTTTCGCAGTCGTTGCCCTTGAGTTGCTCCCGTAACTCCATGAGCAAACGCCCAAGTACGTTCATGCCTACGAGCGTGCCGTCGTCAGTCGGCTTTGCACCCCAGTACTCGTCTTTGCGCGATTGCTCGACGATCGGGCGCGAGCCGGTTTCAAGCAGCAAGTCCCCAAAGGTCAACCAGTTCTGCGCCAGCTTCACACGCAGACACCAACGCATGATGTTCATCTTGACGGCGTCCCAATCCGGCCGCGTCTGGTCGCGGAACGGCTTGCCGACCATCTTCGCCGACATGGGGCTGGCCTGTTCAATGATCTTGGCTTGTATGTCCGGTAAGTCGGGAAAGCGGCAAGCCTGGTACAGCGCCTCAGAAGTGCGGATGGAAATGCCGTTGACTTCAAGCGGGAAGCCCGCCGCCATGTTAGACAGGCCGCCGAAGGCCTCGCGGGTCTTGAAAAACACAACGCTCTCCGCCCGCTCATAGACGCGGATTTGGGAAGGCGTGATGGTGTACTGACTCTGCGTCATTCCTTGCCGCCTTATTCGTAAGTCTTGCGCGGAAACAGTGGGTACCACTTGCTGAAGGGGTGGGACTTGGGCATCGATGGATCACCCCACCACAACGCCAATGGACAGTTATTGGGGCAGTTACGGTAAGTTACGATGGTTGAGCCAAAGCCCAGGCCGAACCTGCTGTATCCAAGCGGACGCACAACATCACTTGGGTTGGCGCTGAACGAACAAATCTTGATGCCAGCCATCAGCATCTCGCGCTCAAGCAACTGCCTTGCGGGTTCAGACGAAAACGGGCCAAGCTTGCCGCCGCTCGTGCGAGGCGTGAACGGGTACTTGTCGTGCTGCTGCATGTATGCGGAAAGCGCCGCGTCCTGCGGCAAAACGGCTGGCCAGTACACCTCGGAGTTTTTTCGCCTGCTGAAGCTGTTTTCAACGTTCATCAGCCTCCAAATTTGCATCGTGACCTGCTTCTTGGATTCCTTGATGGCCTTCTTCAACTTCCCGTCATCCTTTGTGAGCCAATACTCGCCGCCTGCATGTATGCCGGCGACAACAACGTGGAGTTCCACCCTTGCGGGCGCCTTGTTCGTGATCCAAGCTGCGAGGTCCGTAGACACTCGATCACCACTAAAGATCACATCATCGAGGTATATGTATGCGCCGCTCGCGCTCCCGCAATCGCTTGTTGTGAACGCGCACGCGTCTTGAAGGACCTCATCAAACACCTCAAGCAGTTCAACTTGAGAATGGCCCCTTTTCTGTTCCTTCAAGAAGTTGGCGTTCTTCCAGAACTTGCATGGATCTCCGCCTGCGAGCTTGTTCTCTTTGGCAAGCCCCTTGAGAAACTTCGTGATTCGATCCTTGGACAGATAGGTGGATTTCAGAACGTGGTCAAGTTCGGCCAGAACAGGTAGGCGAACGCCCTTGTCGAACTGATCGGACCACCTGGCTACATGGTCGGGTGACATCTTGCCGAAATCGTCCTCGCGGTAGTCGGCGCAAGTCGAGGCGATGGATGCGATCAATTTGTCGCGTTCGGTCATGACTTGCGTCCTCCAATAATGCTGTCAAGCAGGCCTTCGGCTTCACGTTCAACCGCCAGAATGTCGGCCGCGATTTGCTCCAGCGTCCGCAACGGCTGCGGCTTGTAGAAGTGCCGCGTGAAGCTGACTTCGTATCCGATCTTGGTGGCGTCGTCCTTGACCCACGCGTCGGGCGTGTATGGTAGCACCTCGCGGCGGATGAAGGCCTCGATGCCGCCGTTTTCCAGTAACGGAATCTGCTCCGTATCGCGCAAGTCGCTGTCGGGTTCGTACTCGACAACCGCTACCTTTCCGTTGACCTGCCGCTCATACAGGCCCCTTAGCTGGTCCGGCTTGACCTTGCCTGGCTTGTAGACCTTTGCGATCACGGGTTCCGCTGTCTCAACGCGCGTGCTGACTGCGCGCAGCAGGACTTTGAAGTCCGGGGCGGAGAGCTTGAATGCTGCCTTGGCAAGCGCGGCTTTCGCGCGGTCGCGGAAGAAGTTGTGGTCTTCGAAGACTCCAATGCCAAGTGCTTTGCGAAGCGCTTCGGCGGCTTCAACAAGGCGGCCGTCTCGTTGCCACGTCTTGGAGTCGAGTAGTTTCTTGCGCTTTTTCTCCGATAGGCCTTTCTTGGGTGGCGCGTCTTCATCGTCTTCGTTTGCTGTGTCGGCGTCCCATCCGTCGAGAATTGCCTCGGCTTTGGCTGCGACCTTCGCAAAGTCGGTGAACACCGCGTCGCCTAGTTCGTCGTGAAGCCTTGCGCGTAGCTCTTCCTCTCCCGAACTGTAGCGCAGCGACTCGATGGCCTTGGTCGTAAGCTGGCTATGCAGGCGCAACGGGCGCTCAACGGTGACCTTCCAGTAGCCGAATGCTTCATTGGGGAAGATCTTGGACTCTGGCGTTTCGGCGAAGTCGAGGAATGTCCGGCTGATGCGTTCGATGTCTGGGGCCGATAGCTCGCAGTTCTTCCTACCAAGGTTCTTGCGCAGCGGCTTGAACCACTGCGACGCATCGACGAGTTGAATCTTGCCCCGGCGCGGTTCCGGCTTGCGGTTCGTGAGGACCCAAATGTACGTGGCAATGCCGGTGTTGTAGAACAGATTCAGTGGCAGGGCGACGATAGCCTCAACCCAGTCGTTCTCGATGAGCCAACGTCGGATGTTGCTCTCGCCCTGACCTGCGTCGCCAGTGAACAGCGAACTGCCGTTGTGAACCTCCGCGATTCGGCTACCCAACGCAGACTTGTGGTTCATCTTCGATGCCATGTTGGCAAGGAAGAGCAACTGGCCGTCGCTGGAACGGGTAACCAGGGAAAGGGCCTCTTCGTTGTGCATGACCTTGAAACGCGGGTCGAGCATTCCTTCCTTGCCGCCCATGGATTCGAGGTCCTTCTTCCAGCTCTTGCCGTAGGGCGGGTTCGCGAGCATGAAGTCGAACTCTTGGGCGGGAAACGCATCGTGGGAAAGGGTGGACCACTCCGCGCCGCCGACGATATGGTCTGCACTTTCGCCTTCCCCCTTGAGCAGCATGTCGGCCTTGCAGACTGCGTAGGTCTCGGGGTTGATCTCCTGGCCGTACAGAAGCGCCTTCACGTCCTGACCATGCCTGGCGGCGATAGCCGTCAGGGTTTCCTCGGCGACGGTGAGCATGCCGCCGGTTCCGCAAGCACAATCGTAGAGCAGGTAAGTTCCGCTTCGTAACTGCTTCTCGATCGGAAGGAACACCAAGTTCGCCATGAGCCGCACGGCGTCTCGCGGTGTCCAGTGTTCTCCAGCCTCCTCGTTGTTCTCTTCGTTGAACCTGCGGACGAGCTCCTCGAAAATCGTGCCCATCGCGTGGTTGTCCACGGCGGCGGGGGACAGGTCGATTTCGGGGTCCAGAAACTTGCCGATGAGCGTGCCAAGAGAGTCGGATTTGGAGAGCGTCGGAATCTGGTTGCGGAACTTGAAGTTCTCCAGGATGTCCTGGACGTTGGGAGAAAACCCGTTCAGGTAGTCCTCAAAGTCGGCCAAGAGTTGCTGCTGACTTCCGCGCGACTTGAGATCGCGAAGCGTGAACCTGGACGTGTTGTAGAACGCTTGCCCGGCGGCGTCCTTCAGCGCTGCTTGCTGCTCCGTGATGCCCTCCGTGTCGAGCATCTTCTTGGTCTCGATCACGGCCTTTTTGGTGGGCTCAAGCACTGCATCCATGCGGCGGATAACGCACATGGGCAGGATCACGTCGGGATATTTGCCCCGTTTGAAGAGGTCGCGCAGAACGTCGTCGGCGATGCCCCAAATGAAGCTGACAATCTTGTTGTGTGTGGCTTGGTCCAATGGCGGCTCCTAAATGCAAACTGCGGGCAAGTACACTGGATGTTACTCGGTGCCGCGACAGGCCCAAAGGCTCAAGGTCCCGCGCCCGCTACTCTGGCAAAGCATTGTTGGTACGATTTGCGGTACAACCGGGTTTTTGGTACGTTTTGGCCGGGAAGTGGATCGCCCGGAGATTGGCTCTCCGGGCGGGTTTAGGTCTGGAGCGGGCGAAGGGGTTCGAACCCTCGACCACCTGCTTGGGAAGCAGGAGCTCTACCACTGAGCTACGCCCGCTCGATTCTTCTTGGCTTGCCTTGGGTTGGATGGCGCTCCAACCGGTTGTGTTCGCTTTTCCTTGACCCCGCGTTCAGGCCTCTCCGTGTTCAATCCCATGCCTCAGCAACTCTCTTCTGCTCGCTCGTTCTTGTCCAGCAGTGTTGCCGCCTGGTTCTTGCGCGTCAAGCGGGCGCCGGCTATGCGAGTTCTTCGATGCCGGCTGACTTCAGGTACCGGTAGGTCTGATCATACCAAGCCGGATCTCTGGTGTGGTCTCCCTGGTCGCCGGGTGGTACGACGATGGCCATGCCCTGGCGCGCGCGTGTCAGCAGCACACGGTAGGCATTGAGCAAATAGCGCCGGTTGTCTTCATTATGCACGTTGACCCACCTGTCGCCGCGGAAGTCATGGAAGTTCCAGCCGTGGCCTGTTGCCCTGAGGTCGGCATCCCAGGTTACGCATGCCCAATCCAGTTCCAGCCCCTGTACCTGAAACTCGGTGGCTGCGTCCTCAAGGTAGAAGCTTGAGCGCGGGTCTTGCCGGTCGTTCAGGAACCAGTGCACCGGGTCCACATTGTAACGAACGTCGATGGCATGCGGCTACTGGTGCAGAAACCTCTTCAGGCGCTGCGCAACAGCGTCCGGATTGCACAAGCGGCACTCCCACACGATGGCGACGCTCCAACCCGCACTGCGGAGCCGACGCATGGTGCGGGCGTCACGCCTGAAGTTCGCTGCGAGTTTCTTACGCCAAAATGCCCGGTTTGTTGAAGGGACGGATTGTCCCCGGCGGCAAGTATGCCGATGCCAGTAACACCCATGAACGAAGATGACTTTCTGCAAGTGTGGAAAGACTAGATCAGGCTTGCCTGGCAAGTCCGCAGCGTTTTGCTTGGGCGTGAATCCAAGCGCCCGAACTATGCGAACAACTTGCTCTTCCGGCTTGGTATTGGCGCAACGAATCCGAGCCATGTTTTGGGATCTTGCGCCTGCCGAAAGCCTATCGGCCACGGTGTTCCCTATAAAGCCAGGTCCAAAGGCAGGTCGGAGAGGTCTCGCAAGCGTCTGCCCGCCACAAGGATTTCCAACATCTCTTGAGCGTCTTCACTCCCCGCTTCCCTAACGGCCTCGATCAGCTCAGGCAAAGTTGGGTGGTAAACGCAGTCCAAGTCGCCGGTGCCGAGCGCCATCGAGGCGATAATGTTTGGGGTAGGCTCAAACGTAACTAAAGAGATGTGAGGAACATGGCCCTTCCGATTGCGAATGAGGTTCAGAGCTTCGGTCCGTGCATTCTGCGCCCTGTCCGTGCGCATCGTCCACTTGCAGGAGATGCAGGCGTGAAGCGTTGGTAGCGTCTGTTCGCGATTTGCCGCCCGCAAGGGAGAGCGCCGTGCTACTGTTTCGTCCGCGTCAACTAACTGCTGGCGTGTATTCAACTGCGCATCGGTCAGGGGTTCCCGCGCAACGGTAATGTCGGGACGGATCAAGTAATTGCTACCTAACGCAGACTGGAGATCACGCTGCTGCCCTAGCAATGTCTGAATGGCTGGAAGGTGTTCATACTGATCGAAGGCACCGATGCCCACGTTGGCCTGAGTGGTGGAGAAATGCCAAGATCCCGGCCGAACGTGCGCCAGCAAGCTGAATGCGGCCTTCAGGTATTCACACACTTCAGCCGCAAACTTCGTTCCTACTGTTTGGACATCGATAGCTTCCTGACGCAACTGGAACCCCAGTATCTCAACCAGCTTGGTCGCTACGGCCACACTCCGTTTTGTTCCAGCATCCGCAAAATTGGGTACGCCACTATCCGGCCTTAAGGACAGCAGGCTCTGTGCAATGCGCTTCAAGAACTCCGCGCGAAGCCGCTTAAATTCAGGCATTCCAGCAGACGAGGGTGTGTGCTTACGTGCCGTCATACTTCAATCGGCTCCATCCTGCCCTTAGCGCGCGCTGACAACCCTTGCAGTAGCATCAGCAAGTGATTGGCGATTGCCTTAGCCAGTGGCGGCGGAACGGCATTGCCGATCTGCTTGCCTACTTCGATCTTGCTGCCACAGAAGACGTATTCGTCCGGGAATCCCTGCAAGCGTGCCGCTTCCCGGTGGGTGATTGGGCGGTCTGCCACAGGGTGAAGATACCGACCCTTCTCCGGCTTGTAGAACTCCGTTCTGATCGTAACTGAAGGGCGATCCCACCAAAGTCGTCCAAACAGGTCGGTCCCTCCCTTAGTTTTCCTCTTCCAGCACTCTGGCGTTAGTCGTCGGGGGAGATCCCAGCGATTTCCACCCTCCGGAATGTGCTTGTATCGCTCCATGGAGAGGGGTGTTGGGTTGCGCCCGATATGCCAGTCCTCGCCAGTTGGATCTAGCGGGAGGTCTGCGATTGCGTCGCGTACGGTGAGCCAGTGCATGAGATTGAACAGACTCCGCGCGGCAAGTTTCGGGCTCGTATGCGTAGGTTGAGGGAGACTTGGCTCTCCGCCACGAATGCCAATGATGATGGCGCGCTTCCGCACTTGCGGGACGCCATAGTCGGCGGCATTCAATACACCGCTGACGACGTTGAATCCAAGCCGTTCTGCGGCACGCTTGATCTCGATGAACTCTTGCGAATTCAGCAAAGGCGGAACGTTCTCCATAACAAAAGCAGTCGGCCCCGCCTGCTCGACGGCACGCAGGAAGTGCCTCCAGAGTTGGCGGCGCGGATCAAATGGCACCTTGTCGCCAAGGTTGCTGAAGCCCTGACATGGGGGGCCGCCGATTACAACGTCAGCACGGGGGAACTGCTCGACCTCCTCGATGGCGCACTGAGCAACACGGTTCGTAATGTTCGCGCTAAGTGTGGCACATGCACTCTTGTCCCATTCGACGGCGAGAACAGTTTGGAAGCCGGCTTTTTCAAATCCCAACGACAATCCGCCGCAACCCGCAAACAAGTCCAAAACGGTCGGTCTCGCGCCTTTGAGTGGGGCGTCCAACCACCTGTGCCAGTCGTGGTCACGGTGCTTAGCCGTCTGGAATGCATAGAGCCGGTAGTCGCGCTCGCCCGTGCGTTCTAGCGCGAGAACGTCACCATGTTGGATTTCGTGGTGCTTGTAGAATCGTCGGAAGGGCGCGATTGCGCGGAAATGGCGGCGGGGTGTACCGTTCTTCTCAGATGCTATGTCCGTTTCGATGACGCCAAGGCCTTCCAGCTCAATTCGTATCGGTATGCCCGGTTTTTCTTTCCGGTTGGAACCCACGATGTCAGCGGGGAAGAAATCGTAGTGGCCGGTTACGTACAGGTGGCCCCGGCGGAGGTTTCCGTCAGTGACCCGGATCAGTCGCTTTCTCTCGGCCGCGTTTCCGCTCATGCCAAAGCCCCTTCCGCCCAACTGACGATACCATACTAAGCCATGCGACAAAGTTCTTTGGTTAGCAACTTGTGGGGATGCGTTTCGCTGCAGCAATCAGGGTTGCGGCGGGGGTGACGGCTGGTTGAATGCCTGCCATGAACACCGACCTTGACGTTGTGGCGATTGGCAATGCGCTGGTGGATGTGCTGGCGCATGCGGACGACTCTTTTCTGGCTGCGCGGGCCATCCCCAAGGGCTCGATGCAGTTGATTGATGCCACAGCCGCGGAGCGCCTTTACTCTGAAATGGGCGCCGCGGTTGAGGTTTCAGGCGGCAGCGCTGCCAACACGATTGCCGGGATTGCCTCTTTGGGCGGGCGCGCCGGATTCATCGGCAAGGTGAACGCTGATCAGCTTGGCGACATCTTTGGCCACGACATGCGCGCGATGGGCGTCGAGTTCGAAACCGCACCCGCGCGCGGGGGCCGGCCGACCGGGCGCTGCCTGATCTTCGTCACGCCCGACGCGCAACGCACGATGCAGACGTTTCTCGGTGTCGCCGGCGAAGTTGGCCCCGACGACGTTGACGCCGCGCTGATCAAACGCGCGCAGATTACGTACTTCGAAGGCTATCTGTGGGACGCCGCGCCGGCCAAGCAGGCATACCTGAAGGCGGCGCAGATTGCCCACGAGGCGCAGCGCAAAGTTGCGCTTACGCTCAGCGACAAGTTCTGTGTAGACCGCCACCGCGCCGAGTTCGTTGACCTGGTGCACGGCCACATCGATGTGCTGTTTGCCAATGAACTTGAGGTCATGGCCCTGTACGAGACTGCAACCTTTGACGAAGCCGTGTCGGCTGTGCGCGGCAAGTGCGACGTGGCTGTGCTTACGCGCAGCGAAAAAGGCGCGGTGATTGTGGCAGGTCACGATACCGTCGAAGTTCAGGCGCAGCCCGTTGCGAAAGTTGTCGACACCACTGGCGCGGGTGACCTGTTCGCAGCCGGATTCCTGTATGGGCTGACGCGCGGCAAGCCGCTGGGCGAGTGCGGGCGGATTGCCGCAGTGTGTGCCGCGGAGATCATCAGCCATGTGGGCGCCCGGCCCGAGGCCAAGCTGGCAGACTTGATCCGGTAATTGACGTCCGCAGATCCCAAGGCCGGCACAAAGCGCGGCTTGCAGTGGGGCGGCGCCCTCGTCGCCAGGGCGTCGGGCTGTTGCCTTGATGCCTATGAATGCCAGTCCTGTTGGCCACGGGCTGGAAGCCCCATGCCACCTTAAACTGCCACAGCCCCCGCATGCGGGGTTGCAGTTCGTGGTGTGGGCATCCTGCCCGCATGGCCGTGGGGGTATCGCCCACGGCCTACGCAACCGGGGTTGCCGCTCTACCCCCGGAGAGCGCTTCTTCATATGCCTCGCGAACCAGCGCGTTGGACTCCAGCGCGTTCGCCAGGATCCGCGCGTAATGCGGGTCGTGCTTGTGAGCCTGCAGCCACGCCATCACGTCGGCGGGAAACTCGGGCGGCGGTACATGCAAGTCGCCGCTCGCCCAGGCCCGTGCCGCGCGCACGTGTGCCTCATACTTGCGGCCCATCGCCGCGGACTCTTCCGTTCGTGGCGTCGACGTTTCGCCGCTGGTGTTGCTTTGGCTTCCAGCACAAGCCGACACCCGTGCCGCTGCAACCGCAGATTGCCGTTGCTGCATGGCTTCCTCGACTGCCTGAGCGCGTTGGTTCATGCTTTCGCCCATGGCCTTGAACATCTCGAAGGTTTGGCTGGGTTGTGGCTGCGTGGCGCGCTCGTACTTCTCGCCGATGGTTTCGTACTTCTCGGCGTCGGCGCGTTTGCGCGGCCTTGCATTTGCGTTGCCTGCCCGCCTGCGCGGCTCGGTGGCTTGCAGCATTTCGCGCAGTTCCTGCAGTCGTACTTCGCTGGCGTGCATGCCGAACTTGCGCCAGATGAAGTCGTCTTGCAGCGGCGATGCGTCGCCCAGCTCTTCGTTGAGCAACTTCATGCTCAGCAAGTCGATCTGCTGGCGCATCTCGCACAGAATCCAGCCGCGCGCATCGTTGGCAATCAGCTGGGTCTGGCTGATCCGGAGCCTTACCTGTGGCGCGGTGGCGCTGCGACAGGCTTCGGCCATGCGCAGGCGCTCGGCGGTGGCGGCGCTTTGGGTGGCTTCCACGGCGGCGAGCGCGTCTTCGACGTAGACGCGCTCAAAGGCCAGGTCCATGCGCTGAAACAGCTCCTGCAGGCGGGCAAAGCGGGCCGCCCATTGCGCGCGGGCGGCGGAGTCGCTGTCTTTGGGCGGCTGTTCGGTGAGCAGATGTTCGCATCCGGTAATCATGACGGTTTCCTGTTCAGGGGTGAACCTCACCCCTCACCCCCAGGATTCCACGGACACAGGTTCTGGAAAAAGGGCAGCAGGCGGCACGATGCCGCAGGCAGGAACTGCAACTGCCACCGCGACTTACGCGCGCAAAATAATTTCAGATTGATGAGCCGGGATGAGACCCCGGCGTCAGCCGGGGCAAGCCCCACTCCTGCGGGTCTTGGCCGAAGGCCTGAAGCAGCCACGGAGGTCACAGAAGAACACGGAGAATGGCAACAGGATGAACAGGACAGGTAGTCCTTCGTGAAAATCAGTGTGCTCCGTGGCTAACCTGCGGTGGTCAGAGAGAGCAGTGTCTCCTGCCTTCAAGCCGGCTGCGCCAGCGTTACTACTTGGTCGAGAGGCCGGACGGCGCGGGCGAACGGTTGCCACGCGAAGTCGAGCGTACCCCAGCGCGCGCTGCGGGGCTTTGCCAGTCGCTGCGCACTTTCGAGGTCAAGAAGGCAGAAGCGGTAAACGCCGGCAGGTGTTTCGTGGCGCGTGCAGGGCAGGTCAGCGACGCGGCCCGGCAGCTCAAACAGCCGCGAAAAGAAAGCGAACAGGAATGCCGGTTCCGCTTTGCCCTGCAGCAGCGTTCGCCATCCCATCATGGAAAACAGGTCCGTGCGGCTGACCCAGGGGCGGTCGCGGCGGCCCTTGAGGTCGAGGGCGAGAATCGCGTCGCTGCCCTGCACCATGACGTCAAAATTCTTGAGTGTCACACCGTTCAGCACGGGACGGCGCGCCTGTTCAACAGCCAACGCGCGGACGCCGGCTTCAACCAGCAATCCGCTGAATGCCTGCTCGTAGTGGTTTTTGGCGCCGAACACGGGCGCAGCTTAGTCGCAGGCGCGCGCTCTGCCAATGTCGGTTTTCTGGTTCCTCGCTGTTTGATGTGGGAATGCAGGCTACTGCAAACAATCCAAGACCAACCGGTGCGGTGCGAATAAGGGGCAGCAGGCGGACTCGGATTTGCTGCGGAACTTTGCCTTTGTGTGAGACCGCCTTGCCGTTCGCCGTGCCTGTGCTTTCACGCCCAACTGCAACGGCATGGACCACAAAGAACACCAAAACACGAAGCGACTTCCTGCGCGTGGCGCAATATTGAAGAAGGAACCACAAGTCTCCGCGCGCTGCGAAAGGTCCGTCGTCGCTGACTGCGCTGCATTCGGAGCACAGCCGTTTGCAGTCATAGCGACCTCTGCGGACTTGGCGCGAGCCACCCGTTCCACGGCAGAAAGCGAGGAACCAGAAAAATAATCCCGCGCACCGGGTGGGTTCTGGCCCGCAAGGCGGCTTTGCTGCATGATGCCGGAATGAGCGACTCGATACGCATGCCTGAGGTACACATCAACCTGAACATCCGCGGTATGAAGCCGTCGGCGACCGTTGCCATCAACGAGCGCTGCAACGAACTGCTGAAAGAAGGCCGCGAAATCTTCAAGCTCGGGCTGGGACAGTCGCCCTTTCCGGTGCCCGGAGTGGTCGTTGACGAGCTCAAGGCCAACGCGTGGCAGAAAGACTATCTGCCTGTGCGCGGACTGCGCCTGCTTCGCGAAGCGGTGGCAGACTATCATCGTCGCGGCGAGGGCAGCGCGGCCACACACGACGACGTGCTGATCGGGCCCGGCAGCAAAGAGCTGATGTTTTTGCTGCAGCTTGTGTACTACGGCGACATCCTGATTCCGACGCCCGCGTGGGTCAGCTACGCGCCGCAGGCAAAGATCATCGGCCGCAACGTGGATTTTCTTCCCACCAACCCGGCCAACGACTGGTCGATGACCGCGGCCCAGCTTGCTGACCATTGTGCAGAGGACCCGGGCCGCCCGCGCCTGGTCGTGCTGAATTACCCCAGCAACCCGACAGGTCGCACCTACACAGCCGAGATGCTTGAAGAGATCGCGGTGGTCGCGAAGCAGTACCGGCTGCTGATCCTGAGCGACGAAATCTACGGCGAGCTGCACCACGAGGGCAAACATGTGAGCATTTCGCGCTACTACCCGCAGGGCACAATCATCAGCAGCGGCTTGAGCAAGTGGTGCGGCGCGGGCGGATGGCGCCTTGGCACATTCACGTTTCCGCGCCAGTTGCGCTGGCTGCTGGATGCCATGGCCAGCGTCGCCAGCGAGACCTACACCAGCACCAGCGCGCCGATCCAGTATGCGGCCGTGCGGGCGTTTCGTGGCGGCACCGAGATTGAGCGCTACCTGTGGCGCGTGCGCCGTGTGCTGAAGTCGCTGGGAAACTGGATCGCCGACAAGTTCAATGCCGCAGGCATCCGCACGCTGGCGCCGCAGGGGGCGTTTTACCTGTTTCCGGATTTCGGGCCGTTGCGCGACAATTTGAGTAAGCGCGGGATCACCGGCAGCGCGAGCATGTGCGAGAAACTGCTTGAAGCCACCGGCGTGGCGATTCTGCCGGGCGACGACTTTGGCCGGGCAAAGGATGAGCTGACGGCGCGCCTTGCATACGTTGACTTCGATGGCGCCCGCGCGCTGAGCATTCTTGAGACAGATGAGAACGTGCAGATTGACGAAAACTTCCTGGCAACGCACTGCCCCAACGTGGCCAACGCCACACGGCGCATCTGCGAATGGGCAACGGCTTGAGCCGTCGGAAGCAAGTCCTGAGCAGTGACCGACTGATGGCCAGACAAACGGCGTGAGCGGTGAAAGCGCCAAAGAATGGCGCTGCTTCGCGTTTTCGCGGATGGCAGTAGAGTCTGGTTGTCACCCAACGCGATGCGATCGGCGCGGTTCGACAGCATGTTTCCGCGATAGATGCACACAGATGGCGGCAAACCGGGTCCGGGAAGCAGGACACCGCCCGCTGCCTGTGCCAAATGGCAATTGTGAATCGCAGATCAGTAGGCGCAGCGATGCCTTGGCCTTCGACCGCAGGCAGGCTTCAGCACTTCGCCGCGCCTGCGCGTGAGTCGCCCGTTGGCTGGTCGCGAAATGCCGTGCTCTTGCTGGTCGCAAGTCGGCCGGTGCAGCTCTGCAGCAAGTCCGAGCTCAACTGTGGCCGCTCATTCGTACGGCATTGGCATGCCAGCCAACTGAGGTCGTGCCGCCCCCGTTTTATGGCCAAACCGACAGATTGCCAGCCGTCCAGAGCCCGCATGCTTAATGATTTATGTTCTTTCTCTTAATAACCCTCAGGCGGTTGCTATGTTCGCGCTCGGTTTGGCCGGAGCCGCTTTATCATGGACGCATCAGCCTGGTTCACACTCGCTTACACGGTACTCGGCGGCTTGGCGGTGTTCCTGTTCGGCATGAAGATCCTGAGCGAGAGCCTTCAGGCGCTTGCCAGTGAGTTCATACGCAAACTCATCAGCTGGCTCACGAACAACCGCATCATTGCCATGGGCGTTGGCGTGGTGCTGACGACCATCGTGCAGTCCAGCTCGGTCACAACCGTCATGCTGGTAGGCTTCATCAATGCGGGCCTGATGAATTTGACGCAGGCGGTGGGCGTGATCCTGGGTGCCAACATCGGCACGACCCTCACCGGTTGGATCATCGCCGTCAAGGTCGGCAAGTACGGGCTGCTGCTGGCGGGTGTCGGGTTCGTCCCAACCTTCTTTGCCAAGAAGACGAAATGGAAAAGCGTCGGGCGCATCCTGATTGCCCTGGGCCTGATCTTTCTCGGCCTTGAGTTCATGTCGGGCGGCTTCAAACCGCTGTCGGCGACCACCGACTTCCGCGACGCGATGGCCTATTTCACGGCCGATAGCATCCTGTCGATCCTTGCATGCGTAGTGATTGGTTGCCTGTTGACGTTTGTTGTGCAGTCCAGCAGTGCCATGCTGGCGATTACGATGTCATTGGCGGCTACGGGCCAGATTGAGTACCAGACAGCGGCGGCGCTGGTATTGGGTGAAAACATCGGCACGACGGTCACCATGCACCTGGCGGCAGTGGGCGGGACGCTGGACGCGAAACGCGCAAGCTGGGCGCACATCATGTTCAACGTGATCGGCGTCAGCTACATGGTGCTGCTGTTCCCGTGGTACACGCAGTTCGTGACCTGGTTTGTGGAGTCTACACCCGATGCGGTATCGACACTGTTCAGCGTACATGGTGAAGGCACGGCTGTGCATGTGGACCCGCTGATCATGATGAAGATCGCCGCGGGGCACAGCCTGTTCAATGTCACCAACAATCTGCTGTTCCTGCCGCTGCTGCCGCTGCTTGTGAAGTTCGTGGTCTGGCTGAAACCCGACAAGGGCAAGACCAGCAAGAAGCGCCTGAAGCTCTCGGGCGACCTGTCACGAATTTCTCCCGAGCTGGCACTGGAAGAAGCCGAGGGCGAACTGCGCCTGATGCGTGAAATCGTGGTCGAGGCGATGGAAAAGTCCATGGCCTACGCGCGACTAAAACAGGACGATGAGGAAATCTTCAAGCGCGTGGACCACCTGGAACAAGTCACCGACAACATCCAGATGGAAGTCACGCTGTTCATCACCGAGGTGTTGCAGTTGCCAATGACGGCTGAGCAGGCCAAGCGCGCTTACGCGCTGATACGCATCAGCGACGAAATGGAGTCCGTCGCGGACTATTGCCAGAACCTGACCAAGTACCGTGCCCGCATGTTTCGGGACGGGCTCAAGCTGTCGGACGCAGCGAACCGGGAACTGGATACGGTCATGAGACTGGTAGACGAGTTCACGCGCGCCGGCATGGAGTTTGTGGTCACGCACCATGAAGCAGACATGCACGACGAAGGAGTGCGTGCGTTGGTCAGGATGGCGGACGCGATCAACGTCGCGGCCGACAATGTGCGCGACGCCCACCTGGCGCGTGTCAAGGACGGCAGTTGCGAGCCGCTGGCGGGCATGGTGTTCAGCGACATGGTAGTGGCTCTGCGGCGCATGAAGAACCATACGGTCAACGTGATTGACGCCCGCATCGGCCGCTGGGAAGAACGGCGCGAAGCCCTGCGCAACCTTGAGCGCGACGCCAGCGATGAAAGCGCGCGCCTGTCCGCCACGCACGGATAGCGACGGGCTCTCGCGACTTGCCGGAAACAAGTCTAGCCTTCCCGGAGTTCAAACGCGCTGGAGCCGGCATGTCGATCGTGATACCAAAGGACTTTGAAGCCGTGGTATTTACACCGCCGGCCCGTGTGGACCATCACTCGGTGCCGCAGATTCTGGAGGCCACGGAACGCGCCGGCATCCAGAATCTGATAGCGCACCGCATTCTGCACCTGCACCAGGTGGAGCATATCGACAGCGCCGCCGTGGCAGGCCTGCTTGACATCATCCGGCGCGCAACTGAGTTCGGAAGAGAGTTCGTTGCCTGTGACCCCCCGCCAATCGTGCGCAGCTACCTTGACATTTATGGCGCCGCACCGCTGTTCGAAGGACGCGTGCTCAACAGCGCCGACGACGGCACGTATCAATCCGACGTGCTTCCGTTTGTGCCGCCATTCGTGCCAAACCGGGCAGGCCGACTCGACATTTACAAAGGCGGCGCGGTACGCAGCTATCAGCTTGCCGGCGATGAACTGCGTGAGATCTCACCCGTAGACCTGAACACACACCCTGCCAAAGTACCGACCCGCGCGCTGGCCATGGGCGTGCATGCCGGCGCCAACGTCAAGGTCGTCGAAGCGATCGGCTACGTCATGCTGCGTCGGCACATGTGCGGCTGCGACGCGACGCACAAGACCTTCGACGCGCTGCACCAATTGCATGGCTGGTACCGTAACAAGGGTTTCGATTTCAGCGGGCTCGAATTGTGGGCCAGCGATATCCCGGCCGGCATAGTCACCGAGCGCCTGACGTTTCGCGACCGAATGCACCTGGACCAGTTCCGGACACTGCTCAGGATTGACGAAAGCTGGAAAAAGATTGGCGCGCCGCAAGAGGACGTCGAAGAGGAGTACTACTACCTGTACGCAAACTCCCCGTGACGGCTTCGGAAGTAAGGCCGTGGCCCTTGAAGCGGGTTACCGGCACGACATTCGTGCACCAGCAGTTCTTGGTTCCTCGCTGTCTGATGTGGGAATGCGAATGACTGCAAGCAGTCCAGGAGGGGCGACCACCCAACGCGGTGCGATCAGGAACCGCAGGTCTCTGCGCCCTGCGAGAGGTCCGTTGTCGCTCTTTGCGCCGCATTCGCTGCTTAGCAGACTGCATTCAGCAGTAATGGCGGCCTTTGCGGACTTGGCCAGAGTCACCCATTCCGCGGCAAACAGCGACAAACCAGTGTTTTGCGGGGCCGTTCAAGGCGGTGCGCGCGATACGGGCACTTCCAGTCTGACACGGCGAAGGGCACATGCATGACTCACGCCATGAACTGCGACTGATGTTGAACGCGGAGTCACAGAGCCACGGACAAATGCCAAAGCACAATGCCCGAAGCAGTTCGCTGCGCCATCGTGCTGCTGCGCAATACGGCCGCGGGGGCCTAACGCACCGAACACCCAACGCCAGGCCGCAACGCGTGCAGAGTTTCGTAGTCACAAGCGTTACATGAAGGTGCGCGGGCCGCGCGGTTCAGGCCTGCTGCTTCGGCCAGCGCGATTCAATTTCCTTGATCAGGGGTTGCAGCACCAGGCTCTGAAGTTCTGGCTCGCCTTGAATCGACAGGAGTGGAACACCAAACGCGCGGAGCTCGATCGAATTCTTCGATTCCAGGTTCCTTGTCGTGTGCCACTTGCCGTCCGCTGGGTGGTGCCCGACTCGTACATGGCTGGACGGAACCCAGTACGTGGTCACGACTTCTGGGCTCTGGTCTCCGAAGTCGATCCAGCCGCTGCACACGATCGGTTGTTTGAAGTCAGCGTCGTAGTCAGGATTCAAATCCATGATCACGCTTACGAAGACGCGAACGTTCGGCTGGCTGAGCTTGAACATGCGAATGGCCACATAGGGCAACCAATCGCCTGGGTACGACAGCATACTGCTGCCGTACTTGTGGGCTGGCTTTTCAGCAAGCTCAAGTCCGTGTTCCTCCATCATGGACTCGGCCACGCCGAGCAATTTGGCAACCTCGCTGAAGTAGGTGCGCACATCCCGCAACATCTGGATCAAGTTCTTGCCGTCGTCAGGTTTGTCCATGAGTTCAGCCTGTTCGTGTCCGAAAGCTCCAACTCGGTGCCGCCTCGGAAGCACGCCATAGGAACCCGACGGTTCTGCTTTTCTTGCTGACGGTGAACGTCCAGGTCCGCTGTCGCGAAGGAAAGCGGCTGATTCCTTCAAATGGGCGCATCTGCAGCCGGTCCAGCAGTGCAAGCAGGTCCTGGACGAGTGGTTGTTCTGCCAACCAACGGTCCCCGGCGATTATGGAAACCAGAGCACGCCAGGACAACCAGAAGATGGATGCTGATGGCTGATGGATAGCCTTCAGCGAGGCCCGGATCTCGGCCACAGGACAAGCACAGTGCGCGGTCAGATACACAAGCGCAAACGGCCGTTGCATGTGTTCCAGCACGCGCCATTGCCGCGCCAGCTGGTCTACCGAACGCCATTCGTCAGCAACTTCTGCGGTTCCTTCGTCCGCATCGTCTACCCCGGATTTACCCGAGCGATACTTGGCTTCGACACAGATCGTCGGGATGGGCGCCCCGCGCATGTAAAGCAGGAGGTCCGGCTCGCATACACTTCGGTCGGTATCGCGAAGTTGGGGCCAGAACTCGTAGCTCGCGTCGGAAGCGCCTTTCAGATCAAGTGCCCGGCCGTCAAATCGAGCCTGTGCCAGAAAGGGAATCAACATGCGGTCTGCCGGAAGCTGCTTGATTACGCCGAACACACAGGAGGTCAATATGTCCTCCATGTTCTCTTGTTCGCGGCTCAACTTCCCGTGTAGCAGTGCGTGCAGCAAACGCGACCCTCTCGATCTTCCCGCCAGCGGCCATGTTGTTCGTGAACTTGTTGCCGGTCAACGCTCTTGGCACGAGTAGGCCCTGATGCAATCTGCAGAGGGCCCAACGCGAAATCAGGTGAAGTGGCGGGTGACGACTTCGAATTCGCCGCGGCCCAGTTGCTGCGCTTGCAGGTCGGCGTCCACCATCAGGTCTACGAGATCATGAAAGCGAGTCTGCGCCTTCCAGCCCAGTTCTTTGTCGGCCCGGGTTGCGTCGCCCTGCAGCACGTCTACTTCGGTGGGGCGCAGGTAGCGCGGGTCGAGCTCAATGTGCTGCTGCCAGTCCAGGCCCGCGCGCGCAAATGCGCGCTGCACAAACTCGCGCACACTGTGCACTTCGCCCGTGGCAAGCACATAGTCGTGCGGGGTCTTGGCTTGCAGCATGCGCCACATGCCTTCGACGTACTCGGGCGCAAAGCCCCAGTCGCGCCGGGCATCCAGGTTGCCCAGGAACAGCTTGTCCTGCGCGCCCGCCTTGATTGCCGCTACGGCGCGTGTGATTTTGCGCGTCACAAACGTGGCGCCGCGCCGCGGACTTTCGTGGTTGAACAGGATGCCGCTGACCGCAAACATGCCGTACGCTTCACGGTAATTGCGCGTCATGTGGTGCGCGTACAACTTGGCAATAGCATAGGGGCTGCGTGGCAGCAGCGCAGTTTCTTCGCTCTGCGGCGCGGACGAACTGCCGAACATTTCGCTGCTGCCGGCTTGGTAAAAGCGCGCGCCCGGGCACACCGCGCGCACACTTTCAAGCAGGCGCGTGACACCCAGTGCGTCTGTCTGGCCCGTGCCCTCGGGCATCTCGAAGCTGACCTGTACGTGTGCCTGCGCAGCGAGGTTGTAGATTTCGTCGGGCTTGATCGCGGTCAGCAACGCATGCAGGCGCGCACCATCGTTCAAGTCGCCGTAGACCAGCCGCAAGCGGTAGTCCTTTGCGTGCGGGTCCTGGTACAGATGGTCAATGCGGGCGGTGTTGAACGTGCTGCTGCGCCGGATCAGGCCGTACACGAGGTAGCCCTTGGCCAGCAGCAGTTCGGCAAGATAGCTGCCGTCCTGGCCGGTAATGCCGGTGATGAACGCGGTAGGCATGGGCGGACAATAGCGGATGGACAGGGGAAGTTGGAAGGGGAAGTTGGAAGCGGACGGGAAAGGGATAGATGCGGCCAGCCGACAACTCACTGCGGCCGCACGGCGTCTTCCGGCGAGGGCAGAAACGCAGTCAGGCGGCCGATAAACTCCAGCATCGCCTCTCCGGCTGCTTCCTGCTGTGCACCCAGGGCAAGCCCGCCTTCGCTTTGCCCGGGCTGGCCTTTGCGCTGGATGCCGGGGAAGTAGCTGTACAGCACGTTGCCCGTGGCGGTGTCGATCAGGTCAAGCTGGCCGGTCACGTAGGTGACCGCCTGCTCGTTTTCCGTGAAGCTGCGCACCTCGATATTGCCGGCAAGTTTCAGGTGGTAGTGCTTGCCTGTGTCAGGATCATCGGGCTTGCGTATATGCAGGCCGCGCATCTTCGCCCACTTGGAAAGCTCGGGCACAAACAGCGGCTCGGCACCCTTGGCGGCCCCCTCAACCGTCTCGATCACCGCAAGCTCAAGCTCGGCGTTGCGGGTACTGGGCAGCACGATGCTCCAGTACCAGACCGGCAGCACAATGCCGGTGCGGCGCCCCAGCACGCGGTCAAGGTCAAGCGTCGCGAACACCTGTCCGCCGTCGTCGCCGCTGGGCGACACCGCCAGCACCTTGCAGCGCGCGTCGCCAACCTTGCTGAACACGTCGTCGCCGCTGACCTGCCCGCGCAGATTCGGCGCCAGCCGCCAGGTTATCGGCACGCCCGCCGGCACCTCGTCGCGAAAGCGCGCGAACATGCTCAGCTCGCCCGGCACGCCGCCGCGAATCTCGGCGACGCTGCCGTTGCCGGCCTGGCTGATCCGCATCAATCCCGGCAGCTCCCACAGGCGCCCTGCGGCGACTTCGGCCTTGGCAAATGCCGCACGGTCCAGCGTGCCCTCGACCATCAACTGCATGGCCAGCACGCGCGCGGCCCTGAGAAAGTATGCGCCCCACACTTCCAGACGGTTCAGCACCGTGCCCGCCACCGGCGGCTCGGCGGTTGCGCCAAGTTCTTTGCGCGCATCGGGCAGCAGGCTGGCTGCCCACAGCCGCAGCGTATCGCGCGAGATTGCGCACAGCGCGACATTCTCGAACCCGTTGCCGGCTTCTTCGCGGCGCACGCTTTCGCCGAGTTCGCCCACGCTGATCCAGGCGGCCGCGCCGGTGACAATGTCGCGGAACTGGGTGTTCTCGAACAGGGCCGCGTGCTCAGAAATCGGCCAGCTTGTCATCGCGCGCTCAAGGCCGTCTTCGGCCTGTTTTGCAGCGTCGCTGCGCGTGCGGGCAAGGCCGTAGGCTACCAGAAAGCGGTCGGTGGGATAATCCGGGTGTTGGCCCGTTACGGCCCAATCGGGCATGTTGGCCGGTTTGATGCCCACGCCGCCGCGCGGCTCGGTCGTTTTGCAGGCCGTGAGGAAGCACGCCACGGCGAGACTCATTGCAAGCACCAAGTGGCTGCGGGTCATGGCGGCTGGTGGCTGGTAGTTCATGCAGGTGCCCGGGGCATTTTCCGGGGGAAGTGCAGCGCCGGCAACGTCATAATGACGCAAACCACGATCAACGCAACCTGAAGACCTGAATTGCGCCCGAAAGAGGCAGCACATGAAACCGATCCGGATGCTCGCGGCACTGGCCCTTTGCGGCATGGTTTTCAGCGGCGTGTATGCCAACGACGCCACCAGGCCGTCTGCGCCGAACATCGACAGCATCACCCTTGAAGACATCAAGGCCGATGTCTACTTCATGGCCTCCGACGAAATGGCCGGGCGGGAAACCTGCCTGCCCGAGGCGCTGATCACCGCAAGCTACGTGCGCAACCGCATGGAGCGCGCAGGGGTCAAGCCGGCTGGCGAAGACGGCACCTGGTACCAGACGGTCAAGCTGGCCCACAGGCAGTGGGACGGCAAGCCCGCCATCTGCTTCACGCGCGGCGACAAGACCACCACGCTGCAATATGAAGAGCACTTCGTCGGTACCGAGGGCGCCAGCATCAATGCCGAGTTGAAAGACGCCGAGATCGTGTTCGCCGGCTATGCAGTGGCAGACCTCGACAAGGGCTACAACGACATCGACGGCCTTGATCTGAAGGGCAAGATCGCACTGATCATGCGCTATGAGCCCACGCCGTGGCGGGTTGGTGGGCGGCGCAACCCATTCAGCCGCAGCAGCTACCTTCAATCGAAAGAAGCGTTGCTGCAGTCGGCGGGTTGTGCCGGAATCCTGATGGTTACGGGCCCCGAGAGTCTGGGCGGCAACGATAACCGCCTTAGCCTGCCGTCGCCCGGGGCCGCCGAGAAGTCGCCGCCGCTGTACCTGGCCGGTGAGAACCGCGAGGGTGGGGGACTGCCGTTCTTTCACGTGTCGCTGGCTGCAGCCGACATGCTGCTGGGCGGCGAGGGTGAACTGCAGCGCGTGCAGAAAGAGTTTGACCAGGGCGACTTCAAGCAGCGCCCGGACCTGTCAACGTTGCGGGTGCAACTGAGCGCGAAATCAAAAGAAGTCGTGCGCGAGTGCCGCAACGTCGCCGGCAAGATTGAGGGCGAGCTGGATGAGTGGATCATCTTCGGCGCGCACCACGACCACCTGGGGCTGGGCTATTTTGGCGCCCGCGACGCAGCCACCGCGATGGGGCAGATTCACAACGGCGCCGACGACAACGCCAGCGGCGTGGCCACTGTGTTAGAGATTGCCGAGGCGCTGGCCAAAAGCGGCGTGAAGCCGCGGCGCGGCTTTCTGTTTCTTACGTTCACCGGCGAGGAAAAGGGGCTGCTGGGTTCGCGCTGGTACTGTGACAAGCCGCTGATCCCGCACGAGAAGGCGATCGCGATGATCAACATCGACATGATCGGCCGCATCCCGAACAAGAAGCTGCAACTGCAGGGCACGGCCAGCAGTACCATGCTTGACCGCGTGTGCCGCGAGGCGGGGCCGCTTTTTCCTGAAATCGAGTTCACGTTCAGCGACCGGCCGCCGATGGCTGCCAGCGACCACTGGCCCTTTTACAGCGTGGCGGGCATGCCGGTGGTGTTCCCGTTCGGCGGCAGCAACGCCGAGATGCACACGGCGATTGACGACCCCGAGACGATCAACTACCGCGACATGGTGCCGGCGGTGAAGTGCCTGTACGAGGTGGCGTGGCGCCTGAGTGAGGACAAGGGTTACCCGGACTACGACGGCCCGGTAAAGGGCGCAAAAGGTCCCAACGGCAAGCTGCGCAACCCGAAAGAAACGCCACCCAGCGACCCCAACGAATCCCACGAAGAAGAGTTTTCCCGAGAGTGAGTGCCGCAATACGCTGCAACGCCGAGAATCGCACCTGACGTGGACAGGGGCGACATCTGCAAAGGTCGGCGGCAAGACGGGTAGCAGCGGTTGCACCGTAGGAGACAACCCGGCATGGCTGGCGCTGCTGGCACTGCTTGCGGTGTTCAGCCTGCGGCCCTTGCTGCGCCGCGAGTAACCCTGGAAGGCATTGACCGGTTGCATCGACCACGATGCACCCGGTTTGCATTGGTTGGTTGCCGCTTGGCGCGAGTTAGGTGCCTCGCGGCCAGTCCGCAATGACGGCAAACCGCCGAATCTGAGCCCCGCAATTGGCCGCAAGGCAACAGGATGCAAAGCACTGAAGCCCGCATCCTGTCTATTGCGGCCTGTTGATGTCTTTGGTGACCGGCGTGATCGCTGGCGACCGGTTGCCGTTGCCGGCAGTGCCTCGCTCTGCGCTTTCGTTTCCTCGCGTTCAGTCACCCGGTCCCTGTGCGTTTCTCAGCGTGCGCATGGGCCGGAACAAACGAAGGGCGCCCGTTGCCGGACGCCCTTTGGGGTTGCGTTCCATTCTACTTCTTCGCGAGCTTCACCTTGGCTTCGTGTTTCTCGGTGCCACGCAACCAGGTCACGGTAACTTCGGTGCCCGGTGCCTTTGCGATCAGGATGTCGCCGAGGTCGCAGTAATACTGGATGTGCCGGCCGTTCACGTGGGTCAGAACGTCATCGGCTTGCAGGCCCGCCGGCTCAAGCGGTCCGCTGGCCACGACCTCCGTCAGCACGTATCCGCCGACCTTGCGGTCGGGGTTGTACTTGCCCTTGAAGCCAATGGACGACTTGGGGTCAGGCAGCGCGAACGGATCCATCATGCGGCGCAGTGGGTTGTTGCCACTGCGGCGATCTTCGGCGCGGGCGATGTCGTCTGCGCGCGGAACGTTGCCGAACTGGCCACTCTCGGTCGGCACGTTGTTGCGGGCCGTCAGCGTGACGGTCTTCTCGCCGCGCAGGACCGTGAACTTGAACTCGCTGCCGCGCGGCTTGGTGCCGATTACGCCGTAGTAGCGGTAGGTGTTGAAAATCTCGTAGCCGTCGATTTTCTGGATTACGTCGTTGGCTTCAAAGCCGACATCACCGGCTTCGCTCTCAAGCTCAACGGCCGTGATGCGCGCGCCGCCCTGGTGCGTGAGGTCAAAGGTGATGCCGCCGACGAAGCCGTGGCGCACCAGCAGCGCGCCGCCAAGCTGCTGTTTCATCACCGGCAGGAAGTTCTTGATCTGGTTGGAGGGGATGGCGTATCCGGCGCCCGTGTTGAAGCGCTTGCCGTGGCTGGCGATGTTGCGGCCGTTGATGCCGATGACTTCGCCGTCCATGTTGAAGCTGGGGCCGCCCGAGTTGCCCGGGTTGATGGAGGTGTCAATCTGGATGCTGTCGTTGTAGCCGCCCTGGAAGCGGTGGTTGGCGGTGACCGTGCCGATGGTGACCGTCGGTTCGCTGCCCTGGCCGCTCAGCAGGAAGGGGTTGCCGATGCTCAGGCAGATCGAGCCCGGCTCAACCTTGTCGCTGTCGCCCAGCGTGGCAAACGGGACTTTCTGGCCCGGCTCAAGACGCAGCTTGCCCAGCACGATGTCTCCGCGCGGGTCTGCACCGATGGCGTCGGCGGTAAAGCGCTTGTTGTTGCCCGCCTGCTTGACCACCATTTCGGCGGGTGCGGCTGCGTCGTTCCATACGTGGTGATTGGTAAGAAAGTAGCCGTCTTCGCTGACGCACACGCCGCTGCCGCCGCCGATCAGCACGAAGGCGGGGTAGACCTTGGCGACCAGCGCCCGTGTCTCGTCGTCGAGCTTCTTGACGTTGGGTGTTGCGACGCCTTTGTCCTGGGCGCCTGCAGGCAATTCAGTGGTTGACAGCGCGAACGCGCCGATGGCCGTGCTGAGTGCCAGGGCTGTGATGATCCGGTTCATGTTCTTGCCTCTTTCCTTTATCAGGCGTGTCTGCGCCCGTTGTGTTTGGTTGCGTGTGCTCCAGTTTACGGGCGGGGGCCGAGTGTTACCTTGGCGGTTGCTTCTTCTTCACCGCGCAGGAACTTCACACTCAGCGTGTCGCCGACTTTCAGCTTGCTGATGACGGCCAGCAAGTCTTCCAGCTCGTTCATATCCTTTTCGTTCACCTGCAGAATGATGTCGCCGACACGAAGACCCGCCTTCTGGGCGCCGCTGCCGTCCACCACGTTGCCGATCTCGAGGCCCGGCTTGTCGGGCCACTTCTTCTGCGCGCCGACGCCCATGAACGGCGAGGGCGGGCGCTTGATAAACTTGCCGTCCTTCATCAGGGTGTAGGCGGCGTGCACCTCGTCCATGTAGGCGGCATAGCTGACGCCGCTTGCCTGGCCGAAAGTCTGGTGGTTGTGCATGGTGACCATGCCGACCAGCGTGCCGTCACGGTCAACGACGGGGGCGCCCAGCGTACTGTTGCCGATGCGCGCATCCAGCTGGAACGCGCGGCCTTCTTCGCGCTCAAGGGCGCTGACAATGCCGTCGTTGACCAGCGTGCCCAGCGGGTTCTGGCCGCGACCGACGACGATCACCATCTGGCCGCGCTCAAGCGCAATGCGCTTTGAGGCAAACTTGATCACCTTCAGCGTCGGGCAGGTCTTGTCGATGATGCAGTCAAGTTCAAGCAGCGCCAGGTCGATCTGCTGGTGGCGGCCCACAACGCGCGCCGGCCAACGCTGGCCGTTGGGCAAAGTCACCGTGATCGCTTCCACAGCGTCGCTGGCGCCCGTTTCAGCAAAATCGCCAAGGCAGCGGTCGCTGATCAGGATGTGATTGGGGCCCACGACCAGGCCCGAGAACGGGCCAAGGTCATAGCGCTGGAACGGGTCGTTGGGGTCTGCGCCCATGCCCGGGATCTGGATCGGGCTGCGCGGGGCGCTTGCAGCGACATCACGGTCATAGTCAATCTCGACCGACACGGTGTACGACGCAACTTCCGCCGAGACTGCAATGCGATGCTTTTCAAGGTCGCGGTGCAGCGGCATCGCCGGCATGTTGGCGTAGCGCGGCGCGGCGGTCGTCTTGTCGCCTTTGGCGGCGGGGGCGTCCTGCGCCAGGCCGGCAGCGATGCCAAGCCCGAGCAGAAGCGCGATTGCCAGTGCTGTCTTTTTCATCTTCGTTCTTCCTTCGCAGGCAGGCTGCGTCAGCGCGGCCCGCATGCGTTTCGCGTTCTGTGGCGCCCTTAGAAGTCTTCGTCCTTTTCGCCGACCACAAGGTCGACTGTGATTTCCTTGCCCGTGGACGGGTCACGCAGCGTCAACTGGATGTGCGTGCCTACAGGCAGCCCGTAGCTGATGGGTATCTTCACCGCGCCGCGGCCAAATGCGCCGGTGCGTTCAACCTCCATGTAAGCCACCCCAAGCATTTCCTTCAGGCGGTCCCAGTTGGGTATGCGGTAGTTGTCCACCCGCACCAGCTCCATGCCGACCTTGATGCCGGCTTTGGCGGCGGGGCCGTCGGCTTCAACATCCTTGATGTAGACCTTGGGGTCGCCGGCGGGCGTGTGGGCGATGAAGCCCAGTTTGCCGCGGGCAAGCTCGTCTTCGGAAATACCCTTCTTCAGCTGCGCCATCACCGCGCGCAATTGGTTGCTAGGCACGGTGCAGCCGAGGTAGCGGCCCGCCATGAAGTGCCCGGTCATCATGCCGATCACTTCGCCGCTGAGGTTCACCACGGGGCCGCCGTGGTCGCCGGGGTGAATCGCGACGTCAACCTCAAGCACGTTGCCCTTGTAGGGGTCGCCGTGCTGGGTTGCGTCGTCCGGGTTCATCACGTCCAGGGGCTCAAAGCGGTAAAAGCCGCTGACCGTGCCGTAGCTGAAGCTCACGGTGCGGTCAATCAGCATGCTGTCGAGTGTGTTGCCAAGGCCGATGGTTGTCGTGCCCATGCGCGCGGCATCAGAATCGCCGAACTTGAGCGACGGAAGGTCCGGGTGGCCTTCGTCCATCTTCACCAGCAGGGCAAGGTTGCGGCGGTCACGGCCGACGACCGTGCCCGAGAACTCGGTGCCGTCGTGGGCCATCATCCATACGCTGGTGCCGGGTTTCATGAAGACGTCGCCGCCGCTGCGGCGACCCTCAGGAATCAAAGCCGAGCCTTCCATGCAGGTCATCACGAAGTCGCCGTCAACGACGAACCCGCTGGCTGCCATGGCGCCGCCGCCGGCCATGCCGGTCTGGCCCATGGCCGCAAGGTCGGGCCGCGTGGCGGCAATCGCGACGATGGACGGAGACAGGGATTTCGCAAGCGAAACCCGTTCCGATTGCAGAGATTTCAGTGTCCTGGTGCCTGGTTCAGCCTGGCTGCTGGCTGCGCTGACGGCAAGTATCGCCGCGAGGGCCAGAAGTGCAGGCAGACAGGCGATGCGGAGTGCACGTCCCATCCGGTAATTCCTTTCAATCAAGTGCATGCGGGTGCATGGCATTGCGAGGCACAGGCCCCGTATCCATGATTCTTTTACGGAACAGGTCTTGTCCACGGGAGCGGAAAATCCTCACGCGAATTGGTTTCGTAACTGCCGGGATTTGAAGACAAGTGCGAAGGCCCGGGGGCCTTCGCACTATCGGCGGTTCAGGTTGCAGGCGGGTTATTGTGCCGTTGAGCGCGTTTCGACATACCGGCGCACGATCTGGTCGCGCCAATCGCGCTTGACCCCGACGCCGCTGGTGCCACCGCAAAGTTTCTCGATATCGGAGAGCTTCAGGCTGGTGGTGCGGTCTTTGCCCTCGGTGTTCTGGCCGAGCAGGATATAGGCGCGGCTTACGGTGGACTGCACGTCAAACACGATGAACTCAAGACGCACGTCGGGATTCTCGGTGCTCAGCGTAAAGACGTCGCCAAGGCTCACGTTATTCGCGCTTCCGACGTTCAACACCGCTACATCGACGTCGCCGCTGCTGGACCGCCCGATGTAATTGGTCTGTTCAAAACCCGTGATCTGCACGGCGCCTGAAAGCTTCTGCACGGACTCGCCGCCGCCTTCCCAACTGAGCTTATTCTTCTTGGGAAAGCCGAACAGGCCAATGTCGTGCTCGGCATGGGTGTACCCGATGCCGACCACCAGCCCGATGATTGCCAGCACAGTGCATGGCAATGCAAGCGCAAACGCGGCGAACTTGTCGAACTTGCCGACGGCCTCTGACTGCATCGGCTGCATCGGCTGCATTGCGCCGCTTGCTGCCGGGCCTGCGGTGGCCCTGCGCGGAGGAAGTGGTTTCTTGGCCATGGTTGCTTCCTTATTACTTTCCGGTCATCCCGGTTTGGTTCTATTGCTTCGTACTACGCCCGATGCCTAGCGACGCAGCGCCGCCCCGCCGAATGGCTCGGCAGTCTTTACGCTGTCGCCTTCTGCCACAAACGCGCGGCCTCGGAACTCTTCAAGCAGGCGACCCGTGGACGTGTTGTGGCTGACATTCTCAACCACCATGCGCGCCACGAACTTGTCGTTGCGGTAGATCGTAAACACCTGGTTGACCTGCACCTTTTCGTTGCGGCCGATACTGATGCTGAGCACACCCGTGCGCGGGTCGCTGCCCACAGCCACTACCTTGCCGCGAAGCCACCCGCGGCCGGCCGTGTCGGCCATCAGGCGCAGGTTCGGGTCAGACTGCTCGTACCACGCCAGGATCTTGATGGTGCGGTCGTACAGCTTGCTGATTTCGTAATACCCGTCCTCAAGCGTCATGGCCTGGCCGTCGATGCGGCGGATATCGTTCTCGACCTGGGCCAGTTCCGCGATCAGTGAGTCTTTCTCGATCATCACGCGCTGGATTTCGTAGTCGAGGTTGAACACCTTCTGCTGGAAACTCGCGATGATGTAGCGGTAGCTCTGCATTTCCGCGGCGAACATGCGGGCGGCTTCACGTACTTCGGCCAGCTTGGCGTCGTGGATGCGGCGGTTGCGCTGGGCGGTTGCGATGTCCGTGCGCAGGTTGTTGATGTCCTGGATGGCGGTCTGTTTGGCAACTTCGAAGTTGTCGGCCTGCTTGGCGCCTTCACCTTCTTCACGCTTGAGCAATGAGTTGCCGTCAGGCACTTTGGCACCCGGCAGCGGGTCGGTGCTGCCGGCGCTGGTTTGCTCGTCGGGCAGGCCAAACGGCGCCGCGCCGATGCTTTCGGCCGGCAGACTGGCGTTGCTGCTGTCCGCGCCGCCCTGGTGGCCGCGTTCAGCCACGCTGCCGCCCATGATGTCCACGTAGCGGTAGGCCAGCGCGCGCCGGATGTTGGCCTCGGCGATGAACTTCTCGCGCCAGCTAGGCTCGCTGGTGTTGCTCATGAATATGAACGTGACGATCAACCCGACAAGCCACGCCAGGGTGAGCATCAACATGGTTCTCGAAAAGACGCCCATCGTTTACCTCTTGCACGGGCCAATGGCCCGACCGTTAGTTCCGTCCGTAACCGCTAGCGACGCATCCGCGCCATGAACAGCCGTGTGATGCCCTCGTCGCCCTTCTGGGGTCTTACCGCGCTACTTACCAGGTCTTCGATGATGCACTCGCAGGTTTCGTTCTGGACCTCGACTACGTCCACCACGGCAATCGTGCTGCCGTTGCGCATGATCGTGTACTTCTGGTGCAGCTCAACGCCATCGCGACGGCCCTTGTTCAGTTGCAGGCTGTTGCCCACGGCCCACAGCACCTCGGCAAAGATCACCGGGCCGTTGTCGCCCAGTTCTTTCTGGATGTCGGGGCGCAGCCAGCGGTAGCGGGCCTGGGTGTCCATGCGGCGTTCATGCTCTTCCTGTAAAAGGAAGTGGTGGTACTCAAGGCGCCGGAACTGCTCGTTCTTTTCGGCGTAGGTGTTCTGTGCCTGCGCCACGTTCAACAGTGCGTCGCCGCGTTGTTGGAACAGGGTCGCCTTGCGGTCGCTGAGCTGCTCAACGGTGCTCTGCAGCTTTTGAACAACGTCGGTGTCGTACTTCCTGCTGATGTCGCTGAAGGGCTGGGTCGCCGCCAGCAGGTCGTTGGCTGTGCGCTCGGCGTCGCTGGCCGCCAGGGTGGCTTCAAGCTTCCATGCCTCAAGCGCCTGCTTGGTGGCGTTCAGGGCTGCCACCTCGGCGCTGTTCTGGGCAGTGCGCTCCTGGTTTGTGGCGCGCTGGGCCAGCAGCTTGTTGTAGGCGTTCTCGAGCTGGTTCTTGTCTGTGTGCCGGGCTTGGCGCTCAAACTCGTACTTTTCTCGCCACTGGGCGTTTCCGGCCAGGGCAATCCAGACGTACTGGCTGAGTACCAGGCACAGAACCAGATTCACGATAATCAATATCTTGGTAAGAATGTGCACGTGCTACTCCCACACGCCAAATTGCGAGTGAATCAGGCTAGTTTGGTTCACGTACCGGGGGGGTGCTAGGCCTTCGACGTTAATGCGTCCCGCAATCCGGTCAAGGGGTTAAATCCTTGTCCTGATGGGTTCTAACCCCGGAAATACCACGCCGTCACGACCCCGTCATTTGATCCGGACCGGGAAAGCCTTGTGTGATACCAGTCAGTCTCCAGCCATGGGCATGGCTTCAGTCGACAGGCCCCACGGTTCTTCCGATCCAAGCGCGTTCCCGTGCGACAGCCAGCTTCTATCCGGTGCAGGCGAGCATGTTGTCGAGCGCCACTTTTGCCCAGCGCTTCTCTGCGGCGTCGGGGCTTACAGGCTCCCACGCTTCCAGGTTCTCCAGGCAGTCGCGCAGGTCGCCGGTGCTGATCTTGAACATGTTCGGGCACAGGCTGCGCACCAGCGGAATCACCAGCCGGTCCGGGTGATGCACCGCAAGCCGGTGAATCATGTTCACTTCGGTGCCAATCGCGACCTTGTCGCCCGGTTTCATCTTGTTGATGACGTAATCCTGGATGAACCCGGTGCTGCCGCTGAAGTCGGCGGCGGCGACGGTTTCTTCGGTGCATTCGGGATGGACGATGACTTTGATGCCGGGGTGCTCGGCGCGGGCTTTCTGGATCATCTCGACGGAAAAGCGGGTGTGAACGTGGCAGTAGCCTTTCCACAAGATTACGCGCGAACTGGTGATCTGTGCGGGGGTCAAGCCGCCGTTGGGCAGTTTGGGGTCCCATAGCACGATCTGGTCGCGCGCAATGCCGTACTTGTTTGCCGTGTTGCGGCCAAGGTGTTCATCCGGAAAGAAGAAGATGCGTTCGCCGCGTTCAAAACACCAGTCAAAGACCTTGCCGGCGTTGCTGCTGGTGCAGACGATGCCGCCGCGTTCGCCGCAGAAGGCTTTCAGGTCGAGGTCGCTGTTCATGTACACAACGGGCACGACCTTGGCGGTGTCTGCGAACTGGCCAAGTTCCATCCAGCTGGTCGCGACCTGGGGCAGGTTCGCCATGTCGGCCATGGGGCAGCCGGCGTTGCGGTCGGGGTGATAGACAACCTGGTCGTCACGGCAAAGAGTCGCCGCGCTGGTGACCATGAAGCGAACGCCGCAGAACACGATGTCGCGGGCCTTGCCGGCGTTGGCGGCGGCTTTGCACAGGTGATAGCTGTCGCCGGTGATGTCGCCGCATGCATGCACGCCAAGGCGCTGGTAGTGGTGCGCGAGGATGAGCAGAGAGTCACCGCGCGCGGCTTTGAGTTCACGAATGCGCTCAACGTTTGCGGCTTCGTCTTCTTCAACGCGGATGGGGGATTGCATCACGGTGCCGGCCATGGCTGCCTCCTGTGTCGGGACACCCTTGGTGTCAACTTCACACTCACATTAGAACATGATTGCGTCCTTATGGGAAGCGGGATGGGGCGGCAATCGCGGTGGGAGTGCGGTTTCGGTTTCGCTGCACGGTGCGTTTTCATGGAATGATCGCTTCATTCGCCCGTTATAGAGGGGCTATGTCCCGGTGAAGGCCACGATTGGCTGGCGGCGGTCGCTTCTACTTCGCAAGCGATAATGCGTACCGAACCGGTTGCACCGAGAAGCGTTACAGGACGCAGGAGCTGCGGGGCGGCATGATGGTCGTCTTCAATATTATCGGATTTCTGGTCACGCTGCTGAACGTGTTGACCTTTCTGGCGTTGCGGCGCCGGATCAAGCTGGCGTTTCCGCGACACAGCGGGTGGGTGACACTGGGCCTCGGCATCCCTTTCTGGGTAATGCTGCACCCGGGCCTGTTCCTGATGTTCGGCGGGATTTCCGGCTTGATGGCGGTTCGCGATGATTCCCCGATCTGGTTCGGCATTGCAGCCATGGCCTGCCAGTTTGCGGCCTGGGTATATGGCGGCGGCCTGCTGATCAAGGGCACGCCCGGCGCCCTGACCGGTGGCGTACGCAAGTTGCGCCGCATGTTGCAACGCGAGAAGGTGGGCTCTGCGGCTGAGCAGCGACTTGTCGATGAAGGCCGGCGCCGCCTGCTGGCCAAGGCCGCGCTGACTGTGCCGGGGGCGATCATTGCAACAGCGGCGGGTGGCGCGCTGGCGTCGCGAGTCACGCCGCGGGTGACGCGCTTGCAACTGCCGGTGCGGCGCGAGTTCACGCAGCTGCGCGGCATGACGATTGCGCAGGTCAGCGACGTGCACGTGGGCAGCTACATGGGGTGGGATCGGCTTGCCGAGATTCTGGGTGTCATGAACTCGACGAACGCTGACTGGTTCGTGATCACGGGCGACCTGATTGACAACGACGTTGCCCAGCTTGAGCTGGCGCAGCGCTTCATCAACGGCATGAAGCCGAAACGTCAGACCTTCATGAGCATGGGCAACCACGAATACATCGCGGCCCGCACCGGCGACACGCAGGGCATCATTGCCGCGCTGAAAGATTCACAGGCGACGCTGCTGATCGACGAAGCCGAGAAACTGAGTGTCGGCGGCGCGCACCTTTGGCTGGGCGCGATTGACCACCCGCCGCAGATGACACTGCCGCGCCTGCACGAGCGCAGCACTGAGCAAAGCGTGCAACAGGTACTGGGGCAGGTGGGAGACGATGGCGCGCCGCGTATTTTGCTATCGCACCACCCTCGCGCGTTCCATGTGATTCGCGAGCACCCGTTCGACCTGACGCTTTCGGGCCACACCCACGGCGGGCAGATCAAGCTGGGTCGCATTGGCGACTACGCGCTGACGCCCGTGCTGCCCTTTGAGCACTACCACAACGGGTTTTACGAGCACAACGGCCGCCGCTTGTACGTCAACTCAGGCGCCGGCGGCTGGATGCCGGTAAGAATCAACTGCCCGCCGGAGATCACGCTGGTTGAGCTGGTCTAACCGGAACAACGGCCCCTACCCGTGCGTTACAGCCTTGGCTATCGTTGCGCGCGGAGGCTTTCGATGACTGTACCAGTCTATTTGGTGGCGGGGTTTCTTGGGTCGGGCAAGACGACGCTGATGAAGCGGCTGCTGGAGCACCTGAACGCCCGCGGCGAAAAACCGCTGGTGCTGATGAACGAGTTTGGCGAAAGCAACATCGACAACGAATTGCTTGAGGGCAGCCAGGCCCAGATGCGCGAGCTGATTGACGGCTGCATCTGCTGCACCAGCAAGACCGAGCTTACCAAGACGCTGTACGACATCGTCGCTAACGACAAACCCAGCAGCATTTTGATGGAAGCCACGGGGCTGGCTGACCCGGTCGAGATTCTGGACATCTGCACGCTGCCCAACCTGCTGGACAAGTTGCAACTGCGCACGATTGTCAGCGTGGTGGACGTGAACCGCTGGGGCAAGGTGGCGCAGGCCGAGGCGCTGATGAAGCGCCAGGCAAGGTTCGCCGACATCGTGCTGCTGAACAAGACCGACCTGGTGGATGCCGCGGTGTCAGACCGCGTGGAGTCCGAGGTTCGCAAACTCAACGCGCGCGCCAGCCTGCATCGCACGCAGCGCGCAGAGTTGGACATGGCGGGCATTCTGGATGCCGGCGGCACCGAGGTCATCAACGACGACAAAGACCACAGCCACTGCGATCACGAGCACGACCACTGTGAACACACGGGCGACGGCCACGCGCACCACAAACACGAACACAGCCACGACCACTACCTGAGCCTGACGCTGCGCCCGCACGGCACAGCCGACAAGGCGCGCTTTAACGACTTCTTGAACGCGGGGTTGCCCGGCTTGCTGCGGATGAAGGGGTTTGTGCAGGTGCAGGGAGTTGAGCCGCAGGCGATTGTGCAGTGGACCGGCGGCGACTGGGAGATGATCCCGCGGCCCGAAGTTCTGAAGCCCAAGCCCGACGTGCTGGTGTTCATCGGCGAAGAGCTGGACCACAAGCTGATCCGCGCCAGACTTGAGGCAACTGGCCTGCACTTCCATGACGAGGGCGGGCACCACCATCACGACCACGCGCACGAGCACGCACACCACCATGAGCATTGACTGGCTTGAAGCGGAGTCTGCCATTGATGAACGCCTGGCGCTGCAACAGCGGCGCGAGGCGCTGGAAGCCGCATTTGACGCCGACAACACCAGTGCCGAAACAGCGCTGAGGCTGATCCTCACCCTTGACCAGCTTGGCGTGGCGCCGCAGGAAATCGCCACCCGTTGCGAAGCGGCCTTTCAGGCCAATCCGCGCGATGCGGCCCTCATGGCGTGGCTCAGCCAGCTCAGCTACCGCCTTGGCCAGCTCAAGATCTGCATGGTCACCGCCAAGCACGCAGCCACACTCGATCCCGACGAGCCCATGGCCAACTTCACGCTGGCGCAAGTGCTGCTGTATTCAAAGGCCCATGAAGACGGCCTGCGCTACGCCAAGCGCGCCTGGGATGTCGGCCACGCGACGCACTATCACGCGCAGATCGGGCGGCTTTACTGCATTCTGCTGGCGCGCCTCAAGCGCTGGGATGAAGCCTATGTCTTCCAGAGCGAGCGCCTGGCGGAACGCCCGGACGATTCGCAGGCCATCATCGACACAGCCGACCTGCTGCAGGAAATGGGCAAGCGCGAAGAAGGCGAAGCGCTACTTGAGAAGGCCCACGAAAAGAAGCCCCGTGACACCGAGTTGCTGTTCCGCATCGCCGTAGGCTGCTTCGAGAACGAAGACAACCTGACGGCGCGGCGCTGGGCGGACAAGCTGATCGACGCCGACGCCCAGCACCTTGAGGGCTGGAACCTGCGAAGCCAGATACGGCTGAAGCTGGGCGACTTTGCAGGCGCGATGGCGGACCATGAGATGATCCGCGAGCTCAGCAAGACGATGCCGCTGGACCAGTCCTTTCGCGCGACGTGCCTTGAGGGCCTGGGACGCAAGGAGGACGCCATTGCCGCGTTGAGGGTGGGCCTGGACGAAGTCAAGCAATGGCCTGAACGCGTGAAGCAGTACAAGCAGCATCTCGATCGCCTGCAAACCGTGCCGCCCGAGCAACAGCAGCGGCGCGGCGAAAAGCTGGGCCCCAACGACCCATGCTGGTGCGGCAGCGGCAAGAAACTCAAGAAGTGTCACGGCGACTGATCGGGCAACTCAGCGCCGCCCCAACCGCAAGGGTACGGTGGCCCGCCGGTCATCCAGTGGCAGGTGATTGATTCGGAGTGGCGGGGTAGTCTCTCGCAGGCTCTGCCCCGGCCCGAAGTTTTCTCCGCTGTTCGGCGTCGGGGAAGGCCTGTTGTCCGGCTGAGAAAAAGAGACAATGGCCAATCCGAGTATGCTGGACGCGAAACGCTTAAATCTGGTCAATCCGGACGCGCTGATTGAGAAGCAGCGTCTTCCACTGGGCATGGAAGCCCTGGACGGCATTCTGCACGGCGGGCTTCCTCTTGGTGCGGTAACCGAAATTGTCAGCGAGCCTGGCCACGACGGCTGGTGGCCGGCATTGCGCGCGATGGCTCGGTCCCAGGGCATTTGCGGCGTACTGAACCACGATGATTCATTTCACCCGCCGGGTGCTGCCTTGCAGGGCGTGGATCTTGACCGGCTTCTGGTTGTTCGCACCGGTAACCGCAGAGACGCACTTTGGTCCCTTGAGCGGATGGCGAAGAACCCCGGCCTGGTGGTCACCCTTTCGTGGCTGCCAGATCTGCGCGACGTTGAGGTGCGCCGGCTTCAGTTGGCCGCAGAGCGCTCAGGCCAGGCCGTGCTGCTGATGCGTGGAAGCGAGCCCGGGCATGCCAGTTGGGGGGCGTTGCGCTTGGGCGTGCGGGCGGAGCCCGGCGCCCCGGACACTCGACGGCTCAGGATTGAAGTGCTGCGCATGCGTGGCGGCATGCCGGGGCAGGCCGCAAGAATCGAGATAGAACATGGCACGGATGTTGTGCGTGGCTCTGCCGTGGTTCCGCACAGAGCGGATTATGCGCAGCCTGGACAAGCCGCCGGATGATCTGGCGGTCATCCTTCGCCACGGAAATTCGCTGATCATCACGGGCGCCACCCCGGCCACACAGGCGGCGGGTGTAGTTGCCGGGATGACATCCACCGAAGCCCGCGCCCTGCTACCGAAACTCGAGACCGTCTTCCAGAACGACGACGCCGAAGCTGACGCCCTGAACCTGCTGGCCGAATTTGTCTACGGATTGCTGCCGACTGTTCACGTTCTTCGCCCCAACCTGCTGGTGATGGATACAACGGGTAGCACAAGGCTTCACGGCGGCGAGGACGTGCTGATCCGAAAGCTGGCCGATGGTTGCGCGCGGCTTGGTTATTCGGCGTGCATCGCTGCGGCGGACAACGCGTCCGTTGCCATCACGCTGGCGTTGGCAGGAAAAAGCGGGCCGACCGCGCCTGAGCGCCAGGAAACCGCGTTGAAAGACGTGCCGCTGGGCGCACTTCGCCTGGGTCAACGAACCATTGAGCAGTTCGCCGAGTTAGGCATCCATACGGTCGGCGCGTTAATGAAGTTGCCCCTCGACAGCTTGCCTCACAGATTCGACGACGCCCTTGTCGAGCGCATGCGCCAGTTGCGCGGTGAATCCACAGAGACCTTCGAGCACTGGAAGCCCAAGCAGCAGCCGCGAGAGCGCCTGGACTTTGCCGGGCCGACAAACAGCTACTCGTCGCTGCTGTTCGTTTTGCGCAAAGCGGCGACGTTCATGGCGACGCGCCTCGCCGTCATGGCATCCGGGGCCAGGCAGCTCGAAGCCAGATTTATCTGTACAGATGGAGAGGACCTGGAGTTCTCTCTCGACACGGCGCGCCCCACCGCCGATCAGGAGGGACTGGCGGCTCTGCTGCTGGCCCGCTTTGAAAAGATCGGCGTTGACGACCGCTGGTTTGAAGCATTTGAGCTGACGGTGCCCAGCCACGAAGTTGTCCCGGATCACCAGAAACAGCTCTTTGAAGCCGAAGATGCGAGTCGCGGCGGCGACTTGCTGCGTCTGTTGGACGAGTTGACCGGCCGATTGGGCAAAGAGGCAGTGTCTCGAGCCGTACTCACGCCCGATCCCAACCCACGCCGCAGTTTCGAATATGTGCCGTATCGCGAGCGTGGACGCTCGCAGTCATCGCCCAGGCCGGGACGACCGGTGTTTCTTGATCGCAACCGCTACGTCGTGAGGGAGGCCAGCAGAACCAGCCTTCCTGCATGCTGGGATTTCCGACAGAACAACACCGGCTTGCGCGTGATTGCCGGTCCGGAGCGCGTGGTCGCCAAAGAGGCGGCGGACTACTTCACGGTGGAGACGGCCTCTGGCGAGTGGCACTGGATCAGCTTCTCGTCAGGAAAATGGTGGGTACCGCGCGAGCTTGGCGATGAAACTGCGGCCCTCAGAAGCCTGACGGAGTGCGCCCGGGATGAGTCCGACGGGTCCCCAATCAACTACGCCGAACTGGTGTGCGCCAGCAACTTCAGCTTTCTTCGCGGCGCAAGCACCGCCGAACAGCTGTTCGCTGAGGCCGCAAGACGCGGCCTGCGCGCCCTGGCGATTACAGACTGGCATACACTGGCTGGTATCGTCAGGGCGCACAGCCAGGCAAAGGAACAGAACGTCAGGCTGATTGTCGGTTCGCGGCTTGCGCTTGTGGACGGGCCGGACATCTGCCTCTATGCCATGCATCTGGGCGGCTATAAAAACCTGTGCCGGCTGCTGACGCTGGGGAAGCGGCGCACCACAAAAGGCCAGTGTGAACTGTTTCTGCGTGATCTGCCCGAGTTTGCCGACGGGCTGCAATGCGTGGCCCTGCGTGCCGATGCCGCACCCCTGGGCGCGCTGGCGGCACTGAAGAATATCTATGGGCGGCGATTGTCCCTTGGTGTGAGTCGCCACTACGAAGCCTTCGGCGATGCCTGCATCGCCGAAGTTCTTGACCGCGCCGACGGCCTGTGCATACCCGGCGTCGCTGTGAACGACGTTCACTGGCACACGCGCGAGACCAAGTTGCTTCAGGATACGCTGGCCTGCATCCGGCAGGGCCAATGTCTGCATGAATCTTCGGATATCAAGTTCCAGAACGAAGAACGTCGGCTGAAGTCCGGAGCGGAAATGGCCGGACTGTGGCTTGACCGGCCCGACCTGATCGCCCGCAGTACGGAGATTGCGGACTCCTGCCGCTTCAGCCTGGACGAGTTGCGCTATCAGTACCCATCGGAGATGGCCCCGTCGGGAATCTCGATGCAGGCATACCTGGAGCAGGAGACCTGGAAGGGCGCTGAGAAGCGCTACCCGAACGGGGTACCGGAGTCCGTCATTAAGCAACTCCGCCACGAGTTGAAGCTGATCGACGAGCTTGAGTACGCGCCATACTTCCTGACCGTCTATGACATCGTCAGGTTCGCCGTAGAGAAAAACATTCTGCATCAGGGGCGTGGCAGCGCTGCCAACAGCTCAGTCTGCTTCTGCCTCGGCGTTACCGCCGTTGACCCGACAAAGACGGACCTCCTGTTTGAACGCTTCATAAGCCGCGAGCGTAACGAGCCGCCCGACATAGACATAGACTTCGAGCACGAACGCCGTGAAGAAGTCATCCAGTACATCTACCGCAAGTACGGCCGCGAGCGGACGGGCATCTGCGCAACCGTGATCAGTTATCGTTTGCGCAGCGCTATTCGCGACGTCGGCAAAGCCGTTGGC
Organism: Planctomycetota bacterium; assembly: GCA_025993795.1. GTDB lineage: Bacteria > Planctomycetota > UBA8742 > UBA2392 > UBA2392 > JADJRK01. The sequence goes on from JAMQHL010000021.1 coordinate 48,066, forward strand.
CTGTCTCTCGACCAGGTAAACCGCTTGTCCAAGACCATCCAGTGGTGGGACGATAAAGACAAACTGCCCGACGTGTTGCGGGAGTCCGGTTTCGATGTCGACAGCCCCCTGGTTCAGGCCACGCTTTCTCTCTCGGGCCAGCTACAGGGCTATCCACGTCACTTGTCCCAGCATGTTGGCGGCTTCGTGATTACAGAGGGCCGGCTTGACGAACTTGTGCCCATCGAAAACGCGGCGATGGAAGACCGCACTGTCCTCGAATGGGACAAGGACGATATTGACGAACTCGGCATCTTGAAGGTGGATTGCCTGAGCCTCGGCATGCTGACCGCAATACGCAAGTGCTTCGACCTGATTGCCGGGGCCGGCGGGCACCGCCTCAGCGTACCCGATGTCTTTGCGTGTGACCCAACAGCGAGGGGCGAGACACCACAGGCAAGAGCAATCTACGGCATGCTCCACAAGGCCGACGCCGTCGGGACATTCCAGGTTGAGTCGCGGGCGCAGATGTCGATGTTGCCGCGCCTGAAGCCAAAGGAATTCTACGACCTGGTCATTGAGGTTGCGATCGTACGGCCCGGCCCCATCCAGGGCGGCATGGTTCACCCATACCTGCGCCGCCGCAGCGGTGAGGACACGGACTGGGTCTATCCGCACCCCGACCTCGAACGAGTGCTGGCCAGAACCTACGGTGTGCCGCTTTTCCAGGAACAGGCCATGCAGATTGCCGTGGTGGCCGCAGGCTTCACGCCCGGCGAAGCAGACCAGTTGCGCAAGGCCATGGGCGGCTGGCGACGTCCGGGCTTGATCGAGAACTACCGCCGCAAACTGATGGAAGGCATGAAGGCCAAGGGCATCGACGACGAGTTTGCGGAACGCCTGTACCAGCAGATTGCCGGCTTTGGCGAGTACGGGTTCCCGGAAAGCCATGCAGCCAGCTTCGCCATGATCACCTTTGTCAGTTGCTTCCTGAAGCGCTTCTACCCGACGGCTTTCACGGCTGCCTTGATCAACAGCCAGCCCATGGGATTCTACGGCGTTTCCAGCCTCGTTCGCGACGCCCGCGAACATGGTGTCAGGGCGCTGCCGGTGGACATCAACGCCAGTGCCTGGAATTGCACACTCGAGGGCGACGGCGAGTACGCGCCCGCTGCACTGGACACCGCCCAGGAAACCTGGGGGATGCAAGGACCGGCGTTGCGCCTCGGGATGCGACTTGTCCGCGGCCTTGGCCAAGACCTCGCAAACGCAGTTTCCGACGCGCGAGGCAGCAAGCCATTCGTCAGTGTGAGCGACGTCTATCGGCGGGTGGCGGGCAGAGTCACCCGACGTGCGCTGCTGGAAGGCCTGGCACGACTTGCGGCCGCAGACGCATTCGCGTCGTTGGACGTCGGTCGCCAGCACGCGTTGTGGCAGGTGCGCGGGCTATCACGGGAGGTTCCGAAGCTGTTTGCAGACCTCGATCGACCCGACGAAGCCGACCTGCCCGGCATAAACGAACAGGACCACGTGACGCTGGACTATCGCACCGCACACCTGTCTCTGCGCGCACACCCGGTCAGTTTCATGCGAGAGCGGCTTGAGTCCGAGGGAGTGGTTCCGGCGGCGGCGTTGCGCGAAAAGGCAACAGGTGACGAAGTGGAAGTCGCAGGTTACGCGATTGGACGGCAACGGCCGGGTACTGCCGGCGGAGTGACGTTCGTGACCCTGGAAGACGAAACCGCCATTGCGAACCTTGTGGTCTACAGCGATTTCATGGAGGCCAACCGCAAGGTGCTCATTGGTAGTCGCTACCTCGCAGCTTCGGGGATCGTGGAACGCCACGGCGACGTCATTCATCTGAAGGTAGACGGAGTACGTTCGTTGGACGCGACCCTGCCGGATATCAAACAGAAATCCCGCAACTTCCATTGAGGTACGCCGGGATGTGAGGGTCCAGCACGGCTTGGCGGCCTGAACGAGCACGAGATGAAGCAGTTGTCAGTTGTCGATGGTCAGGAGAAAAGAAAACCGGAAGGGCTCGCGCCCTTCCGGTGCTGCACTGGCAGTCGACTGACAACTAATTCCCGCGCTGCTGCTCGGCCTCGCCAACGCGTTTCAGCGCCAGCATGAACGCCGCGGTGCGCTTGCTGCACTTCTCCTGGCGGGCCATGGTCTGCACATCCAGGTAGGCTTTGCGCATCTTGCGCTCAAGCTCAATGTTGACGCGCTCTTCGTCCCAGTAGAACTGTGTCAGGTTCTGGCTCCACTCGAAGTAGCTGACCGTCACGCCGCCGGCGTTGGCCAGAATGTCCGGAATCACCACGATGCCGCGCTCGTACAGTTCTTCGTCGGCTTCGGGCATGGTCGGGTGGTTGGCTGCTTCAATGATCAGCGGCGCCTTGATGTTGCCGCAGTTGTCGGGAGTGATCACGTCGCCGATTGCCGCCGGAATCAGGCAGTCCACGGGCAGCGTCAGCAGGTCCTGGTTGTTCATCACGTCGGCACTGGGGAAACCCGCAACCGTGCGCTTCTCGTTGAACCACGTGAACAACGCCGGAATGTCGAGGCCTTTTTCGTTGTACACACCGCCCTTCACGTCGGTCACGGCGATGACCTTGCCGCCGCGCTCGTGCCAGAAGTGCGCGGCATAGCTGCCGACATTGCCGAACCCCTGGATTGCGCAGGTCTTGCCCGAAATTGTCTCGTTGCGCGACTTGTAGTACGCGTCCGCGGCGATCACCACTCCGTACGCTGTGGCTGTCACGCGGCCCTGGCTGCCGCCAAGTGTGATCGGCTTGCCCGTCACCACGCCCGGGCTGTAGCCTCGGCGCGACGAGTATTCGTCCATCAGCCACGCCATGACCTGCCCGTCGGTGCCCATGTCGGGCGCCGGAATGTCACGCTGCGGGCCAAGCACGATGGCAATGCGTGCCACAAACTTGCGCGTCAGGCGCTCAAGCTCGGTCATGCTCATGTTCATCGGGTCGCACGCCACGCCGCCCTTGGCGCCGCCAAAGGGTATATCCAGAAGCGCGGTCTTCCAGGTCATCAGGCTGGCCAGCGCGCGCACCTCGTCTTTATCCACTTCGGGGTGATAGCGGATGCCGCCCTTCCAAGGGCCGCGCGCGCCGTTGTGCTGGATGCGATAGCCCGTGTACACATGAATCTTGCCGCTGTCCATGCGCACGGGCACAGCCACCGTGACCTCGCGAAAGGGCGTCTTGAGCACCTCTCGCAGCCACTCGGGCATATTGAGGCGGTCTGCGGACTTGTCGAAGAGCCCGTTGACGGCTTCGAAAGCGTTGTAGCGACCAGTGGAAGCTTTGTATCGACCTGTAACGCGTGTTGACATGCGGCCATCCTGAGTCGAGCTCGTTGCGCAGCAATATCGGCTGTTTGAGTGTTGAACTGGACGTGAAACGCCGACGGTCGCGGACTATGCCTTTTCCGGGTTCATGCTGCAAAGGGAGGTTTTCAAGCGCGGAGTTCGCCACTGGCCGTGGCGGGAAGGCTTTCGCGCAGACGGAAGTTGGCAAGCGTGTAACGAGCGAGCACCTTGCCAATCTGCTCTTCCACTTCGCCGAAAACGTCACGAATCATGCAGTCGCCATAGAGGTTGCAGTCAGACTCGGTGGCGAAGCACTCAAACACACGCGTAGGCCCGTCAATCTCTGTAAGTACTTCCAGCAAGGTCACTTCGGCGGGGTCAACAGCGAGCACAAAGCCGCCGCTGGGGCCCTTGAGGCTGCGCACGACGCCCTTCTTGGCAAGCTGCTGCAGGATCTTGGAAAGAAAAGCCCGCGGAATCATCAGCTTCTCAGCGATCTCGTGCAGCGTAACGGGGCCTCGCGCGCGCCGGTCAACCAGGTACATCAGCGCACGTAAACCGTAATCACTTTTTCTGCTGAAGATCACGCGAACCCCTTGGGGAAAGGCTTCAATCCTCTACTACAACCGTACAAGCGACTCGTGTCAAGCTGAACAACAGAAGGCACAGTACTAACGATTGGAATTGCGCGATGCATCCCGAGGCTCTCCAATAGCGCAAAATCGGCGCAAGGGCACCCATGAAGACCTATACCGAGTACCTGTACTTCAACACCAAGAGCAAACGCGAGTACATCGGCATCACCGACAAAGTGGAAGAGGTCGTCCAGCAATCCGGCGTGCGCGAAGGCATGGCGCTGGTTTCAGCCATGCACATCACTGCGGGCGTGTGGGTGAACGACGCCGAAAACGGGTTGCTTGACGACATCGACCACTGGCTGGAAAGCCTGACTCCCTACGGCGCGTACCCGCAGATCAAGTGGCCCAAGGCGGGGCAGGAAGGCCCGGTGCACGCTGTGCGCCACGAATACCAGCACCACCGCACCGGCGAAGACAACGGCGACAGCCACCTGAAGAGCATACTCGTGCATCACCAGGTGATCGTGCCGATCACCGACGGCCGCCTTGATCTGGGCACGTGGCAGCAGGTTTACTATGCAGAGTTCGACGGCCAGCGCCGCAAACGCGTGATCATCAAGGTGATGGGGGCTTAGGACAGCACCCCGGGCAACCCCCGAATGTCGTCAATCAGCGCGTGCGCGGTTTCGAACTCGTGGGCCTGGCCATACCCGTAAGTGCAGCCCACGAACCACAACCCGTTGGCCTGCGCTGCTTCGGCATCGTGAACCCGGTCGCCAACCATGACACCCCGCCGCGCGTTCAGCATTCGCAGCGCCTTGCCCACCAGTGCCGACTTGTTGCGTCCCTCAATCGACGTGTCGCCCACGCAGTCACGGTGGTCCAGCCAGCGGTCCAAGCCGAAAACCTCAACCACGCAATCCATGTAGGGCTGGCTGCAATTGCTGACCAGGGCCAGCTTCAAGCCCGATTGCTTGAGTGACTCCAGTACGTCGAGCGCGCCCTCAAACAGTTGGCCCATGCCCTTGGTCAGAAACTCGCGCTCGTGGACGGTGGATTCAAGATGCAGCTCGTGGGCGGCGTGCTTGAGAGACTCGGGCAGCAGCTCGGCGTAGAACACAGCGGGCGGTTTGCCAATCTGGTCGCGAATCAGTTGTGTGGCGGGCGGCGCGGCAAGGCCCGGCAGGCGACCCGCCGCGATCATCGCGTCAAAGGCGCGGGTGATGGCAAGCACGCCAAAATCGCCGCTGTTGAGCAGCGTGCCGTCCATGTCAAAGACGATGACTTCGGGCGAGGTTTTAGACCACGGATACGACATAGGCTTGGAAAACAGAGCGGAAAGGTCCGAGTGCCGGTCAGTCTTTCTCTGGGGGCGGGTCTGACTTGTGGGCCAGCGTCACGGCGTACACCATGCCGATCACGAAACCGCCGATGTGCGCCCACCACGCCACGCCGGAACTTTCGGCGCCTTGCGGACTGAACTGGATCTCGGTCAGTGCGTTGATCACGTTCATGCCGATCCAGAACAGCAGGTAGAAAAACGCCGGCACGCGCACAATCACGGGAATCACGATAATCGGGACCACGCTGATCACACGCGCCTTCGGAAACAGCACAAAGAAACCACCCATCACGCCCGCAATCGCGCCGCTGGCGCCCACCACCGGCATGCTGCTGTTGCCCGAAAACGCGATCTGGGTGATGCTGGCGGCCAAGCCGCACGCCAGGTAAATCACGAAAAACCGAATGCGGCCGAAGCGGTCTTCCACGTTGGGGCCAAACACGAACAGCGAAAGCATGTTGCCCAGAAGGTGCCACAGCCCGCCGTGCAGGAACATGCAGGTCAGGAAGGGCAGTACTTTCTCGACGTTGGAGAGGTCGTTGCCCGCCCGCGCGCTGAACAGGTGGGGGTAGTTCGCAGGCACCAGGCCGTACTCAAGAAAGAACTGGTTCGCATCGGTCACCAGCAATTGCTGGGTGAACGCAAAAATGTTCAGCGCGATCAGAAGCCACGTGACAATGGGCCATGAGTTTACGCGCTCGGTCGTCTTCAACGGGAACATCCCGTCAGAATAACAAGAACTGACGCGCGGAGGCAGCAAGCAGCGACACTCGCGGAGTCAATCCGTTGTTCATGGATCATTGAAAATTGATCATTGTGCTTGCTTGTCAGCCCTTTGTTGAAGCGTTGCCTCTTGCATTGTCGCTGCGCTTGGTAAACCTTTCCGCCATGTCGCGCGTGACACGGCTGATCAATCGCAACGGGGAAGTAGTGCCCTTCCGGCGCTCGCGTGTGGTACGCGCGATCCTTGCCGCCGTGCGGTCTTCGGGCAGCAAGGATGAATGGGTCGCCGACAAGCTCGCCGACATGGTGGTCTACTTCCTTGACAGCCTGCACGGCGAACGACCGACACCGCCGACTGCCGACGACGTTGACGACACCATCGAAAAAGCACTGCTCAGCTCGCCGGACCTGTCCATCGTCGCGCAGGCTTTCATCTCGGGCCGCACCATGCGCCGCGAGATTGAGCAGCTTGAAGTCGCAGTCACCGATACCGACGGCCCCCGCGTCTCCCAGTCCAGCCAAGGCACCGGCGGCTGGAACCGTGTACGCATCACAGCCGCACTGATGCGCGAAAACGGGCTGGACGCCGCGCACGCGAGCGCAGTGGCCGAGGCGGTGGAAAAGCGGGTGCTGGCGCTTGATGTCGCGCGCGTGACCACCGGCCTGATTCGCGAACTGGCCGATGCGGAGCTGCTTTCGCGCGGATTGATCCGCGAGCCCAGCATCATCTCTGTGCCGCGCTACGACCTTGAGCAATGGATGTTCCCCGGCGACGAAACAGACGCCCAGCCGGCGGCCGGCCAGGCCGAACTGGCCGAGCGCGCGGGCCGCCGCGTGCTTGAGGCGTACACGCTGCAGAACATCATGGGGGGCGCGGCGCGCGATGCACATGAAGACGGCAGCTTGCACTTTGAGGCGCTGCACGCGCCGGCCGCGGTGGTTGCGACGCGGCTTGACGTATCTGCGCTGCTGCGCGGCGGTGCCGGCTTTGGCATGCAACGCATGGCGCCGGAATCAGCGTCGGGCCTGAGCGCGGCGTTCGCGCGCATTGCCGCAATGTTGCGCGAAGCTGCGGCATTTACGGCCGGGCCGGTGACGTTGAAGGGCTTTGACCGGGCGCTGGCGGGCCAGGTTGCTGAAGATGCCGAGGCGCTTGACCGTGGGCAGTTGCAGGATGGTGTGCGCCTGCTGGCGGCGTTGGCGCCGCAAGGGCTTGTGATCGAATGCGGCCCGCCGGGTACAGCGGCGCGGGATATCGTGACGCGCACTTTGATTGACGCGCTTTCCGGCAGTGAAGGTGCCCTGCGCCGCCAGGTCGCGCTTGAGTTGACGGTAAGCGCCGGCGCATTTGCAGACCCTGCCCGACGTACGCTGATTGAACGTGCGGCTTCCGCTGCGGCATACTGCGGCGTGCCGGTGTTTCGGCTGCGTGAGGCGGCCACCGGCGGCGGCGGCGGGCTGTTTGACGACACGGCGGGGCCGCCCCATGAGATCCTGCTGGCGCGCGCGGCGCTGAACATGATGCGCCCGGCGCTGGACGCCACGGCCATGAATCTGGTGCTGGAGCGACTGGACGCGATGCTGGCGGTTGCAGCCAAGGGGTTGGCGTCGCGCGTGCGCTATCTTGAACGCGTGGCAATGCGCGACCTGGCTGAGCCCGCGCCGGCGTCTGCGCGCATGTTCCGGGCGCTGGTGGGGGGCTCGCGCGATGTTGGGGTTGCGCCGGTCGGCTTGTGGCCTGCGGCCGTGAAGTTGTCCGGCGCGGCCACGGAATCCGAGCCGCAGGTTGCCCGCGTGGCGCAGCAATTGCTGAGTTATGCAGCATTCAAGTTTCGAGAACTTGCAGCGCGCGAGGGGCTCACGGGCCGCATGTGCGGACAGGCCGTTGAGCCGGCGCCGGCGCGCATGGCGGCCCAGGACGCCAGTTTGTTGCAACGCACCAACCCCGAGTCGCCCTTGCGCGTGGCGCTATCGCGCGAAGGGGCGTACCAGCCCGGCGCCAGTGGCGAGCCGGCACGGGCGCTCGCCCAGCGCCTCGATGCCGAAGGTGCTCTGCATGCCCTGTTGGACCGCGATGCCGAAGTTGTCGCCGAGGAGTCGCTGACAGCGCAGGACGTCACGCGCGTACTGCGCGAGTGCCTGGCAGAACGTGGCCCGCGCCCGGCGCGCTTTGCCGTAAGCATCCGCAGCCGCACCTGCCGCGACTGCGGCAATGCGTTCCCGGCCCACCGAGATGCCTGCCCGGTCTGCGGCAGCACCGCCTGGGCGCTGCCGCCCGGCCAGAAGTCGCTGTTCGGGTAGGTTACGGGGCGCGCAAACACGCTATACTCGGGCTCCCTGGTCAGGCCCCTGGCGAGTTGAGATGAAGGCAGTCTATTGTTTATTGCTGCTGCTTCTGCTGGCGGCATGCAGCACCCCGCCCGCGAACAACAGTGCATCGACTGACGGCGGCGATTCCGGCGAGGGCGGGTTCAAGGACACGCGCAACATCCCGCACAACGAAAAGACCGCACAGCAGTTCATTCGTCGCTTTGAGGGCCTTCGCGTCGGCCTGCTGAACTACTTTGACCCGACCGAAGTGGAGCTGGTGAATCGCCAGTTCACCTGCGAGACCGTGATCTTTCGGCTGAACAGCACCGGCGACACGGGTGCCCTGCACGGCGCAGCGGCAGACCTGGCCGCTGAACTTGCAATCAAGCTGGGCTGGGAACACAGCCAGACTGCCACCAGCGAATCCATGGTGGAATCTCACCTTGCCGTCGTGCGCATACGCTCTATCGGCATACCGGCCGGTGCCAAACCGGGCGACATGATCCCGGTTGCCATTGAGCTGAAAGGCAACGCCACCGACATCCACGGCGGGTACGTCTACACCACGCCACTGAAAAACAGTGCCGGGCGCACCGTCGCCATATTGAAAGAAGGCTATCTGCCCTTTGACGTCAACCGCATGGAGCCTGAGGACATCTCTGAGGAAATGCGCCAGGACGCCAAGAACCTCGAGCGTCGCGAAGCCGCCAACGGCTCATGGTTCCTGCTGCGCAAGGGCGTGACCATCCAGAAAACGGTGTTGTCAGACGACCTGTCGGCTGACCAGATCATTCTGCCACTGGTGCGGAAAGTGACTGCAGATGAAGTGGTTCGGACGCTCTCGGCTGACCTGATTCCGGATGTCGTCGCTGACATCCGGCGGCAAATGAAAGGGATTGGCTTGCCCGCCAAAGTTGAAGACGAGCCGGGAAAGATCATTATCACGCCGCTGGGCGTGCGTGAAATCTCGTTGCAGCAGGTGTACGAGCGGGTCGAGGGCCTGCGCGTTGAGCTCAAGCCGAAGAACCGCATCATCATCGTATTTGACGATACGCTGTTCCGTGTGGCGATTTACGGCCCCGTCGCGCATCGCTTTCTGATTGACGGGCTCGCGCTGACGACTGATCCCTTCACCCGCGACAAACCCAACGTCGATGCGTACCAGTTGCCGTTTCGCGTAAGTTGCCGCCTGCTGCAACGGGCTGAGCCCGGCCGCTCAAGGCTGTACGGCGTTGCCGACGCGGACAACCCGAGCCCGGACGGCCACCGGGGGCGTGTTCGCCTTGCCTGGAGCCGCTGGAAAGACGGCAGGCAAATCGAGGAAAAGACAGAAGAACTGCCCACCAGCGATATCAGCGAAGTCCTGCGCCACCTGTGGGTGCGCGGCATGGGCCCCCGCGAGGTGCTGGCCTTTGTGGTAGAAGCCGAGGCTTCATATGCGATCAATGCCGAGCTTGGCTTCAACCATCACAAGATTGATCTGGAGCGCCTAGCCGGGGCGAAACCAGGAGATTGATCGCACAACTTGTCCACTCAGTGTCCACGGTCGCCTAACACCCGTGAAGGTGGTGTAAACTTTGACCCGGAAAGCCCTTCAATCGTGGGGTTTTGCCCAAAGAAAACCCGCCCCTCCCGTCGATACGCTAAAGATTGCCGGGGGTGGTGCCCCGGACTCTTTTGGCAGGTGGCCCATGCGCATCGTCAGCCTTGAAATGGACGGCTTTAAGTCCTTTGGGCGGCACACAATCTTTGAATTCCCGGCCCCGATCACGGGTGTCGTCGGGCCCAACGGCTGCGGCAAGTCCAACGTCGTGGATGCCACGCGCTGGGTGCTGGGCGAAATGTCGCGCAAGGCCCTGCGTGCCAAAAGCAGCACCGACGTGATCTTTTCCGGCAGTGCAACCCGCAAACCCGCCCGCTATGCCGAAGTCAGTATCAGCTTCGACAACAGCGACAAGGTGCTGCCGTTTTCCAGCAAGATTGTCCGGGTGACCCGTCGCCTTGAGAAGAACGGCGACAGCTTCTACCTGATCAATGGCGAGCCCGCCAAACTGCGCGACGTGCGCGGGTTGTTCGAGGGCACGGGCGCCGCCATGAGCGCCTACAGCATCATGGAACAGGGCAAGATGGACGCCCTGCTGCAAAGCAAGCCCGAAGACCGCCGCGTGGTCTTTGAAGAAGCAGCGGGTATCGGCCAGATGCGCAAACAGCAGGAAATCGCGCAGGCCAAGCTCGTGATCGTTGACCAGAACCTCGATCGGCTGAAAGACGTGCTGGCCGAGGTCAAGGGCCAGTTGCGCAAGATCAAGGCGCAAGCCGGACGCGCCCTGAAATACACCGAGTTGAAGGAACGCTGCCGGGTCATCCACGAACAGCTCGGCCTGGCCGAGTTTGCACGCCTTGACGTACAGCGCAACGAGTTGCTGCAGGTGATTGCCGCCGCCGGCAAGCGCGAAGGCGCGATCCAGGCTGACCTTGCCAAGACGCGCATGGACCTTGAAGACGCCGAGACCAACCTCGCCGACGCCGAGCACGAAGAGCGCCGGTTGGCAGAGCGCATCCACAAGCTTGAGCTGGATATCCGCGCCGAGCAGAACAGGCGCGAACAGGCATTGGCACGGGTGGACAGCCTGCAGCAGGCAATCCAGCGCGCAAGAGAGCTGTCCGAGCGCGTGCGGCAGCAGGTGAGCGGGCTCAAACAACGCCGCGAGAGCATACAGCTTGAGACCGAGCAGGGCCGCGCTGAAATGGCTGCGCTCAGCAAGCGGGTAAGCGAGCTTGCGCAAGCCGAACAGGCTGCCCGCGCCGAAACCGAGTCGGTCGAGGCGCAGCTGAAGGAAGTCCGCAACCATCTGCTGGATGCCATCGGCGAAGCCAACGGGGCACTGAACCAGCGCATGACGCTGGATGCAGAGTTGCGGGGCGCGCGTCGCCGCCTTGAAACGCTTGAGGCGCGCGGCACAGAAGCGGCCCGCGAGTTTGACGACGTCGCGATGCGCGCCAGCACGGCAAATGCCGCAAGGCATGAGCAGGAACAAGCACTGGCGGGGTTGAAGGCCGAACTGGCCGAGCTGGATGCGCAGCTTGCGCCAGCGGCAAGCTCTGCCAACGATCTGCGCCAGCGCAAACATGCCCTTGAACTCAAGCGCGGCGCCAAGCTTGAGCGCAAAGCCATGCTGGTAAGCATGGCTGAACAGCGACCGGGCCTTGATGACACCGCCCGCGAGTTGCTGGCAGACCCGGCGCGCTGCGAGTGCTTTGGCATACTTGGCGTGATTGCAGACAACGTGCGCATTGACCTCGGCTTTGCAGCGGCCCTTGAGCGTGTGTTGAAAGACCTTGGCAGCGCCATCGTGGTGGACCGGCTTGAACAGGCGCACGACCTGTTTGACTGGCTGGCGGGCCGCGGCAGCAGCAACATCACGCTGATCGCGCGTGACCAGTTTTCTGCACCGAAGAAGGCGGCACAGTTTCCCGGCGGCAAGGGCGTAATCGGCCCCTTACTGGACGAGGTGAAGACCAACGACGGTTTTGGGGGGTTGCTGGGCGCCTTGGTCAGCGACGTACTGCTGGTGGCGGACCGCAGCGTCGCGCGCCGCCTGATGAAGACGTGCGCGGGCTTTCGCATCGTGACACCCACCGGTGAAATGTTCACGCTGCCCGGTGCGTTTGCGCTTGCGGGCGGTGAAGCCGCCACGGGGCTGATAACGCAGCAGTCGGAGATTGACCGGCTCACGCGTGATTTAGGCGTGCTGGACACTGAGGTTGAGGAGACCGCAGCCAGGCTGGCCGACGCCTTGACGCGCCAGGATCAACTTGCAGCCCGCAGCGTCGAGTTGCGCGCATCGATCTATGACGCGAGCATGGAGGCGGCATCGCGCCGCGTGGCGCTGGAGTCGCTGAATCGCGAGCACAAGCGACTTGCCGAAGAGCAGGACGTGTTGCGCCGCGAACAGACCCTGTTGCAGGCGCAAGTCGAACAGCACCTGGCGCGCCACAGCGAACTGACCGAGCAGATGGCCCGCGCCGAGGAAGAGAAATCACGCTGCGAAGGCGAGCTGGGGCGCCTGAACGAAGATGCAGCCGCGCGCAGAGTCACGCTGGCCGAGGCACGCGATGCCCTTACCGAGGCGCGCGTGGATGAGGCTGCCCGCCGCACGCGCCTGGCGCAGTCCGAGGATTCGCTCAAGGGCATCGACAGCGCGCTGGCGCGCTATGCCGACGAGCTTTCGCGCAGTGCCGGCGAAGTCGAGACGCACGCCAAGGAAAGTCGCGGCCTTGAGCACGCGGCAGGCAGCAGCGTGGAAGTACAGGCCGAGCTTGAGCGTGAGCAGTCGGAACTGAACAACCGGCGCAGCCAGGGCGGCGGCATGCTCGCGACACGCCGCGCGGAAGTCGAGAAGGCCCGCGCGTACGCGTCAGAGCTTCAGGAGAAGCTGTACAGCGAGCGCGAAAGCGTGCAGCAGGCGCGCATCGATGAAAACACACTGTTCATGAAGATGGACTCTTTGCGACGCCGCCTGTCTGAGCTGTACAACACTGATATTGACGGCTTGTACCGCGACTTCGACGCGCAGCGAAGCGTGATTGACGAATCGGCCTGCCGGCAGGAACTGGGCATAGTCGAAGACCAGTTGCGAAAGCTGGGCAACGTCAACATGGAAGCGATGGACGAGCTGAAGGAAACCGAAGAGCGCAACGACTTCTACAGCAAGCAGGAAAGCGACCTGCTGAAGGCCAAGCGCACACTCGGCGACGCAATTGCGCGCATCGAAAACGAAACGCGCCGCATGTTCCTCACGACGTTCGAGGCGATTCGCGCCAACTTTCAACGCCTGTTCCGGCGCCTGTTCGGCGGCGGCAGTGCCGACATCATGCTGACAAACCCGGAAGACCCGCTCAACAGCGGCGTCGAGATCATCGCCAAGCCGCCGGGCAAAGAAGCGCTGCCGATTGCGATGCGCAGCGGTGGCGAACGCGCCATGATCAGTGTTGCGATGATGTTTGCGGTGTACGAGACCAACCCGGCGCCGTACGCGATTTTGGACGAAGTAGACGCGCCGCTGGATGAAGCCAACGTTGACCGCTTCTGCAGCGTGATCGAAGACTACGCCAAGGTCAGCCAATTCATCATTATCACGCACCACAAGAAGACGATGGCGGCTTGCGACACGCTGTACGGCGTAACGATGCAGGAACCCGGCACCAGCACCAAGGTCAGCGTGGATTTGCGCACTGCGGACACGGCGGAACTGGTGGCCAGCGCCTGAGATGGATTGCGTTGCCAGGCCCGCGACTTCCGTCGCGGGCTTTCAATTGTACGCTTCGGCCGAATGGAAAAACTTTCCAAGGCACGCAGCAAAGAACTCCGCGCGCTCAAGCTGCGCAAGTCGCGCGATGAGCTTGGCCTGTACGTCGCCGAGGGCCCGCTGCTGCTTGAAGAAGCGCTCAAGGCCGGTGTGTTCCCGCGCTATGTGGTGACCTGCGACGAGTTGATGGAAGGCACCCGCGACAAGATCAACGCGCTGGTGCAGAGGTGCGGGTCCGAACAGGTCGAGTGTTTCAGCAACGACACCGGCGAGTTCATGAACGTCAGCGACACCGTCAACAGCCAGGGGTTGCTGGCGGTCTTCGGCCTGCCCGCCTATGACGTGAATACGCTGCTGCTCAAGCCCCGGCTTACGCTGCTTGTGCTCGATAACGTGCGCGACCCGGGCAACCTCGGCACGATCATGCGCCAGGCGGCAGCATTCGATTGCGATGGACTGCTGCTGCTCAAGGGTTGTGTCGATGCCTACAACCACAAAGCCGTGCGCGCGAGCATGGGCGGCGTGTTCCATGTGCCGGTGTTCAACGACCTGACTCCCGAGGTCGTGATTGAGAAGCTGTCAAGTACCGGTGTGTGGCCCTATGTCACGGGCACCAAGGGCAAGAACGCATTCGAGGTCAGCTACCCACCCAAGACAGCGTTCATCATCGGCGGCGAAAGCGAAGGCGTGCAACCGTTCTGGGGCGATCACGCAGTGATTCAGGTAAGCATTCCGCAGACGGCAAAGGTGGAAAGCCTGAACGCTGCAGTGGCGGCCAGCATCCTGCTTGCGTACCGGTACCAGGCACGGTAGGCGGGCTATTCTTCGCCGAGAAAGAACTTGTTCTTGAACAGCTCGACCAGGCTGCTGACTGCGGCATCGGCGTCGCTGCCTTCGGCCTCGACCTTGAGGCGCGTGCCCTTTTCAGCGGCGAGCATGATGACATCGATAATCGACTTGGCGTTGCAGCGGTGGTCGCCCTTAATCAGGTAGACTTCTGCGGTAAACTTTGACGCCGTCTCAATCACCTTCATCGCCGGCCGCTGGTGCAGGCCGTACTTGTTCAGCAGTTCGACTTCGGCAGTTGCAGGCATAGTTGCCAGTGTATGTATGGCCGTGCAGCGTTGGAATCAAGGGACTTGCGGCTTGCCGTTCTGCAGGCGTCTCTCCTCAACCGGCCTTGGCCTTGTCCCGGCCGATGTCGCGGAACACCTGAAGGCACAATTCGGCCAGCCGCGCCGGGTGGTGGCGCACAACATGATCCGCGCTCACAAGGTCGCCGGTCACCAAACGCGGGTTGCCGGCAAGCTGGCTCAGCTTTGGCAGGTCGGCGTCAACCGGCACGGAGTTCTCGGCGGCATAGGCCTGGCGCAGACGGTCGGGGATGGCGCCGGTGTTTACGACCACAAAGTCAAGCAGGGCTTCGCTGGTGTGTTCAATGATCACGTCGACGTGGCGGCTGGCCGTGAAGTCCTGGGTTTCGCCCGGCTGTGTCATGATGTTGCAGACGTATCCGACGACGGCGCCGGTCTTTTGCAGGGCATTGCGGATGTCCGGGATCAGCAGGTTGGGCAACACGCTGGTGTACAGGCTGCCGGGGCCGAGCAGCACAAGGTCAGCGGCCATGATGGCGTCTACCACATCGTGGGCAGCAGGCGCGTCTTGGGGTTTGATGGCAAGGCGCTTTACGGGTTTGTTGACCTTGCCGACCAGTGACTCGCCGGTGGTCTTGCTGCCGTCTTCGTGCTCGGCGATCAGGCTTAGCTTGACGGTTGTAGCGGGCAAGACGCGGCCGCGCACATTCAGTACGCGGTTGGCTTCGCGCACGGCCTGTTCGAAGTCGCCGGTCACCTTGGTCATGGCGGCCAGGAAGATGTTGCCGAAGGGGTGGCCCTTGAGGTCGCCTTCTTCGAACCGGTATTGAAACAGTTTTTCGAGCACCGGGCCGGCATCGCTGAGTGCGGCCAGACAGCTGCGGATGTCGCCGGGCGGCAACATGCCGAACTCTTTTCGAAACCGCCCGCTGCTGCCGCCGTCGTCTGCCACGGTAACGATGGCGGTCAGTTTGTCGGTGTGTTCTTTCAGGCCGCGCAGCAGGCCGCTGGCGCCGGTGCCGCCGCCGATGGCGACGACGCTTGCAGAGCGGCGGAATAGTCGTGGAAACAGTGCCATCGGCAACCGATGCGGAACTCGGGTATCAGTCTGCAATGCCCATCAGAGACCTGGGATGCTGTCCGGTAGGGTGACCCCTTGCCCTACTACTCGTTTTTTGCTTCCTCGTAAGTGCTTTCGCGGCGAATGCGGGTCGTAACGCGCTTGACGTCGCGCACCAGCTTTTTGCGCTTGTCGCTGCCCTTGTGGCCCTTCAGCTTCTCTTTGACCTTGCGCAACTGGCGATAAGACTTGTCGATGCACAAGTCCACGGCGGCGTGCATGTCTTCGCGGTGGTGGACGACGGCCGACAGGTGGTGCTGCGTGTCGGTGTGCATGTTGATTTCGCAAACGTAGTCAAGTCCCGTTTGGTTCAAGATCACCTGAATGGCGTGGATGCGGTTGAAGTAGCGCTTCAGCTTCTCGAGCTTTTTCTCGGCGTACTGCTTCATCATTGGCGTTACTTTTACGTTCTTGGCTGTGATCGTGATGCGCACGGAATCTCCTCGTTGGCCGGATGCAACCGGGCCGATTGTGGCGTGTAGCGGAGCCGTTGGCAACAGGGGCTAAACACCCTGTTCCAGCCGGTCCGCGTTGTAGTCGTCCAGTTCTTTGAGACCGCGGATCTTGCGCGCCGTGCCGGTCACGTCGTACTCAACGCGGCGCCAGATGAACTTGCGGTCGTCCCAAATGACATAGCAGGCGCGGGTGTCCCGGTCGCGGGGCTGGCCGACGCTGCCGACGTTGATGATGTACTTCTTGCCCTTTTCGGCTTTGAACTCGTACTCCAGCTCTTTTTCGGTCTGGTAGCGGAACTCCTGGTCAATCACGCAGGGTATGTGCGTGTGGCCCACGAAGCACAGGTCTTCAAACTGCCCGAAGATGTCATTCAGCTTCTTGATCGCCTCAGGCACGCCCTGGCCAGCACCAAGGGCGTCGTGCTTGAGGATGTATTCGGTGGTTGGTTCGCGGGGGCTGCCATGCACCAACAGCGCGCCATCTTCGCGGTGCGTGAGCTTCAGGCCCTTCAGAAAGCTCATCCGCTTCTTGTTCTTGAACCCGAACAGCCCGCCCGTCAGCGACTTCTTCGTCCAGCGAATGGCGGTCAGTGCGCGATAGTTGAAGCCAACGGGCTCGAACACCACGGCTTCATCGTGGTTGCCCATCAGGTTGATGCGGAATTCCATGGCCTGGTCGATGATCTCGACGGGCTCGGGCCCGTATCCGACAAGGTCGCCAAGCGAGATGATGTCCGTGATGTTGTGGGACTTGAGGTCCTTTTTCACGGCCTCCCAGGCGGCGACATTTGCATGGATGTCCGAAACGATGGCTTTCATGCGCCGCCCAAGTGCAAAAGTCGCCGTAAGTTAGAGCAAACTAGCCCAATGCCGGGGGGTGTCAAGCGAAGCGCCAATGATGCGGTCGGTTCAGGCTGCATCCACAGACTCGATTCCAGCCCATTGCAGTGCCTCCTGCCTTTGCGCGTATGAGCGCCACTCGACGACTCTCCCGTTGCGGAATGTGAAGACATCCGCCAACTGCCCGTCGCGCCACTCCGATTCGTGCTTCAGCCTCACATGCACATGCACGAACACCACAATCTTGTCGCCGGCCGAGATGAAACGTACGGGCTCGCAACGCCCTTCGGCCCAGGTCTCCCGCGCGCGCGACACGTGTTCGGCCACGACCGCGACACCGCGGTAGACTCCACCCGAGAAGAGTTCAAGCCGTTCGATCTGCTGGTCCAGGACCATGATGAGTCCAGGAACGTCGTTTTGGTTGAGCGAGGTGTACACTGTTCGCAGGGCATCAATCTCAGCCGCCGGCGGTGTTGGGAGATCAGTCATGTCGCCCTCCTGCGGCCAACCGTTGACACGCTCTCTGCCTACACTGTCGGCAGGTACGCGTCCCGGCCTTCAAACGGCTCCGGAGGATAATCGACCCGCACCAGCATCAAACCGTGGGGCGGCAGGTTCGGGCCTGCTTCCTTGCGGTCCTTAACGTCCAGCAACCTGCCCAGCCATTCCGGTGATTGCTTGCCAAGCCCGATTTCCAGCAGCGAGCCTGCCAGCGCGCGCACCATTCCCCGCAGGAAGCCGTTTCCGGCGACTTCGATGCGCAGCAGATCGCCGCGCTCAACAAGTTCGCACCGGGTGATCGTGCGCACCGTGCCCAGCGGGCGCGTTCTGCGCCAGGGAGGCGGTCTGAGGTCGCCGTGAGCCAGGGCAGCCGGGCCGACAGTGTCCGCGGTGGTTTCCGGCTGATTGGCGCCTGGGCTGGAGTCGTCGGGGCTGGTTTTAAAGCTCAAAAAATCGTGCGTGCCCACGACAAGCGTTGCTGCGGCCTGCATCGCCCGTGTGTCGAGTTGGCGGGGGGCAAGGTACGTGCGGTCGGCCAGCAACGGGCTGCGCGCCCGCGACCGCAGAAGTGTGTAGCGGTAAAGTTTGGAAAGCGCGTCGAACCGGGCGTGAAAGCGCGGGTCAGCTTCGCGCGCGGCGCGCACGGCCACATCGTCGGGCAATCTTGCGTTGATGGCATTCAGCAGTTCGCGGCACGGCAGGCGCGAGTCTACGTCCACATGCGCCGGCATCGCCCGGGCGTGCACGCCGCGGTCGGTGCGTCCCGACGATTGCACGCTTACCTGGTGGCCGACAAGGTCTGCGGTGGCGGCTTCGACCACGCCCTGGACGCTGCGGTCAGGCCCCTGGCGCTGCCAGCCGAAGAAGTCTTTGCCGTGAAACTCAAGTGTAAGCAGAATCCTGCGCATGGCCCTCCAGTACGTCATCCTTGAGCATACGGTCAACGGGGCGATTCACTTTGACCTGATGCTGGAGATTGCGGGGCAAGAGCTGCTGCGCACGTTGCAGCTTGCGCACTGGCCACTACCTTTGGGCGACAGCGCCCCCTGCAGCGAGCTTTGGCCGCATCGGCGCGCTTACCTCAACTATGAGGGCGAAGTCGCGGGCGGCCGCGGTACCGTGAAACGGGTCGAGTCCGGAAAATGGACGGCTACGGGCGAAAAGATGGTCCTGCTGGCATCAGACGGCCGCGTTACC
Organism: Planctomycetota bacterium; assembly: GCA_025993795.1. GTDB lineage: Bacteria > Planctomycetota > UBA8742 > UBA2392 > UBA2392 > JADJRK01. Next base: position 66,845 of record JAMQHL010000021.1, read on the forward strand.
CGCCTGGAGCAACGCGGCCCGGTTCTGCATGCAGTCTAGATCCAGCGGCCTGACCAGCTAACGCCGATCGTGAAAGTCAGCCTGAAGTCGTGCTTCTTGAACTCAGGCGGTGGCAGATTGTCGAAGGTGTGCTCAACCAGCAGGCCTGCGGTGAAGTACCCGCCGAACTTGTACTCAATCAGCAGCGAGTTGTTGACGTTGATGTTCTTGAACTCGTCGAAGTCAAACAGCACCTCAGACCTGAAGTTGATGTGCAACGTGTCGTTGACGCCAACCCAGTCGAGTTCGGTGCGCGCCCGCGCGCCGAGATAGCCGCGATCTTCCGCGCCGCCGATCTGGTCTTCGTAGGTGTACGTCAGGTGCGCTGCCACGTTCCACTTCAGCGTGGGCTCGTTCAGGATCTGGTAGCCGGGGCCGATGCCGGTGATGCTGCGGTAGTGGTAGCCCGCGAACTCGTTGAGATACAGGTCTTCCGTGATTTCAACCGTGAGCCGGAAATCAAAGATGTAGCGATACAGATAGCCGAAGTGGTGCTTGCGTTCGCGTACCGGGTCTTCCTCAAGGTTGCGGTCCTGGAAGTAGCTGCCGCGCCCGTACCAGGTCATAAAGTTGTGCCTGCTCGTGCGCTTGATGTCGAAGCGGTAGCCCAGCGAGTAGGTGTTGGTATTGCCAGCCGTCAGGGAAAAAGTGCCCAGCGCCGAAATCTCCCAGATCGCACGCTCATCGGGCAGCGTTTCGTTGATGCCGTTGACAGCCGCAAAGTTCTCGATGGTGGTTTCGGTGCCGTTTGTCCGGAAGACCAGCTTGCCGTCTCGGGTAAGCAGCTTGCCGCTCTGTTGCTGCTTGATGTCGCCGCCGATGCGGATTGTGGCGTCGCGCTCGCCATCCAGTTCAAGCGACGCAACCTCGGCGACGGGCACCTTGATCGTGCCCAACGCTCCGGAATTGAAGTGAACCTCGCCGGCTTCAAGCTTCTCAAACTTGCCGACCAGCGTGTCGCCGTCAGTTGTGACAAGCGTGTCAGCGGCAAGCAGGGCCCCCGCGAACAGTACAAGAGCAGAAAGCAGCAGCACACGCAGCGGTCCAGTACGAATCATGAGAGAGTTCTTTTCGGGTCGATGGGCAGTAAAAAGACAAAACGAATCGTCTATACAAGCAATGTTTTCGCAGCAAACGAACGAACTACAGTCGGGTGCACATCCGGAATTCACGCTTTGCCTGCCGACTGTGCCGGTCTAATCCGGGCTGTTGCCCGGCGGCTGCGGCTGCTCTGGCGGCATGTTCAGTTCTCGGCTCTTGATCGGGCTGTGCCGCCAGGTGTTGTCCGCCTGTTTCAGAAACACCAGCCACGAAGTCTGGACCGGTGCGTCTTCACCCTTGTTGTTTTTCTGGGGTTTGAACTTTCCGTCCTCATCTACCGGCACATAGCGAACCTGCACCCGGGCGAACTTGTCGTCGCTTTGGGCAGAGTCCTTGACGGCCTCAATCTTCCAGCGCAGCCCAAGCTCTTTCGATTGCCGAAACTGGCCCCGCAACACCGGCTCGTAGGCCTCGCGCTCGTCGCGTGCCACGCAGCTTGCGGCAAGCTCGACATCGCCGGACTCGATGGCCCGTGCGTACACCTCAAGTGCGTCTTCGGGTGTAGTGAACTTGGGCAACCAGACGACCTCGCTGTTGTTGGCGGCATTCGAGCCGCAGGCGGCCAGCAGCAGCAGCAAGCTGAAAATTGCAATCCAACGCATGGTTTCGTGTCCCAGGCAAAGCGCCCGGCGCGGGCCGGGCGCCGTTTTCTGGTCGGGGCGGGGGGATTTGAACCCCCGACCTCTTGCACCCCAAGCAAGCGCGCTACCAGTCTGCGCTACGCCCCGATGGCTCCGAAACTAGCCCGCCCTGACAATAGCGTCAAGGCGGGGAGGTCATGCAGGTTTCAAACGCACGACGGTTGCAGCGGCGCAATCACTTGCCCGCAAGCCAGGCCCGGATCTGGGCCGGGCTGAAAACCCCGTCTTCTGTAATCAGTCCCGCGATCAGTTCGGCGGGCGTTATGTCAAACGCCGGGTTGAACACCTTGGCGCGGTCCGGCACCAGTTGCGTCGCGCCCAGGCGGCGCAGCTCGGACTCGGCCCGTTCTTCAATCGGGATCCCGCCGCCGGTTGCCAGCGCGGCATCAAATGTGCTGCGCGGCGCGGCGACGTAAAACGGAATGCCGTGGTGCTTGGCCGCAACCGCGACGCCGTATGTACCGATCTTGTTGGCTGCGTCGCCGTTGGCGGCGATGCGGTCGGCGCCGGTGATTACGAGTTGCACCTTGCCGGCGCGCATGACGCTGGCAGCCATACCGTCGCTGATCACGGTGACGTCGATGCCCTGCTCGGACAGTTCAAACGAAGTCAGGCGCGCGCCCTGCATCAATGGCCGCGTCTCGTCGGCGAACACATGAAATTGCACGCCGTTTGCGTGGGCGACGTACATCGGGGCCAGCGCGGTGCCCATGCCTGCCGTGGCAAGCGCGCCGGCGTTGCAATGCGTCAGCAGGCCCATGCCGTCGCGAATCAGCGCGGCGCCATGCTGTCCGATGCGGCGGCAGGTATCTTCGTCCGAGGCATGAATGCGCCTGGCCTCTGCCAGGGCCTTTACAGCATTGCCTTCGGCGGCGGCTTTTACACGCTCGACGGCCCAGCGCAGGTTGACTGCGGTGGGTCTGGCGTTCGCGAGGCGCTCCAGGCCTTCCGCGCCAAGGCCGCTGCGCAGAGCGATTACGCAGCCATACGCGCCGGCGACGCCAATCGCGGGCGCGCCGCGCACAGCAAGGCGCACGATGGCGTCGATGACACCTTCGAGGTCGGTCAGTTCAAGCAGTTCTAGCTCGGCAGGCAGCAACGTCTGTTCAATGATCACGAGTACGCCGGTGTGCGCGTCTCCTTGCCAACTGACGGTGGGCGGCATGGCCATAGGCAATCCTTCGCTTTCATGGGGTGTGCATACTATATTGAGATTGGACCCAATCCCTGAGCATACCCATGGCAAAACGACCAGAGCCAGAACCTGCCTCGGAAGAGGCGCTGCTGGCAGAAGAGCAGCAATCCGACGAGCAGTTGCTTGAAGGCCTGCTCGATGACACCCACAGGGTGCTCAAGCAGGCAGTGGACCGTGCCGGTCCCAAGCGTATTTCGCGCGCGCTGGATGTCAGCCTCAGCCTGGTCTACAAATGGACGCAGCCGCCGCGCACCAAGAAGAACCCGAGCGCCAGCGGCGCCCGCAACCCGCTGGACAAGCTGGTGACGATGTTTCACCTGAGCCAGGATCTGGAGATCATCCACTTTCTGTGCCGCGTCGCCCGTGGCTATTACACATCCAACCCGATGCATGGCACGCAGCAGACGCAGAACTTTGTTTCGGCCACGATCAGCTCGTTGAACGACTTCGCCGACATGATCCACCATGCGGAAAAGTCCCTGACCGGCGACGGCAGGATTGACGAGGATGAATCCAAGAAGCTGCGCCGCATGTGGGACAAGCTGAAGGGGCGCCTCGAGAACTTTATCGTCGCCTGCGAAGAAGGCCATTTCAACAAGGATGAGCGGGGCGCAGACAGGGACGACGAATAGGGCAGCGCGCCGTACGGGTGCCGGCATTATCAGGTTTCAACCGGGACGAGCTTCATGAGCGACAGAATGCCGATTCCTGACATCGATGACACGGGCCTGCGTGCACACATTCTCAGGCTGCGAGGCCTCGTTGCCGAGGAAACCATTGAAACGCTGCGCATGGTGCGCCTTGAGCACATCGTGAACCCGCGCGGCAAAATGGTCGAGTATGACCAGCAGGCATTCCGGGCCTGGGTAATCGCGTGGCTGAACTCGCTTGAAACGGTGCTCTGTGCGCACCTGGCGCTGCTGACCAAGCAGGTGTTTGACAGCAAGACTGAGCTTGAGCCGATTGTTGCGCACCCCAAGATGCTGCTGGACCAGATTGACGATATCCGGCGTGCCCTCGAGATCATCCTTGAGGCTGAGCCCGAGATGACGCCGCAACCGGCAACCGGCCAGTACGCCAAAGTCAAAGAACAACCCGAAGATGCCGCCGAAGATTCGGCAGGCAAGAAGAAGAAGTAGAGCCGGCAAAATTCAAAACGCCCGCAGGATGACTGCGGGCGTTTCGGGTGGATGCCGCACCGTGCCTTACTTGCGCGGCGGAATCAGGCTGCTGCGCTCGACGGTTTCGCCGGCGGGCTTTTCGTCCTTGGGCTTGCCGGCCTGTGCCGGCGCGGTGCCGTACTCGGGCAGCCTGACCTGCTCGCCGCCCTTGAGGCGGTCGCCCCAGGCCAGCTCGGGGTTGGCGTCTACGATCTTCCGGAACAGGTACATGTTGCCGTAGTACTCGATCGCCAGGCTGTAGGCAGTGTCACCCGCTTCGGCTGTGACGGTGCGTGCCGGAAACCAGTCGCTCTTGGGTTTGGTTTCTGCGGCCTTCACAGCTTCAGCGCCGCCGGGACCGGTCGGAATCTTGATGGTCTGGCCGATGCGCAGCTTGTGGGCGTTGGATGCGTCCAGGCCCTCGTTGATCTTGTAGATGTCTTCGGCCTTGCACCCGTACTGCACAGCGAGCTTGCTGATCATGTCGCCGGCCTGGATCTTGTGCTCGACCACGCCTCCGGTTGCCGCTGGCTTGGGCTCAACTTTGGGCTCGGGCTTGGGGTCCGGCTTCAGGTCGGGCTTGGGCAGCGGGTCCGAGTTCAGGGGCGGTGTCACCACGTCATAGCCAAGCACGTTGGACGACTTCACCGGCGTTGCGTCCACGGGCTTGATGTCCTCGGACTTGGACGTCGTCTCCTCAGCGGGTTCGTCGTTGCCGGGGCTAAACAGCGCAGCCGCAAGCAACCCGACCAAAACAAGGCCGGCTGCGGCGACTACCATCGAGATGCGGCTCTTTGTCATCGTGTCTCCTTCAAGAAATCGTCCGTGGACGTGGGTGGCGCCTGGGTGCGCCCGGGCCAAGGGGACCGGACGGTATCCCTGCATTCGGCAGGGGGCTTTGCGCGACTTTGGGAAAAAAGCGAAAGCGGTTTTATCCGGACGCAAATGAAAGCGGGCCGGGCATCGCGCCCGGCCCGCTTTGAGAGGCTGGCAGCCTACTCTTCTATGAACTCAATCAGTTCCATGGTGGTCTTGGCGCCACTGCCCTCATAGGTGCCTTTGACGGTGAGGCCGGGGAACTTCTTTGAGGTCCAGGTTGTGCCCTTCGTGCCGTTGGCATCGATGCTGACCTTCAGACACTCGAATTCGCCGGCTTCTACTTTGATGGTTTCTTCTTCGATCTTCGGGGCATCGCCCGGCGTTCCGCCGTTGCCTGTCGCGGCCCTGAACTCAAGCTTGGTTTCTGTGGCGGGCGCACCCAACGGTTTCATGTCCTTGTCCATGGTCGTGTACTTGACCATGGCATAGGTCTCGGTGACCTCGGTGATTTCCGTCTTTACGTAGCTGATGTGCTTGAAACCGCTGAAGTCCCCTTCTGTGCGAATGGTCCAGCTGCGTCCCTTTTTCTTGTAAAGGGCGTAGGGGTCGGTGTCGCCGGGCTTGGTTTCGGTTGGCTTTGCCTCGGTGGCCTTCTCGTCTTTGGCGACGTTGTAGTTCTTGGCCATCTCAGACTTCAGGTAGGCGGAGAACTCGGCTTTGGAGACCTTGCCATCGCCGTCGGCATCGACTGCCTTCCATTCTTCATCGCTGGGTTCTTCGCCGTTGTCGGCTGCGGCGGCCTCTTTACGCGTGAGCGAGCCGTCCTTGTCGGTGTCCATCTCTTTGTAAATCTCGTTGACGTAGGGCGTCAGGTACTCGGCTTCAATAACCTTCATGTCCTTGGTGGACAGGTCGGCTTTGAATTCCATGTCGCTGTTGCGGCTGGTGACGTACTTCGTGAGTTCAGCCTTGGTCAGCTCGTTGTTGTCATCTTTGTCGGCGCTCAGGTAGTCCAGCAGGTACATCTGCAGGTATGTCAGGTAGAGCATCTCCGCGCCTTCTTCGGTTGAGGCTTCCTTTCTTAGCGCGGTCTTCAGTTCGCTGAGCGTGATCGTTTCATTCTTGTCCGTGTCCAGCGTTTCGAAGTAGCTGTTGACCTCGGCTTCTGTCTCGTCGCCTTCTTCGCTGCCTGCCATTTGTGCCGACAAGCCACCGCACAGCAGGGTTGCCGCCAACAGCCACATCCCGATTTTCGCGTTCATACTCGTTTCTCCTGGGTTCTCGTTTTCATTCGTCAAACTGCACAAGTTCAGTTAACTGTTCAAAGTCTTCGCCGGTGACTGACAGGCGCACTACCAGCCCGGGCCATGCCTTGGCGTACCACGCGGTGCATGCGCGGCCATCTTCGTCTTCGTAGGCGTACACGTTGCATTCCAGCAGGCCCGCAATCGTGATTCGTTTTTCCGTGCGGTCAAGCTTTGAGCGCTGCTTCGGCTCAAGCCAGTCACGCAAACCGTCGGCAAAGCTGATGCTGACTTTCTCGACCTTGGCGCCTTTCAGCTTCTCCAGTGTCAGCGTCAAGTCCGTGATCTCAAGCTCGCAACTGTCCTTGTCAGCCGCGGTTACTTCATACTGCTGCACCAGAAAACTGCGAACGCGGTTCTTGCCCCGCTGTGTCGTGGTCGTAACTATCCACTTGCGCCCCTTCGTGCCGAACAGCCGTGTGTCGGTGACCTCTGCGTCGGCGGCCGCGCCCTTCTGTTTTTTCTTGGCCTTGGGCGCTTTGTAGCCGGGGTCGCCCTCGACCACGTCAAGTTCAATCAGTTCGCGGGTCCCGAACCGGTCATCTGATTTCACCACCAATGTGGGGTAATCCACGCTGCGCCACAGTGACGCGCCCCCGTCGATCTCGTTGTCCCAGCGCACGCAGTCAAACGTTCCGGCGGGCACCTTGATCCTTTCCTGCTTGGTCTTGCGGAAGCCAACCGGGTCGCGGAAGATCAGGTTGTCGGCTTGGAATGCGACTTTGACAACCGTGGCGGCGCCCCCGGACTCCTTCTTGTTTGCGTCAAGAATGGCTTGGCGCATTTCTGCGCGGTCGTCCCACACTGCGGCCACTTCATGTCGCAAATAAGTGATCTGGTCGTCGCCGCCTTCCTGGCCGGGCTTGGGCGAGCGCTTCAACATCCAGGTGCGGCCGGCTACGCGATACAGCACGAACTGGTCTGCCGGCACAGGGTCGTCCTTGGCGCCCGCGTAGCCGGCTGCCGTGACGACCAGCGCAAGCGCAAACACCAGGCGGATCGCTGTGGCCATGACCTGTCCCCGTGGCTGTGAGCAATGTCCGATTGTGGGAAGCATGCCCCCGGCACGCAAGCAAAGAAATGACGCGCGATGTGCCCGCAGGCCAATAGAATCCTAGACTGCGCCGCACAGGAATAAGGAACGAAGATGCAGAAGACCGGTGCAGACCGTGAACGCGTGCTCGAACTGCTGACCGAAATGGGCGGCGTCACAGAAGAGAACGTGCGCAAGATCGCCAAGCTCACGCGCGTATCAGAAGCCGAGATCTGGGGTGCAGGCACGTTCTATCACCTGATCAACAAGCCCGGCAGACGCATGCGCGTGTGCAACGGGCTGACCTGCCGCCTGTTCGGCGCCGACGACGTGATCAAGAAGCTGCGCGCCCAGGGCAAGGAAGTCACCGAGGCCACGTGCCTTGGCCAGTGCGACCGCGCACCTGCCGCGCTCGATGAAGACATGAAAGTGATCGACTGGGCCAGGCAGGAACGTGCCGTCACGCCCGCCAACGACGACCTGCCGCTGAACCTCGCCGGCAAGCAGGACTTCAGCTTTGCAGCTCTGGAGGCCGCCCGCAAACTCAAACCCGACGACATCTTCAAGCTGCTTGAAGAAAGCGGGTTGCAGGGCCGCGGAGGCGCGGGCTTTCCCGCCTTCATCAAGTGGAAGGGCGTGGCGGGCCAGAAAGACCCGGTGCACTACGTCGTGTGCAACGGCGACGAAGCCGAGCCCGCGACGTTCAAGGACCGCGAGACCATGCTGCGCCGCCCCGACAAGCTGATTGAGGGAATGGCGATTGCGGCCTGCGCGGTGGGGGCCAAAGAGGTCTATTTCTATATTCGCGGCGAGTTCAACGCCGAGTACGAAAGCGTGAAAGCGGCCCTGCACAAGGCGCCCGACAGCATCCAGAACCTGGATTGGCACTTTCATCGCGGCCACGGCGCCTACATCTGCGGTGAAGAAACCGCAATGCTCGAAAGCATGGAAGGAAAGCGCGGCATGCCGCGGCTGAAACCGCCATTCCCGCACGAGTTCGGTTTCCGCGGCAAGCCCACGCTGATCAACAACGTCGAAACGTTTGCCTGTGTGCCCTACATCATTCAGCACGGCGGCGCGAAGTTCAAAGCCCACGGCCGCACCGAGGCGGGCAGCAAGCTGTACTGCATCAGCGGCCACGTGAACAAGCCGGGCGTGTACGAACTGCCGCTTGGTGCAACGCTGGATGAGCTGGTGGGGGTGGCGGGCGGCTACATGGGCAACCCGATGGCGTTCAGCCCGGGCGGGGCCAGCAGCGGGTTCCTGCCGATTGAGAAGCGCAACGTGCCGCTCGATTTCAAGGGCTTGCAGAAAGAAGGAAGCATGCTCGGCAGCGCGGGCGTCGTGGTGTTGAACGACACCGTGGATATGGCCAAGGCTGCGCAGTGGCAGCTTGAGTTCTTTGAACTGGAAAGCTGCGGCCAGTGCGCCCCGTGCCGCATCGGTACCCGCTACCTGCACAACCAGGTCAGCAAGTATCTCGAGACCGGCGACCCAAGCGCGCTCAAGCATGCCAAGGACGTAGGCTGGGAAATGGAAGAAGGCAGCATCTGTGGGCTGGGCATGGTAGCGGCCAAACCGTTAGAAAACGCAATGCAATACTTCCCCAAGGCCTTCGAGAAGCGGTAGCTGCGCGGCGCGTCAAGAGTGACGGCACGCAGGCCCCGAAGCGGCCGTCGTACTCCTGCCCATGGCAAAGCCGTGGGCATTAGTCCCGTGGCCGGTACGGCACCAGCGGGTGCTCGCGCTCAATTGCTTTTGCGGTGAGCGCTGCAAGGCATTCCTCAGGGGCCGAATTTGCCGGACGATTAGAGCTCTATCCCCGGCCTTCCGGCCGGGGGCTTGGACTGGTTCACAAATCCATTCTGATGCTATACTTGTCCGTTGATGGCTGACACGTTCACGATTACGGTTGACGGCAAACCTGTTGAGGCACATGCGGGCGAGATGGTGTTGCGTGCCGCGCAACGCGCGGGTGTGCACATTCCTACGCTTTGCGACGACAAGCGGCTTGAGCCTGCGGGCGCATGCCGCGCCTGCCTTGTTGAGATCGACGGCCAGCGGCGCTTGCAGCCCTCCTGCGCTTGGAAAGTCGCGCCTAACCAGAACATCAAGACACAAGAGACCAGCAAGCGCGTGCAGCGCCATCAGGACGTGCTGGTCAGCCTTTACATGGCGGACCACAAACTCGACGACGAAGGCCTGCCCGTCGAAACCTGCAACGGCAACGGCCTGCGCGAGTGGGCCCAGGAATGCCAGACACTTAGCCTTGACCCCGTGGAAGCACCCCGCGCCGCGCGCCCCGGCGACAAGAACCCGTACATCACCTTTCAGCCCGAGCTGTGCGTGCTCTGCGCCCGCTGCACGCGCTATTGCGACGAAGTGGAAGCGGTCAACGCTATCACTCTCACCGGTCGCGGCAGCGAAACCACCATCGGCACAGCTGGCATGCGCGGCTTGCTGGACACCTCCTGCGAGCTTTGCGGCGGTTGTATCGATACCTGCCCGACGGGCGCGCTGGTTGAACAGAAGGCGATCGAGATTCTGCCGCACCAGATTGAGCGCAAGGTGCGCACGACCTGCAACTACTGTGGCGTCGGATGCCAGATGGATTTGAACGTCGCCAAGGTGGACGGCATAGAGCAAGTCGTGCGCGTGACCAGCCCGCCACCGGGCGAGACGGTCAACGACGGCAACCTGTGCATCAAGGGCCGCTTTGCCTACGACTTTATTCATCACAAGGACCGGATCACGGAACCGATGATCCGCAAGCCTGACGGCAAACTGCACGGTGTATCATGGGACGAAGCGCTGAAGTTCGCCGCCGAAGGCATGAAGAAAGTCCAGCAACGCCACGGGCCCAAGGCCTTGGGCTTCATTTCCTCGGCGCGCTGCACCGGTGAAGAAAACTACCTGATGAGCAAAGTCGCGCGTGCCGCATTCAAGACCGGCAACGTGCACTCGTGTGCCGCCACGTGACACTTCCCCACCGAGCAAGCTCTCGTGAAGAGCTTCGGAGCAGGAGTGATGTCCAACAGCATCCCGGAAATCCGGGACTTGGACTTCATGTTGGTGATAGGCAGCAACACCACAGAAGCTCATCCCATCATCGGCATGGAAATGAAGATCGCCCGTCAGCGCGGCGCGCGCCTGATTGTCGCCGACCCGCGCAAGATCTGGCTGACCGAGTACGCCGACCTTCACCTGCAGCTCAAGCCGGGCACGGACGTATGGCTGATCAACGCCATGGCCAAGGTGATCATCGACGAAGACCTTGTCGATAAGGACTTTATCAAGACCCATACTGAAGGCTGGCCTGAACTGAAGGCCAATCTCGCCAAGTTCAACCTGCCTGAAGCCGAGCAGGCCACCGGCCTGCCGGCGGAGGTCATACGTGCCGCCGCCATCGAGTACGCAACCACGCGCAAGGCTGCCATTTACTACACACTGGGCATCACCGAACACGCCCACGGCAGCGACAACATTTTCAGCCTCGCCAACCTGGTGATGATGACCGGGCATCTTGGTGTGCGCCACGGCGGCTTGAACTCGCTGCGGGGCCAGAACAACGTGCAGGGCGCCACCGACGCCGGCGCGACGCCGCTGTATTACACGGGGTTCCAGTCGGCAGAGGACCCGGCAGTCCGGGCCAAGTTTGAAAAAGCGTGGGCAACCGACTTGCCCGCCACGATTGGCTTGAACTTGAATGCCATCATGGAGGGTGTGAAGGAAGGCAATGTGAAAGCGCTGTACGTGATGGGCGAAGACATTTTGATCTCTGAGCCCAACACCAATCATCTTGAAAAAGGCGTGAAGGAACTCGAGTTTCTGATTCACCAGGACATCTTCATGAACGAGACCACGAAGTATGCCAGCGTGGTCTTCCCCGCCGCCTGCTTTGCAGAAAAGGACGGCGTCTTCACCAACACCGACCGCCGCGTACAGCGCGTGCGCAAAGCCGTGAACCCGCCCGGCAACGCACGGCCGGACTGCCAGATCCTGGCCGACTTCGCCCGCGCCAGCGGCTACGCGATGCCGGACTACAAAGACGCCGGCGAAATTTACGCAGAGATCGCGTCGCTTGCTCCGCGCTTTGCGGGCATAAGCCACGAACGGCTTGACCGCACGCCGATGGGCATCCAGTGGCCGTGCACGTCGCCTGAGCACGAAGGCACTGCGTACATGCACAAAGATGGACCGGTGAAGGGCAAGGGCACGTTTGTGGTGACCAACTTCCGGCCATCCGTGGAAATGCCGAACCGCGAGTACCCCTTCAGTCTTGCCACCGGCCGTGTGCTGTACCACTACAACTCGGGCACCCAGACACGCCGCGACAGCGGCACGATGGACAAGGTTGGCGAATGCCAGATCGAAGTTCATGAAGAAGACGCCGCCGGGCTGGGCTTGAAAGACGGCGACATGGTCAAGATTGTGTCGCGCCGCGGCGGCATCAAAGCCAGGGTCTGGATTTCGGGCCGTGTGCAGAAGGGCTGCGTCTGGATGCCGCTGCATTTCGTCGATGCCGCGATCAACAAACTTACGATTGACGCCGGCGACCCGCTGGCTGGCACCGCCGAGTACAAGGTGTGTGCGGTCAATCTGTTGCCCGTGAAGCCAGGCGCGGAACGGGCCGAGCGATCGGAATTGGTTGAATCGCGCCCCGTCCTGGGTGCTTAGCCACCGGCGCGGAACGGCTTCAGTCAAGCTGTCGAGAAAAATCAAAGCGGGGTGCGCCGCTGCGCACCCCGCTGTTGATTTGAGGTCAAAGTTCCAGGTAGCGCTGGGCACACTATCCTGTTCAGAACTTCTTCCCCCTCTGTAGTACCGCTTGGTTTGTCGCAGGTGAGGTCGGGATTCCTCACTTGCGACACGAACAAGTATGCCCCGTGAATGCCGAACAGCAAGAATTGCATAGGATAAAATATTAAGTAGACTTGCTAAATGGCAAGGTAGCACAAGTCGGCTTGCGATTCGGGAAGCGGGTGTGGAAAGGCTGGATAGAGCCGTTCCGGGTTCAGTGTCCTGAGCCTGCACAATGGTGTCCAGCGATCAGCGCATGGGGTCGTCGGGGTCCAGGCTCGAACCCTCGATCAGAGCCCCTAAATCGAAACCCGGAATCCAGAGCGCTCTATGTCCACCAACGACTCCATCGCCGCGCGCATCACAGAGCTGGTCAATCGCCACTCGCAAGCGGCTGTCGCCCGTGCCTGTGGGGTCAATGAGTCCAGCGTCTTTCACTATCAGCGAGGACGTCGCGTGCCCGCTGACTTCTGCGTCAAGTTGTCTGAGGCCATGAGCGTCAGCCTGAACTGGCTGCTCACCGGCACCGGCGCGCCCGAGGCTGGCGAGACCATGCTGCAGGCCGATGCGATGGGGCAAGGCCTTGAGCGCATGGTGCGAATCCTGGGCGCGCTTGAGTCAGAAGCGGAAGGAGCGCTGAAGCACTCGCCTGCGGCGCCTAGGTTTGAGCGCCTGAACGACATGCTCAAGACGTGGGATGAAACGCAACAACGCCTGAACGACAAGCTGCTGCCTGTTGCAGACCGGCTTGTGAAGTCGATGAGCGATGCCATGGACCGCATGAACCTGATTCGCGCGGGCGACCTGAAGGCCGGGCTTGAGTACCTGAAGCGTTTCGACCTGCCTGCAGAGGCCATCAACCGCATTGACCTGACGCTAAGCCGCTTTGCGTTTCTTGACCTCGACTACCAGCGTGACTACGAATTGCGGCAGAAAATTCTCTGGCGCTATCTGGTCGAGGGCGGCGACGACCCTCGCCGCGTGCTTGAGTACGCCTTTGCAGTCGTACACTCCGCCTACGGCATGGGTCGTCACAACGCAGCCGTGCTGATGGCCGACGGTGTACTTGCCGCCACGCGCCTTGTGCCCGATGGCGACCCGCACCGTCTGCGGTTGCGCGTCGTGCGCTCGTCGTGCCTGGTTGAACTGGGGCGCATCCCTGAAGCTGTGTCGGAACTGTCGGACGCGATTCCGCGCTTGCCGGCGGCTTCGCGCGATCGTTACTGGGGACTGTACCTGAGGACGCTGGTGCTGGCGGGGACGATGCAGACCGACGCCGCGTTTGCCGTGATTGAAGGATATGCCTGGCCACAGGATGACACCGCCCTGTTCACGCTTGCATTGATGGATGGCCGCGAGACGCTGCTGCAGCGGTCGCTGAAGTTCGCCGAAAAGTCCGGCGCGCTGCACCCTGACTCAACGCAGCCGACAAATGCACTTCGGGTCCAGTGCCTGCTGCAGGCGATGCAGGGCAATGCACGTGGGGCGGTCAAGCGCTGGCTGAGTGCGGTTGAATCGGTCAAGCCCCAGCAGATTCGCTACGATGCGCTGCGCTTTTGTGAAGTTGAGATCCTGCGGGCCGGTGGCGACCAGCGGGCCGCGAGAATCCGGGCGCGGCAGATATGGAAGCAATGGGACGCGGGCGACGGCGCCGTGCCAACGGGGTTGTTTCCCGGTGCATATGTGTACCGCGAGATGCTGCTGCTTGAACCCTCGGATTCGGGGCTGCACGCCAGGGCGCGCGAGTGGGTGCGGCGGAAAGTGCGCCAGGGCTATGCGTACTTTCGGCCCTGGGTGGGGGAAGCGTGAGGTTGGTGTTGATTCCCAAGTTGCTGAAGGCAAGGCACAATACCCGGATTGAGGCCCGGGAGGTTTGAAATGCGCTATCTGCTTGTAGCGGTGTTTGCAGCTTTGCTTGCGGGATGTTCTTCAACCGTCGTTCACCAAGACGACGGCAATCCGCCGCCAACCGTTGAGAGGGACCCGGAACCGACACCAGAGCCCAAACCTGAGCCAAAGCCGCAACCCAAGCCCGAGCCGAAACCGGAGCCGAAGCCTCAGCCAAAACCGGAGCCGAAGCCTCAGCCAAAACCGGAGCCGAAGCCTCAGCCAAAACCGGAGCCGAAGCCTGAACCAAAGCCTGAACCGAAGCCTCAGCCCACGCCGGAGCCAAAGCCGGACATGCATCAAGGCAACGTGGATGCGTTTATCGCGGCTGTAAAGGACAAGGCCTACGAGCTTGAGAAGTCCAAGTCCTACAAGCACTGGCAGTCAGAGCTAAAACACTGGCGCGACAAGTACGAGAAGGTGAAAGAGACGCGCAAGGGTGCCGACAAAGACAAGAACAACCTGGAGAAGGAATGGGCCGACTGCATCAAAGCCTGGTACCAGGCGCGCTACGCCCACTATCTGTTTCTGCACCTGCACACGCGCGACGCGAACTACATGCCGGTGTTCATCCACGATCGCGCAGAGGTCGAGATGCTTCCGGATGCGCAGTTGCAATCCGAGGCCTGCCGACACACCCAGGCAGCGCATGAACTGGCCGCGACGGACGGGGCTGAACTGAACAAGTTCCGGACCGATGCGCTCAAGTACGACAAAGTCGCCAGCGACGTGCACGTCAGCAAGACCTGGGAAAAGACGTTCGGCGATGCCAAGAAGAAGTTCGAAGGCGCGGCCGCCGGCACCTTCGAGGACAAGGACGTCAAGAGCTACAAGGACTGAACGCGGTATCGATGCGATTGCCTGATTTCTATTGACTCGTCAACAGCGCAGGGTATGCTCTGCGCGCTTCATCAACGGAGGGTCCTATGTCGGCCAATCTGGGAATGTTCGAGGCTTAGACGCGAGACCGAGTACCCACCCAATCGTGAGGCCGGTCTTCGTGACCGGCCTCGTTCATTTGATCTGCCTCGTGCGGCAGGCAGTCGGGCGTTGGCCCGGCTGTTTGGCGCCGTGTGGAGGCAGGAAAGGAGGCGCGTCATGTGCAGACAGCTACCTCTGACGCTGCGGGCGATGCCCGCAATCTATGGAACAGTGAAATGGATTCTGAAACCAAAGAAGCACTCGACGGGTTTGTTGACCTGTCGCTGATCACGGAAGTCCTGTATCCGGTCAAGAGCGGCAAAGAGGCAACGGTTTTTGCCTGCCGCGCGCACCCTGGCACAGGCGCAGAGTTTCTGGCGGCCAAGGTGTATAAGCACATTCGCGACCGCTCGTTCCGCAACGACGCGGTGTACCAGGAGAACCGCACCCAGATGTATCACAACACCCGCGTGCGGCGGGCATACGAGAATGGCAGCGAGTTCGGCCTCGAGGTGCATTTCATGTTGTGGGTGGGGCAGGAATGGGAGCACCTGACCAAGCTGCACGGCGCCGGTGTCTATGTGCCGACACCCGTGAAGCAGGCCGGCAGGGCGATCCTGATGGAGTTCTACGGGGACGAGAACGGCCCTTGCCCCATGCTGCACCATGCTGACTTGACGCGTCAACTGGCGCAGGATGCGTGGCGGCTGATCAAGGCCAACATCGAGATGATGCTCCAGGCCAACTTTGTGCACGGCGACCTGAGCCCGTACAACATCATGATCGACAGCAGTGACCCCGGCGACATGGTGCGCATTATTGACTTGCCGCAGGCGGTCGATGCCCGCTTCAACCCCAGCGCGCACGACCTGCTGTTGCGGGACGTTGAAACCACTTTCCGTTGGTTTGAGAAGCGAGGTGTCCGCGACAACGCAAAGGGCTTCACATCCGACTTGTGGCGCCGCTGGAAACGTGCCGAGCTTTAGCAGTGTATTCGCAACACGCCGAGGCTGTCTTCGGCGTGAACATGAGGAGATCAGACGTCTGGAACATTCGGCAGTACCCAAGGGGCGGGCTCTAACCCGAATATTGCATGGGAAAAGGTGGGCAACCTGAACGAACTCCGTTCGTTCATGGGTTAGCAATATGTTGACCCGTGAGGTTGCCCATGACA
>JAMQHL010000022.1 GCA_025993795.1 Planctomycetota bacterium
CTCGGTGCTTTCGGTGATGACCTCGAACCTGACCCTCAGCACGTCAATGCAGACTACAGTGCTGGGCGGCGCGGTCGAAAACGGCGGCTGGTACGCCGTGGAGGGGCTGCTGCTGCTCACGACCAGCAACACGGTTGGGGTGCGCGTAGACTTCGATAACGGCAGTTGCACGCTGGACTCGATCACGTACAACGTGATCAAGAACTCGGCGGGCACCCTGACAGCCGCCGCACCGAACACTTCGCGCAGCGCCGACACGACGATCAACGCGGCGACAGTCACGAACTGCATGTTCTGGTTCAAGGGCTACTTCAAGGTCGGCGCATCAGGCGCGGGCAACCTGTTCATGCGGGCAGACCGCGCATCAGCATCAGGCACGCAGACGCTGCTGGCAGGCTCATGGATGCGCTTCACGAAACTGGCTTGAGCGCCGTTACTGCTGCTCTTCCCGGCGGGGCTTGGTGGCTTCGTAGGCGTCGATGATGCGCTGCACCATTTCGTCGCGCACGATGTCGGCGTTGCCCAGGCGGCATACCTTCACGCCTTCCACCCCATCGAGGCGGCCCACCACGTCTGACAAGCCGCTCTTCTGGCCTTCTGCCAGGTCGGTCTGGCTCAGGTCACCGGTGATGACGGCCTTGCTGCGGCGGCCCAGGCGGGTCAGGAACATCAGCATCTGCTTGGGCGTGGTGTTCTGCGCCTCGTCCAGCAGGATGAACGCGCGGTCCAGTGTGCGGCCGCGCATGTAGGCCAGGGGGGCAACTTCAATGACGTCGCGCTCGATATAGCGCTGGATCTGCTGCATGGGCAGCATCGCGCCCAGGGCATCAAAAATCGGGCGCAGGTACGGGTTCACCTTCGCCTGGAAGTCGCCGGGCAGAAAGCCCAGCTTCTCGCCGGCTTCCACAGCCGGGCGCACGAGCACGAGCTTGCTGACGTTGCCATGAATCAGCGCGGCGACGGCCATGCTGGTGGCAAGGTAGGTCTTGCCGGTGCCCGCAGGCCCGACGCCAAAGACGACGCGGGCGGACTTGATGGCTTCAATGTAGGCTTCCTGGCCGGGCGTCATGGGCTTGGCGCCCTGCAGGCCCAGGGGCGCGATGTCGGGGTCGCTGCCGTTGCCGGGCTCTTCGAGGTGCAGCAGCGAGCTTTCGACGTCGCTGGTGCGGATCTGGCCGTACTTGCGGACTTTCTCAATCAGGGTCAGCAGCGCCACGTAAGCGTCGAGCACACCCTGTTCTTCTCCGGCGATGCGAAGGTTGTTGTCGCGTGCGAAGATCTTCACGTCGAAGTGACCGCGGATCATTTTCAGGTGGCGATCCCGCTCACCGAAGAGGGCGTAGCACTCTTCCTTGTCGCGAAGCCGGATGGATTTTTCCATGTACTCTGCAGTTCCCCGGTTTTTAGAGCGCCCGCGCGCCAGCATTTTACCCATGGGTCCAGTTTAGCACCCCTGCCAAAGTTTCCGCCACACCGCGCGCCGCGTGTTAGCGATGTGTGCATAACCCGCAAACCTATTACGCAGGCCACAGCGCAAGCACCACGATTAACAACGGGCCGGTCAGCATGAAGTTGTCGATGATATCCATGATTCCGCCGAAGCTCGGGACCAGTTGCCCGCTGTCCTTGATTCCTGCAGCGCGTTTGAAACCGCTTTCCACCAGGTCGCCCGCCTGTGCCGCAATGCCGACAAACACGCCCAGCACGGCGCCGTACCAGGGTTGAACGACCACCGGCTTCAGCAGCCCGCCGGTCGCCCAGTTGCCCCACAGAAAGGCCACCATGCCGCCCGCAGCGCTGAACAGCAGCCCGAACATTGCGCCCTCAATCGTCTTGCCCGCGCTCAGGTACGGGATCAGTTTGTGGCGCCCGAAGGCACGCCCCATCAGGTATGCGCCCACGTCACCAAGACGACTCGCCGCCAGCAGGAAGTACAACAGCCACTCGCCGGTGTTGGGTACGCGGCGAATCCAGAGGATGATGGCGATCGGGAAAATCAGGTACAGGAAGATGCCGAGGTTGTTGGTAATGCGCGGCGCCAGGTTGCTTACGTCGCGGCTGCTGAGCCCGATCAGCGGGTACAGCACGGCGACCAGCAGCGGAATCACGAGCATCAGGTGCGCGGCCTCGCCGGGAAAGCGGAACAGCCGGTCCGGCGTGCCTCCCGCCCAAAGCGCTTCGAATGCGCCGAAGCGCGGCGGCTCGGCGATCAGTTGCACGTAGCACAGCACCAGCACGGCGGTGAAGGCAAGCAGCCCGGCATCCAGCGGCAACCCGCGAAAGCGGAACATGCGGGACAGCTCATGAATGCCGCCCAGCGTCATGATGACGCACAGCGCGAAGAAGCCCCAAGTAACGCCGAGAAAGTGGTCCAGCGCCAACACGCCGACCAGCGCGAAGAACATCGAAAAACCAAACTGGAAGCGCTTGCCCATTGGCGCCGGACGTTACAGCAGACCGGTATGCTCTGCCAGCACATGAAGCTAAAGCCGCAGCAGCAGGCCTTTCAGGTAGTGTCCTTCGGGATAGTGGATGCTTACCGGGTGGTCCGGCGACTGGGTCAGCGGCTGGATTATCTGCCCGTCGCGTCCGGCGTCGGCCAGCGCGTCGGCCACGACCTGCGAAAACAGCGCGGGGGTCATGTGGCCGCTGCATGAAAAAGTCAGCAGCCACCCGCCCGGCTTGGTCAGTTGCGCGCCGAGCAGGTTGATGTCCTTGTATGCGCCCGCGGCGCGCTCGATCTGTGACGCGCTGCCGGCGAACTTCGGCGGGTCGAGGATGACGACATCGAAACTGCGGCCGGCTTCGCGCAGTTTGCGCAGCTCGTCAAAGGCATTGCCCTGAATGTACTCGAACTCGTTGATGTACTCATTCAGCGTCGCGTTCTCCTGTGCTACCTCAAGCGCGTCGGCCGACTGGTCAAGCTGGACGATGCGGTTGGCCTGCCCCGCCGCGGCGTGCAAGCCAAAACCGCCGGTGTAGCAGAATGCGTTCAGCACGTCGCCGCGGCTCATCTGCACGAGGCGGCGTACTTCGCGGCGGTTGTGGGCCTGGTCGAGGTACATGCCGGTCTTGTGGCCGCGCCGGATGTCCAGCAGCATGCGCGGGCCGTTGTCGTCGATCTCAAACAGCTCGGGCGGCTCTTTGCCTGCAAGCAGGCCCGTGGCGGGTTGCAGGCCTTCTTTTGCGCGCACCTCGACATCGCTGCGTTCATAGAAACCGCTGCCGGGCAGGACTTTCAGGGCGGCTGCGGCGATTTCGGCTTTCCAGCGCTCGGCGCCGGCACTCAGGAACTGGCCGACAAACCATGGCCCGTAGCGGTCAATCACTACCCCGGGAAGTCCGTCGCTTTCGGCGTTGCACAGGCGGAATGCACGCGTGGGCCAGACCATGGCGAGTCGCTTGCGCAGCTCCAGCGCATGCGTGAGGCGGCGCTCAAAGAACGCGGCGTCAACCTGCTCGTCGTGGTCGAAGGTCCAGGCCCGCACCCTGATCTGGGATTCGGGCGAAAACGCCCCTCGCGCAAGCCACTCGCCGCGGTCAGACAGCACATTGACCGTTTCGCCGGGCGCAGCCTCGGCGGTGATGGTACGGATCGCGCCGCTGAACACCCAGGGGTGCCGGCCCAGTAAAGAAGCCTCGCGCCCGCGTTTGAGAACAACGTCCATGGCAAGGGGTTAGCACGCCCGGCATCACGAAGGAAGGCGCAGTTGCTGCCCACTGCAACGAAACAGGGGCGAGCTGCCGCTCACCCCTGAGTGTTTCGCTTGGTTGCCGCTGGGCCCTACCTCTCTTTTACCGGTTGATTCGAGCGGTCGGGCGGGCCCTTGCTCTCGCGCTCGGCTTTGCGCTCCTCGATGCGTTGGCGGCGCTTCTCGGTGATTGGCTCGCCGTCGGTGCTTGGGGGTTGCGCGGCTTCTGGTGCGGCTTCGCTGGTTGGGGCTTCGTCTTCGCGGCGGGTGGCTTCTTCGCCTCCGCTGGCTGGTGTCGGCTCAGACTCGCGGGGCGGCACGCCTTTGGCCTCTTGCTTTGCCGGTGCCGGGCTCTCGCGCACGGGTTGTGTGCCGCCTGTCTTGGCCAGCCCCTTGCCGAACTCTTCTTTCACCACGTCGCGCTGGGCGCTGTCTGCTGCACGTATGCGATCATCCAGGCCCGTTGGCAGGCAGACCACGCGGCCGCTGCTTGTGGTCAACACCACGCGGTGGGTGTCGAATGCCGGCTTGGCACGGAACGACTCGTTGTTGAACCGGTAGCTCCAGACCACCTCGCCGTTGTTGGCGTCAAGGGCGGTCACAAACCCGTATTTGTCGGCTAGGAACACCATGCCGTCGCCGAACGCGGGCTCACAGAATTCGCCGTGTTTCGTCTCGAGCTTCCATTCCCAGCGCGTGTTGCCGGTGTCTAGGTCGAGGGCGCGAATCACGTCACTGTACGCCAGCACGACCAGTTGCCCGTTCACGCCGGGCCGAGTGCCCTGGTAGTCAAGCGTCGATGGCGCCGGGCCGCTGAGTTCGCGGTCTGCGCCGCGCTCTGGCGCCTGTGTCGGGTTCAGCACTGCCAGCCGCCGGTTTTCGATCACGGTGACGCCGCGCCCCGGGCCGTTGTCGGGGGCCTTGCGGCTGCTGCTGGTGATACGGTCCGGGTGCTTGCCGTCGGATTCAGGCTCGGCGTCTGCCTTGGCAGGCGCACCGGTGTCGGCAGGCACCGCAGCCGACAGCACCAGCAGGCCGCGCGAGGTCGCAATCGGCGCGCTGACAGCGCCGAGCTTGCGTGACCACAGGGTTCTGCCCGTGGCGTCCATCGAAAGCAGGCTGCCATCTACGCCGGCGACTGAGACGGTTTCGCCGCACGCCACGGGCGCCATGATGACCTTGCTGGGCACGTTGCGCTTCCAGCCTTCTTTGCCGTTGGTGATGTCGTGGCTGCTGACGACGGCACCGTTGCCGCTGCCATATGCAGCGAAGGCTACGTCGCCGTTAACGTCCGGCGCGCATTCCACGGTGCTGTTGATCCACTTGCTGAAGATGTGCTTGCCGGTGCTGACCTGGATGCGCTCTATCGTGCAGCTGTGGGTCGTGAAGTACACCGAGTCGCCGGACAGCACCAGGTTGCTGATGCCGCTGTCGGGGCTGGTCACCGACCATGAGCGCTTGCCGGTGGTGATGTGATAAGAATACACCACCTTGCCGCTGCCGCTGCCCGCGATGGCGCGGCCGTCATAGGCCGCAGGATTGCGCGGGTTGCCGTTGGCTGCCCTGGCGGTCCATGCTTGCAGCGCCGAGTGACTTAGCTTGAACAGCTTGCCGCTGCCACCCGGGTTGGAGGGCACAGTCGGCAGATCAACCCCAATGCTTGAAGCGGCCCGGTCAAGGCTGCGCACCCGTGGCTGGCCCTTTGCCGGGGCGGATTCGCCGGGCGGGTCGTCGGCGAGCGTGACCAGCGGCGAAGCCAGCACCAGGCAGCATGCCGCCGCTGCGGCCCGTAGGACCGTTCTGCGATTAGGTTTCATGGGTCGTCCTGAAGGGGAAGACGTGGGGTCTACGCATCTGAAAGGTATCCCACGGTTCGGCCATCGCCAAACCCCATCCGATGCAGTCTCGCAAGATGGAACAGCCGGGGGCCGGGCTTGCGGTTCGGCGACACTGCGGGTTTTGGGCGCACGCACTGTACGCGCGGGCCGCTGCGGCTTATCTTCCGGCCACCCAAGGAGATTCCCATGCCCGCACAGATTCTAGACGGCAAGGCGCTGGCCAAGCGCATCCAGACGCAACTGACAGAAGAATTCGCGGCGCTCAAGGCCAAAGGCCACGCCGCCCACCTTGTCAGCCTTTCCATCGGCAGCGACGAAAGCAGCGACTGGTACGTCAACAACCAGAAGAAAGCCGCCGAGAAGCTGGGAGTCGCCTACACCGCCGAGCGCATCCCCGCCGACAGCACGTTTGAACAGGCGGCTGGCAAGATTCGTGAGATCTGCGGCAAGCCCGAAGTCACGGGCATGATTCTGCAACTGCCGGTGCCCAAGCACCTTGATGCCAACGAGCTGGCCAAGGTAATCACGCCCGCCAAGAACGTGGAAGGCGTAGACCCCGACAACCTGGGCCACCTGATCATGAACCAGTACCGCAACCTGCCCTGCACCGCGCGCGCGGCAATTGAGCTCGCCGCCGAGTCAGGCGTGGACTTCAAGGGCAAACACGCCGTGGTGGCTGGGCGCAGCATTATCGTGGGCAAGCCGGTGGCGCTGCTGCTGCTGGACAAGCATTGCACGGTGACAATCTGCCATTCGCGCACGCCCAACCTGGCCGAAGTCTGCCGCACCGCCGATATCCTGGTGACCGCCATGGGTGCCAAGCCCGGCATGGTCACCGGCGAACACGTCAAGCCGGGCGCGATTGTGGTGGACGTGGCAACGATCGCGGTAGAAGGCGGCAAGTACAGGGGCGACTGCGACTGGGAAAGCGTGAGCGCCAAGGCCGCCTGGGCCAGCCCGGTACCCGGCGGAGTCGGCAGCGTGACCACGCAGATCCTGTTCAAGAACACGCTGGAAACGCTGAAACGAACAGTCGGCGCACACGCATAAAGCCCGCGAATCCGTACTGGGTCTGCGCTGGTTTGTCAAAGAGCGTTCGCTCTACGTTGCTTGCAGGTCAATTCGTTCAAGCCGGTCGATCAAGCCGTTCGTGGCCTGGTCGATCAGCTTCTTGACGGCCTTGGTGTCGGCGCCCGTGATCCGGAACGCCTGCATCAGCGCCCGCGCCGCGCTGATGCCTATGCGCGCCGCCTGGGTGATTCGCTTGTGGTCGTCTTTCACCCAGAACTCAGCTTGTGGGCCCGTGGGCGGGTCTTGCGGGATCTGCTCAATCACCTGGGTTACGCGCTCGATGATCTTGCCCAGCAGGTTCTTCACGCCGTCCAGCAGGCTGCGGTCCTGTTCGCTGAGCGACTGGTCAACTGTCGTTGGCGTAGTCTGCGACGCGCCCGGCGCATCGTGCCCGGCAGGCGCACTCTCAGCCGGTGGGGCCGGTTTGCCGTCGGCGGGGTTTGTCCACGTAGGGTTCTGAGGCTTCTTGCGCCAGCGTTTGTTCGACATTGTGTTCTCCTGTTCTTGAGTCATGCAGGAGAGCGTACACAGGCACGCGACATACTTTTGCCCCGGGGCGGGCACATGCTTGCGTGGTTGACGTTGCCGCAGGGGTGCAAAGCAGGCCCCCGGGCGATTCAGGGGTCTTGCCTGAGGTGTGGCCTGCCGCGCGTCGACGCCACGCGCCAGCCTAGCGCAAGCAGGCACAGCATAAGGGCCGTCGTGAACCAGTGGGCGTTGCTCTGCGAGGTGCTGCACCCCTCGTCGCCGCTGTCACCGGACGACTTCTTGGAAATCACAACCGTGAAGGCTGCCATGTCGCTTGAGGTCGGCGCGCCCGAGTCCGTGACCCGTACGTCAAAGTTGAACGTGCCAGCCGATGTGGGCGTGCCTGAAAGCGTGCCTGTCGGGTCCAGCACCAGCCCTGGCGGCAGCGTGCCGGCATTGAGGGAAAACGTATGAGCGCCGACGCCGTTGATCGCGGTAACCGCCGCGGTATAGAAGTTTCCCCTCTTGCCGTTCGGCAGCGACGTCGTGGTGATGCTGACGGCGCCGGGCATCGTGAAGGGCTGCACACCCCGCACAGTCACGTTGCCGCTGGGATCGATCACCGTAATGTCAAAGAAGTATTGGGTCATCGGTGCCAATCCGCTGATTGTGCGGGTGTGGTTTGTACGGAATGCCGGGTCAGCCAGCGCGGTGCCAAGACCGGAAGTTGGCCCCCATTCAAGGGTGCTCTCGGCGTGTTCGTCGGTGGTGAAGTCGATCTGCACGGTGCTGAGTGAAATGAAGGTGACCGTGACGCTCAGCAGCGCCGGCCCCACCACGTCAGGCGAGCCTGTGGTGGTGAACGTATCGTTGGCGGACTGCGTCGGCCCGTTGAAGTACGGGTCGGTGCTGCTGGCGCGAAAGTTGTAGGTCGTCAACGGCGTAAGGCCTGAAATCAGCACCTGGTGCAACGTCCCGAAGCCGGTGTGAGCCTGGCTGAGACCGTAGGAAGGCGTAAGGCCGTAATCGACGATGCCGTCGGAGGGCTCGTCTGTGGTCCATTCGACCAGGGCGCTGACGTCGGTCAGATAGACGGCCAGCGGCACAGTGAGAATGACCGGCGGGGTGGTGTCTACAGGTTCGTAGGTGTCCGGCACGA
Organism: Planctomycetota bacterium; assembly: GCA_025993795.1. Taxonomy (GTDB): domain Bacteria; phylum Planctomycetota; class UBA8742; order UBA2392; family UBA2392; genus JADJRK01. The sequence continues at coordinate 8,229 of JAMQHL010000022.1, forward strand.
AACCGGTGTCCAGGGCGAAGTTTGTGCTTAGCAGTTCGGGCCCAGCCGGGCCCCCCGGCAACATGCCTGCAAGCGCGAACGTGGTTGAGAATGAGTCGCCGCCGGCAGTGGGCGAAGACTCGTCGTTGACGTCATAATTAGTGCTGGTGGCCGCGCCGCGAACGGCAACGGCTGTCATGGCCAGCAGCACGGCCGCCAACCCAACCCCGCCCAACCGGATGTATCTGCGTGCATTCATGGCAAAACTCCCATCAGGTCAGGCACGTTACCTGGGATCCCAGTCGTTGTCGGCTACGCCGAATTTGACCCACAGCATCGTACCGGCGGCGCCAGCAGTGTTCAGGTACATAGAACCGACTGGTGCGCTGACACCACTGCCTGCGTTTGGGGCAACTGCGCCGGTCAAGATTTCGACCGTGCCGATGGTGATCTTGCTAGTGGCGGTAAGTTCGGCGGCTGAGATCGTGCCGGTAGTGCTGATGGTGATGTCGGTGGCAAGGTCGGCCCCAGCGATTGTACCGTCCGCTATCTTCGCCGATGTCACCGCATCGTCTGCGATTTGTGCGGTGCCTACGGTGTTCAGCAGCGCCAACGCGCCCAGGCCAGCGGTCGGGGTGTAGTCGGCGGCGGTCTCCTGCGACATCGTGCCCAGGCTGAGCGCCGCGATGGCAGAGCTGATGGCGGTGTTCATCTGGATCGTCGTGGAGTAGTCGGCGGCGGTCTCCTGCGACATCGTGCCCAGGCTGAGCGCCGTGATGGCA